>NZ_MWVI01000054.1 GCF_002087295.1 Vreelandella lionensis | reverse complement strand
GAGGCGACTCCCCTTCCTACTTGATGGCTTTTTTGATGGGCTGTGCCGCTACTCGGCGTAAATCATTTTTGCGCGTCATCCCGCCGTCAGCGACAAAGTTCTGACCGGTGATAAAGCCGGATTCTTTGGAGAGCAGAAAGCGGGTGAGCGCGGCAATATCTTCGGGAGTGCCCACGCGCCCCGCCGGGTGCTGTTCGCGGTCGATACCACGGTGCTCCACCGGCTGCTGGCGGCTGGGTTTTTGCCAGTCGCCGACTTCGATCCAGCCCGGGCTAACGGCGTTGACGCGAATATCCGGGCCTAGGCTGACCGCTAGCGCGTGGGTCAACGCGACAATGCCACCTTTACTAGCGGCGTAGGCTTCGGTATCCGGCTCGGATTGGATGGCGCGTGACGAGGCCATCAGCACCATACTGCCGCCGTGCGGGCGTAGATAAGCAGCCCCATGTTTGGCGCACAAAAAGGCGCCAGTGAGGTTAGTGTTTAAGTAGGCCTGCCATGTCGCTAGCGAGAGCTGCTCCACCGGGCCATGGAAGGGGTCCGCAATGCCTGCGTTATGCACGATGCCGTTGAGCTGACCAAAGTGGCTGACGGTTTTTTCGAGGCTGGCCGCCACCTGGGCTTCATTATTGGCATCCGCCATTAGTGTTAGCAGGTTTTCACGGCGGGGCAGTCGTTCAGCGGCCGCACTTAGGGCTTCTTTATCAATATCCGTAATGGCGACGCGATAGCGGTCGGTGAGCAGGGTGTGGGCGATACCGAGACCAATTCCTTGGGCACCGCCAGGGGTATAGATGATGTGGGGCTTAGTCATACGCACTTTTCCATGGTGAGTTAAACGTATCTTGGCACGGTAGCCGTTTTAAATATGAAATATCGATACAGCTAACGACAGCAGCTGAATAAATGCATACATTGACATTAACTAAACGAGCTTAGCAGTGCTACGCCCGGTTTATTACGTTAGCGTCTGTAACACGCGAGGTTTTACCATGGTGGAGAGTGAGCAGGCTCGGCTTCAGGCGCTACATGGCTTAGCTATTTTAGATACGCCACCAGAGGAGCGTTTTGATCGAATTACTCGGCTTGCAACGCACCTGTTAGGGGTAGAGATTGCGCTCGTCTCATTAGTAGATGAGGAGCGGCAGTGGTTTAAATCGCGCCAGGGATTTTCGATCACCCAGACCTGTCGGCAAGAATCCTTTTGCGCTCATGCCATTAAAAAAGAAGGCATTTTTGAAATAGAGGATGCGAGTGCAGATCCGCGTTTTGCAGATAACGTGCTAGTGACAGCGCGTCGTGGTATTCGATTTTATGCCGGTGTACCGTTCACTACATCAGACGGATTTCGGGTTGGCACGCTGTGTATTATTGACTCTAAGCCCCGGCGGTTAGACGACGCCCAGCGCCAGGCGTTGATTGATCTTGCGGCTTGCGCTGAAGATGAAGTTAATCGGATGGGTCTTGAGAATGAGCTGTCACGAGTGACTAAGGCTAGAAGGCGCTTAGCGGAAGATGAACAACAACAGCGGAGGTTGGTAGCGGCGCTTTCATCACTTAACGAAATCAGCACATCGAACGAGCTCAGCCTTGCTCAGCAACTGCAGGCCTCCCTAGCGCTAGGCTGTCGCCATCTCCAAATGCAAATCGGGATTATCAGCCGGATCAACAAAGGTATTTTCGAGGTGGTGTCTGTCACTGCGCCGAAGGACGTGGCGGTTAGTGCAGGCCAGTGTTTGCCGTTAGCCAACACCTATTGTGATATGACGCTAAAACGCAATGGGGTGCTGGCTGTTCATAATTTGGGTATGAGCGATGTGCGACACCACCCTTGCTACGACACCTTTGGCCTTGAAGCCTATATCGGTTGCTCCATCCAACTAGGTGAACAGCTATTTGGGACAGTGAGCTTCTCATCAGCAATGCCTCGGCCCCAAGCCTTTACTGAAACAGACACGATTTTACTAAAGCTCTTGAGCCACTGGATTGGCTCTGTGCTAGAGCGTCAGCAGGTGGATGCGCTGAAAAATGAGTTTGTATCTACGGTTAGCCATGAGCTTCGCACGCCACTCACGGCTGTAACCGGTGGGCTCAAACTCGTGCTGGGTGGTGCCATTGGTGTAATACCCGCGCAAACGCAACAAATGCTGACGATGGCACTTAAAAATAGCGAGCGCCTTGGGATGCTTATCAATGATCTCCTGGATATTGAAAAGCTGCTGACGGGAACGTTAAATTTGATTTGTCAGCCTTGCTCGTTGGCAACTCTGCTCACTGCGACCGTACAAAAAAATCAGCCCTACGCCTCTCAGTATGGGGTAACGCTTAATTTGTTGCCATTAGCTGTGGATCGTTTAATAAACGTCGATTCATTACATTTTCAAAAAATTATGGCGAATTTGCTTTCTAATGCTGCAAAATTCTCACAGCTTAAAGGGGAGGTCGTTATTTTTTGCGATGAGTGTGATAAAAGTGTTCGTATCAACGTAAAAGATTCTGGCTGTGGTATACCTGATGCCTTTAGGGCGAGAATTTTTCAAAAATTCTCGCAATCGGATGCTAGCGACCGCCGTGTGAAGGGAGGGATGGGCTTGGGGCTTTCAATCAGTAAAGCAATCACGGAACAAATGAGCGGTACTATTGGTTTTGCTTCCTGTGAAGGAAAGGGCAGTACGTTTTATGTCGTGTTTCCTTGGGTAGAGGAAAGAGATCGTGCGAAATCTTGAACGCCTAACCTGGCCTGGAGGTTCCTCTGCGTATACAGGATTTTGGCTGTTAGTAGCACTGCTAGCGCTTGGTATTATCGGCAATATGCTGCAGCTTTCGGTACTATTTAACGTTTATTTTGTATTTGGCTCTGTCGCTGTAATGCTGGCGATTGCCTGGTTGGGTACTTGGCCTGCTGTTCTGATTGGTATTGTGGCGGGGCTTTATACCTACCTTATTTGGCAAAATCCGGTCACTGTGATGGTGTTTTTATTAGAGGCCATCGTAGTTTCTTGGATTTATCATCATAAAATTAAGAATCTTATCGTCGCCAGCCTAATTTATTGGATGGTTGTAGCGGCTCCTCTTGATTTTATCTTTTTTTCATATTGGTTAGGATGGAGCCAAGAGTTAACACAGCTGGTTTACTTGAAACAGCTTGTAAATGGTGTGCTAAACGCTGTTATTGCCAGTGCCATAATCATTGTTTGCGGTCTCTCTAAGCGTGCTTGGCTGCCTACTGCTGGATCGTTAATGCGCCTGCGTCATTTACTCTTCTGTGCGCTACTGTCAGTCACACTAATGACGGGCATTCCTTTGATTCTCTATGAAGGTCATGCAATGCGGCAGGGCCAACAGACGTTTGTTGATCAAACTATGTTGGCACTTGGTAACGAGTTAATCGAACGTTTATCTGAACCGGGAGCTGATCAAAGTTATATGTATCACATTGGTCGGGTTCGAGGTGGAAATGATGTCAGTATTGGCTTGTTAAGCGGGAATGGGGGGTTTAATTAGTCAAGTAGGTAGTCTTAACTCTTTGGCCCTTGGGCCTGGAGACGAGGTTATGCCTGTTAATAATCGCTTAAATATGTGGTTACCTGGAGGCTTAAAGAACCCTGCGATCCGCTTTGCGCAAGGGCGGTACACCTTACGTATGCCTGCCCAGGGTGTGGATGGGGTGGCTCAAATTTTATTAGAAACTCCTGCATTACCCACTATTAGAGCGATGGAGGCTTACCGGGCTGTGCTTTTATTTATGCTAGCTGGGGTAATCGGGTTAGGGGTTTTAGCAGCAGAGCTATTAAGCCGTATGATTACCCAGCCGCTCATGCAATTAGGTAAAAATGGACAGGCGCTAAGCCATACGATCGGCAGCGGCGAGACATTACAACTACCTCGCAGCCGCATCGTAGAGTTTCAACAGCTTTCAAATTTATTGGAAGAAATGGCGACGGAGCTTAGTAGCGCATTTAAACGTCTGCGTCATACTCACAGCAATTTAGAGCGCGAAGTGGAGCAGCGCACGAAAGCGCTCGCCAGTAGCAATGACCTACTGAGTTCGGTGCTGGATGCAGCGTCAGATTTTGCCATTATCGTTACCGATACCCAGGGTGTTATTAAGTTGTTCAACCAAGGGGCTGAGAATATGTTGGGTTACGCTGCTGACGAGGTCGTTGGCTTGCATACACCCATGCTTTTTCATGATACCGATGAAGTTGGGCCAACGGCTTATGGAAATCAACAAAAGTGCAGAGTCTATCTTAACCCCCTTTGAGGTGTTTGCCTATAGAGCCGCCATAGAGAAGCGCGAAGCAAATGAGTGGATATATATTACTCGTTTAGGCGAGAGGCTACCTATTAAATTGGTGGTGACTGCGATTAAGGATCAGCAAGGTAACGTTACCGGCTATTTAGGTATTGCAGAGGATATTTCAGAATCCAAGCGTGTAGAGCGGATGAAAAATGAGTTTGTCTCTACGGTTAGCCATGAACTACGCACTCCGCTTACCTCTATTTCGGGGGCGCTAGGCATGGTGTCGGCGGGGGCGCTGGGTAGCGTGCCTAGGCCAATCATGCACATGGTTACACTTGCTTATAAAAACAGCCAGCGCCTTACACACCTAATTAATGATTTATTGGATATTGAGAAAATCGCTGCGGGTAAGCTTGTGTTTGATATGCAGTGGCAGCCGCTACAGCGTTTGCTGGAGAGTGCCATTGAGGAAAACCGCCACTACCGCCGTGAGCGTAATGTCACTTTAAAGCTGGATAATCCGTATCCCGGCAGCCAGGTGCGAGTGGATGGGCAGCGTTTGCAGCAGGTGATGGCTAATTTGTTCTCTAACGCGGTGAAGTTCTCGCCAGAAGGCGGAGATGTCCATATCTTTGTGCAGCGACAGTCAGCGAATATTGTCGTTAACGTTAAGGATGAGGGGCCTGGAATTCCCGAGACGTTGTAAATCGCATATTTTTAATAAATTTGCCCAAGTCGATGCCTCCGACTCCCGGGCTAAGGGTGGCACGCGGCTAGGCTTGGCGATTACCAAAGAGCTGATCGAGCATATGGAAGGAGAGATGGGGTTCACTTCCGAGGAGGGAGAGGGAAGCTGCTTCTGGTTTTCGTTGCCTATGTACCCGTCCGAGTGTGAGGAGGGCGGTGATCCCGGAGACGACCAGAATAGCGCTGGCCGTGTGTTAGTTGTAGAAGATGACTCCTCTGTGCTTCTCGTACTGCAGGAAATACTCGTGGCGGCGGGCTATCGGGTGGATACTGCCGCTAGCGGTGGTATGGCGCTCGAAAAGCTGGCGAGCCACCGCTATGACGCGGTGACCGTTGACATAGGCCTGCCCGATATGAGCGGTTTCGACGTGATACATTTCCTACGTGAGCAGCAGGAAACGCAGCATACCCCTGTGCTAGTGGTTAGCGGGAGTGTTGAGCGTGGTCAAGTGGCGCTAGAAGGCCATCTTGAGGATATTGCGTGGTTAGCAAAACCGATTCAGCCCCAGCGTTTGCTGGACTTACTCAGCAGTCAAATGCAGATATATGAAGAGCGCTTAATGCTCCTGCATATAGAAGATGACCCTGATCTGCGCGCTGTTATTCGCACAATGCTTAACGGCCATGCACACTGTGAACACGCGTCGAGTTTGGCGACAGCGCGTCGCGCCTTAGCAAAACGGCGTTACGATGCCGTTATCCTGGATATCGGGCTGCCGGACGGTGAAGGTTGGGAGCTTCTGGAGCAAATTCGTGACATACAGCCGCAATCTCGAATTGTCATTCTTTCCGGACAGTCAATTCATGAGCTAGATCAACATCGTGTTGAAAAAGTTTTCCTAAAATCGCGCATTAGCCCGGAGCAGTTGCTAGAGGCTATACAACAACGAACCCAACTGGCGCAGATGGTAAAGAGTGGATGAATAGTTTGGAACGCATTTTGTATGTGGAAGACGACCCTGATATTCAAACAGTGGCGACGCTTGCGCTGGAAGTAGTGGGTGGCTTCAAGGTAAAGGTATGCTCCTCTGGAGAGCAGGCGCTGGAAGAGGCCGAGCGGTTCGCTCCGGACATGATTTTGCTGGACGTGATGATGCCGGGCATGGATGGACCTTCAACGCTGGCAGCGCTGCGTCGGCTGCCGAGCCTGGAAAATGTGCCCGTGGCGTTTATGACGGCAAAAGTTCAACCGCATGAGGTCAGTCAGCTTGTGGCACTAGGGGCTGAAAACGTTATTTCCAAACCGTTTGACCCTATGACCTTGGCGCATCAAGTCCGTACTCTTTGGGAGCATGCGTATGGAAAAAGGTGATCCGAACTCTCTTGAGCATAAGCTGGCGCTATTAAAAAAGTCTTACCAGCAAAACCTGCAGGCTGAGCTGGCGTCTTATGCCAGCTGTTAAACACATTGCAGCACAGTATGCAGTCCCAGTTGATGGCATCAGCGGGCGTTGATTATTCTACGGAGGGCTTGTCTCCCTATGAAGTACTCAAGGATGTCAGCCGGCGTCTACATAAGCTGGCCGGCTCTGCGGGTACATTTGGATTTGATGCGATTGGTCATCAGGCGCGCCTTCTGGAAGGCGTATTGCAGCGCTGTTTGGAAGAGGGGAAGGCGGTCATTGATTTACAGCTGATCGATGTTGTCGGCAGCCAACTGCAGTCCATGCAAGTAGAGCTGGTCCCAAGCTCGAAACATAACCCTAAAGTTACCTCTAAGCTTAATGAACCCTCTAAAGCTGCAAAAATATGGCTAATTGAAGAGGACCCAACGCTAGGGCAGCATATCCTGGAGCAGTTGACAAACTTCAGCTACGTGGTACGCCTGTTCTCCTCGGTTCCGGCTGCGTGCAAGGAGATTAACAAAGAGCCCCCCGATATTTTAATTGTCGATGTCATGATGGGTGTTGAGCACCTTGCCCCGCTGCAAGCGCTGTCGTGCCCGCTGCTGTTTATTAGTAACAGCGATACATTTGATGCCCGTATGCAAGCGGCCCAGCTTAATGCCCACGGCTATTTCTTAAAACCGCTGAATATCCCGCAGCTAGTTAACCGGCTGGAGCAATTGCTGCAAGAGCACCGTGCACCACCTCCCCGTATCCTGGTGGTAGATGACGACCAGCAACTGGCGGCGTATTACCGGCTGGTGCTGGAGTCGGCGGGTATGGAAGTACGGATCCTTGATAAGCCTCGATACATTATTGACCAGCTTAATTCGTTTAGGCCGGAACTGCTGCTGATGGATGTACACATGCCGGACTACGACGGCCCGGATTTAGCCGCAGTGGTCAGGCAGTATGATGAGTGGAGCAGCCTGCCGATTGTGTTTTTGTCAGCGGAAATGGATTTGGGTAAACAGGTAGATGCGCTTAGCCATGGTGCTGATGACTTTTTGACTAAGCCGATTCTCGCAGCACAGTTAATCGCGTCTATCCGCGTTCGGGTAGCCCGTTCACGTACGCTATCTGCGTTACTGAACAGGGATAGCCTGACAGGGTTATTGAAGCACGCTAGTATCAAGAGCACCGCGATGAATGAAATTACCCGTGGTTTTCGCCAGGGGTATCCGGTAGTGGTCGCTATGATCGATATTGATAACTTTAAATCGATTAATGATACCTACGGCCACGCTGTCGGGGATGTCGTCATTGCTTCGGTGGCGACCCTGCTGCGCCAGCGGCTACGTCAAACCGATATGATCGGACGCTATGGCGGTGAAGAGTTTTTATTAGTAATGCCGCACTGTTGTGCAGAGGATGGTCGGAAACGATTAGAGGATATTCGGGAGTATTTTTCCCGACTGCGCTTCAATCAAGATGGCCAGGAGTTTGCCTGTACCTTATCCGCCGGCATGGTATGCAGTACCGACGCGATGCATGATGACCAGGATAGGTTGCTGGTGGTAGCGGATGAGGCGCTTTACCGCGCTAAGCGTCGTGGGCGCAACCAAGTTTGCCATTAAACCAATGACCACTTTTGAAGCAATTGGCCATCTCAGTGCTCAGCGCTGGTGCGCTTTAGGGGATGTGATATCGTTACTTAAGCTGTTGATCGCCTATTTTTGTCTATAAGCAACTGTTTTTAGTAGATAAAAAATATAGTGGCACGCTGCTCGCTATATAAAAGGCAAGCGGCAAATGAATAGAGCTACCTAAGTTTGTCCTGGTGCTTTCCCTTCTTTGCCATGTCACTGCGGTTTAGCCGCGTGATACACCGAGTGAGCTGGCGTGCTCCACCTGGGTCCCCTTCGGGGGACTTTTTTTATGCCTGTGGCCCGTCCTGAATAGAGTTGACACGTCC
>NZ_MWVI01000053.1 GCF_002087295.1 Vreelandella lionensis | reverse complement strand
AGGTGTTGCACTTGCTCATTGAGACCGCCCTTTAGAGTCCGATCCTGTAGGCAGGGAGATTGGACCTGAAGAAGCGTTTCAGCGAAGAACAGATTATTATCTTCCTGGGCGAAGCCGAAGTGGGACTGCTCGCCGAGTCACTACTGTAAATAGAGGTCACTCGCGAGGCGCTGAGAAAAAAGGTAAACGCCCTTACACGCCAAGACGTGGTTCGTTTTATAGTGTCTCGTGACCTGAGTGGGCACCGAGCACTTCTTGTCATTCGTAAAAGTAATAGGCTCTGTCTGAAAACTGGCTGCGCTCGGCCATACGGCGTTAAAAATCGGCTCAAAGTACTCATTTACAACATGTAAACTCCGTCTTTTCGCCGATTTTTGCCTTGTCTGACCTTCGCTCGCCGACTTTTCAGACAGAACCTAGTGCATTGCGCTATCAACCTGCTCTTGACCATAACAAGAGATAGCGTGAACGCATCATTTCCTTGGCACATCGGCATCGTCGCTACGGCGCGGGCATGATTTATTTGAAGCTGCGTAAAGCGGGCAAACAGGACAATCATAAGCGCGTCGAGCGTCTCTACACTGCGGCTCAGTTGCAGGTAAAATGCCTTAAACACAAGAAACTCACCGCTTCTGAGCGAAATCCATTGAGTCGCTCGAGTACTGTCACTCAGGTTTGATCCATGGATTTTGTGTTTGATCGCTAAGCCTAGGTACTACTGAAGATGGGGTGACGTTGGCGTCACGTGGTCTGAGTGAGCGTCGAGCGCTCCGTGCCATCCGTATGAGTGCCAGTGCATTGCGCTACCAACCGGCTCCTGACCGCAATGGGGCATTGCGTGAACGCATTGTTGCTTTGGCGTCGTTACGGCGCTGGTATGATCTACCTGAAGCTGCGTCAGGCTGGTGAACAGGTCAATCACAAGCGCGTCGAACGCCTCTACGCGGCGGCTCGGTTGCAGGTAAAACGGCGCAAGCGTAAGAAGGTTCCCACGTCTGAACGCAAGTCCCTTGGCCGCCCTGGTATCGCCAATCAGGTCTGGTCAATGGATTTTGTGTTTGACCGCACGGCGGACGGGAGAGTGATAAAGAACCTCACCATTGTCGACGACGCCACCCATGAAGCCGTGGCTATCGTGCCTGACCGTGCCATTGATGGGCTGTCGTTAACACGAATTCTGGATCATCTAGCTATACAACGTGGCCTACCAAGCGCCATTCGTACGGATAATGGCAAGGAGTTCTGCGGGCGCGCCATGCTGCTCTGTTTCTAATCGAACCTGTAAAACCCAATCAAAACGCCTACATCGAATCGCTCAATGGCCGTTTTAGAGACGAATGTCTAAATGAGCACTGGTTCTGGTTCACCAACCTGTATCACGCGAGAGCCATCATCGAGGCGTGGCGACGAGAATACAACGAGGAAAGACCGAAGAAAGGACTGGGAGGATTAACGCTTTCCGCCTATGCCGAGCAACTGGTGTTAAAAAACGATAAAGTAACTTCAGACTCTAAACCCGGGTGCTACTGAAGATGGGGTGTCGTCGCTGGCACCATACCATGTCTATATTCTCTTCATACTTCGACATAGACCCATCCAGTGCCGATACCTAAAAGCATAGTTCGCAAGCACAACCAACCATGGAATACAGACTACACTTCAACAAGAAACAGTCGCTCCGTGCTGTTATCCATCTCCGCTTCATGTGAAGTTTCATAACCACCACTTGACGAGGCGACTTATGCCAGAACCACCCATCTCGCCTCATAAAGCGGGGAATAATAAGCGTGAAATACGGACAGCAGAGTTCTGGCGGTTCATCACAGTCCAAGCGATGTGTAAAGAGTCTGAGCGTTTACAAAGTATCCAGGAAGGCCTCTCACCAACATTATTCCTAACAGTGCAAGAGACCTTTCAGCTACAGGATAAGCAGGTTAAGGCATTGTTTAATGTATCCATATCAGCAGTTCACCACCGCAGACGTGAAAGGAAAAATTTGGACTCCGTGGCATCAGAACGTCTTGATAGGGTTGCGACCGTAAGTCACCTCGCAATGGAGGTATTCGAGAACAAGCTGGCTACGATAAACTGGATGTCTAGTTCGAACGAAGCGCTGGGAGGACAGGCACCTGTCATGCTATGCGGCACTGATATCGAAGCAAAACAGGTTCGGCGTCTACTCTTCGCTATGGAGTGTGGCGGTGTGACGTGAAGGTGGGCTATTCATTAATACCCCGGCTGGTGCTCTAAGAGCAAACCAACTCATCTTCAGAAATAGCCTTCACCTAGCACATCAAGTAGGAAGGGGAGTCGCCTC
>NZ_MWVI01000052.1 GCF_002087295.1 Vreelandella lionensis | reverse complement strand
GTCGGCGCCGGCTTCACGGATTCAGGATCACCGTTAACCTGCGCACCATGCCGCTGGCTCAGTACTGGCCTGAGTACGACACTCGCCAGTCAGACATCGCCATGATCGGCTGGCACGCGGATACCGAAGACACCGCTAACTTCTTCCAGTACCTCTCTTTCTGTATTGATGAAGAGAGCGGTGCTGGCCAGTACAACTACGGCAGCTACTGCAACGAAGAGATCGACGCGCTGGTGACAGCAGCCGACAGCGAAACCGATCTTGAAAAACGCAACGAAATGCTGCGTGAAGCAGAAGCCATGCTGTATGAAGACGTTGGTTTCGTCATGCTGCACTGGCAAAACCTTGCCTATGCCGCAGCTGAAGGCGTAGATGTTGAGCCGGTTGTTAGCGCGCTGGACTTCCCCTACCTGGGTGATTTGGTGATTAACCGCTAATCCCCACGCAGAACTGATAACCCGCGCAAGGATGCTTCGCTCTCCAGCCCTGCTGGAGAGCGAAGCGTTTTCTTTGCGGCCGCCAGACGGCCACGCGGCGCTTCTCTGATTAACCTACATAGGTGGCGTACGCCATGATTGCTTTTTTAATCAAGCGGCTGATGCACGCAATATTGGTGATGTTTGTCATCAGTGTATTGGCCTTCGCCATCCAGGATAACCTGGGTGACCCTGTACAGCAGATGGTCGGACAGTCGGTCCCCGAAAGTGAACGCGAAGCCATTCGCGAACGGCTGGGGCTCAACGACCCCTTCCTAGTGCAGTACGTGCGTTTTGCTAAAAACGCCGTGCAGGGTGATTTTGGCTACTCCTACTTCTACCGCGAACCAGCGCTGGAAGTGATTGCCCGGCACCTGCCCGCCACTCTTGAGCTGGTATTTGCTGCCACCCTGATTATCGTGCTGCTATCTGTGCCCATCGGCGTGTATAGCGCTATCAAACCGCGCTCGCCGATATCCCGGTTCTTCATGGGGGCATCGATTATCGGTATTTCAATCCCGGTCTTCTTGACCGCGATTGTGTTAATTCAAATTTTCTCGATCGGTATCACCGTCTCGCTGTTCCCCGAAGGCACTGCCTGGGGCGCTTGGTTAAACGGCCTGCTCTCGACCGAGGGCAATATGCCGTCGTTTGGCCGTGGCTATGATTTGGTGCATGTCGTCGGCCACTGGGATACCAACCTGGTTACCTGGAATGGCTTGCAACACCTTGTCCTACCCGCCGTATCGCTAGCCTCCATCATGCTACCGCTGTTTATTCGTTTGATTCGCGCAGAAATGATGGAAGTGCTGCAATCTGAATATGTGAAGTATGCGCGCGCTAAAGGGATTTCCATGCGCCGTGTCTATTTCGTTCACGCGCTGAAAAACACCATGCTGCCGGTGATTACCGTGGGCGGCGTACAGATTGGTACCATGGTGGCCTACACCATTTTGACCGAAACCGTATTCCAATGGCCGGGCATGGGGCTGATGTTCCTTGACGCCATCAACCGTGCCGACATTCCGCTGATTGTTACCTACCTGATGATTGTCGGCGTCATTTTCGTGGTCACAAACACCATCGTGGATTTGATCTACGGCTTTGTGAACCCCACTGTAAAACTGACTGGTAAGCCCGCATGACAACGTTCCACAACTTCCACTGCACCAAGCCGCTGGGAGCGCCTGCGCGACTCCTTTTTGTGGTACAGTTTCAAACGTGACCGTACGGCGCAACTGTGTTTGGCGGTCTTTATCTGCTTAGTCATTGCGGCATTTTCGGCGCCGCTATTAGCGCCGACCGATCCTTATGACCTGGCTCAAATCGACATTCTCGCCTCCGAGCTGCCGCCTTTCTGGATTGATGGCGCCGACGAGATGTATACGCTCGGCACCGACGCCCAAGGGCGTGATCTGCTGTCGATCATTCTTTACGGCACTCGAGTATCGCTGCTGATTGGCTTTGGCGCGGTGGCGCTGCAAGCCCTACTGGGAGTGACCTTCGGCTTAATGGCAGGCTACCTGGGCGGCCGTGTCGACGCTTTCCTGATGCGCCTAGCGGATATCCAGCTCTCGTTCTCCACCTTGATGGTGGCGATTGTGGTCGGTGCGGTGGTGAAGGCCACCATGGGCAGCGCGTTCTACAGCCAATACGCCGTTCTAATGCTGATATTGATTATCGGCCTTGCTGAATGGCCCCAGTATGCTCGTACCGTGCGCGCGTCAGTGCTGGCTGAGAAAAACAAAGAGTATGTGGACGCCGCCCGTGTAATGGGCCTGCGTAGCCGACGCATCATGTTCCGCCATGTGCTGCCGAACACGCTTTCACCGATCTTCGTTATCTCCACGGTGCAAATTGCTAACGCGATTATCTCCGAAGCAGCGCTGTCGTTTTTGGGGCTGGGTATGCCGGAAACGCACCCCTCGCTGGGTTCGCTGATCAAAGCAGGCTTTGATTATATTCAATCAGGCTCTTGGTGGATCACGTTGATCCCCGGTGCGGTGCTGGTAGTGCTGGTGCTGTCAATCAATCTTCTGGGCGACTGGCTGCGCGATGTCATGAACCCACGACTCTACAAAGGCTGAGGACACCATGGCACTTCTTGAAGTTTCTCATCTCGATGTCCGCTTTGCCCTTCGTCAGGGCGAAGTGCGCGCCCTGCGCGACGTTAATTTCACCCTGGAGCGCGGCGAGCGCTTGGGTATTGTAGGCGAGTCTGGCGCGGGTAAATCAGTCGCCGCTTTCTCACTGCTGAATTTGATCGCCAAGCCCGGCTTTATTGCCGGGGGTAGCATTAAATTTGAAGGGAAAGAACTCAACAGCATGTCGGAGCGTGGCCTGCGCAAAGTGCGCGGCAACCGCATTTCGATGATCTTTCAAGATCCGATGATGACGCTGAACCCAGTGCTCTCCATCGGCGAACAGATGGTGGAGTGCTTAAAGGCGCATCGGCGTATTTCGACCAAAGAAGCGCGTGCCATCGCCCTGGATAAGCTGCGCCAAGTGCAGATCCCCTCTCCGGAAAAGCGCTTAGACCAGTACCCCCACGAGCTTTCCGGTGGGATGCGCCAGCGTATTATTATCGCCATCGCCCTGCTGCTCGACCCGGACATCATCATTGCCGACGAGCCGACCACGGCGTTAGACGTAACGATCCAGGCCGAAATCATGGCGCTGCTGTTGGAGCTGTGTGAGCAGCACAACGTGGGCTTGATTTTGATTACCCACGACCTGGGTGTGGTGAGCCAAGTGACTCAGCGCATGCTGGTCATGTACGCAGGCCGAGTGATTGAGCAAGGTCCCACGCGGGAAATCATCAACGACCCGCAGCACCCTTACACTCAAGGTTTGATCAACGCACTGCCGCAGATGGCAACGCCGGGCGAAAAACTCAACCAGATTCGTGGCAGCATGCCGTCGCTCTCTAACTTGCCCAGCGGCTGTGCGTTTCACCCCCGCTGCGACTTTATCAACCGTGCCGACGGCCAACCTCGTCCTGCGTGCACCCAGCAAGTCCCCGACTTTGTTGAATCCGGTAACTGCCGCGTTGCCTGCCATATGGTGGCGGAAATGCTTGAAGACCGCCGCTTGGAAGGAGGAGAGCCTATGAGCGCCCAGGCTGAAACAATCCCCACAATGCCAACCCAAAATGAAGAGAGTAGCGAGTCACTGCTGCAAATTCGTGGCCTCAAAAAGCGCTTCTCACTCTCTGGCGATTTTCTGGAACAGCTACGTTTCAAAGGCGGCAAGCTGGTTCGCCATCAGGAGTATGTCCACGCCATTAACGGCGTGAACCTGGACATCAAACGCGGCGAAGCGCTCTGCGTGGTAGGTGAATCTGGCTGCGGCAAATCCACCGTAGCGCGTACGGTCATGGGGCTAATTTCACCTTCAGAAGGTGAGATTCGTTACGACGGCCAGCGCATTGACGATCTCAGCTCCAAGCAGTTGCTGCCCTATCGCAAGCGCATGCAGATGATCTTCCAGAATCCTTACGCGTCGCTAAACCCGCGTATGACGATTCAGCAAACCCTGGAAGAGCCGCTCCGCCTGCACCCCCCAGACTGGAACCGCCAACAGATCCTCGACAAAGTTGAGGAAGTGATGCGCTCGGTGGGCATCGACCCAGACTGGGGCAAACGCTTTGGTCATGAGTTCTCCGGCGGGCAGCGCCAGCGTATCGCGATTGCTCGCGCACTCGCCGTTGACCCCGAATTTATCGTGGCCGACGAGCCCATTTCAGCACTGGACGTATCCATCCAGGCTCAGGTGCTCAACCTGCTGATGGATGCCCAACGAGACCGTAACCTGACCTATCTGTTCATCACCCACGATTTGGCGGTGGTAGAGCATTTTGGGACACGGGTGGCTGTTATGTACTTGGGCACGGTATGCGAGATTGCGACCACCGCTACGCTGTTTGCTAAGCCTCGGCACCCCTATACCCAGGCGCTGCTATCCGCTATTCCTCGCTTGGAAGATGACCGGCCGCAGCATATTCGTCTCTCGGGCGAGGTACCTACGCCGGTTAATCTGCCAAGCGGTTGTGTTTTCCATGGCCGTTGCCCCCATGCCAACGCCCGCTGCAAACAGGAAATCCCTGCACTAAGAACCCAGGATGACGGTACCCGCGTTGCGTGTCACGCTGTTGAAGAAGGCCGCCTATGAGCGCGGCCCACTCAACCGCTATACGCTTGGCCGCTTTGCGAGGTAAGGCATGGAAATTCGCTGGCTAGAAGACTTTATTGCCCTGGCCAGAACGCGACACTTCTCCCGCGCTGCCGACGAACAGCACGTCACTCAACCCACCTTTTCCCGGCGCATTAAGCTGCTGGAAGAGGAGATGGGCGTCACGCTGATCAATCGGCAAACGCTACCGCTGTCGTTAACGCCTGCGGGGGAAGAGTTTTTAACGCTATGCGAACAGGTCACCGACCGAGTTCGCTTAACGCTCGATCGCGTTCGTGAGATCAGTGCCGGGCAGCAGCGGCGCATTATGGTGGCAGCACCGCAAAGCCTGCTGGCGCATTTTCTGCCGGAATGGCTTGCCAGCACTGGCAGGCAGGAGCGTATTCAACCCTACCTACGTGCGACGGGCTGGGTGGCCAGCGACTACTTCCAGGCGCTTGCCCGGGCAGAGTGTGATCTGGCGATTTGCTACTGGCCGATTGGCCGCTGTGATCTAGATATTGACACCAGCGCCTGTACTTACCGAGTCATTGGGCATGAGAGGTTAATTCCCGTGACCGGGCTGAAGAGCGACGGCACCGCCTGCGCCTTGCTGCCCGGCTCTCGCCAGCAGCCAGCGCCGTGGTTGGCGTACCCCAAACGGGGGCTGCTAGGCTCGGCGGTCAAAGCGCACCTGGCGCGACTCCCCCAAAGCACGTACTTAACGGCACAAAGTGAAAATCTCTACGCGGCGGGCATCAAAGAGTTGGTGCTACTGGGCTATGGCATGAGCTGGCTACCGGAACGTAATGTGGCTGCGGAACTCGCCAACGGCACGCTAGTCAGGGCGGGCGATAGTCGCTGGGACGTGCCGAGGGAGCTGCGGCTTTATCGTCACCAAACCCAACACCACGCCGAACTCGATAGCCTATGAACCAGCTTACCCCGCCCCGACCTTGAAAGGACTTCTCCCATGTCAGCAACATTGTATCAACAGCAGCGCGAGCATATCGCGGCGCTGAATCGTGCTTACCAGCAATGCATGGCTGCCCATCAGTTAGCTCGCTTAGCAATTTACAGCGGCCATGCACGCAACCACTTTGCAGATGATCACGCCACCAGCTTCCAGTCCTACGGCCACTTTATACACTGGGTAGGGATGGCAGACGTTCAGCATAGCTGGCTGGTGATTCAACCCGATCAACGCCCTCAGCTCTATCTTTACGCGCCCGCAGACTTTTGGCACTTGCCGACACAGCTACCTGAAGAGCCGTGGGTCGCTGAGTTTGATGTGCATCTATGTAGCGACAAAATCACGCCACCGCTATCAGGCCGCGCCGCCATCATTGGCGATGTAACGGAGCTTGAAAGCGCTGCGCAGCTCGCTAACGTGGCCACGTTGCAACCTGAAGCGTTAGTTCGCGAGCTAGATGAGCTGCGGATGACGAAATCTGCTTATGAAATTGCCTGCCTGCGTGAAGCTAACCGGCTGGCGGTAGCAGGTCATCAGGCGGCTAACGCCGCTTTTATTGGCGCTGCCGCCGAGCTGGATGTGCAGTTAGCCTATTTGGCCGCCAGCCGACAGCGCGAGTCTGAAGTGCCCTATCAAAACATTATCGGGCTAAATGAGCATGCCGGGGTCTTACACTATCAGCGCTATGACCTGTCAGCCCCCAAGCAGCGTTATAGCCTGCTGGTAGATGCGGGCAGACGCTTTCGGGGTTACTGCGCCGATATTACCCGCACCTATGCAGGCCCAGATGCCCCTAGCGAATTTGGCGATTTAATTACCGCCATGCACAGCCTCAAAGATGAGCTGATTGCACACATCGCCCCTGGCGTTGATTTCGTTGCACTGCATGAAAAAATGCACCAAGGCTTGGCTGATATCTTGGTCGCACACGGGCTATATAACGGCAGCGCAGAAAGCGCCGTGGAAGCAGGTATCACGAGAGCCTTTTGCCCCCACGGGCTGGGGCACTCGCTGGGTATTCAGGTACATGATGTGGCCGGCTCGAGACAGCCAGACGGCACGCCATCACCGGCACCTAACGCTCACCCTGCCCTTCGCCTCACCCGCACCCTGCAACCCGGCATGGTAGTGACCATTGAACCAGGGCTCTACTTTATTCCCATGCTGCTCGCGCCGCTGCGTAATCAGTCCCACCCCATCAACTGGACACTGGTTGATCAGCTGGATGTCTGCGGCGGTATTCGCATTGAAGATAATATTCTGGTCACCAAAAACGGCCCCGACAACCTGACGCAATAGTTGTTAGCAAACAAAAAAAGCCCGACCCCCTAACGTGAGCCGGGCGCTTACCTGTGAAGCTTTATTTAGAAGCGGTAGGTAATACCACCGCCGATAGTGACTGGCTCCATCTCGACTTCGCCAATGGTGGCGCCGCCAGCATTAATGTCTGCGCTTACATCAGCATAACTAACATAACCGTTTAGCATAAAGTTGTCGGTTACAGCCAAGTCAACACCTGCCTGACCAATCGCGCCGTAGCTTTCATCAATGCTCAAACCAGTCGGCTCGCTGGAGAAGCTGGTGTAGTTTAAGCCAACACCAACGTAGGGCTGTACTTTAGAGTCTAAACCACCCAAGGGGTAGTAGTTCACCAGCAGGTTCACTGGCAAGCGATCAACGCTACCTGCACTGGCACCAGCTGCGCTTAAATCGTGTTCAAATTTCTCAGAGCTGTTTAATTCAACGCCAACTTTGTCGCTGAATAGGTAACCCGCGCCATAAGTAAAACCACGCGCGTTGTCTACGTCTAGCCCTGCTGTACCCACATTTCCGTTTTCAGAGCCCGTGTCCGTTTGGGCAACACCGCCGCGAACAAAGACATCACCAGCTTCATATGCTAACGCTGCCTGGCTTGCCAAGGCGCTCGCAGAAACAATTGCAGCGGTGATCAATTTCATTTTGCTCATCAGGGTCATCCTCTTGCAACTTACTTGGGAACAATGCTGGCTAACACCAGCCTTACCTATACAATATATAGTATACGAACACCGTTTCCAAATTTCCTGTGAAATTTTAATATAGGTTTTCTTTATTTGATAGCTTTCTTCAACCACCACGGCAAACACAAATGCCAGTGTCTAGTCCTGAAATAGATTGACACT
>NZ_MWVI01000051.1 GCF_002087295.1 Vreelandella lionensis | reverse complement strand
TCGGCGCCGGCTTCACGGATTCAGGACAATGCTTCCCGTACCAGTGCCCTATCAAGTGGTGAGCTCAACCAAGCACTCTCCCATGCGTTCAAAATGCATATTGCAACCTCGCACGCACTTCATCTCCGCTAGCGCCATTGGCTTCTTCGCCATCCATGTAGCTCATTCCAAGTCGAACATTCTTGTTGGCGTAATAGTTAACGCCCAGTGTTGTTTGCTTACCGTCAGTTGTGGCCAGCCCCACATCACTGTATTTTCCGTCGCCATCTTCAAAACGGGCAATAACTTCCCAGGCTCCTTTGGGCGATGACGGTTCCACTCGCTTGAACGCCCCAGCCTTGTAAGGACGGCTTTCGCCGGTGACAACCCAACCAAGCTGTACGTAATAACCATCAACATCCACCTGACCTTCCTCGGAATCGAAATATTCGGCCTGGGCATGGAAGGGCCCGGAAGCGCCGGCCAATTCCAGATTAAACGTATCGACCTCATTGGCCTGAGTGTCGGCATCACGCGTGGTATAACCCGCACCAAGATGAACAACAGCATTATTCGTTTGAACGGGTGCAACCGTGCCCCGTGCGGTTACTGCCGTGTTATTGAAGTCGTCGCTGCCATCGCCGTCTGCCTCGAAATAGCCGATACCGTAGGTCCAGTTGCTGCCTTTGCCACTGAGCTGGATGCCGCCGCTGCGACCGGGGGTATAACGCTCGGTCATGGCGGATCGCTCAAGGGCCGAGATGTCTTTTGAACTCGTTAATTGTTCCAGGCCGAATGGCTCTTTCTGCTTACCAATAGTCACGGTTGCAGCTGAGCCAAATCCCAGGTAGCGAATGTACAGGTCCTCAGCGTTCCCGCCTTTGGCGCCATCACTCTCAGCCACGTTGAACTGGGCTTTGTACGCCCAGTCGCCAAAGTGGCCCTTGGCGTAGAGGCGTGCCCGGCGCACGTCGAAATCGGTAGTGTCAACACCGTTGGCGTCAGACTGCGTGGCGTCGTAATCCCATTGAAGGCGCCCGCCGAGCTGAAAAGACGCAGAGTTATCCGACACTTTCACTTTGATACCGCTGTCGGTATCGATCACAAGGTCTTTGCCGCTGGTCGTAACAGTTCCGGCCTGTGCGGCGGAAGCTGCAGAAATCGCCAAAGCCAAGCCCAAATATTTCTTGCTCATAGTGGTTTTTTCCTTTCAGTTTGCTTGTGGGTATTGGAAGAATCAATGGAAAGTCTATTTGGTAAAGATTGCAGTTTGTTTACAAATGATGCATCGAAACAGGGCATCGGTTCGGGCCTGTGACAGGTTTTGGCGCGCTGCGTGTTGCGGCCCTATTCTTGGTCAAGCTAAGAGTTCGCCGCTTAAGTCCCAGGACTCTGACAAATAACGATTGGTAAGCGGATTAAATGGTTGATCTTACCTTTGCATGAGAGTGAGACAGACCGGCATCTCATCGGATTATCTGGTTGATGCTTCACCTACTGCTGGTGCATGTTTCCTTCGCTAATTCCAGCAAGAATCCCACACGCCTCAACCTCCCGGTCATCGTTGCAACTCGCTCTCAGTGAAACGAGTTGTTTCTCAAGCGCTTGCAGAGCGGTTATCTGCGACCGCACATGAGAGATGTGATCATCGAGCAAGGCGTTGACAGCGGTACAGGACTGATGAGGGTCGTCCTGATAGCTCTGTAGTTCGTGAATCTCAGCCAGTGACAGGCCCAGGATTCTGCAGCGACGGATGAAGGCCAGCCCCTCACCATGCTTCTCGGTATAGACACGGTAACCGTTGTCCTGCCGATCAGGCGGCGGCAACAAGCCCTGCTGTTCATAGAAGCGGATCGTC
Source organism: Vreelandella lionensis (assembly GCF_002087295.1). Lineage (GTDB taxonomy): Bacteria > Pseudomonadota > Gammaproteobacteria > Pseudomonadales > Halomonadaceae > Vreelandella > Vreelandella lionensis. The sequence continues at coordinate 1,449 of NZ_MWVI01000051.1, read as the reverse complement.
TGTGTTTCGACCCCTACCAACTGCGCCAACTGACCAATGCGCATCAGCCTCCTCCCCAAAGGATTCTTTACTCTATTGACCTTATAGTAGCTTTATAGTTTTAAATGGTACCACAACATTGTTCAAGTGGAGTCGTATCATGAGCAAATCCTGTGGTGGCGCCTGTGGCGGTGATGCAACTCCGCAGCGGATACCGATATACAGGCCTCCTCCGAGGCGCCAGGGAGATGGGTCAGTGTTTATGCCGTGCCGAAGATGGACTGTCCATCAGAAGAACGAATGATTCGCCTAGCCCTGAACGGCTTTGAGGAGATTCGGGCGCTGTCCTTCGACTTGTCGAACCGCCGGCTGAAGGTCGTGCATGACGGCGAGGTCGAGCCCGTCACCTCGAAACTGAAGACCTTGGGGCTAGGCGCCTCGCTTCAGGAAACCGTCGCTGCAAATCCGGAGACCATCAAGGCCGCCGAGTTTTCGGCAGCTTCTGCTAAGCAAGAATCCGGGACCCTGCGCTGGTTGCTCGGCATCAATGCACTTCTGTTCGTGGTGGAAATGACTGCCGGTCTGATGGCTCAGTCAACTGGCCTCATTGCAGAGTCCCTGGACAATTTTGCTGATGCGGCAGTGTACGGACTCGCTCTTTATGCGGTTGGGCATAGCGTGAAAAGGCAGCTACGTGCCGCGCATGTTGCTGGTGTACTGCAACTGATCTTGGCTGTGGGCGTACTCATAGAGGTCGTGAGGCGCTTTGTATTCGGTAGTGAGCCTGAATCGCTGGTGATGATGGCTATCGCATTCGTCGCATTGATTGCCAATACCAGTTGTCTGCTGCTCATATCCAAACATCGGGAGGGCGGGGCGCACATGAAGGCAAGCTGGATATTCTCGGCCAACGACGTGGTGATCAACCTGGGGGTCATCACCGCCGGCGCCCTGGTCGTGTGGACCGGTTCCAATTATCCGGATCTGATTATCGGCACCATCGCGGGGGTCATTGTACTTAACGGTGCCAGACGCATTCTGGCGTTGAAGGGTTAAATAATGCTCATTATTGGCAAAAAGCTCTCGCCGTATGCCCTATTGTCCATATCGGGCCTGCTGGCAGCGTCTGATCAGGCTGTAAAGTGGCTGGTGCAGCAATCAATGGCCTATGGCGAGTATGTTTCGGTGACCCCGTTCTTTAACTGGGTGCACCTATGGAACACCGGTGCCGCATTCAGTCTTTTTGCGAATGGTGGAGGCTGGCAGCGCTACTTTTTTATCGGAATCGCGGTAGTGGTCTCGATTTTTCTGATCAAGCTGATCCTTGAAAATCGTCATAAAGGAGAAGCCATCGCTTACAGTCTTATCCTCGGTGGCGCCATGGGCAACCTGATTGACCGGGTCTTTCGCGGCTATGTTGTGGATTCCTTTGATTTCTATTGGCGAGACTGGCATTGGCCGGCCTTCAAC
>NZ_MWVI01000050.1 GCF_002087295.1 Vreelandella lionensis | reverse complement strand
GAACCGTATGCCCGGTGGTGTGAGAGGACAGGGGAGGCGACTCCCCTTCCTACTTGATAAACGCGTTAAGCCGGTGAAGGGTTACTCCAGGTAGGTGTAGCCCTCTAGGCCTTCGGTCAGGCTGGCGGCAAAGTGGGCTTGCTCCTCGGCAGAGAAGCCACTGGTCACCAGCTGCTCGGTGAGTTTTTGCTTCAAAACTCGGGCGTCGAAGTTCACGTAGGCCAATACGTTGGCCACCGAATCCCCCGCCTGCGGGTTAGAGAGCACCCACTCGCCATCTTCACCTAGCGCTGCATCCACCGAATCGGTATCGCCGAACAGGTTGTGCAGGTCGCCAAGAATCTCCTGGTAGGCGCCCACCAGGAAGAAGCCTAACCAGCGCTCGTCGTTATTGGCCCACTCAGGCAGCGGCAGGGTGGTTTCTACCCCTTGGCCATCCACATAGCTATCGATACGGCCATCAGAGTCGCAGGTGATGTCCTGGATCACCGCACGGCGGGTGGGCGCTTTGTCCAGCCCACTGAGTGGTAGCACGGGGAAAATCTGCTCGATGCCCCACACGTCTGGCACTGACTGGAACAGCGAGAAGTTAACGAACAGCTTGTCGGCCAATTTTTCGGCCAGCTCGTCCATGATTTCCCGGTGCGCGCGGTTGCGGGTATCCAGCTTCCCACGCAGGCGCGTGCAGGCGGCCATGTAGAGGCGCTCGCCTTCGGCGCGGGCATTGATGTTACTCAGCCCTAGTACAAAACGGTCGTGTAGCTCGCTCACCGCCTGCAGCAAGTCGTGCCAGGCTTCTACCAGCACCCGCGGCTCTTGGGTGTCGGCCAACTGGTCAAACACCCGCCACAGCTCTTCTACCTGCGGATCTTCTTCCTGGGTTGCGCGCTCTGGCGGCGTGTCGTTGACGCGCTCTTCACCAATGACATTGGTGATCAGCACCGCATGGTGGGCGGTGAGCGAACGGCCGGATTCACTGATCAGGTGCGGCTGGGGCAGGTCGGCTTCCTGGCAGAGCTGTGAGAACGCGCTAACCACGTTGCGGGCGTACTCCTGCATGGAGTAGTTAGCCGAGCAGTAGCTGCGCGAACGGGTGCCTTCGTAGTCGATCCCTAAGCCGCCGCCCACATCGACGGTGTCGATGGGCGCGCCCAGGCTCATCAGGTTTTGATAGAAGCGCGCGCACTCCCGCAGGCCGCGCTGAATATCGCGGATGTTGGCGATTTGCGACCCCAGGTGGAAATGCACCAGCTGTAGGCTGGCCAGAGCGTCCTGGGCGCGTAGGGTTTCGACCACTTCCAGAATCTGGCTGGCGGTGAGACCGAACTTCGACTTCTCACCGCCAGTATTCTGCCACTTGCCTTTACCCACCGAGGCCAGCCGCGCGCGCAGGCCAATGCGCGGGGTTACGTCCAGCTCGCGGGCCTCTTCTAAAATCAGCTCCAGCTCGGAGAGCTTCTCCACCACCAGATACACTTTGTGGCCGAGCTTCTCGCCCAGGAGCGCAAGGCGCACGTACTCGCGGTCTTTGTAGCCGTTACACACGATCAGTGAGGAGCCGCTATCTGACAGCGCCAGCACCGCCAGCAGTTCAGGCTTGCTGCCCGCTTCCAAGCCCACACGGCCATTACCCCGCTCAGAGGTAGCGAGAATCTCTTCTACCACCCGACGCTGCTGGTTCACCTTAATCGGGTAAACCGCGGTATAGCCGCCCTGGTAGTCCACGTCCTGCATGGCGGCGTCAAAGGCACCGCAGAGCTGTTCGACGCGATCGTGAAGAATATCGCTAAAGCGCACCAGCACCGGTAAGCGTAACCCCGCCGCCTGTAACTGACGGACTAACGCACTGATAGGCAGCGCCGGGCCTTCCGCATCGCTGCCCAGCGGGCGCACCAGGGCTTGGCCGTGGTCGTCGACGTCAAAGTAGCCGCTGCCCCACTGGTCCATGTTCCAAGTGCGGCGGGCACGCACGGCGGGGCTGCTGGTCGTTGCCATTTCACTCATGAAGATGCCTCTGGAATCGGGAGTGCGCCAAACGCGATGCGTGCTTTAAGAATCACGCGGAAGCGCTCGGGGTCGTGGGGAGTTAAGTCATGGGCCGGTGGGTCGACATACACCACCAGCAGCCGTGACAGCCAATAACGCAGTGCGGTCATGCGCAGCATCGTCGGCCAAAGCGTGCGTTCGGATTCGGTCAGCGGGCGGCGCGCTTGATAGGCGCTTAAAATGGCGTTGTAACGCTCGGCGTTCAGCGAACCGTCCTCATTGGAGGCCCAGTCGTTAATTACAATCGCCAGATCAAACAGCAAGTCACCGGTGCAGCCGTTATAAAAATCGATAATACCGCCCAGGGCGTCGCCCTCGAACAGCGTGTTATCGCGGAACAAATCGCCATGCACTGCTCCTTGGGGGAGCTCGCCATGCTGGCTAAATTCGCTCTCGAAATCATCCACTGCGTTCTTCATCAGCGTTTGATCGTCAGGGCTGATGTAGGTGAGCACCTTATGGTGTACCGCCCGCAGCCAGTGCAGGTCACGGGGGTTGGGGCGATGCCCGGGAAAGTGCTGCGATACTTTATGCATCTGCCCAAGCGTGCTGCCCAACGCTTGGCACTGGGCAAGGTTGGGGGCGCTGGGGTGCTTGCCCGGCAGGCGCGGGAACAGCAGCGCAGGCTTGCCCGCCAGGCTGTGCAGCGCCACGCCTTCGCGGTCATGAATAGTGCCGGGCACCGGCAAGCGGTGCTCGTCTAAGTAATCGAGCAACTCAACAAAAAACGGCAGCTCTTCGTGTTCGCCTTGCTCAAACAGGGTGAGCACCAGCTCGCGGCGGTCGGTGGTCACGAAAAACGTCGAGTTCTCCGTGCCGCCTGCCACGCCTTGAAGCGCAACAAAGCTGCCAACATCAAATTTTTCCAAAAACGCGGCGACCTGTGCGTCGCTAAGCGGGGTGAATACTGCCATGAGAATCTCGCCCAGGTTGCTAAGCGATTATTGTAGCGGCTTGCCGCGCCAGTTGGCAGCGTTGTGTGGTGAAGAGTAGCGAGTTTTAGGGCTCTTTTCTGCAGGTTAGGCGTTGAGCGCGTATCATAGAGAGCAGATGTTCTTACCGTTTTGCTGACTATGGAATTTGGTTATGGCCCGTGCCCCAATCGTGCTTGTCGATGGCTCTTCGTACCTCTATCGCGCGTTTCATGCGCTGCCGCCGCTAACGACCTCTCACGGTCAGCCGACCGGGGCCGTGAAGGGCGTGCTGAATATGCTCAAACGGCTGATTAAGACTACCCCGATAGCCCCATGGCAGTGGTGTTCGATGCGCCGGGCAAAACCTTTCGCGATGAGATGTATAGCGAGTACAAGGCCCACCGCCCACCCATGCCGGATGACCTACGCAGCCAGATCGAGCCGCTGCACGCCTGTGTTAAAGCGCTGGGCTTGCCGCTGCTGTGCGTTGAAGGCGTCGAGGCGGACGACGTGATTGGCACCCTGGCCCACCACGCTACCCAGGCAGGCCGCGATGCGGTGATCTCCACCGGCGATAAAGATATGGCTCAGCTGGTAAATGGCCACATCACGCTGGTAAATACCATGAAAGACGAGACCCTCGATGAAGCGGGAGTCGAGGAGAAGTTCGGCCTGCCGCCGGCGTTGATTATCGACTTCCTCGCACTGATGGGCGACAAGGTGGACAACATCCCCGGCGTGCCTGGGGTGGGCGGGAAAACCGCCATTGGCCTTTTGCAAGGAATGGGCGGCGGTTTAGACACGATTTATGGCGATTTAGAGCGCGTGACCACCCTTGGTTTTCGTGGTGCCAAAACGCTGCCTAAAAAGCTTGAAGAGCACCGCGAGCAAGCGTTTCTCTCCTATCAGTTAGCGACGATCAAAACCGACTGCGACCTGCCGGTGGGGCTGGATGATTTAGACATTGCCCACCCGGACCGCGAAGCGTTGGTGGAACTCTATAAAACGATGGAGTTTAAGCAGTGGCTGGCGGAATTGCTGGAAGGCAACGACGAAGGCGTGGACGATGTAAAAGGCGGCGAGCCTGCCCCCGCAAGCGCTGATGATACGCTGGACGCCGCCCCTAGCCAGCGCCATGACTACGTGGTTACCGAGCAGGCTGAGCTGAATGCGTGGGCTTGAGCGGTTGAGCAAGGCCGAACGTTTCTGCTTCGACTTGGAAACCACCAGCCTCAACTACATGGATGCAGAAATTGTGGGTATCGGCGTGTCGCTGGAAGCCGGGGAAGCTGCCTATATTCCGGTGGCCCATGATTACTTGGATGCCCCCCAGCAGCTTGATCGCAAAGCGGTGCTGGCAGCGTTAAAACCACTGCTGGAAGATCCGGCCAAAACCAAAATTGGTCAAAACCTCAAATACGATATTTCCGTACTGGCGAACTACGACATTTCTGTCGTTGGCCCGTTTGCCGATACCATGCTGGCCTCCTACGTGCTCAACTCCACTGCGACGCGTCACGATATGGATTCGCTGGCGCTGAAGTACCTGGGCGAGAAAACCATTTCGTTTGAAGAGATCGCGGGCAAAGGCGCCAAGCAGCTCACCTTTAACCAGATTGCCCTAGAGCAAGCGGCTCCCTACGCCTGCGAGGATGTAGATATCACCCTGCGCCTACAGGACACGCTGCGCCCCCAAGTGGAGCGGGAAGGGCGCTTGGCCGAGGTGCTCGACCACCTTGAGCTACCGCTAATCAGCGTGCTGTCGCGCATCGAGCGTAACGGCGTGGCCGTGGATGCCGAGCGCCTGTACGAGCAGAGCCAGCAGTTGGATCAGCGTATTCGCGAGTTAGAGAGTGAAGCTTTCGAGCTGGCGGGCCGTGAGTTCAATTTGGGCTCGCCCAAGCAACTGGGGCAGATTCTGTTTGAAGAGCAGAAAATCCCAGTCATCAAGAAAACCCCCAAAGGCGCGCCCTCCACGGCGGAGGCGGTGCTCGAGGAGTTGGCGCTGGACTACCCGCTGCCCAAGGTGATTATGCAGCACCGCGGGCTGGCCAAGCTGAAATCCACCTACACCGATAAGCTGCCGCGCCTGCTCAACAAAACCACCGGGCGGGTACACACCAGCTATCATCAGGCGGTTACGGCCACCGGGCGGCTGTCGTCGTCAGACCCCAACCTGCAGAATATTCCCATCCGCACCGAAGAGGGCCGTAAGATTCGCCAAGCATTCGTGGCGCGCCCTGGCTACCGTATTGTGGCGGCGGACTACTCGCAGATCGAGCTGCGTATTATGGCGCACCTTTCGGAAGATAAAGGGCTGCTGGAAGCGTTTGCCGAAGGGCGCGATATCCACACCGCTACCGCGGCAGAAGTTTTTGGCACCTCGCTGGAGAAGGTGTCCGGCGACCAGCGGCGCAGCGCTAAGGCGATTAACTTTGGCTTGATTTACGGCATGAGCGCCTGGGGGCTGGCCCGTCAGCTGCGTATTGACCGCAACCAGGCCCAAACCTACATCGACCGCTACTTTGACCGCTACCCAGGTGTCGCCCGCTATATGGACCGCATTCGTACCCAAGCAGCGGAAGATGGCTTCGTCGAAACCGTGATGGGACGGCTTTATACCTGCCAGAGATTCACTCGCAAAACCGCAACCGCCGCCAAGGGGCCGAGCGCACGGCAATCAACGCGCCGATGCAGGGCACGGCGGCGGATATTATCAAACAGGCGATGATTGATGTGGATGCGTGGCTAGCGGAAGGGGAGTTCGATGCGCTGATGGTCATGCAGGTGCATGATGAACTGGTGTTTGAAGTAGCCGAGCAGCAGGTAGATAGCTTTATTGAGCAAGTGCAGACACGCATGCAGGCCGCAGCATCGCTCAGCGTTCCGCTGATTGTGGAAGCGCAAAGCGGCGCGAATTGGGATGAAGCTCACTAACGAACGAGTGAGTACTCGCCTATAACACACAACCCCCGCAGTGGTCGCTGCGGGGGTTGTGTTTAGTGCGTTACTTAGGCACCGGCTTCAAAAGCGTGTGCCCAAGCCGCGCTTAACGCCAGCCGACGCGGTCGAAGATACGTACCGCTTCCGGGTTGTTCTCACCCAGGATGCTGATGTTGATGTCGTCTTTAGCGAAATCGCCCCAAGACTCCAGGACCGGGTTTTTCTTCACGCCTTCTACCACCGGGAACTCGTAGTTACGCTCGGCCAGCACTTCTTGCGCTTGGTCAGAGGCCAGGAACTCCAGGAAGCGAATGCCGTTTTCCGGGTTTTGCGCGTTGGCGACTAAGCCTGCACCACCTACGTTCACGTGGGTACCGCGGTCATCCTGGTTGGGGAAGATCACGCCGACTTTGCGCGCGGCTTCACGCTCGGCGGCATCGTCAGAGTGCAGCATACGCACGTAGTAGTAGTGGTTACCAACCGCTAGGTTGCACTCGCCGCTGGCAACGCCAAGAATCTGATCGGTATCACCGCCTTCGGGGTCGCGGGCCATGTTGTTCACAACGCCCTGGGCCCACTCCTGCGCGCCCTCTTCGCCGTGGTGTTCAATCAGCGATGCCAGTAGTGACTGGTTGTAGATGTTGTTGGAAGAACGGATACACACTTGGCCTTCAAACTGCGGGTCGGCAAGATCTTCGTAGGTAGCAATCTGGCTCGGGTCGAAGTTTTCGCGGTTGTAGTAGATCACGCGGGCGCGCTGGCTAAAGCCAAACCACATGCCTTCTGGGTGACGCATGGATTCCGGCAGGCGCTCGTTGAGAACATCAGAGTCTACGCTTTGAAAAATGCCGTCTTGCTCGGCGCGCCACAGGTTGCCTGCATCTACGGTCAGCATAACGTCGGCGGGGCTAGCCACGCCTTCACGCTGCATACGCTCCATCAGTTGGTTGGCATCGCCTTCCAGCACGTTTACTTCAATGCCTGTCTCTTCAGTGAACGCTTGGTAGAGAATTTCGTCAGAGTCGTAATGGCGTGCGGAGTAGATGTTGACTTCATTAGCGAGTGCGCTGCTGGCGAACGCAGAACCGGCCATGATGGCAGCTACGGAGGCCGTAAGACGTGCTTGTTTCATAACAAATACCCTGAATGTTTATGATAATAAGTTGCATTACCGTCATGGCGTATTGAAACGCCTTGTTCGACGGACGTCAAGCGAAATGCTAATGACTCGCATCACTTTTTGTGCCTAGACGTGCATCTCACGCCAATAGAAAATAGAATGCAAATAACTTTCAACCGTGTTCGCAATGGCTGAGCGGTCAGCGCTCTCCCGGCGAACAAACCATGGGTGAACGAATGACGGCAACTGTGTCCCTTTCTGAGGTGGCAGCACCTGCATCGGCGCTGTCGCTACGCGATGTTCAGCATACGTGTGCGGCTAACAAAGTTGTTAAAGGTATTGATCCCGACATTGCTCAGGGCGAAGTGGTCTGCCTGCCTGGCCCTTCCGGCTGCGGTAAAACCACGCTACTGCGCATTGCGGCAGGGCTGGAAGTGGTCCAAGAAGGCACCGTCAGCCTGGAAGGGCAGGCCATTGCCGCCCCCGGCAAACGCCATGTACCGCCGGAAAAGCGCAACGTCGGGCTGGCGTTTCAGGATTCGGCGCTGTTCCCCCATCTTAGCGTGTTGGAAAATGGCACTTTCGGCTTAAAGCATCTGCCCTCCAGCCAGCGCCGTGAACGTGCGCTGGAGCTATTAACCCAGCTTGGCATGGCTGACTACGCCGATACCTACCCGCATATGCTCTCCGGCGGTCAGCAGCAGCGCGTGGCGCTGGCCCGAGCTCTGGCACCTACGCCCAAGCTAATGCTGTTGGATGAACCCTTCTCCAGCCTGGACGCTCGGCTGCGTGCTCGGATTCGCGACGATACGCTGCACGTGTTGAAAAAGCTGGGCTCGGCCACGCTGCTGGTGACTCACGACCCGGAAGAAGCGATGTTTATGGCCGACCGCATCGCCTTGATGCGCGATGGCAAAATCGTCCAAACGGGTACCCCGCGGGAGCTTTACTGCGCTCCCGTCGACCCATTTGTGGTGACCTTCTTTGGGGAAGTGAACGAGCTTGAAGGGATGGTTGGAAGGAGGCGTGGTACAAACGCCGGTAGGCGACATAGATGCCAGCTGGCTGCCAGAGGGTAGCCAGGCCCAGGTGATGATCCGCCCGGAGGCGCTGCGTATCAAAGAGCGCGACCTGCCTGCGGAAACCCACAGCCACAGCCACGTGGTGATGGCGAAACTACTGGGCCGCACTAGCTTGATTCACCTATGTGCCCACGGTGCTGATGGCCAAGAAGCGCACCTGCACGCCCGGGTGCCAGGGGTCTTCCTGCCCCAGGAGGGGCAGCCGATCGATATCGACCACGACCACTCCCAAGTGTTTATCTTTCCGCGTTAGTTGCGCGTTTTAATTACTCAGCTTGGCTGCCTGGGCGCGCCCGGCGCATCGCCAGGCTGAGTAGAATCACCGGCAAGATGCCGACTACCACAATTGTCAACGAGGCCGTCGAGGCCTCCGCCAAGCGCTCATCGGACGCCAAACTGTGAGCACGCACCGCCAGCGTATCGAAGTTAAACGGGCGCAAAATAATCGTGGCGGGCAGCTCCTTCATCACATCCACAAACACCAGAATGCCCGCGGCCAATAGGCTGCTGCGCATCAGTGGCGTATGAATGCGCCGCAATGTGCCGCCGGCAGTTTGCCCTAAGGTGCGCGAGGCGGCGTCCATGCTTGGCGTCACTTTGCCCAGGCTCGCCTCTACTGCGTTAAACGACACCGCCAAAAAGCGCACCACATAGGCGTAAATCAAGATGAACGCCGTGCCGCTAAACACCAGCCCGATGATCTTATCGTAATGGGTGTGAAGCCAAGTGTTGAGCGCGTTATCCAGCCAGGCAAACGGAATCAAAATACCCACGGCCACCACCGAGCCAGGAATGGCGTAACCCATCGCCGCAATGCGGGTAAACAGTCGCGCGCTGGGGGAGTTGTCCAGCCGCACGCCGTAGCTCAGCAGCACCGCCAGCCCCACCGCAATCAGCGCTGCCCCCGTAGCCAGGCTTAAACTGTTCATGGCAAAGCCGATAAAACGCGTGCCAAATAGGCTGTCGCCGGTAGTAATCGCCATTTCCAGCAGAATACCGCTGGGTAGCATAAAGCCGATGGTAACGGGGAGCAGACAAGCCAGCGTCGCGCCCACTGCGTGCCAGCCGTGCAGGCGATACTCCGGCAACTGCTGATAGCGGTTGGTGGTATGGAAGTAGCGACGCTTACCTCGTGACCAGCGCTCCAGCAGCACAAAGGCAATCACAAAAGTAAGCAAGCAGGCGGCGAGCTGGGCAGCGGCAATCGGCTCGCCCAGGCCAAACCAGGTACGGTAAATACCGGTGGTAAATGTGTCCACGCCAAAGAACTGCACCGCGCCAAACTCATTGAGCGTCTCCATCAACACCAGCGACACGCCACCCACCAGCGCTGGGCGCGCCAGCGGCAGCGCAACGCTGGCAAATAAACGCCAGGGGCCGCGCCCTAGCGTGCGGCCGACATCCAAGACGCACACCGACTGCTCTAAGAAGGAAGCGCGGGCCAGCAGGTACACATAGGGGTAAAGCACGAAGGTGATCAGCGTGGCAGCGCCCCCCAACGAGCGTACATTGGGGAAGTAGTAGTCGCCGACCTGCCAGTGAAACCACTCCCGCAGCAGGCTTTGTAGCGGCCCCGCCACCTGTAGAAAATCGGTGTAGGCATAAGCAATCACATAGGTCGGCACCGCCAGCGGCAGCAGTAGCGCCCACTCAAATAGGCGCTTGCCGGGGAAGCGACACATCACCACCAGCCAAGCGGTCCCTGTGCCAATTACCAGTGTGCCTAACCCCACCCACAGTACCAGCCAGAAGGTGTTGGATAAGTAGCGAGGCAGAACCGTGCTGGCCAAGTGCTGCCAAACGCCTTCGGTGGGCATCACGATATGGCCAAGCACGACCAAAATAGGCAGTGCCACAATCAGGGCAATCAGAAAAAGTGCAATTGACCAAGGGTTAAGCGACAGCGTAAAGCGTGATGCGAAACCTGAAAGCAGAGCCGATGGTGACCGGCGAGCAGGTGTAGACACGTCGTTGGCTCCTTGGACGAGGGGCAGCATGGCTCGTCAATGCGAAAAAATAGCGGTTGCAAATAGTATCACTTGCGTCAGTGGGGTGCAGCTAACCCTCTGACGATTAAAAAACCCTGCCGAAGGGCAGGGTTCGTTGTGACAGGCGCTTTAGACAGACAGCGAGCGGTTAATGTGCAGTCCAGCCGCCATCGACCATTAGCGCGCTGCCCGTTACCAAGGCGGACGCAGGAGAAGCTAAAAACACCACCGGGCCCATCAGGTCTTCAATCTGGCCTAATCGCCCCAAGGGGATGTTAGCCAGCACACGCTCCCTAAAGCCGGGCTCTTCAAAGAAGGGCTTTGTCATGGGGGTTTCGATAAAGGTCGGGCACAAGGTGTTTACGCGAATTTCCCTTGGGCCTAACTCTACCGCCATGGCTTTTGTCATTCCTTCTACGGCGGCTTTTAGAGGCGCAGTAGAGGCTACGATTAACCGCCCCCACATGACCCATTTGCGATGAGATATTGATCACGCTGCCGCCCGCAGGCATATGCTTCACCACGGCTTGGGTGATGAAATACATAGCACGAACATTGAGATCCATGACCGCTGCATTAGTCATCGTCGGTGATCTCGTTGAGCGGTTTAGGCCGGTTAGTGCCCGCATTATTGACCAGAATATCGAACGCTTGTCCTGCGATTGCTTTCTGCAGTGCAGCGTGGTCGCTGACATCCAAGGCAAGCCCTTTGGCCTGCAAGCCAGCCGCACGCAGGGCGCTAACAGCACTATTTAACGTCTCTTCATTGCGTGCTATCAAAGTGACACACGCACCCGCCTGAGCGAGTGCGCAGGCGCAAGCAAAGCCAATACCTTGGCTTGCGCCGGTGACCAGCGCGCGCTTTCCGGTTAACTGTAGGCTGGGCGTGCGCGGTAGGTTCATGCATCCACCGCCGAGGCGTAAGGAACGTCTCGCTTACCATAGCGGCGTACCCGCTCGTTGGCTTGCTCGGCGTGGCCTGCAAACCCTTCCAGGGTGCATAGCCGTGAGCAGTAGCTGCCAATCTCAGCCGAGGCTTCGTCGGTTAATACGCGTTGGTAAGTGCAGGTTTTCAAGAATTTACCGACCCACAGGCCGCCGGTATAACGCGCCGCTTTTTTCGTCGGCAAGGTGTGATTAGTGCCGATGACCTTGTCGCCGTAAGCGACGTTGGTGCGCGGGCCAAGGAACAGCGCCCCGTAGTTGGTCATATTGTTAAGGTAAAAGTCCGGGTCTTCCGTCATCACCTGCACGTGCTCGTAGGCCATGTCGTTGGCGACTTGCAGCATTTCGTCATGGCTGTCGCAGACAATAATTTCCCCATGGGTTTCCCACGCTTGGCGCGCAATCTCGGCGGTGGGCAGTTTTTGTAGCAGCTCATCAATAGCCGCTAGGGTGTCCTGTGCCAGTTTTTCAGAGTTGGTGAGTAGCGCCGCAGGAGAGGTTGGGCCGTGTTCCGCTTGCCCCAGTAAGTCGGTGGCACACAGCAGGCCATCGACGCTCTCATCGGCAATCACTAGTGTTTCGGTGGGACCTGCAAACAGGTCAATACCCACACGGCCATATAGCTGGCGCTTAGCTTCGGCAACAAACGCATTGCCTGGGCCTACCAGCATATCGACCGGCTCGATGGTGTCGGTGCCAATGGCCATCGCACCGACGGCCTGCACTCCGCCCAGAACTAATATTTCATCGGCACCGGCGAAATGCATGGCGGTCACAATCGCCGGGTGCGGTTTGCCCTTGTAGGGTGGGGCTGCGGCAATGACGCGCTTCACACCGGCAATTTTTGCCGTCAGAACGCTCATATGGGCTGACGCCACCATGGGGTAAGCACCGCCAGGGATATAGCAGCCCACTGCGTTGATCGGCACATGCTTGTGGCCAAGGATGACGCCAGGACGGGTCTCAATTTCCACCGGCTGCATAGAGGCCAGCTGGGCTTCTGCAAAACGACGGATTTGCGCCTGGGCAAAGCGGATATCTTCCAAATCGCGTTCGGCGACTTGGCTCATCGCGTGTGCAATATCAGCATCGCTCAGGCGAAAGCTTTCAGGTGACCAGTTATCAAATTTTTCCGATAGATCGCGCACGGCTTGGTCGCCGCGGGCTTGAATGTCAGCCAAGGTTTTTTCGACGGTTTCACGTACTTGGCGGTCGGCTTCGGCGCGGGTTTCAACGGAGGCACCGGCTTTGAGGTGGCGAATCATAAACGCTCCTTATTGGTATTGTGGTGGTCGCAGGAAGGTGAAGGAATCACGGCCAGCATTGTTATGAAGACATCGTTTGGACGCTGGCATTGCGTAAGGCTAGGCGCTGTTGCATACGAATGCAAATGCTTTGTTGCCATGCTATGTTGAGATGCGATAACGAGTGCTGAGCGGGCCGTTATCGTGAGGGGTAAAACGCTGCTCATAACATGCTAACAACAAAGGCGGGACGAATAATGGCGACTCAAGTGGCGGTAGTAGGGGCTGGGGTGATTGGACGTGCGTGGGCGATTGTGTTTGCGCGGGCAGGCTTGCCGGTGCGGCTATACGATGTGGATGCCGCGCAGCTTGCAAACGCTGGCGAGTTTATCGCTGCGTCACTGCAAGACCTGCATCGGGCCGGGTTAGTTGATGAGGAGCCTGCGGCTATTTTGGCGCGTATTGAATGCCAGCCAGACCTGGCGCTTGCCATGGTTGGCGTTGAGTATGTGCAGGAGTGTGGGCCAGAAAATGTAGCGGTCAAGCAGGCGATGTATACCCAGCTAGAAGCCGTGGTGGAGGCGAAGACGATTTTGGCGAGTTCGACGTCTGGCATCGTGGCGTCGCGATTTACGGGCCATTTAACGCACCCAGAGCGCTGTTTGGTGGCTCACCCGGTGAACCCCCCTTACCTAATTCCGCTGGTGGAAGTCGCGCCTAGTGACACCACGAGTACCGACACCGTCGAGCGCACCATGGCACTGATGCATCAGGTGGGCCAAGAGCCCATCCTGGTGGCAAAAGAGGTGCAAGGGTTTATCCTGAACCGTTTGCAGGGGGCGCTGCTGAATGAGGCGCTGCGTTTGTTTCGCGATGGCTACGTTTCCGCAGAAGACTTGGATAGAACCGTGAAACATGGCCTAGGGCTGCGCTGGTCGTTTATGGGTCCCTTTGAAACGATTGATTTAAATGCGCCTGCCGGTGTGGTCGACTACGCCAGCCGCTATGGCCCGCTGTATCGTGATGTAGACCTTCAGCGTAGCGGCGATAACCCGTGGGAAGACGTCACGTTGCAGCGCTTAGACGACGAACGACGCGCAGCGTTGGCGAGCCACGAACTTGCCGAGCGCCAGGTATGGCGTGACCGGCGTTTAATGGCGTTAATGGGCCACAAACGCCAGCAGCCCGCGTCGTAGCGGCCTGCCTATCACAGAGGTAATCATGAGAAAACGGCCAGTAACCTCCCAGGAAGTGGCTAACCTTGCCGGGGTGTCGCAATCAGCGGTGAGCCGCTGCTTCTCCCCAAACGCGAGTATTGCACCCAAAACGAAGGAGAAAGTGCTGGCCGCTGCTCAGCAGCTCGGCTATCGACCCAATGCGATTGCCCGTTCGCTGATTACCCGCTCATCGCGCACCATTGCGGTGGTGATGTCGCAGTTGGATAACCCTTTTTATGCGCAAATGCTTGAGTACGCATCAAGGCGTTTTCAGCAGCACGGCTATCACCTGCTGCTGTTTATGAGCAGCGATGAGCAGGAAACCGCCAGCGTGATGTCGGATATTCTGCAAAGCCAAGCAGACGGCATCTTGATGTTAGCCGCCACGCTGTCGTCGTCCCTGGCCAAAGAGTGTGTTGCCAGGGGCATTCCTGTGGTGATGATCAATCGCACGGTCGCTTTTGAAGGCGTTAGCCAAGTCGCCAGCGATAACTATCGCGGCGGATATTGGGTGGGCCAACATTTGGTGGAAAGTGGCTGCGAGCGCATCGCGTTTTTGGCAGGGTTGGCAGACTCCTCCACCAGCAGCCAGCGGCGGCAGGGGTTTCTAGATGCACTTACCGAGCACGGTGTGGCCTGTTGGGCAGAAGCCGTCGGTGACTATGACTTTGCCACCGCACAAGCCGCCACGCGAGCGCTCTTTAAAGCAGACGTTTATCCCGATGCGGTGTTTGCGGCCAACGATCATATGGCCATTGCGGTGATCGATACCTTGAAAGCAGAGCTAGGTTTGCAGGTGCCCAATGAGGTGGCGGTGGTGGGGTTCGATAATATTCCGGTCGCCGCGTGGCCCAGCTATCAACTCACCACCGTGCAACAGCCTATTGAAGCGATGGTCGACGAAGCCACCGCCTTACTGCTGGGGCAAATTGCCAGCGGGCAGGTGACCGGCGAACGCAAAGTGCTGCCGGTGACGCCCATTGTACGAGACAGTGCCCGCTCGCAGCGTTGAGTGATTCACCAACCCGAAACGAACACGCCGCCTTGTGAGAACAAGGCGGCGTTTAAAAATGCTGCGTTAGCGATGGTTAGCCTAACAGCATACTGGGGAGTCCTGTGATCAGGACAGGGAAGATCGACATCAGAATACACGCGATGATAATGATCGCGACAAAAGGTACCACTGCTTTATAGAGGTCAACGATTTCAACCCCAGGCGGGGCAACCCCTTTCAGATAGAACAGTGCATAGCCAAACGGTGGTGTGAGGAAGGAGGTTTGCAGCACCACAGCGACCATCACCACGAACCACAGTACGTCAACGCCCATCTGGGAAATGATCGGTAGCATAATCGGGAAGCTCAGCAGCACGATGCCAGTCCAATCCAGGAACATACCCAGAATAAAGACCAGGAACAGCATCAGCAGCAGCGCACCAAAGGTGCCGCCCGGCATGGCGAGTACAAAATCACTGATCACAGTCATGCCGCCACCAATGGAGAACACGCCGGTAAATGCCGTTGCCCCTACCAGTACCAGCATCACCATGGTGGTGGTTTTACCCGCTTCGATGAGCGTGTTGTAGCAGGTAGAGAGCTTGCGGGCGCCAAAGATTAAAAACAGCACAAACGCGATAAACACACCAATTGCGGACGCTTCCGTGGCGGTGGCAATGCCGGTGAAGAGTGCGCCCAGTACGCCCAAAATCAGCGACATCGGCGGCACCACGTGCTTGCCCAGCATAATAAGCAGCTCTTTGGTGCTGACTTCCGCGCGCTCCTCTTTCGGCACCTTGGGGCCGTAGCTGGGTTTCAGCCAGCAGATAAGCACCACATACAGGCGTACATCACGCCTAACAGTAGGCCAGGAAGCAGTGCCCCGGCAAACAGCGCACCCACCGACACAGGCGAGTAGCTGGCCATTAGAATCAGCATGATGCTGGGCGGAATCAGAATGCCCAGGCAGCCGCTGGCCATAATGCACCCGCGCTTAGCTCTTTGTTGTAGCCGGACTTAAGCATGGGCACCATGGCGATCATGCCCATCACGGCAATAAGGCCCCGACGATCCCGGTCGTGGCTGCCAGCAGTACGGAAACAACAACGACGGTGAAGGCGAGGCCGCCGCGCACGTTCGCCAGCAGCAAACGCATGGCGTCAAACATCTTTTCTGTCACGCCGGAGTCGTTGAGAAAACGTGCCATCAAAATAAACAGCGGAATGGCGACCAGTACATAGTTATCCATGGCGTTGCCATAGACGTTGTTAATAATAATGCCCAGGGTATTAATGCCAGGACCGAGGTAGGCACCAATCACCGCCATGCCGCCCAGCACGAACGCCAGCGGATGGCCCATAAATAGGCCAACTAGCAGCCCACCAAACATTACTAGCGTTAGCAGTTCGGCACTCATGCGGATTTCTCCTCACGCAGCTGCATGATGGCGCGCAGCACGATGGCAACCGCCTGTAGCAAAATAAGCACTGCTGCCACGACGATAACGCCTTTTACCGGATAAACAGGAATTGAAACCATGCCGTAAGTCGTTTCACCACGGGAAAAAGAGCGCTCAAAGAAGCTCCAGCCATAGGTGAGCAACAGCCAAATAAACGGAACGAAAAAGACGAGGTATCCAATTACTTCAAACACGGCCTGTTTCTTGCGAGATAGCAGACGCTTCACCACGTCGACCTCGACGTGAGCGTGGTGGCGCAGCCCATAAGCGGCCATCAGCATAAAGTGAGCACCAAACAACATTTTGGTGACGTCAAACGCCCAGTCGCTGGGGCGGCCAAAGAAAAAACGTGAGGCAATGTCGTACAGAACAATCAGGGTAATGATGGCAATTAACGGTGCGACTATACGGCCAAACAGCTCGTTAAATGCATCGATCGCCTTGGCAATCGCGTTCATGGAAGATCTCCGCAGTCAGCACAAAAAAACCGCCCCGGTCCCCCGGGGCGGCACAGAAGCGCCTTATAGGCAGGCTTCGATCTCTTCCAGTGAGGGCAGGCTCTCCATGGTACGGCTCATGTTGAAGGGAGCCGACACGTCACGCCATTGTGCGTAGTCTTCAAGGTAGGTCACCATGGAGTGGTAGACCTTGGCGTGGTCTGGGTTTTCACAGGCACCGCGCACGATCACTTCGTTCGTGATCTCTTGGATGCGCGCCAAGTCTTCGTCAGAGAACTGATTGATGGTAACGCCGGCATCAATAAATTTCTGGGTAGCGTCTGTGGATTCGCGCTTCAGACCAAGCCAGTGACCATGCCATGGTGGCGTCAGCCGCAATTCTCAGCTTTTGCTGAGTCTCTTCTGACAGCGCATTCCACGCATCAAGGTTGATCATGACGCCGAATACGCTAGCGGACTGGTGCCAGCCTGGGGTGGCCCAGTACTCGGCTACTTCGGCAAAGCCTGCATTGAAGTCAACGCCGGGGGTGGAGAATTCACCCGCGTCAATCACGCCGCGCTCAATGGCTTGGTACACTTCGCCACCGGCCAGCGTGACCTGTGAACCGCCTAGCTCTTCAAGCACGCGACCTTGGTCACGGCCAGAAAGACGCAGGCGCTTGCCTTCCAGGTCCGCAATGCTCTCAATCGGCGTGCGGCCCATAAAGCCTGACTCGTTATTCAGGGCGGCGTAGGGCAGGTACATCATGTTGTACTGGCCATAGATCTCTTCATAGAGTTCACGGCCGCCCCACTGCTGAATCCAGTTGATATAGTCAACGGCGTTAAACAGGCTGGTCGTTGTGGCCAGCGGCGAGAACGCTGGGTTCAGGCCGGCCCAGTAGCCTGGCCAGTCACCTGCGGCTTGGATCGCACCGGTTTCGGTGGCATCAAACACTTCGGTGCCAGGCATCAGCGTGCCGCCTGCACGGAAATTGATCTGCACTTCGTCACCGGCCAGCTGGTTGACCAGCTCGGCCCAGTGCTGATCAATCTTGATCAGATCCAAGTTCTCCGGCCAAGTGGTGGTCATGGTCCACTGCTCTTGGGCTTGGGCGGTAGACGTGAGGGCGGCGAAAGCGACGCCAGCGGCAAGGCTGGTCAATGCGAATTTTGTAATCTTTTTCATTGTGTGTTTCCTGGTACTTTGGCGGTTAGCGTTATTAGTGTTGGAGACCTGAAAGCAGGAAAGTACAGCGAGCAGGCTGACGTTTACGTAAAGTAAAACAACGCTGCGCTGAATTGCTAAGCTAGCACACACCACCCGCTGCAACGCAATATCAGTAATTCTAGGAAGTTAACGCGTAAAATGTCGGCGTTTTATTTTAAAAAATACATATAAAACATTGGTTTATTGAGATTATATGCGTTTTTTTATGGCCGCTAAAGAGTGAGAAAACGTTGAAAAGTGCGGCTTTGTGAAACCAAAGTTGTAAGAGAATTTTTGCCTGAGGGGCTGCCATGGGTGGGTCATACCATGTCGAGTCTATCCCAGAGCCCTGCGCTGCTGTCGCACAGCAGGCGGCGTTGTTCACTCATTATGCAATTCGCCTTAAACGGCGTGGTTGGCGTGGATTAGTGTGGCTTGAAGGCTCGCCTGAACAGGCTCGCCAGCAGGCGCTGGCGCTGTGGCAGGCCGCTGGCTGGCAGGCACCTCTGCGGGTAGGGGACACCCAGCAGGCCCCCGTATCACCAAGCTTACCAAGCCGTAAAGCGCGCACGCGTTTAGGGGCAGAACATCAATTGATCGTTTTTGATGCCAGCGGCCACCAGGGATTGGACCCTGATGCGTTGGGGGCGCTGGCAGGCACCGTCAGTGCAGGTGGTCTCTTGGTACTGGTGTCGCCTAGCGCCTGGGGGAGTCAGCCCGACCCGGACTACGCCCGCTTTGCCGATTACCCTTGGCAGTGGGAAGCGCTCAGCGCGCACTATTTAGCGCGGCTGGCCTGTCAGTTGGGCGAGTCTAACGCCGTGATCCGCTGGCCCGTTGGTGGTGCGTTATGGCTACCCGCGTTGAGCAAACGGCAAGCAGCCGCCGCGCACTGGAACGATGCTGACTGCCTCACTCTAGACCAAGCCAGCGCAGTGAGCGCGCTGGTCAAGCTCAAACGCCGCCGCCCGCTGGTAGTGACTGCCGACCGGGGGCGAGGCAAAAGTGCCGCTTTGGGCATAGCCTGCGCGCGCTTACTGCAGCAAAGCGGTGACGTAGAACTCCTGCTTACGGCCCCTCGGCTTAGCGCAGTGGAGAGCTTCTTTAGCCGAGTGGCGGCGCTGTGCCCTGAAGCCCAGCACCACGCCCCCCCGAGGGGTCGCTTCCCAACGGCAGTCGGCTGCGCTTTTTGCCGCCGGATGTACTGACGGAGCAGGTAGAGCAGGGCACGCCAGGAGGCAGCGGCAGTATGCTGCTGGTGGATGAAGCCGCCGCCATTCCGGCGTCGTTGCTGGCCCGCTGGCTGGTGGCTTTTCCGCGCATTGCGTTTGCCACGACGGTGCATGGCTACGAAGGCTCGGGGCGCGGCTTTGCGCTGCGTTTTCGCGATATATTGGACCGCCAAGCGCCCCAGTGGCGTGAATTGACGCTGCAAGCGCCAATACGCTGGTCAGCCGGTGACCCGCTGGCAGCCGTCATTCAGCACCTGCTTTTACTCGATGCGCCGCTGCCCAAAGTAGAGCCACACCAGGGCGAGCGGCTTCCCAGCATGGTGATTAGCCAAGCGCAGCTAGCGGAGCGGGGGGCTTTGCTGGAACAGATGTTTGGCCTGCTGGTGCAGTCCCACTACCGCACCACGCCGAGTGATTTACGCCAACTGCTGGATGGCCCCGGCACGTCGCTGCGCATGGTGCTAGGCAGCGATGGGGCTGGCCCCCAAGCGGTACTGGTCACGCGAGAGGAGGGCGGCTTTGATGCCGCGCTTGCCGAGCAGGTAGCGCGAGGCGAGCGCAGACCTCAGGGGCATTTGTTGGCGCAGTCGCTGGCGGCCCATTGCGGCAGCCGTGAGGCGCTAACCGCCCGCTGGCGGCGGGTGGCGCGCATTGCTGCCCACCCACAGCGCCGTCGCGAAGGGCTGGGGCGGCAGCTGTTGGAAGAGGATATGGTCAGCGCCGCTCAGCAAGGTATTGTGCTGTATGGGGCTACTTTTGGTGCTGAGGCAGGGTTGCTCCAATTTTGGCTGGCGCTGGGGTTTGTGCCGGTGCGTTTAGGCATTACCCGAGAAGCCGCCACTGGCGAATACGCCGTGATGGTCGCCAAACCGCTCAACCAAGAGGGTCAGTCGGGGCTCGGTGAATTAACCGCAGGCTTTGCCGCTTCGCTACCCGGCCTGTTGGCGTTTGAGTTGGCAACACTGCCCGCTCCGGTGGTGGCGCTGTTGCTCACCTCGCTCTCCGGCCAGCCGCTTAGCGCAGCCGAGCATCAGGCTATTCACGACGTAGCCTATGCCCGCCGCGACCCCGCCCTGGCTCGCTCGGCGCTGCAGGCGCTGGCGCGTGAAGCCAGCCGCCAACCGTTAGGTGAGGCCCAGCAGGCGCATCAGCAGCTCGCTTCTTGGGCCTACCAAAATCAGCCGTTAGCGAAGGCTCAAAAAGAGGCCGTACAACGCTTACGTCAGGCTGTACAGCAGGTGTTCGAAGCATGTGCGCTTTTCCCCAGTGAGCCAGAGCGGTAAAGTAAGCGCGTTATCGATAATGAAGAGTTTCCATGAACGCACATCTAGCAGCGCTCGAACCACGCCTTGTATGGCAGCACTTTCGCACCCTGTGTAACACGCCGCGCCCCTCCGGCCATGAAGCCGCTTTGGTGGCGACGTTAGAAGCCTGGGCCGATGCTCAGGGGCTCACCCACGACCGGGATGCCTTTGGCAACCTGCGCATTCGCAAGCCCGCAACGCCGGGCTGTGAAGGCGCTCCCGGTATCGTGCTGCAGGGGCACCTGGATATGGTGGCCCAGGCCAACTCGGGGCATGAGCACGACTTTACCCGTGACCCCATTCGCACCGTGGTCAAAGAGGGCTGGCTTCACGCTGAAGGCACCACTCTAGGGGCGGATAATGGCATGGGCGTAGCGGCCATTTTGGCCGTGCTGGAAGACCCCGAACTGACCCATGGCCCGCTGGAAGCGCTGTTCACCCTGGAAGAAGAGACCTCCATGGGCGGTGCGCTAAATCTTGCCGAAAACTGGTTGGAAGGCTCGCTGCTGCTCAACTTGGATAGTGAAGATCGCGGCGAGGTGTATATCGGCTGTGCGGGCGGCGCGGATGTCGTGGTCGATGCGCAGCTGCCCAGCGCTGTCCTGCAGGAGCATGAGCAGCTGCTTTCTCTCTCGCTCACCGGCCTGAAAGGCGGCCACTCGGGCATGGATATCCATAAGCCTTTGGGGAACGCTAACCGCCCGTTGGTGCGCGTGCTGTGGGCACTGGAGGCCTTCGATGCCCGCTTGGTGAGCTACCAGGGCGGCACGCTGCGCAACGCCATTCCCCGTGAAGCCTTTGCCCAGGTAGCGCTGCCCGCCGACGATATGCACGCCGCTCTGGCAACTGTCGAGAAGCTGGCCGCTACTCTCAAAGCCGAGCTTGGCAGCGGGGACAGCGGCTTGGTATTGACCGCCGCTCGTGCCGAACAGGCCGACGCCGAGCCGCTGACCCTGGACTCCAGCGCCATGCTGCTGGCCGCGCTTCATGCCGCCCCCTGCGGCGTCGAGCGCATGAGCGCAGACGTGCCCGGCGTGGTTGAAACCTCCAATAACCTAGGCGTGCTAAGCGTTGAGCAAGGGCGCTTCCACCTCTGTGCTTTAGTGCGTTCACTGCACGACAGCGCTGCCGAGGCAATGGCTGGGCGCTTTCAGGCGCTGTTTGGTCTGATGGGCGCACGGGTAAAAGTCGAGAACGGCTACCCCGGCTGGGCACCCAACCCCGAAAGCCCCCTGCTGGCGACGTTTAAGGCACGCCATGCGGCGCTGATGGGCCACGCGCCCGAGGTGAAAGTGATCCACGCGGGGCTTGAGTGCGGCATTTTAGGCAGCAAATACCCCCACCTGGATATGATTTCCTTTGGCCCGCTGATTCGCGGCGCGCACTCTCCAGATGAGCGAGTGGAAATAGCGTCTGTGGCGGAGTTCTGGGCTATGCTGCGCGATCTGGTGGAAGCGCTGGCGAAGTAACGCCGTGCTCATGCCACTCACCCGCAACAAAAAAAACGGCACCGAGGTGCCGTTTTTATTCACTACCTGTTAACCAGGGCTGTTTAACGCACTTATTTACCTAAATAGGCGTTAAGCATCCACACGGTTTTTTCCTGCTCGCGGATGTAGTCGCCCGCTTGGGCCGCAGTGCCTTCATCATCGGCGTCAGAAGCCAAAGAGAGCAGCTCGCGCTGTAGCTCAATCAGCGTTTGGTAGCCGGTGAGAACGCCCTTCACGCAGGTTTTACCATCGTGAACGTCTTTGTCTTCCTGAATGCTCGATAGCTTCACGTAATCGCTGTAGGCGTGTACCGGCTTATGCCCCAGGGTAAGAATACGTTCGGCCACTTCATCTACTTTGGTCAGCAGGTCAGTGTAGAACTCCTCAAACTTGGCGTGCAGTTCAAAGAAATCGTTGCCCTTCACGTTCCAGTGGTAGCCACGCACATTCATGTAAAAAATCTGATAGTTGGCCAGCAGGTGATTGAGTTTCTCTGCCAGCTGGCTGGCGCTGCCTTCGTGTAGGCCAATGCTGTTCATATCATCCATTGTGTGCTCCTCCATGGTTGGAGCCGCGCTGAAAAAGTACGGCCATCAAATCGTTTGATCTAGCTTAGGACGCTGTGCTTGCGATGCAAAACAGGTTTTTTGCATCGCAGCTATAGCGCCCTACCATTAGAGCGGTGAGCTGGCGACGGCTGACTCATCGCTGATGAATAAAGAGATGTAGGCGCAGGCGCGTCATTTCAAGGGGCTTATCGTCAAGGCTCGCTTAAAAGCATGCTCAGCGGCTTGACAGCCAAAGGCGTGTGATGCTTTCGCAGCGGTCTGCCAGAAGCTCTGCCGTACGGGGTAGCGCCTGTTCTAATGTCATTAGGCCATCGGCCAGCGCAAAGGCGGCGGTGACGCCCTCTTCCGTGCAGGCTTGCCAGCCGTCGCCCAGGCTACCCGCGAGCACAATTACCGGCTTGCCCTGGCGTTTAGCGGCGCGGGAGACGCCAATCGGCGTTTTGCCCACCAAAGCTCTGGCCATCTAGGCGGCCCTCGCCGGTAATCACTAAATCAGCATCGTTCAGCAATTGGGCAAAATTCGCCTGCTGCATGATCATTTCAATGCCCGGCGTTAGCGCCGCGTTCAAAAAGCAGTGCGCCGCAAACCCCATGCCGCCTGCCGCCCCCGCTCCCGGCAGTGCTCTGTCATCTTTGCCGAGCGCTTTGGCTGTGAGGTCAGCAAAGCGGCCGATCGCGCGGTCTAGCGTTGCCACATCGGCGTCTGTCGCGCCCTTTTGCGGGCCGAAGCCGGCGCTAGCCCCGCGTTCGCCCAGCAGTGGGTTATCCACATCCACGGCGGCCTCTACGCGTAATTCGGCTAAGCGCGGGTCTAACGTCGAAAGATCCAGGGTCGCAAGCTGCTGGAGTGCGCCTCCGCCTGGGGGCAGCGGCTGGCCCTGGGCATCTAGTAGCGTGGCCCCCAATGCTTGCAGCATACCGGCACCGGCGTCGTTGGTGGCGCTACCACCAAGTAGCAGTAAGGCATGGGTGGCGCCTGCTTCTAGGGCAGCGAGAAACAGCTCGCCTACGCCAAAGGTGGTGGTATGCAGGGCGTTGCGCTCTTCGCCGGTCAGGTGCTGCAGGCCGCTGGCTTCTGCCAGCTCGATAAACGCGGTACGCTGCTCGCTTAGCCAGCCCCAGGCGGCTTGACGTGGCCGCCCAAGGGCGTCTTGCACCGTGAG
Source organism: Vreelandella lionensis (assembly GCF_002087295.1). GTDB lineage: Bacteria > Pseudomonadota > Gammaproteobacteria > Pseudomonadales > Halomonadaceae > Vreelandella > Vreelandella lionensis. The sequence goes on along the minus strand of NZ_MWVI01000050.1, from coordinate 289,265 downwards.
CGTACGGCGCTCGGCATGGGTGGCGGCAATTAAGGCATCAAGGCTGCCTTCGCCGCCATCCGCCAGGGGGCAGAGCTGTGTGATGGCGTTGGGCGCTGCCCGTTGAATACCTTGTGCCATGGCCTTGGCGGCCTCTTCGGCGCCCAAGGCGTCCTTAAAACTGTCAGTGCAAAGCTGTACATTCATCGCACAACCTCCTTAAAACGTTGTCTCAGCGTGTTGTCGTTCTTTTTAATGTCTGTTGGCGAGCTTAGCGCGCTGCTTGGTGACACACCAGCCACGAAGGTAGCGAGAGGATTTATCATGAAGGCCATACCCCTTAGCATTACCTGCCTGTTGGCACTGGCGGGTTGTCAGACGGTTCCTTACCGGCTGCCCCAAGCGGAGGCTGCGCCAGCGGCGGCGTGCTACTTCCCCACCTGGCCAGTCTGCGTTAGATGAAACGCTGAGCGTTTTGACGGATAGCATCGACGTGCTGGAAGCCTGGGGGTTTTCGTTGGAGACCACTGATACTGAACTTGGGCTAGTGAGTGCCTCCCGGGAGCGCGAGCTGATCGGCTACTACGACCGCTATGACTACGACTATGGCTACGGCAGCGGCTTTCGCCTGTTTGGCGGGTTTGGTATTGGTCGCGGCGGAGGGATTGGCGTGGGGGGGTCCTTCGGCCCAGGTTTTTGCCAGCAGCCCGTTGAGGTAGAGCGGGTATCGCTGCTTGCCCGCGATGGCCATCTGCGCATTTCAAGGGACATTCGCCGCTTTGACCATCTTGGCGACCTGCGCGAATCCTACAGCGCCAGTAACGATGATTTCTGTGGCCGTTTCCAGGAAGCTTTCTCGTCATCCGTCACACCGCAGGGGGCATCATGACATCGTTCCGCCGCGCCTTATATCCAGCACTTACGCTATGCGCTGCGTTATGGTTGGCAGGCTGTGCCACCACGCAGCCTCTGGAACCGCGCGAGCTGCGCTATAGCGCGCCAATGGAGCAAACCTTCCGCGAGGCGGTGGCACTGATGATGGAGCAGGGCGATGTGATACGCCACGCTGACTTGACCTTAGGGCGCGCCGAGGCAAGCCTGGCACGCTGGCCGGAGTATCGCATCCAACGACAAGTAAGCGATGCACAAGGAGGCAGCTTAGTGAGCGTGTCGGCGCTGCGCGGTAGACAGCCGATACCGCATTATGTGCTAGATCCCTGGCTCGTGGAGTTACAGCGCAAATTAGGAGAATTACCGTGATAAGAGCATGGCCACGGGTATCGGTTCGGCGCACCTGTCAGGCGTTGGTGGTGGGTAGCCTGTTGGCTAGCCATTTAGCTATGGCGCACCCCCATGGCTGGATCGATATGAGCGTGCGGGTCATCACCGATGATAACGGTGTGGCAACCGGGCTTCACCAAACAGGGCGGATGGACCCTTTTTATAGTTTGGTCGTGTTTGAGGAGTTGCAGCAGGTACCGGGCGGCAGCATGGAAGAGGGGCTTGACCAGCTCGGAGGAGAAATTCGCGATAATCTGGCGGCCCAACACTACTTTACCGAAGTGCGCATCGGCAGCGAAAAACAGTCCTTTGGTGATGTGACCGAGTACACCGCACTGGAGCGGGACGGCCGTTTAACCTTTATGTTTATTTTACCGCTGACCTCACCCCAGCCTTTGAGCGGTCAGGTGCTGGAGTATCAAGTCTTCGACCCCACGTACTACATCGAGATGGTACACGAGGAGGAGGGCGACGAGCCCTCTCCTCAGGCGCTGATTCTCAACGGCGAACCTGAGTGCGCGCTCAGCGTACTGTCCGCCGACCCAGACCCAGAGCTGGTTATGCAGGCGGCCCTGCTGGATGCGGACGAAGCGGGTGAGCCAGGGCTAGGTCGCCGCTTTGCGGAAACGGGGCGGGTCGATTGCCGCTAGCGTCCAGCTAGGGCGTTCATGTATAAAGTGTTACTTTATATCTTTTGTGCGGAGGGGGAATGCTGTTAACGGGACGCAGTTGGCCACCGGTGCCCTGGTGCTATTAGGCGTGGCGCTGCTGGTGTGGGCGGTACAGGCGAACTTACAGGGTGCCAGCCTGCAGCTACTTACGTGGCAGCGCGAGTTACACCGGAGCCTGACCCTGGCGATTACCGAGTTGTCACGCACGCCCTCCACCGGCACGTGGCTAACGCTGCTTGGCGTGAGCTTCTCCTACGGCGTGTTTCATGCCGCTGGGCCGGGGCACGGTAAAGCAGTATTGGCCACCTATTTGGCGTCTCATGGCGGTGCGACTCGCCGGGCGCTGGGGCTCTCGTTTGCCGCATCGCTGCTGCAGGGCGTAACGGCCATTGCGATGGTGGCGGTATTGGTACTCGGGCTAGGCTGGGTGACGCGTCAAGCCATGGGCAGCGTGGTATGGGTGGAGCAGGCCAGCTTTCTGCTGGTAGCGCTATTAGGGGCTTGGCTCTGCTGGCGGGCGGTGAAGCAGCTGCGCCACGCCTACGCGGCTCGCAATAAGCCCGTGGTAGAGCACACGCATGCTCATGACCACAGCCACGACCATACCCACTGCTGTGGCGGTGCCCATCACCTTGAACCCGAGCAGGCGTTGGATTGGCGTACGGCCTTGATGACCGTCGGGGCGATTGGTATGCGCCCCTGCAGCGGAGCGATCTTGATGCTAGGTGCCGCGAGCCTTTTGGGCCAATTTTACGTGGGGGTCGCGTCGGTGGTGGCGATGTCGCTGGGCACGGGCATTACCGTGTCGATACTGGCCCTGGCGAGTATTGTAGCCCGAGGGTGGGCCACCAAGCGGCTTCAGAAGCAGAGCCAGCAGCGGGTCGAGAAAGCCGCGGGCTGGGCGGCGCTCACCGGTGGGGCAGTGATTGTTGCGCTGGGTATTTCCTTGGCGCTGGCCGGTGCGGCACAGCCTGCCAGCGGCCCGTTACTCAACGAGCCGCCCGCGCGTGGTTCGCTGCTGGCGGTTAAGTCTAAAGTGCCAGCCCCTCAATTTGCGCTAGCAGCTGTTCCCGTCGCTCCCCCTGCTGGGCGAGCTCATAAGGCTTGGGAGTGCCGTTGCCCCACACCGGCGCGGGCCAGCTAGCGTCATCGGTATAGCGCACCACTAAATGGATATGTAGCTGGCTGACCACGTTGCCCAGCGTGGCGATATTGAGCTTGTCGCCCTGGAAGGCCTCTTTCATGGCAGCGCCCAGTTGAGTGGCCTCCTGCCAGAGCTGCGCTTGCTCCTCTTGACTGAGTTCAAACACTTCGCTGACCGATGCCACCTTGGGCACGAGCACGACCCAGGGATAACGGGCGTCATTCATCAACAGCGCTCGGCAGAGCGGAAGATCCGCTAAGGGTAGGGTATCTGCTTCTAAGCGTGGGTCGAGTTCAAAGGTTGCCAAGCGGAGTGCTCCTAAGCCAAACGGTTTGGCAAGCATCATAGCAGGCAGCGGATAACTCAGGGAAAACAGGCGAAATTATTAAAATCTGTTACGCTGAAAACACTCCCAGGCGGTAAGGCTGCCGCCGGAGCTTCCCGATGTTGAATGACTTGTTAAGGAGAACACGATGAAAAAACTACTGGCGACTAGCTTTATTCTGCTCATCACTGCGGGTGCTCTAGCGGGCTGCAACACCATTGCAGGGGCAGGACAAGACGTTGAAGAGGGCGGCCAAGCAGTACAGGACGCCGCGAGTTAAGGTTCGGTCTAACGGCTTGTTGTGCAATGTGCGGGCTAGGCAGCAATGCCTGGCCCGCACTGCTATCGAGACAGGGATTTGTGGAGGGAGGTAAACAATGACGCCAGGAAAGCTTTGGATGACCATCACTCAGCGCCATATAAAAGGTCTGGGCAGTGCGCTGGCCGTGATGCTGCTAGCCGGGTGTAGCAGCGCGCCCAATGAGCCTGCCGCGCCTAACCCGCCGACGGTTGATCAAACCGCGCCAACTAGCCAAGCATGCGATGCCAGCGCCGTGCAGTATGCCATTGGTGCGCCCTTTGATGAGGCCAACATGGCGACGCTCGAAGAGCAGAGCGGCGCCCGTCAGGTGCGTGTGCTGCGCCCCGGCAGCGCCGCGACCATGGACTACCGCGATGATCGGCTTAATATTCACTTGGAAAGCAACGACATGATCGAGGCGCTGCGCTGCGGCTAACGCAAAATCAGCCACACGCAGGCGGCGGTGAGTACGCCCATGGTGATGTTAAACCCGCGCCATGCTCGATCGCTTTTGATCCACTGCCCGATGGCGCTGCCAAACGCTGCCCACAGCGCAATGCAGGGCAGCGCCACTAGCTCCGCAAACCCGGCCAGTACTAAGGCATTGATGACCGGCTGGCCGGTTTCCGGTAGAAAACCCGCCATCAGCGCCAGCCCCATCACCCACGCTTTGGGGTTAGCGAACTGGAACATGGCCGCCTGCCAAAAGGTCAGCGGCACCCCGTGCTGGCTACCGTGTAAGTTGGGCGGCGGTGCGGTGGCGATTTTCCAGGCGAGGTAGAGCAAATAAGCACTCCCTACCCAGCGCAGCGTGGTTTGCACCACCGGGAAGCGTTCAAACAGTACGCCTAACCCCAGCGCAATGCCGGCAAACAGTAAAAAGCAGCCTCCTAAAATCCCCCACATATGTGGCATCGTACGTCGAAAGCCAAAGTTAGCCCCCGAGGCGGTAAGCATGATGTTATTGGGCCCAGGGGTGAGCGTCATCGACATCATATAGAGCGCGGCAGGGCCAAGGATTAGCCATTCACTATTCATTTTTGTACCCATACAATTGTGATGATTGAGTTGTTGGTGGGCGTTTTTGTTAGCATAATGTGGCTAATTTTCACGTCAAAGGTTTTATTGTCACCATGACAATTTGGGTGCCTACGCTTGAACACATAACCGGACCGCGCTATCGGGCGATTGCCCAGGCGATTGGTGATGCCATTACCAGCGGTGAATTAGCGCCAGATGACAAGCTGCCGCCTCAGCGACGATTGGCGGATGCGTTAGGCGTCACCGTGGGCACGGTCACCCGTGGCTATGCCGAAGCAGAGCATCGCGGCTGGGTGAGTGCCCGGGTAGGCAGCGGCACCTACGTGAAACAGCGCGGGCCAGCCCGTGTATTTGGCGGTCAGCCTGCCACGCAAGCCGGTGACGACACGATTGATTTAAGCCTCAGTCTACCGCCGCCCCACCCCCTGCGAGAGCAGGCGATGAGCACGGCACTGAGTGCGTTAAGCACCTCGGCGGATGCGCTCAGGCGCAGCGTGGCTTACTCAAGCTCCCAGGGCAGCGACTACCACCGCGCTTATCTCTCCCAGTGGCTCACGCAGTTAGGCATGACCCTGAGTGCTGACGAACTGCTGATTACTCAAGGCGGGCAGCACGGCATTAGCCTGGCGCTCGGCACACTTTTGCGCCCGGGGGAGCTGATCGCCGCGGATGCGCTGACGTACCCAGGGGCGATTAGCGCAGCCCAGCAGGCGCATCTCAAGGTGGTCGGCATTCCCTTTGATCAAGATGGGATGTGTATGGAGGCGTTGGAAGCACAGTGCGCTCGCCAGCCGCCCCGCTTGATTTACCTCACCCCCGATCAAAACAACCCCACCGGCCTCTGCCTGAGCGAAGCGCGCCGGGAGCAGCTCGTGGCGTTAGCAAGGCGCTACGATATATGGCTGCTGGAGGATGGCGTGCAGTACCTACCCGTTGAACAGCGCGGCACGCCGCTGTATCAGCTCGCGCCAGAGCGCACGCTGTTTGTGTTTAGCACGGCGAAAGTACTGGCAGGCGGGCTGCGTATGGGCGTGCTGCGCGCGCCGCCTGCGTTGTTGGAGCGGCTGGCGGCGGCATTGAGGGCTCAAAGTTGGATGGTGCCACCGCTCATGGTGGATTTGGTCTGCCACTGGGTGAGCCAGCCCACCGCACACGAGCTGCTGGCGTGGCAAACCCAGGAGCTGGCAGCGCGCCAGCAGATCGTGACGGACTATCTGGCGGGCTATTCGCTGAGCCGCCAGCCAAACGGCAGCAATGTATGGCTAACGCTACCCGATGGCGTGCGGGCGCTAGAGCTGTGCGAACGGCTCAGTCAGCAGGGCGTCAAAGTGACCAACGCGGAACCCTTCTGCGTGGGCAGCGCCCCCGCACCCCAGGCGGTGCGGATTTGCATCGGGGCCGCCGCCGACCAAACGGCGCTCAAGCGTGCGCTGGTGATCCTTCGAGCGAGCCTTGAGCAGCCGCCCCTGGCAACCGCAACGGTCTAGTTAGTCGTAGCGGTCTTTCCAGCCTTGGTGGCGTACCTGCTCTTTAAGCATTTCGAGTACGTCGTAAAGCACTTGCTCGGTCACTTTTGCGCTGGTGTCGTCGACGGTTAGCCAGCTGTCAAAGCCATTTTCAGCCGTGCGCTCCACGAGCTGGCGGAAGGCGGGGGAGTGCATGCCCTGGGCCATTTCATCTACCAACCGCTGGGCGACGCTGCTGATCGAGGCTTGCATCGCACTGGACGCGGTCTGCCCCATGGGTAAGCGGTGCAGCCGTCGAATTTCCGGGCTCTCCCGCAGCGTGCGGCTCACCAGATCATCGATGGCCGCCATAATGGCGGGGCGATTTTGCTGATAGGCTCGGCCTGCCGTGGCTTCCAAGCGCTCGGCAATTTCATGGATCAGCTGGGTTTTACGCGGCATGATCACCCGCTCAATGACGCGCTCGGTGAGCGAGTCGCTGGCCACGATCTGCTCCTGAACATTGCCCAGCAGGCGTAGCGCAATACGGTCAGAGAGTTCTTCCAGCAGAATATCGTAGTACTTAGCGAAGAACTGATAGATCGTCCAGTGGGTGACGTTAATCAAGCGCAGCCGATGCAAACGGTGCAGGAGCGCTATAACGCGAAACACGCGCAGCCAACGGAACCCGCTGAGCGGAATGCAGCCTAGTACGTCGTACCAGTGCACAAAGGGGTAAAAGAACCAGCGGTGATAGCGCCGCTCGGCAATTGCCACGGCCCAGCCCAGCAGCACATCGGCAATAAAGAAACTGACAAAGACCAAATCAATGGCAATAAATCGGCTGTGAATCGCCGTATCGTAAAAACGGTGAAAACCGGGCGCGATAGCGGCAATCGCTTGGTTGATCGGGCCAATCAGAAACAGCGAGTCAAACAGCAGCAGGCTAAGGTTAATAATAACGGCGGCGAGGATCAGCAGATCCCAGCCGATGTGCGCATACTCAACGGCCTTGGGCAGGTGGGGATAGCGCTGCCTGATGGGCATGATGACTCCTTGTCGTTGAAAGTAGAGCAGCGCTTAGCGCTGCTGGTGATGCTGCTGGGTCAGCTCCTCTTCACGCTCTGCCTGTTTGCGTAGCTTCTTGCGCAGCGCGGCTTTTTCGAAGCGCAGCTTCTGCAGCGGGGTCTCCAGCGCCAGGGGCGGCACCCGGGCAGGTTTGCCGTCGGCGTCCACGGCCACCATGGTGAGGTAACAGCTATTGGTATGGCGAATCAGCTTCTGGCGAATATCCTCGGCCACTACCTTAATGCCAATTTCCATGGAGGAGCGCCCCACGTGATTCACGCTGGCGAGAAACGTCACCAGCTCGCCTACATGGATCGGCTGTTTGAACAGTACCTGATCCACCGAGAGCGTTACCACGTAGTGGCCGGAGTAGCGGCTGGCGCAGGCGTAGGCGACTTCATCGAGCTTTTTAAGAATAGCACCGCCGTGCACTTTACCGCTGAAGTTCGCCATGTCCGGCGTCATCAAGACCGTCATGGAGAGCTCGTGCTGGCCCGGTAAGGCGCTGTGTTCAAGGCCCTGGTCTGGGGCATTGGGTACAGCAGAGGCGTCGGACATAAAGGTCACCTTACGATTAAAAATGCCCGCCCCCAGGCGATACCACAGGGACGGGCGTTGACGTCGTGCTTAGCTGCTTAGAACCACACTAAGCCCACGGAAATGATAATACCGGTAATGAACAGCTGGATCAGGCAGAAGCCCATGATGTCCTTAGCTTTCAAGCCGGCAATCGCCAGCACTGGCAGTGCCCAGAACGGCTGCAGCAGGTTAGTCCAGGCATCGCCCCAAGCCACCGCCATCGCCACGCGGGCAATATCGGCACCCAGCGCTTCTGCGGCAGGCAGCATGACCGGCGCCTGTACCGCCCACTGGCCACCACCGGAAGGCACAAACAGGTTCACGATACCGGCACTAATAAACGACCAGAACGGCAGCGAGTTAGCGGTTGCAAACGAGACCAGCCACTCCGACATGCTCTGGGCCAGGCCCGACTGCACCATGATCGCCATAATGCCCGCATAAAAGGGGAACTGAATCACGATACCCGCGCCGCCTTTAATGGCCTCGTTCAGGCTGATGAGCAGGTTACGGGGCGTGCGGTGCAACACAATGGCCAGGAACAGGAACATGAAGTTCACCACGTTCAAGTTCAAACCACCGTCGCGCAGCAGGAAGTGATCCAGCAGGAACAGTAGGCCCGGCACGCCCACCAGCAGCGCCAGCGGCATGCTGTTTTCAAGCTTTTCAGCAGGGCGAGTAATACGGCCCACGGGTTCTGGCTCGTCGTCGAGCAGTTTGGGATCGACGTACACGCTGTCTTTTTCATCGGGCAGCATCATACGGTTGACCAGCGGCACGGCGATAAAGAGACACACCACAAGGGCCAGGTTGAAGAAGGCGAAAATAGTCGAGCCAGTGCCAATCACGCCGATCTGGTCCGCAGAGAAGTGGCCTTCGGTGGCAATCGTCAGCGGCACCGAGCCTGCCAAGCCTCCGTGCCACACCACGAAGCCCGAGTAGGCACTGGCCACCAGCAGGCGGTAATCAACCTTAATCACACGCGCCAGCTCTTTGGCGAACAGGGCACCGACCACCAAGCCAAAGCCCCAGTTGATCCAGCTAGCGGCTAAAGAGACCAGCGTGACGAGAATAATTGCGCCGCCGGGTGACTTCGCCGTACCGGCAATTTTTTGCAGAATGCGTTTTACCGGTGGTGAGCTTGCCAGCATAAAACCGGTGACCAGCACGAGCAGCATCTGCATCGAGAAGGTGAGTAGCCCCCAGAAACCGTCGCCCCACATACGCAGCACGGCCAAGGGCGTTTGACGCTCCACTGCAATGGCGGCCACAGCGGCAATCAGGGTCAACAATAGAACGAAGATATACGGGTCTGGTAAATAACGCTCGACCAGCTTAACTGCTGGTTTTGATATGAGTTTTAGCATGGAGTGCTCACTTTATTCGTTATTAGGAAGTGCGCGGCTAATATACGGCGGTGCGGCACAATTTTCACCCCTCAACGGCCAATGCGCAGAGTGCTTAGCTTCTACACATAACGTTACGTTAGCGCAGTTTGCTAGCCCTGCCCGTTGTGGCGTTCAACGCTGCTGATCAAAGGTGAGAAACGCTGGAAGACGCACGCCAGCGGGTAAGCCGGTAGCGGCGGTAGTAGCCAATCAGCACGGCCGAGCGGGTAAGGGTGAAGAGCGTAAACGCCAGCCAGAGGCCGTGATTGCCCAGCCCCTGGCAGAAACACCAAGTAGGCAGGTAGACCGCGAGGCCCGCAAAAATGCTGTTGCGCATCTCGCGTACCGCCGTGGTGCCGATAAACACGCCGTCAAGCAGGTAGCTCCAGACGGCAATCAGCGGCATGACCACCATCCACGGCAAATAGCTGGCGGCGGTGGCGCGCACGTCGCTCAATCCGGTCAGCATTGCGATCAGTTGATTACCACCCAGGGCAAAAAGCAGCGCCGCCGCAGCGGATGTCCAGAAAGAAAACTGTGCCGTGGCCCGCACCGTGGCGGCAAACTCTCGCCAATCGCGACGCCCGTAAGCGCGCCCTACTAGCGACTCAGCCGCGTGGGCAAAGCCATCCAGCGCGTAGCTGGTCAGCATAATAAATTGCAGCAGCACGGCATTGGCGGCGAGCACGGTATCGCCCTGACGGGCGCCTTGCGCTGTAAAAAACGCCATGGCAAACAGTAGTCCAAGCGTTCGCACAAACAGGTTCGCATTAACACTAAATAGCGCCGAATAGGCCTGCAGTGCCAATAGGCGCTGGCGTTGAAAGTGGCCTTCAAGATGCCCCAGCTGGCGCAGCACCAAGTAGCCACCGAACAGCAGCGCGCTGTAGTCAGCGAGCACGCTAGCCAGCGCTACGCCGTTACTGGTCATCCCCAGGCCCACCACAAACCATAGGTCAAGCACGATATTGACGCTGTTGGTCAGTACTAGAATCATCAGCGTGACGCGGGAGTTCTGCTGCCCTAAAATCCACCCCAAAATGGCGTAGTTGGCCAGTACGGCAGGGGCAGACCAGAGGCGAATCTCGGCATACTCGCGGGCCAGCGGCGTGGCCTGTACGCTGCCATCTAGTAGCCACAGGCCAAGCGAGATGAGCGGTGTGCCAAACACGATTAATAGTGTGCCGATGACACCTGCCATGATCAGCGACTGGCCTAGCAAGTTGCGCACGTCACTAGGCGACTCGCGCCCTATCGCCTGGGCCACCAGCCCTGTGGTGCCCATGCGCAAAAAGCCAAAGCCCCAATAAAGGAAGCTAAATAGGGTGGCACCGAGGGTAACGCCGGCTAAATAGCGGGAGTCGGGTAGATGCCCGACCACAGCGGTATCTACCAGGCCCAGCAAGGGCACGGTGATATTTGACAAAATGATGGGCCAAGCGAGGGTCCAAATACGCATTCAGAGTGACCTTCGCTCGCAGACGTTCAGGCACATCTTAAGTGGGAAAGTTAAGCGGCAGTAATGATGCGGTACTTCTCCATCAACTGCTCTTGGGTCTCGGGGCGCTCTGGGTCGAGGGGAATACAGTCCACCGGGCACACCTGCTGGCACTGAGGTTCGTCGAAGTGGCCGACGCACTCGGTGCACAGGTTGGGGTTGATCACGTAAATCTCCTCACCGGGAGAGATCGCGTCGTTGGGGCATTCCGGTTCGCAGACGTCGCAGTTAATGCATTCGTCGGTGATCATCAGGGCCATGGGTATACCTCACGAATGGCGTGTCACTCGGGTTTTAGATACCCGAGTGTTTTACTCAACAATATCGATAGCTAGGTAGTGTAGTGCTTACGCAGCGCCTCTGCGACCTGCGGGTGCACCAGCGGGGAAATATCGCCACCCAGCTTGGCAATTTCCCGCACGATGGTCGAGGAGATATAAGAGTTTTCCACTGCCGGGGTAAGAAACACGCTTTCAAGCTCAGGATTTTGAGCGCGGTTCATATTGGCCAGCTGCAGCTCGTACTCAAAATCTGAGACCGCGCGCAGGCCGCGCAGAATAATCGTCGCGCCCTGTTCGTGCATCATGGTAGTGAGCAGCGTCGAGAAGCCAATCACGCTGACATTCGGCAGCGATGCGCACACCGATTGGGCCAGCGCAATTCGAGTATCCAAATCCAGGCTCGGGTGTTTGCCGGGGCTGGCCGCCACGGCAATCACCACTTTGTCGAACATCCGCGCGCCGCGCTCAATCAGGTCGAAGTGGCCGTTGGTGATCGGGTCGAACGTGCCAGGATAGACAGCGATATTCTCGCGATGCGCGCTCATGACGGCGTCTCCTCATCCAGTGAACCAAACGGATTATCGGCGACCAGCGAAACCGCGTGGTCATAGCCGGGAATGTGGATACGGTCTGCGTGAACCTCAAGCTCCGGGCCTTCCAGCACCGCTTCGCCAAACTGGTACCGGGGGGCGTAGCGCCCGCGATCGGCCTCGGCGAGATAGGCAGCGGCGTTAACGCGTACCGCTTCGCGGCGACCTTTCCACGCTTCTATCGCGGCGCTGCCGTGGCGCTTGGTGAGTAGACGCTCGGTCACCTCTGGCGAGAGCACCACGCCGGTGGCGTTATTACCGCCAAAGCCTTTGGCGTTGATAAAGGCAGCATCGGCGGTAAATGCTTGAGGCGTCGTGAAAAAGCGCAGCCGCTCGGCGTAGACGTCATCGGCCACCGCATCCAGCGTGGGGATACCCGGCAGCAAACCATGGGCGAAGCTGCCCAGGGCGCTGGCCAGCTGATCACCTGCCGCTGACCCTTGGGAGTGGCCGATGAACGCTTTAATAGCCACCACCGGCCACTGCTTGATGCCGTTAGCGCGGGCGATTTCATCGAATACGTGGGATTCGGTGGTGCGGTTTTTCGGCGTGCTGGTGCCGTGGGCATGAAGGAAGGTGCGCTCTTTCAGCGCGGTCTCTCCCAGCATGTCTTTGACCAGCGCGGCGGCTTTACCCAGGGTGATGTAGTTGCCGATGCCCGGCGCGGAGATAGAGCGCTTGTAGCCATCGGCGTTAACGAACACCTCTGGCACCGACCCTAAGATGTCAGCTCCTAGCTCCAGCGCCAAGCTGTCATCCATCAACAGCACAAATTGACTGGCTTCAGCCATGGTAAAGCCGCAGTTGCGAGCGAAGGGGCGGCAGGCGCGTTGGTAGTCAGCGTCGGTGAGCAGCTCCAGCGCATCAAGGGTTTTCAGGCTGGCATCGTCTGCCAGCGCGCCCATGGCGCGAAAGCCTTCAATAATCTCTGGCGTGATCGGCGCATCGGCGGTGCCCACCATCACCACCCGGCGACGGCCAGCGCGGATATCGTCAATGCCCAGGCGCAGGTTGTAGAGGAAGCTGGCGCAGGCGCCTAGCGCTGCGCCGGTGCCGCCTACGCTGCCGAGTACGTAGGCATTGAGGAAGTCAGCGGGCATCTGTCCATAGCCCAGCGGCATCTGCTTGGAGGTGGCGCGCTGGCCGGTCACCAAGCTTTTCAATAAGCCACCCCAGCCCTGGTCATCGAGCTGGCCAATCGAGTTGCCCGCGTACACAGCGATATGGTCGGGGTTGAGCTGCTGGCGCAGGGTTTCCCAAGAGAGGCCGCTGGCGCCCAAGCAGTCGCTGGCGCCAAACACCGCCATGGAGAGCCCGCGAGGATGGTGCACGCTGCGGTAAAGGCTGGCTGGGTCAAAGCCGCTCGGCAGTTGCGCGGCAGCCCGCACTTTAGGCTCTTGGGCGTCCGGTAGCAGCACGTCGAAGATGCCCGCAGGAATAGTCACCTCGACTTCACGGGCATCGATTTCGCGCACCTGCCACCCATCGGGCAACTGGTCGGGTAGCTGGCGGCGGCGCAGTGTCACGCGCAGCGGCTCTGCCAGGCCAGATCGGCTCGTCGGTTTGCCGGCAGGCCAGGGGCGAGAAAGCGCGGGTCTTCATTGCGGCGAATCAGCGTGTGGTTAAGCACCTGATCGCGCAGCATTTGGGCAGGGGCGTCAATGGGCTGCCCTGCGCTGTCGTGCCATCCGTTGTCGGAGTGCTCGGCAAGGCGCATAAGCGCTGCCAAGCTTTCCACGGTTTGGCGCTGCTGGTCAGCAGGAAGAGCATCAAGCACGGTGCGGCGGAAGGCCTGATGGCCCGAGGTTCTGCCGGCGGGATTGATGCCGCCATGCCGACAATCACCGGTAAGTGTGACAAGCCGGGTTCCTCGTGGTGCGGTGGTTTTTAATAACGGTTATTGTCAGACCGTGTCGAAAACCTTAACCGATCTGAGCTTAATAGTGAGCTTACAAAAAGGCTCGGGCGTGATCATAGCACCGGGCGTGCAACGGCGTCATGCCGAGTGCGCGGGAGACTGATAGAATCACGCTTTTTTTAACCCAGGGGATGGCATGCAGCACACCTCACGGCCAGTGATTTCCAATCAGCCAGGTCCGCATCACGATGTGGCGCGCCGAGTAGCGCGCGCGTTAGCGCATCCGCTGCGCAAACCCATTGCTGACCACACGCGCCGAGCGTTTGAGCAGGCCGATGCGTGGCGCCAGCAGCACTCTGCACCGTTGATTCTCGACGCAGGTTGCGGGGTAGGGCTATCGACCCGGCGGATAGCCATACAGTTCCCCCACCACAGCGTGATTGGCGTTGACCGAAGTGAGGATCGTCTGGGCCGGGAGCACGGTGAGCTGCCGGAAAACGCCCTGCTGGTGCGTGCCGATCTGGTCGATTTCTGGCGACTGGCCCTGGAAGCAGGCTGGAAGCCCGAGCGCCACTACCTGCTGTATCCCAACCCTTATCCTAAATCAGCACACTTGAAAATGCGCTGGCATGGCCATCCGGTTTTCCCCACACTGTTAGCCCTGGGCGGACAGCTGGAGCTGCGTTCGAACTGGCAGCTCTATGTGGAAGAGTTTGCCCAGGCCGTGGCGGTCGTCACCGGCCAAGTGGCAAGCGTTGCCCCGCTGCACCCTAACGGTGACTATCTCACCCCGTTTGAAGCCAAATATGACCAAAGTGGCCAAACACTTTGGCGTTTGTGCATCGACCTGGAGCGCCCATGACGTTTGTTTATTTGATTCTCGCGATTGTGGCAGAGGTGATTGCCACCAGTGCGTTAAAAGCCTCTGTGGGTTTTACTCGGCCACTGCCGAGCCTGCTGGTCGTTGGAGGCTACGGGGTGGCGTTCTATTTATTGAGCCTGGTACTACGTACGCTGCCGGTAGGGATTACCTACGCCATTTGGGCGGGCTTAGGTATTGTCTTGGTCACCCTGGTCGGGATTGTCGTCTTTGGTGAAAAGCCCGACCTGCCTGCGGTGTTTGGCATCAGCCTGATTGTGGCCGGGGTGGTCACTCTGCAGGTCTTCTCTAAAATGAATGTGCATTGAGGTAGTGGCACGTGACGTGTTTTCTTAACTTACCTGGGCGATGGCTGCGCGGCAGCGTGGTAGCGGGCGTGGCGACCGCTGCGCTATGTGTCAGTTCAATGCTCTGGGCAGATTTTACCCGGTTGAGCCAGCTAGAGGCCAAAGGGTTTTCGGTGAGCGCCGAGGCGCGCTTGCTGGATGCGGATAGCGGCAGCAACCCGCTGCTGGGCAGACTTAATCCAGAGCGTCAGCTCTCACCCGCCTCGGTGACAAAAGCCTATATGTCGGCCGCGCTGCTTAATCGTTTCGGCCCCCAGCATCGCTTCACTAGCCAGTTAGTGAGTACCGGCCAAGTGGATAACGGCGTGCTACGCGGTGATTTGGTCTTTGAAGGTGGTGGTGACCCTGGCCTGACGACGGAAGATCTTTGGCGGCTCGTCCAGCGGCTGCAGCTCGCTGGGGTCAAGCGGGTAGAGGGAGCGCTGGTGGTCAGCCAGTGGCGCTTTGGCCCGGTGGAGTGCATTACCACTGACCGCTGCAATGCACGTACGCGCGTTGCCAATGCCTATAGTGCGCCGTTAACCTCCGCTGGGGTTAACTTCGGCACTTGGTGTGTCAACGTCGCACCTGCGGCAACCCCCGGCGAGCCTGCGCGGGTAGGGCTATGTGATAGCCAGGCGCCGCTGGTGACTATTGATAATCAGGTGGTCACACGCCCGGCGAATAGCGGTACGGAAATCAGTGCCGAGCGAATTACTGACGAGCGGGGCGATGTCATACGCCTGACGGGGCAAATTTCCACCAACGCTATCGCTCGGGATGTTTACCGTGGCGCAGGTGACGCCGCTGAAAAAACCGCTCAGGTAATGCTCAGCATGCTCAATCAGGCGGGCGTTAGCGTGCGTGACCCGTGGCGGGTAAGCTCAACCCAGCCGCCAAGCAGCGCCCAGCGCCTTGCCGCAGTGGATAGCCAGCCGCTCCAGGAGCTGATACTGCGCACCATGAACTACTCCAATAACTATATGGCCGACGTGCTGGCGCTGAACTTGGTGGAAACACCCCAAGCGCAGCTGCGTCAGGCAGGGCAGGCCATTGAAACCTATGTGCAGAGCTTGCCTGGGCACGGCCCGGTCACACTGCACAGCGGCAGCGGTTTAACCACCGATAACCGCACCTCGGCGCACGGTGTCAACGTAATGCTGGAGGACATGTTCCGCCAAAGCGCGCTGTTCCCAAGCTTCGTGGCCTCTTTCCAGTCGCCCGCCAACGGCGTGATGCGCTTTATCCGTCGTGGCTCACCTACCTTTCAAAATAACGTCATGCTGAAAACCGGCACGCTCAACCAGCCGTTTGCCGTACGTGCCGCGGCGGGCTATTTCCGCACGGCCCAAGGGCGCTGGGGGGTGTTTAGCGTGTTAGTGAACGGTAGCGGCAGTACGCCCTATCTCAGCTGGCCCGAGGTGCTTGACCCACTGTCGTTAGATCTAGATGCAATGATTTTAGCTAATTAATTAAACGCTTAGGTGAGGCAACGGGCATGAAGCCACGTCACACGGGGTTAACCCATTTACTGCACTCCACGCGCTACTCTTGGAAAGGCCTGAAGGCGGCGTTTCGTAATGAGTCTGCCTTTCGTCAGGAGTTGGCGATTACCGCCGTGCTGCTGCCGTTTGCCTGGTGGATCGGCGAAGGCCCATTAAGGCTGGCTGCTGCTGGTCGGCAGCTTGTTTTTAGTGTTGATCGTCGAGCTATTGAACAGCGCGATTGAGCACGTGGTCGACCGTATTGGCACCGAACACCACGAGCTATCTGGGCGTGCAAAGGACATTGGCTCAGCGGCAGTGATGCTGTCGCTGATGATGGCGGGCCTGACCTGGGGGCTGTTAGGCTGGGAAAAATGGATGGGCTAGTTCGCCCGCTGCTCCTTCAATAACCATAACAGGCGCTTGGCAGAGAGGTGTTTATGCAGACCAATGATGCGTTATTCCCCACGACAACGCTTCCCAAAGCGCTTGCACCTGCTGCCGAACAGGCACAGCAGCGCCTCAGCGAGGCCCTAAGCCAGGCGGATAATATCGCCTCAATGACCAAGCAGCCGCGGCCCTCCAGCAGTTGGGAGGCGCTCGCTCCTGCCCGCCGGGAAGCGCTGGCTCGAGTGGTCACTATCTCCACCTTCGCCCTTGATACGCTGGCGCGCTTTCCCCACTGGCTGGCCGAGCTGGATGCGGCAGGGGAGTTGGATAGCGCGCCCAGCAGAGAAGCGCTGACTCAGTGGTTGGATGATGCCCTGGAGAGCGCCGAGGACGAAGATGCCCTGCACCGGGCGCTGCGCCGTTTTCGTCGAGCGCGCATGCTGGGCATTGTTTGGCGCGATCTAAATCGCCTCGACGGTGCCACCATGTGGGATACCGCCCGATCGGTCTCTTGGCTGGCGGAAGTGTGCACCGAAGCGGCGCTTGGCTGGCTGGAGCGTTTTTATGCATCCCGCTGGGGGCCGCCTGCCGCTCGCAGTGATGGTGAGCCTCAGCGGCTGGTGGTACTGGGTATGGGTAAGTTGGGCGCGGGTGAACTCAACCTCTCGTCGGATATCGATCTGATTTTTGCCTTCCCTGAAAAGGGCGAGACTGAAGGCGGTCGCAAACCGCTAGAGCATCAAGAGTACTTCACCAAGCTTGGCCAGTGCCTGATCGCCGCCCTGGATGCCATGACGGCGGATGGTTTTGTGTTCCGCGTAGATATGCGCTTGCGCCCGCTGGGCGATGGCGGCCCGCTGGTAGGCAGCTTTTCGATGCTCTCCAGCTACTATCAAGACCAAGGCCGTGAGTGGGAGCGCTACGCTATGCTGAAGGCGCGCCCGATAGCAGGGGATATCGACGCGGGCCAAGAGCTGCTGGCTAGCCTGCGGCCGTTTGTGTATCGCCGCTATCTGGATTTTGGGGCCATTGAGTCGCTGCGCGAGCTGAAGGCGATGATCAATCGCGAAGTGAAACGCAAAGGCATGCAGAGCAACATCAAGCTGGGGCCGGGGGGCATTCGCGAGGTGGAGTTCGTGGTGCAGGCGTTTCAGCTGATTCGCGGCGGGCGTGATACTGAGCTGCAGGTCACCTCGCTGCAAACAGCGCTCAAGCGCTTGCCCGAGCTTGGGCTGCTGCCTCAAACCGTGGTGGACGAGCTACTGCCGGATTACGCCTTCCTGCGCGATGTGGAGCACGCCATTCAAGCGCTGGAAGATCGCCAAACCCAAATGCTGCCCACCGATGATGAGGACCGCGAGCGCGTCGCTTTCGCCATGGGGCACGAGGATTGGCCCGGGCTTATTGCACAGCTAGATGAGGTCCGCGAACGGGTGCGCCAGCACTTTGATGCAGTGATCGCCGACCCTGAAGAAGAGGCCGATGAAGAGCAAAGCGACGCCAGCCTCTCCCAGTGGCGGCTCTTGTGGCGCGGTGAGCTTGAAGAGGATGAGGCTCAGGCCCTTCTCAGCGAAGCGGGCTTTAACGAATCGGAAAAAGCACTCAAACGATTAAAAAGCCTTTATCACTCGCGCGCCGTGCAGAGCATGCAGCGTATTGGTTTTGAGCGCTTGGATGCACTGATGCCGCTGCTACTGGCTGCCGTGGCGCAGAGCGATACGCCGGACACGGCCCTGGCTCGGGTGCAGCCGTTGATCGAGGCAGTGCTACGACGCACGGCCTATCTGGCGCTGCTGCGCGAAAATCCGCATCCCCTTAAGCATTTGATGCGGCTATGTTCGGCGAGCCCTTGGATTGCTGAACAGCTGGCACGCTCCCCCATCCTGCTGGATGATTTGTTAACCCCTGATACGCTCTACACGCCCGCCGATAAATCGCGGCTTGCCGACGAATTGCGTCAAACGCTCAACCGTTTACCCGAGGACGATGAAGAAGCGCAGCTAGAAGCACTGCGGGTGTTCAAGCATGCGCAGATGCTGCACGTGGCCGCCTCGGATGTGGCCGGTACGCGTCATCTTATGAAAGTAAGCGATTACTTAACCTATATCGCGGAAGTTATTTTAGACGCGGTGCTGGCGATGGCATGGAAGCATGTCACTCGCAAGCACGGTGCGCCTGCGGGGTGTAACAACCGCGAACCTGCTTTTTTGATTATTGGTTACGGCAAGCTGGGCGGCATTGAGCTGGGCTACGGCTCTGACCTGGATCTGGTGTTCCTGCACGATAACGACGGTAAAGGCAGTACCGACGGCCCTCGGCCTTTGGATACGCCGGTGTTTTTCACTCGCCTGAGCCAGCGCATCATTCATCTGCTGACTGCGGTAACCCCGGCGGGCAGTCTTTATGAAGTGGACATGCGCCTTCGTCCATCAGGGAATGCGGGGCTGCTCGTCACGTCGCTGGACGCGTTGGCCGAGTATCAGCATCAAAATGCCTGGACCTGGGAGCATCAGGCGCTGGTGCGGGCCAGAGTGGTGGCGGGCAGTGAGGCGCTGGCCGACAAGTTTGACGAGCTGCGTGGCTCGATTTTACGCCGCGAGCGCGACCCGCAGGCGCTGCGTGATGATGTGGTGAGCATGCGCCATAAAATGCGTGATCACTTGGGCACGAAAGGCGAGGGCGCCAAATCTGAGCGGGGCGATGGCGAAAATGCCAGCACAGACGCCACGTTTAGCTTGAAGCACGATGCAGGCGGCATGGTGGATATCGAGTTTCTCTGCCAGTACGCCGTGCTCGCGCTCTCCCATCAAACGCCCGCGCAGATCGCCTATAGCGATAATATTCGCATTTTGGAAACCCTGGCCGAGAGCGGGCACATCACCCACGTGGAGGCTGAGCAGCTACGCGAGGCTTACCTGGCCTACCGCAGTCGTACTCACCGCGTGGCGTTGACCGGTGAAAAGGCGTTAGGGCAGGTTAAAGAGTTTGCGGAGCACCGTCAGATAGTGACCGCACTGTGGCAGCGTTTTCTGGAACCTTGATTGGCGGGCAGGGCGTTTTTCAGTAGCATCAGTAAAAAGCTAGCCTGATAACGACTGGCCTAAAACGGCTGCTCCCATATCAATCGTTTTAATAACAGCAGTTCCCATAACAGCAGTTCCAATAAAAACAAGGACGACACAATGCGCACTCCTTTTCCTGTGCGGCCTCGCAGCGAGGTGGCTGGTCAATGATCGGTCAAATTTTAGCCACGCTGCTGCCGGTGTTTTTGATTGCCGGTAGCGGTGCCGCCTACGGACGATTCCGCACTCCCGATATTCGCAGTTTAAACACCCTAAATATGGAGCTGTTTGTTCCACTGCTGGTGTTTGCCGTGCTAGCCGACCGCCAAGCGCCCCTGGCGGAGTACGCCTGGCTCGCCAGCGCTGCTGCGCTGGTGGTGTTGGGGTCAGGGTTAGTGCTGTGGCCGGTGGTGAAGTGGCTTGGGTTGGACAGTAAGGTCTTCCTGCCGCCAATGATGTTCAATAATTCCGGCAATATGGGGGTGCCGCTGCTGGTGCTGGCTTTTGGGCCGGAAGCGCTGCCAGCGGCGGTGGTGGGGGTTATCTTTGGGATGCTGCTGCACTTTTTGGTGGGGCTTTTCATTCTAGACCCGCGTACTTCGCTGTGGCGGATGCTGCGTATGCCGATTGTGGCTGCAAGCGTTGCGGGGCTATTGGTTAATGTTGGGGGCCGTAGCGTTACCCGGCTGGCTGCTGGAAGCCATGCATATGCTGGGTGGTGTGTGCATTCCGCTAATGCTATTTGCGCTGGGCGTGCGCCTGCTGGAAATCGACTTTAGCGACTGGCGAACAGGGCTGCTGGGGGCGGTGCTTTGCCCGCTCTCTGGGCTGGTGATTGCGCTGCCGCTCATGTGGCTGCTGCCGCTGAATCCGTTGCAAACAGCCACCTTGTTAGTATTTGCCGCGTTGCCGCCAGCCGTATTGAATTACTTGGTCGCAGAGCAGTACAAGCTCGCCCCTCATAAGGTGGCGTCGTTGGTGTTGATCGGTAACTTGGGAAGTTTGATCGTCATGCCGCTAACGCTGGCGGCGGCCTTCGCCTGGATCCAGCCGCCGCCCTAACGGCGTGTCTCGTCTTTTACTTCGTAGCTACCTTCCAGAGCATCGTGCTGCCTAGATGGCTGATCGCCAGCGTAGCCGCCGCCAATGTCTTGAGCGTGATCGGCACGCATCTGCTCCATACGCTTTTTCATCTTATGGCGCACAAACGGCATCATCGCCCAGCCAATCAGCAGGAAAAATAGCCCCAGCACAACGCCAACAATCATCAGTGCGCCAAACGCTAGCCACGTCAACAACAGTTTCAAGCTGCCCATTAGCCCATTTGGCTGCGTTTGTGCAGCACGGGCGCGCCACTGGTTAGCAGCTTGCCAAGCGGCATTGCGTTGGTCGCGATTCATCTGTGGCATGAAAGCCTCCATCGTTCGTTTGCCACCATTGGAACATAGCAGAGCGAGCAAGTTCACTGCTTCTTTTCGAGAGTTGAAGCTAATATATCAGTTGGTGCTAATTTTGCTGTATTAAGCCCTTAACATGCGATTGCTAGCCTCGGATGTTAGGATTTAATTGAGCGCACTAAAATAAAGTGCCGTGTTTTTATAAATCCACGCATTTATTAACCAGTATTTTCATTAACCAGGGTGGTGCTATGACAAATCATGGAGGGAAGTCGGTGTTTATCGCATCGGCAGTGATTATTTTCGTCTTAGTGATTGTGGGGCCGCGTTTCCTGTCGCGTTTGGTAATGCTGCTGAGGCCGCCCTCACATCGATTACCGAGCTATTTGGCTGGTTCTATCTCTTCTCTGTATTTGGCTTTGTGGTGTTCCTGATCGGCCTTGCGCTCAGTAAATACGGCAAAGTACGTCTGGGACCCCAGGACAGTACGCCCAGCTACAGCTTTTTCTCATGGATCAGCATGCTATTAGCGGCAGGTTTTGGTGTTGGCCTGGTGTTTTACGGCATGGCAGAGCCTATGACGCCTTACATTAGTCCGCCTTACGGAGATGTCCCTGCAGAAAGCGAAGCGGCTGCACGCTATGCCATCCAGTACAGCTATTTTAACTGGGGTATTCACCAATGGGCGGCATTCTCTGTGGTGGGGCTGGTTGTTGCTTACTTCCAGTTCCGGAAGGGACAGGCAGGCTTGGTGTCTTCCGTACTCTCGTCGGTGACGGCTAAGCATCCTCTCGTACGTCCTTATGCTTCTTGGTTGGATGTATTTCCGTGGTTGCAACCGTAATGGGGGTGGCGACGTCGCTAGGACTTGGCGTATTACAAATGAATGGCGGTCTTAACGCGGTATTTGGCTTGCCAGAGAATGGGCTTTGGCAGTTTGTCATTCTATTTGTGATGTTCTGCGCCTACATGGCATCTACTTGGTCAGGGTTAGATAAAGGTATTAAGCGCCTATCCAACTTAAATATGGTGCTATGTATCGGCCTAATGCTCTATGTGCTGGTCACAGGGCCTACTATCGCCATCCTGGAGACCATTACTCTCGGTATAGGCGATTATCTGCAAAACTTTATTGGAATGAGTCTGCGGATTTCGCCCTATAGCGACAATCAGTGGGCCAGTAGCTGGACCATCTTCTACTGGGCTTGGGTGATTGCCTGGTCGCCCTTTGTGGGCACCATTGTGGCACGTGTGTCTCGCGGGCGTACTATTAAAGAGTACGTATTTGGGGTGTTATTTGTGCCGCCGCTTTTGGCGTGCTTGTGGATCGGCGTATTTGGTGGTGCGGCGCTTAACCTGGAGCTGAACGGCACCGATGTAGGCCTGGCTGCGGCCACCGAAGCCAACCATCACCGTCGCCCTGTTTGAGATGTTTGATTTGATGCCGTTCTCGGGCGTGCTCTCCGTGGTGGCCATGCTGCTGATTTTTATTTTCCTAGTGACTTCAGCAGACTCCGCTTCGTATATTGTGGCGCAGATGACGGATAATGGTTCCATCAATCCACCACTCTATAAGCGCGTGGTATGGGGCGTGCTGATCGCGGCGATTTGCCTTACGCTTATCGTGGCGGGCGGTCTTTCCGGCTTGCAGTCTGCGGCTGTGCTGTCAGCGCTGCCGTTTACCTTTATTCTGTATATGATGGTGATTGTGCTGGTACGCGAGCTGCGTGCGGATCGTAAAGCGATGCTGACCCAGCTCTACCGTCGCCACGGTGAGACCCCCGTGGGGGCTGATGCCTTTGAGGCGGAGCAGTTAGGGGAAGAGGAGCGTCTGCGCCGTGCGCCCAGCGTGGTCAATCGGCGTATGAATAGCTAAACAACGGCTTCGATAGAGGAAGCACCTATGGAAACAGCGTGCTGATGGCTCGACAGGGACGTCACGGGGCAACGCGAAGGCAGCCAAAAGGAGCTGCCTTCGACCGTTGGTTAGATCGGGTGGTCACCGTTGCGGTAGTCACTGCGATGGTGGTCGGCTTGTCAGCGGTCATTGCCCACTGGTTGCTGTGACGTAGAGCCGATTGATGCCTACACGAACGCCCGGCTACGCCGGGCGTTCGTGTATCTCGATGCGGTTCCTGCCGCGTCGTTTGGCATGGTAGAGCTGTTGATCGGCTTTGTTGAGCAGGTCATCAGGGCTAAGCGGCTGCTCAGGTGTCGTGGTGGCAATGCCCATGCTAGCCGTTAGGTGCGAATGAGGGCTGGAGTAGGCATGTGGAATAGCCAGTGACAGAATGGCTTGGCGCAGGAAGTTGGCAATATTCATCGCCTCATTGGCATCTTTGCCAGGCAGTACACAGATAAACTCTTCACCGCCGTAGCGGGCCAGCAGGTCGCAGCTTGAGTCGATACACTGATTGAGTACCGTGGCTACTGCACGCAGGGTGTCATCGCCCATGCTATGACCATAGTGGTCGTTAAACTCTTTAAAATTGTCGATATCGATAAAAATAGCCGATAACGGTTGCTTAGCACGCGTTGCCCACTGCCACTGTTGCGCTAAAAACATATCGAAGTGGCGACCGTTGGCCACGCCGGTTAAACCATCGTATGTGGAAAGCTGGTGCAAATGATCACGCTGCGCTAACCCTGCCTGAAACTCATTCAGCAGGTGATCCAAGCTTTCCACCAAGTGGCCAAGCTCGTCATCGTGATGGCCCTTCAGAGTGGGTTTGGGCCACTGGCCTGGCCGCGTTGGGTCAGTTTGCGTGATCGCCGCGTGCACTTTTAACAAGGGCCGCGTAATAAAAATATGAAATAACGCAATCACTAGACCACTGAGTAAAAAAGCCTCCAAAATGCTTCTTCCTACCACCGCATAACCACGGGCTAAGAACTCTCGGGTCAAGTACACCGTATCCAGGGAGAGCGATATCTCACCGACTGTCGCTTCTGGGGTATCGCTACCCATGTAATACCGCAGCGGCATCTCATGATAAACAATATCCCCAAATAGCTGCTTGCTGAGCCAGTTGGATGCATTGGGCTGTGTAGGGTAGAACTCCGCCAGGGCGCGCCCAAAGTCGTCGCGAATGGCCACCTGGGAAATCTCGCTATTGCTAAATAAACCAAAAGCGATTTGGTGCGCTAAGTCAGGGTTAAGCTGGAAGGGGGCTTCCGCCGCCGCGCCATTAACAATAGCGAGCTGCTGTGAGGTGCGCTGTTGCACATTTTCACGCATGCTGCTGGCGTGGCCGAGTAGCTCAATGCTGCCCGCAATAAGGCTAATGACAATCGCAATCAGCAGGGTAAGTAGTGCCTGCTTGAGCGTTAAACGGCCGCTGGCTAATGGGGGCTTGGCGACACTCACGGCATCGACTCCATTGGGGTAACAAACGAGGTGTCAAGATGCCGCTGAAGGCGGTTAATCGTGTCCATCTCGACGCTTGGGTGGCAGGCGAGGTAAAGGGGCGCATAAAAGAAGGTGAGCAGGTGTTCAAGCTTGAGCCCTTGCTCTTCGGCAAGGTACTCGCCAGTAGCGCGCCCGGTAACGATAACATCCAGTAGCCCGGCGGCCAGTCGTGCCATGTTTTCACGCTCGGTAGGCGCGCGGAGTACGTTAATACCCCGTTCTTCCACATAATCGCCTATGGCATCTTCTCGAAAGCTACCTACTTGCCAATGGTGTAGGTCAGTAAGCTGTGCCAATGACAGTTGCCGTTCTGCTAGGCCAAAGACTGACCACTCGTTAATCACCAGCGGCCCCACCCAGCGAAATTGTGGCTCTCTAGCGGCAGTGCGCGTGGTGGAGTAAACACAGTGATGCTCGCGCAGTCGTGCCTCGGTATAGGCGCGTGCCCAGGGCAGTATCCGAAAGCGAGCCTCAATGCCTGCATGGCGCAGCGCATTACGCAACTGCTGGGTGGCAATACCCACCACAATGCCTTGATCGTTTTGATAGTTAAAAGGCGGGTACTCTTCCGTATTGATGGTGAGCGACGGTGCCTGGGCGAATGCTATGCTACTGGTATGTCCGCTAAACAATACACCTCGGACAACCAGTACCCAGTAAGGCTTTGCGGGGGAGAACAGCTGTCTAACCATCACTACCTACCTGTGTGGCCGCTGAGAAGGAAGTGACACTATCAAAAGCGTGCTGCAATTCGGCGACTAGCTGCGGGTCTGTGCCAAGATTGATGGCAAAGTATAAATAAGATTCGCTGAGTGTGTAGAGAGGCGTCACAATGTCCTTGGAATACCCTTCCTGCTCGGCAATCCACTTCGCGACATCGGCACTGTAGGCCCATAGGTCGACTCGCTCATGTAGCAGCATATGCAGTGCGCTGCGGTTGTCCATAGCAGGCCTAATCAGCGCCTCTGGATAACCGGCTTCTACCAGTGCCTGAGCGCCGATATCTTCACGAATGACGGCAACGCTCAGCCCTTGCTCAATCGCAGCGTCAAGAGAGCGGATGTGAAGAGGCGTATTGCGACGGGGAAGCAGCACTACTTGGTCCTGGGCAATCGGGCCAACCCAGTGAAACTGTGCTTCTCTGGCGGGCGTGCGAGTCGTCGAAAAGAGCACGGTGTTGGGTTGGCTGAGCGCGAGGTCATAGCCACGCACCCCGGGATAATAGCGAATATTGCTGCGATCTAGCTGGGTCTCCGCATGTGCTAGCATGTCTTCTAAGAGGTTCACCGACGTGCCAACCATTTGGCCGCCATCGCGATAATTGTAAGGTGGGTACTCTTCGGTACTAAATGTCAGGGAGGCAAGAGAGGAGGGAAGGGTGTCAGCAGACAACGGCAGAATAGCAAAAGCGCACCCTAGCAAGAGTGAAAGAGTGGCTAGTAAACGCTTTTTTATAACGGTGCCATACGCCATTTAATTGCGCCCTCCTGTGGTTAGGGAATCCAGTAAAGTTAGATTAACTTTGTGGCGATGTCATCTTTATTCTGTTAACGCTACCCATAACGATGCATCACAGCTAGCTGGTAGTCTTATTCCTCTTTTTAAGAGAGCACACTATGCCGCCCACAACCCCCACAATGGCCGCGTCTCCCTATGCTTCACGCCGTGAGATTTTCGGCTGGGCGATGTTCGATTTTGCCAATCAAGCGTATACGCTGCTGATTATTACCGTGGTATTTGGTGAGCTGTTTACTACCGTAATTGTCGGTGAGCGTAACGATGGCTACCGCTTAGCTAACTTTTTATGGAGCTTAGCCTTAGCCATCAGTTATTTACTGGTGGTGATCAGCGCTCCCCTGTGTGGCGCCATCATGGATTACCGCGCTGAAAAAAAGCGCTTTCTTCTGTTTAGCTACATGGCGACGGTGGCAACCACGGCCATGCTCTACTTCGTTGAGCCCGGCTACGTGGTGTTAGGCCTTCTGTTAATCGTACTCTCAAACTACGCCTACTCCATGGGCGAGTCGTTTATTGCCGCTTTTCTGCCAGAGTTAGGGCCGCCGATGCGCTGGGTAAAATTTCCGGCTTTGGTTGGGCATTGGGCTATATTGGCGGCCTATTGGCCGCAGGGTTTACGCTGATTGTGCTAGGAGAGGCAACGGCTGACAATTTTGAGCGTATTCGCTGGGTAGGACCTTTTGCAGCAGGGTTCTTTTTAGTGGCGGCGATCCCCACTTTTTTATGGCTGAAAGAGCGCGGCGTACCTAAACCCCATGGCGTTTCTTATCGGCAAATTGCCCAGCAGCGGATTTTGGGTACTTTTCATGAGCTGCGCTACTTCAAAGACTTAAGCGTTTTCTTAGTGTCACTTCTATTTTCGATGGCAGGCGTTTACATCATTATCGCCTTTGCTTTTATCTACGGGGCCCAGGTGATTGGCTGGGATGAGAGCGTGCGCAATATCATGTTTATTATTGTGCAGGTCACCGCTGCTGCGGGAGCCATCGGATTTGGGTTTTTACAAGATAAACTGGGCGCTAAACACACTTATCAAATGACACTTGCTCTCTGGGTTGCGGCGATTGTCGCGATTTGGGCAACGCCGGCGTTAACCGAGTGGCTCAATCAGCAGTTTGGGTGGCAGTGGCAGGCACAGCACTTGTTTTTAGTGGTCGGCTGCTTAGCCGGGTTGAGTTTAGGCTCTAGCCAGTCGGCCAGCCGCGCGCTGGTGGGTGTCTTTTCACCGCTGGAAAAATCAGCGGAGTTTTTTGGCTTCTGGGGCTTGGCAAACAAACTGGCGGGGGTGCTGGGCATCGTCATGTTAGGGGTGTTGCAAACGCTGATTGGCCTTCAAGCGTCTATTCTTTTATGTGTTGGGCTATTTATTGCGGCGATGCTAATTTGCGTAGGCGGAAATGAGCGCCGTGGCCGTGAGGCGGCAGTGGCCTGGAAAAGTTCTTGATGCCGTGAGGTGAATAATGGCAAGACACAGGCCACAGCAGGGCGGCATTGTGATGATGCTGCTATTTTGGGTGCTGTTAATGGCGGTAGGAACGTGGTGGATTCCGGGCGGTCTTGACGACATGCTGAACCCTAACGTGCACATCATGAATACCTCCCCAGACAACGGCCCGGTAACACTAAAGCGTAACCGGGCAGGGCATTTTGAAGCACCGGGTCAGATCAACGGTGAGCCTGTGACGTTTTTGTTGAGTACCGGCGCCACTTATGTAGCGGTGCCTAGTGAGCTAGCTAAAAGGCTAAGCTTAGCGCCAGGGGGTCGTGCTTGGTTTAACACCGCCAATGGCCGTGTCGAGGGTAATCTGACTCAGCTAGATGAAGTAGTGCTGGGCGGTATTTAGATGAACAACGTGCAGGGCTCTATCAGCCCCGGCATGGAGCGCGATACGGTGCTGCTTGGGATGAGCTTTTTAAACCAGCTAGCGATTGAGATTCGCGGCGGGGAGATGGTGCTGCGCTTGCCAGAGCCTTAGGGCGACTTGTGCGCGCTTCAGTCATGTGCTTAGCTGAAGACTCATCGATGCCAACACGCTAAGGAGTTGCTATGGGTATTGAAGTCGGTGGTTTGCTCGGTCTTATTTGGCTCATCATTGTGGTATGGGCCATCGTTAAAGTGGCAAAAAGCTCGGCTAGCGGGCTTGCCAAATTGCTATGGATTATCGCGCTACTGGTGTTTCCCCTGGTGGGGTTGATTGCTTGGCTCCTGTTCGGCCCCAAGGGATAGCCATCTTAACCATGAAGGCGTATTAAAAAGGCAGGCCTCGACAGCCCTGCCTTTTTCTTTATCTGCGCATCGTTAATCGAGCGAATCGTTGCTTTCGCTGGGCGGCGCTTTATAGTGCCCGGGAATTTTTAACTTCTCTCCGTTGGGCAGGTCGCGCACTTGCGTTGGTACATAGACACGCTTAATGACACTTTTGGGCTTTGCCATCTCCCATGGCGATCTCCTGCTGTCAGATTGTCGACAGTTCGCCACCTCACATTAGCGCTTGGTGGTGGAAGAATCAAGTTGCTCAAGACGCCCTCTAACTAGGATGCATACGCAACGTTAATCAAGGGGCAGGCGTTTGCAAGGTTTTAAGGTATCCTGGAAGCTATCCACAACCTGCTTTTGCACAGGGTGAGCGGGTGATAATACAAACTGCCTAAGCGGAGTGAAGAAAAAGGATGGTAGATCATTTGGAACAGCAATTTCAAGCACTTGGGGCGCAGGAATCGGTAACTCCCGACTACCCTGACCAGGATCATGTGCTGATTATTGAAGATGATCAGCGCTTGGCCGAGCTCACCCGCGATTATCTGGAAGCAAACGGCTTTCAAGTGACGCTAGAAGCGGATGGTGCCAAAGGCGTAGATCGTATTTTAACGCTGCAGCCGGACCTGGTTATTTTGGATCTGATGCTACCCGGTGAAGATGGTTGGCCATTTGCCGCCGCGTGCGGCCCAACTTTGCTGGCCCCATCATGATGCTGACTGCCCGCCCCGATGACCTTGATCAAGTGCTCGGGCTAGAAATGGGCGCGGATGACTATGTGCCCAAACCGGTGCAGCCCCGCGTGCTGCTAGCCCGTATGCGTGCGCTTCTGCGTCGCGCGGACGCGCCAGCCCCCGATGGTGAAATGCGCCTTAAGTTTGAGAACCTGGAGATTGATAACGCCACGCGGGAAGCCTGGCTCTCCGGTGAGCGTATCGACCTGACCAGCGCAGAATTCGACCTGCTGTGGCTGCTAGCGCGTAATGCTGGCCGTGTGCTGACCCGCGAAGAGATTTTCAGCGACTTGCGAGGCATTAATTACGACGGCCAAGCCCGCTCTATTGATGTGCGCGTATCGCGTATTCGCCCAAAAATTGGCGACGACCCTAACCAGCCGCACCGTATTAAAACCGTGCGCAGTAAAGGCTATCTGTTTGTTAAAGACAGTTAAACAAGAGAGGTCGCCTAATGCGGCGAGTGCTTAGCCACGGCTCGTTTTTACGCTTCTACCTACTGCTGGGCCTAGCGCTGTGCGTGGTGTTTTTTATTGCGCTAGGGGGGCGTTCTTTTATAGAGCAGGTGCGCCGGGAAGATTATCGCGAACAGCTCGCCGCGCTGCCTATGTCATTAATGACACAGCAGCTTGCCAGCGTGCCCATAGATGAGCGTGAAACGCTGTTAGGCGATTTTTCCGAGCAGCTAGGCATGCAGCTGGTGCTGCGCGACATGAACGACGCCCAGTTAGGCTATTTCGAGCGGTCGCGAATTGAGCGGGGCACGGTGTTAGTGGCAGAGGAGCCTTGGCAACTGCGCCAGCGGTTGCCCACGGCTAACACCAGCGGAGAGCTATGGATGCTGGAAGCCACGTTTGACGCTTGGAGCGAGCGCCAGTGGCAGGGCAGCATGGTGTTGTTGGGTGAGTGGCTGGCCGACATGCCAGAGGAAGAGCGGCTGGCGGCGCTGGCCGAGTTACGCCCCGGCAGTTTGGCGTTAAGCCTGCTCAACGCACTTCCCGACGACTTGACCACCGAACAGCAGTTTCAGCTAACGCTCGGGGGTGTGATAACCCGGCTAGTGACAGACAAGCTATCGATTACGCTACTTTATCAATTGCCTAATGCCTCGGGAGAGGCCGACCAGTGGCTTCAGTCTGGGCCTATCTCCCGAGGCGATACGCTGCCGCTCAATTTGCACTTGCCGCTGCTCGTGGCGCTGATGGTCGTGCTAAGCCTGATCATTTATCTGATTATGCGCAGCATCGAGTCGCGCATGGCGCGGCTAGAGCTGGCGGCAACCCGTATTGCCAGTGGCCGGTTGGAAACCCGCGTCAACGTCGAAAGCGGCGACTTTCTGGGGCGCTTGGGGATGGCCTTTAATGGCATGGCGAACCAAGTGCAGAGCCTGCTGCGTGGTCAGCAAGAGATGATTCGCGCTGTCTCCCACGAGCTACGCACCCCGGTGGCACGCATCCGCTTTGCGGTACAGATGGTCGAGGACATGACCGACCAGCCTGCCATTCAGCGTCAGCTCCAGGGTATTGATGCAGATATTGCTGAACTGGATGAGTTAGTGGACGAAATTTTGACCTATGCGCGCCTAGGTGGCGAAACGGTCAATGGCGCAGAGCTGGAAATGGCGTTGGTGGAGTGCCGGTCTATGGCGGAGCGGGTG
Organism: Vreelandella lionensis; assembly: GCF_002087295.1. Lineage (GTDB taxonomy): Bacteria > Pseudomonadota > Gammaproteobacteria > Pseudomonadales > Halomonadaceae > Vreelandella > Vreelandella lionensis. Next base: position 258,702 of record NZ_MWVI01000050.1, on the reverse strand, counting down.
ATTGATACGCTAGCACCGCTGCACAGCGGGCAGACCTTAACCCTGGTGCCGGGGCCTGATATTGAGCTGTTGGCAGAGCCGCGCTACCTGCAGCGGGCACTACAAAACCTAGTGGGCAATGCTTGCCGCTACGGCAAATCTCAAGTGGTGATTCGCCTTTGGGATGAGCCGCGCCTAGTGCGTATTGATGTAGAAGATGACGGCCCGGGACTTCCCTTCGATGCCCGAGCCGATATCTTCAAACCCTTTGCGCGCCTGGACGATAGCCGCGCCCGCAGTTCTGGTGGCTACGGCCTTGGCCTGGCGATTGTGCAGAAAATCATGGCTGGCCACGGTGGTAGTGTCACCGTGGACAGCAGCCCTGCGCCAGGCGGCGCACGCTTTACGCTGTTGATTCCTCGTCGCGGTTCGCCGGGTTAATCCCTGATAGCACCGCAAAGGAGGTCTCCTTGGCGGTGCGCAAAAAGTCTTGCATCCACGGCGCTTCCGCCGACTCCTCACGAATAGCGGCGTAGAGCGTGCTCCAGATGCCGTGCTCGCCTAGCTTCACCGCGCTGACGTAGTCGCGCTCTAAATACTCCGTGAGCGCCCAGTTGGGCAGCGCACACACGCCGCGGCCACTGGCCACCAGCTGCATCATCATAAGCGTCAGCTCTGCGGTGCGAATCTCTTTAGGGCGCACGTTGGCTGGGGCCAAAAATTGGGTGAAGACATCCAGGCGCGACTGCTCCACTGGGTAGGTGATCAGTGTCTCCTCGGCCAGCGCGCTAGGCTCAATATAGGGTTGGCCCGCAAAGCTGTGTTGCCGGGCAACCGCTAGCAGCCCCTCATAGCGAAACAGCGGCACATAGTGAACACCATCCAAGGGTTGTGGGTCGGCGGTGATCACCAAGTCCAACTGCTCGCGGGCAAGCGCAGGCAGCGGGTCAAAGTGGTGCCCACTGGGAATATCGATCTCCACTTCCGGCCAGTGGTCGCGGAAGTAATCCACCGTGGGCATGAGCCACTGAAAACAGCTATGGCACTCGATGGCCATGTGGCCGCCCCTGCCCGGTGCCCGCCAATCGGGCCAGGTCCCGCTCAGCTTTGCGGACCTCCGGCAGAATCTCATCAGCCAGCGCCAACAGCCGCAGCCCTGCCCGGGTAAACTCTACCGGCCGTGTTTTACGCACAAACAGCGCGCTATCCACGCGGCTTTCCAGATCTTTCAATTGGTGTGAGAGGGCCGACTGCGTTAAGTGCACCCGCTCGGCGGCTTCTACAAGAGAACCGGTTTCGCGTAGGGCCAGCAGCGTGCGCAAATGGCGCAATTCAATCATTGTGAGTATTTTTCATGTTTGATATTAGAATCTTTAGTTTGATTCACGTTTGGGTGGCGCTCAAACTGTGTGAAATCATTCACGTTGGAAGGATTCATCATGACAGTTTCTCATATTCTCGGCTATCCCCGCATCGGCGCACAGCGCGAGCTGAAAAAAGTCACGGAAGCTTACTGGAAGGGCGACGTTAGCCGTGACGAACTGGAAGCCGCAGGCCAAGCGCTGCGTCTTACCCACTGGCAAACTCAGCAAGCCGCGGGGCTGAACATGGTCAGCGTGGGTGATTTCGCATTTTATGACCAAGTGCTGAACGTTTCTGTGATGCTGGGGGCGGTACCTGACCGCTTTCACGCCCAAGACGAGGTCAGCGCAGGCCGCGTCGACCTGGATACCGCCTTTCGTATGGCCCGTGGCCGCGCGCCGAGCGGTACCCCGGCGGCGGCCTGCGAGATGACTAAATATTTCGATACCAACTACCACTACCTAGTGCCGGAGCTTCATAAAGGGCAGACGTTTACCTTAGCCTCCACGCGGCTATTTGACGAGGTAGACGAAGCCCTGCAGGCGGGCTTTACGCCTAAAGTAACGCTGACCGGGCCGCTGACATGGCTATGGCTAGGCAAAACCAAGGGCAGTGAGTTTGACCGTCTTGAGCTTCTTGAATAGCGTACTGGATGTTTACAGCGAGACGTTTTCCCGCCTAGCGACTCAGGGTATTGAGTGGGTGCAGCTAGACGAGCCTGCGCTGGTACAGGATTTACCGCTGGCTTGGCAGCAGGCCTACGAGCGCGCTTACCATCGCCTGCGGTCGGCCCCGCTGAAGCTGCTGGTGGCCCTTACTTCTGCGCGCTGGGCGATAATCTTTCGCTCACCACGCGGCTACCGGTAGAGGGCCTGCATATTGATGCCGTGCGTGCTCCTGAGCAGGTGGAGAGCGTGATTGACCGGTTAATCCCGCATCAGGTGCTCTCGGTAGGTTTAGTGGATGGTCGGAATATCTGGCGGGCCGATTTGGCAGCACTGCGTGAGCGCCGGCTGCCGCTGAAAGTGCGGTTGGGCCAGCGGCTGTGGCTCGCGCCTAGCTGCTCGCTGCTTCACGTGCCGGTCGACCTGCGTCAAGAGACCGAGCTAGACGCTGAGCTGGTGAACGGGCTGGCGTTTGCTCGTCAGAAGCTGGATGAAGTGGTCACGCTGGCGCGACTGATTGATAACCGTGCTACGCCGGAAGATGAGCAGCGCCTGAGCGAGGCAACCCGCGCCTTGGATGCGCGCCGGGAGTCGACGCGTATTCTCCCCAGCCCGCGGTGAGCGAGCGGCTAGCCGCTATCACGTCTCAGGATAGCCAGCGTCAATCGCCCTATGCACAGCGTACGCAAGCCCAGCGTCGTCTGCTTGCGCTGCCGCTTTTCCCGACGACGACGATTGGGTCGTTCCCGCAGACGGATGCCATTCGCTCTGCACGCCGGGCATTTAAAGCCGGTGAACTAAGCCAAGCGGACTATGAAGCGCGGATGCGCGAAGAGATTGCTTACGCCGTGGAGCGTCAGGAAGCGCTGGGCTTAGACGTGCCGGTGCACGGCGAAGCCGAACGTAACGATATGGTGGAGTACTTTGGTGAGCAGCTCGACGGTTTTGCGTTTACCCGCTTTGGCTGGGTGCAGAGCTACGGCTCCCGCTGTGTGAAGCCGCCTATTATCTTTGGTGACGTGACACGCCCTGCTCCGAGGACCGTACGCTGGAGCGAGTATGCCCAGACGCTAACGCAAAAGCCGATGAAAGGCATGTTGACCGGGCCGGTGACGATTCTGCAGTGGTCGTTTGTGCGTGATGACCAGCCCCGCGCCACTACCTGCCGTCAGATCGCCTTGGCACTGCGCGACGAAGTGTGTGACCTGGAAAAAGCTGGCATTCATGTGATTCAAATTGACGAGCCAGCGCTGCGTGAAGGACTTCCGCTGCGCCAAAGCGAGTGGCAAGCGTACTTGGACTGGGCTGTTGAGAGCTTCCAACTGAGTGCCGCAGGCGTGGCCGACCGCACGCAGATTCATACCCATATGTGCTATTCGGAGTTCAATGACATTATTGGTGCCATTGCAGCGCTGGATGCCGATGTGATCACCATCGAGACGTCGCGTTCAGATATGCAACTGCTGGATGCGTTTCAGGACTTTGCCTACCCCAATGAAATTGGGCCGGGCGTCTATGATATCCACACGCCGAATATTCCCGAGGTGGAGTGGATGGTGGCACTGATGGAGAAAGCGCTGGAGAAAATCCCAGCCGAACGCCTATGGGTGAACCCGGATTGCGGATTGAAAACCCGTGGATGGACTGAAGTAGAGCCAGCCCTCGCTAATATGGTGGAGGCCGCTGAGCAGCTGCGTCAGCGCTACGCTTAAGCCAAGCTGGCTGCTCGGCTGCAATTTACCCCGCTGCTAAGTGCAGCGGGGTTTTTGCATTAGCTCTTAGAGGCGTAGGCGTAAAGCAGCGTTTCCTGGGCGCTAATCGCGTCGCCGCTGCCGGGGTCCTGTAGCTGGTAGCTGCCGTCGCTCTGTAACAGCCAACTTTGGCAGTTATCTACGAGGTAGGTTTCCAGGTCTTTACGTACCCGGGTGGCGAGCTTCTTATCCAGCAGCGGGAAGCAGGTTTCGACCCGATGGAACATATTGCGCGACATGAAATCGGCGCTGGAACACCAAATTTCCGGCTTGCCGTCGTTATGGAAGTGGAACACCCGCGTGTGTTCAAGAAAGCGACCGATAATCGATCGAACGCGAATATTCTCTGATACCCCTGGCACGCCTGGCTTCAAGCAGCACATGCCGCGAATGATGAGGTCGCACTCCACGCCTGCCTGGGAGGCACGATACAGCGCCTTGATCAGTTTGGGCTCGGTCAACGAGTTACATTTAATGATGATATGCCCGCGTTTTTCTTTACGTGCCACCTGGGCCTCGCGATCGATCATTTCAACGAGACGCTCGTGCAGCGTAAAGGGCGCATGCAGCAGCGTATCAATTTTGCGCGCCCGGCCCATGCCCGAAAGCTGCTGGAAAACTTTATGCACGTCGGCACAAAGCGCCTCGTTGGCGGTAAGCAGGCTGTAGTCGGTATAGAGCTTGGCGGTTTTTGAGTGGTAGTTGCCGGTGCCCAGGTGCACATAGTGGCGCAGCTCACCTTTTTCACGGCGCACGATGTGCAGCATCTTGGCGTGGGTCTTGTACGCCATAATGCCGTAAATCACGATAGCCCCTGCCTCCTGCAAGCGCGAGGCCAGTTGCAGGTTATCCGCCTCGTCAAAGCGTGCCCGCAGCTCAATCACCACCGTCACTTCTTTACCCTGGCTAGCAGCGTCTACCAGCGCGCTGACGATGGGGGAGTCTGAGCCGGTGCGGTAAAGCGTTTGCTTGATGGCCAGCACATCCGGGTCCCGGGCGGCTTCCCGCAGCAAATCCTCAATGGGAGAGAAGGACTGGAAGGGGTGGTGCAGCAATATATCGCTTTTGGCGATGGCGCTAAATAAGCTGCCGCCTTTCAGCGCTTTGGGCACGCTGGGGGCAAACGGGCGGTAGAGCAGCTCGGGACGGTCCACATCGCCCAGCACTGCCATCATGCGGGTCAGGTTTACGGGCCCCTGAACGCGATAAAGGTCACCGCTCTCCAAGTCAAACTGGCGCAGTAGGAAGTTGGTCAAATCGTCCGGGCAGTTGTCGGCGACTTCCAAACGCACGCCGCTGCCGTAGCGCCGGGCCAGCAGCTCCCCACGCAGGGCCGAGGCAAGATCGGATACCTCTTCAGGATCAACGGTCATGTCCGCGTTGCGGGTCAGGCGGAACTGGTAGCAGCCCCGCACGCGCATGCCAGGAAAGAGCTCTTCGGCATGGGCGTGAATCATTGACGATAAGAATACGTACTCAGAGAAGCCATCGGCGCAAAGCTCCTTGGGCAGCGCCATTAGGCGCGGCAGCGAGCGTGGGGCGGGCAGAATCGCCATGCCGCCCGCTCGGCCAAAGGCATCTTTGCCTTCAAGTTCGACAATAAAGTTGAGACTCTTATTCACCAGCCGTGGGAACGGGTGTGATGGGTCCAGGCCAATGGGGCTAATCACCGGCATGATTTCGTTATCGAAAAAGTCCCGCACCCAAGCTTTTTGAGCGTCGGTCCACTGGTCGCGGCGGCGGAAACGCAGCCCCTGGGCTTCTAGCGCAGGCAGTAGCGTGTCGTTGAAGAATCTCGTACTGGCGGGCAATCTGTTGGTGAGCAATCTCGGAAATCTCAGCCAGCACGGCTTTTGGCAGGCGGCCATCAGCAGCGGTAGTGTCATCGCCCAAGGCCATTTGATGTTTTAATCCCGCCACACGAATCTCGAAAAACTCATCCATGTTGGAGGAAAAAATCAGCAGGAACATCAGCCGGTTGAGAAGTGGGTGCGCATCGTCTAACGCCTGCTCTAACACACGAATATTAAACTGTAGGTGAGAAAGCTCGCGGTTAAAGTAGAGCTGCGGATCGTCAAGGTCAGCTTCAGTATGCGACTCTTTTGCTTGAACCCCGGTGGGTGTGCGGTTAATACGCAGCGGTGCAATATCGGCTTCGCCGCTCAGTTGCTCATTGGGCGGTACTGGTAATGCTGGCGTGGAATCTATAGCGTTGTCGTCCATGGTTGCCCCCCGCGGTAGTGGTTCGTACTCATCATAGCGTTTTAACGTTTATTAGGGTGAGTATGCAGGGGGAAGATGACAAATAGGTGTCACCGATTTGTCATCTTAATGGCATAAATGACGGTTAACGCTGCAGCAGGCGAGCGGCCTCTAGGGCAAAGTAGGTCAAGATGCCGTCGGCCCCAGCGCGCTTAAAGCACATCAGTGACTCCAGAATCACTGGCTCCGCTTCTAGCCAGCCGTTATCGAACGCTGCACGGTGCATTGGCGTACTCACCGCTGACCTGGTAGGCAAAGGTAGGCACTTGGTGCTCGCTTTTCACTCGGCGTACCACGTCCAGGTAGGGCATGCCTGGCTTGACCATCACCATATCAGCGCCTTCTGCAATATCCATCGCGACTTCGTGCAGCGCTTCATCGCTGTTGGCGGGGTCCATCTGGTAGGTACGCTTGTCCGCTTTGCCCAGATTGGCGGCTGAGCCGACCGCATCGCGGAAGGGGCCGTAATAGTGGGAAGCATCCTTGGCGCTGTAGGCCATAATGCGCACGTTATGCAGATGCGCCTGCTCCAGCACTTGGCGAATGGCACCAATGCGGCCATCCATCATATCGGAAGGGGCCACTACAACGGCGCCTGCTTCCGCGTGGGAGAGCGCTTGTTTGAGTAACGTGTCGACGGTGCGGTCGTTTTGAACGTAGCCGTGCTCATCCAGAATACCGTCCTGGCCGTGACTGGTGTAAGGGTCCAGCGCCACATCGGTAATGATTCCCAGCTCCGGCAGTGCTTCTTTGAGTGCACGAACGGTGCGCTGCACTAGTCCGCTGGCGTTATAGGCCTCTTCGGCCAGTTCGCTTTTCTGCTCAGGGCCAATCACCGGGAACAGCGCCAGTGCGGGAATACCCAGCGCATAGGCTTCGCGGGCCTGCTCAATCAGCAGATCAATCGAGAGACGCTCGACGCCGGGCATGGAGGCCACCGCTTCGCGCTGTTTTTCACCTTCTAAGACAAACACCGGCAGAATCAAGTCGCTGGGCGTCAGCGTAGACTCCTGCATCAAGCGGCGCGAGAAGTCATCCCGACGCATACGGCGCATTCGGGTAGCGGGGAAGTGGCGTGGGCTTGAGGTATTCAACGGCTCTCTCCAGGCAATCGCATCGTGGGCGCCCCGTGTATCAGGGCTTGGTGTGAGTATATCAGGCATGCCATACAGCGAAAGCCGCCTTGTGGCGGCAATAGAGACTGACTAAAGTGAGCCATTCAGCCACAGAGATGGCTTGGACAAGGAGATAGGTATGACGAAGCAGGTAGCAATCGTATTGGCGGGTTGTGGCGTGTTTGATGGCTCGGAAATTTACGAGACCACCCTGACGCTGTTACGCCTTGACCAGTTGGGGATCGGTTATCGCTGCTTTGCCCCGGATGTGGCTCAGCACCATGTGATTAATCACCTAGACCAAGCGCCGGTAGAGGGCGAAACCCGCAATGTGCTGCAGGAGTCTGCCCGTTTGGCCCGTGGTGATATTAGCCCGATTACCGAGCTTGATTCTGATGAGTTCGATGCAGTGATCGTGCCGGGTGGTTTTGGGGTGGCTAACAACCTCTCTGATTTCGCCATGCAGAGCGACAGCATGCAGGTGCTGGAGAGCGTCAAAGAGGCGTTAGCCGGGTTTAAAGAGGACGCCAAGCCCATCGGCTTGATGTGTATTGCCCCGGTGATGGTGCCGCGCCTACTAGGCGATGGCATTGCGGTCACTATTGGCCATGACCCGAGCGTATCTGGCGCGATTAGCGCCATGGGCGGTTTGCACCGCAGCTGCGGCGTGGAAGATATTGGGGTAGACCATGAACACCGCGTAGTGACAACGCCAGCATATATGCTCGCCACGCGTATCAGCGAAGCCGCTACTGGTATTTTTAAGCTGGTAGATCGCATCGATGAAATGATGTGCTAAGTGCCCGCACGGTAGCGATTAGTAGGAAAAAAGCCTCTGTCATCGTGGGATGACAGAGGCTTTTTAGCATAGAGCGCTTGAGAGCTTACGACTCCTGATCTTCGGCGTCTGCTTCTGCGCGGCGCTTGCGGACCAAGCGGCCAAAGAGCAAACCAACCTCATATAAAAGATACATATGGATCGCTAGCAGGCTTTGGGAGATGACATCCGGCGGTGTCAGTAGCATACCCACCACAAAGCAGCCTAAAACAATGTAAGGACGCTTTTTGGAGAGACTCTCAACGGTTGTGGCACCAGACAAAATCAGTAGGAACGTGGCAATGGGAATCTCAAAGGCCACCCCAAACGCAAAGAACAGCTTCAGTACGAAGTTGAGGTACTGGTTAATGTCGGTCATTACCGCAACGTTTTCCGGGCCGGTTTGGGTGAAAAACTCAAACAGCAGCGGAAATACCACGTAATAGGCAAAGGCCGCACCGGCATAAAACAGCGCCACGCTGGAAACCAAAATAGGAATAGCCAGCATTTTCTCGTTGTCGTAAAGCCCTGGCGCGACGAAGGCCCAGGCTTGATGCAGCACAAAGGGGTAGCCATAAAGACCGCCACCACCAGGGTGAGTTTGAACGGAGCTAAAAACACGGCGAGGCGACCTCGGTGGCAATCATCTGCGAGCCTTCCGGCAGTAGCGCCATCAGCGGCTCTGCCACAAAGCTGTAGATGTCGTTAGCAAACGAGTAGAGCCCAAGAAAAACCACCAATATCACTACAATCGCCTTCATTAAGCGCGAACGCAGTTCGATGAGGTGCTCAATGAGAGGCGCTTGGCTTTGGTCGTTTTGCGGCTCCTGGGAATCGCCAGACATACTCATTGGTGGTTGCTATCCTTTTGATGATCGGCCTTGTCGGAGGGAGCAGGGGCGGCTTCACGTACCGTTTGCAGCGCGTCGTCTAGCCGGGCGCTGGCGTTAGCCACCCGCTGCTCGGTGGCATCCTGGCCGGGAGCCCCTTCGCGGCTGCTAGCGGGCGCATCAGCAATGCTCTCTACATCCTGTTTGGCTTTCTCCAGGCTGTCGTCGAGCTTCTTCTGCTGTTCGTTTAGCTTTTGCCGCAGCTCTTCCGCTTCCAGTTGAGCGCTAATTTCACGCTGCATGCCGGATACCGTACGCTTGATCTTGCCGATCCATAGCCCTGCCGTGCGTCCCGCTTTGGGCAGCCGCTCAGGGCCGAGCACCAGTAGCGCCACGATGCCAATGAGCATGAGTTCAAGAAAGCCGATATCCAGCATGGCTTATTTGCGCTCTTCGTTACGGTCAGCAGCAGCGCGTTTCTCTTCCGCCTGTACGTCGTAGGTATTGCCGGCTTCTTCGTGGCTCACTTTCGCTTGAGGCTGGTCGGCGTCTTTCTTATCGCCCTCTTTTTCCTCTTCGTGCATGGCTTTCTTAAAGCCCTTCACTGCAGCGCCTAAGTCGGTGCCCACGTTACGCAGTTTTTTAGTGCCGAAAATCAGGATGATAATGCCCAGAACAATCAGCAACTGCCAAATACTGATACCACCTAACATATGCATTTCCTCATCGAAGCAGGGTTAACGTTATGATCGGGACGCTTTATCGTCGTGGCCAGAAATACCGACCCGCCGGGCGAGTTCATCAAGTACTCGCTGATGGTCAAGATCCAGATGCGACAGCATGACAAGGCTATGAAACCACAGGTCGGCCGTTTCGGCGATCAACGCTTCACGGTCCTGTTCGCTGCCGTGCTCGGCGTCTTTGGCTGCCAGCAGCGTTTCGGTGGCTTCTTCGCCGACTTTTTCGAGTATCTTGTTCAAACCCTTATGATGCAAGGAGGCAACATAAGAATCTTCTGGATTAGCGTGGCGGCGCTGCTTTAAAACCTCAGCAAGGGCGTCAAGCACAGGAACATGGTTAGCGTCGGTCATGGTGTTCTCTTTATCAATCGGCGGCGTCGTTTCGTCAAGTGATTGCATCGTATCAGTGCCAGATCAGCAGTATTAAGCCGGCACCCGCAGCCGCGAGTATCGGCCAATCCTGAGTGGCAGCCCAACTACTGAGTGGCTGCCAAGCCAGCGCAATAGCGACTAGGGCCAAGCCAATGCGCAGCCGATGCTGGCGCTTACCTTGCTGACTCATTTGGCGGCGCATCTGGCTGATCGCCGTCACTTGCTGATGGCGCTGACGGTGCTCATGCTCCATGCGGCTAAGCGCCTGATGAGCAAGCACCGGTAGTTCGGGCAGTTGATGAGAAAGCTCCGGCGCGTGGCGCTTGAGGGACTCCCACAGCCCGCCAATGCCTGCCCGCTCTTTCATCCACTTCTCTAAATAGGGCTTGGCGGTGCTCCAAAGGTCCAGGTCGGGGTAGTGCTTCCGGCCCAGGCCTTCAATATTGAGTAGCGTCTTTTGCAGCAGCACCAGTTGGGGCTGCACTTCCATATTAAAACGCCGGGCGGTCTGGAAAAGCCCGAGCAGCACCTGTCCAAAAGAGATGTCCTTGAGCGGCTTCTCTAAAATGGGCTCGCAAACTGTGCGGATAGCGGCGGCAAATTCGTTGGCGCGGGTGTTTTCACCTACCCAGCCCGATTCAATGTGCCGCGCGGCGACCTCGTAGTAATCCTGATGGAAAAACACCAGCAGGTTACGGGCCAAGTAGTCCTGATCTTCCCGCGTTAAGCTGCCCACAATGCCGCAGTCAATCGCAATATATTGCGGGTCTTCCGGGGCATCGCAGTTCACAAAGATGTTGCCGGGGTGCATATCCGCATGGAAGAAGTTATCGCGGAACACCTGGGTGAAGAAAATTTCCACCCCGCGCTCGGCGAGCTTCTTCAGATTTGTGCCCCGTGCGATCAGGGTGTCCAGATCGGCGACCGGCACGCCGCGAATGCGCTCCTGCACCATGACGTGGCGTCGAGTGTAGGGCCAGTAAATAGTCGGCACAAACAGCAGCGGTGAGTCTTTGAAATTACGCTTGAGCTGCGAGGTATTAGCGGCCTCCTTGTAGAGGTCCAACTCGTCGAACAGTGTCGCCTCGTAATCGCGGATTACTTCGACAGGGCGTAAGCGCCTAGCTTCCGGCACTTTGGAAAGCAGTTTGGCGACCTGATACATCAAGCCCATGTCTTGACGCATGATGCGGTCAATGCCGGGGCGGATGATCTTGACCACCACGTCTTCGCCGCTGTGCAGTGTAGCGGCGTGGACTTGGGCAATCGATGCCGATGCCAATGGCACGCGATCAAAGGCGGCAAAGGCTTCTGCCAGTGTCATCTCTAGCTCGCTTTCCACCCGCGCCGCAGCCAGCTCACCAGGGAAGGGCGGCACTTGGTCTTGCAGGCGCTTCAGCTCATCGGCGATATCTTCGGGCAGCAGATCGCGTCGGGTAGAGAGCATTTGCCCAAATTTAATAAAAATCGGCCCCAGCGCCTCCAGAGCCACCCGTAGGCGCTCGCCCCGGCTGCGCTGCCCCACGGGCACTAGCTGCAGTGGCGACAGCTTCAGCAGCAGGCGCATCCAAAGCGGTAGGCGTTCAGCGGGAATCAAGGTGTCTAAACGGTGCCGCGTGACGACCCAGACAATTTTAAACAGCCGCAGGCTCATCCGCGCTGCTCCTTAGGCGTTGATGGTTCCGCTGGCTGCGTGAGTCGCTTATGGAGACGGTTAAGTCGCGCTTCCAGGCGGTCGGTGGCGATCTCAAGCTCAGTCAGGTGGTCGCGGAGCACGTCGCGCTGTTGGCGGCCGGGCAGCAGGCGCGCTTCCTCAAACCACGTACTCCATTACGTCCCGCAGCAGCTCGTCCTTGGCACGCAGCCCCCACCGGGCCGCACGTCGAATACCTACCGCCAGCGAGTGAGCAGGCATGTCGCCTAGCCAGCGCGCCAGTTCGCTCTCCCAATCAATATCTAGATCGAACAGCAGATCGCGGGTCGCTTCCAATAGGTGGATGCGCCCGCGTACGGCCAGTTTGCCGTCGAACATCAGCCGCTCAATGGAAGCGCCGCTCAGCCATTCGGAAAGTGTTTCAGGCGTCAGTTCCACCACGGCATCGACGTCGGTCTCTTCCACCTCATCGCCATGTTGCAGATCAACGCCTGTCGCGTGGTAGCACAGAAGCAGCGCTAAATGAGGTTTCTCAAGCCGAACCAACAGTCGACTGCCCGCTAGCGCCGCCAGCCGCGTAGGTGCGGCTGGATCGCGGGAAAGTAGAGCCTTTAACGTGCGTTCACATCCGGCCAGCAGCAGGGTCGGGGTGACTAGCATGCTGACCTCTGGTGCCAGAGGATGATCGCTTGATGCTGCTGTGTCATAACTTGATGCCGCGGTGGAGGGCGACAATCCCGCCGGTCAGGTTGGTGTACTCGACCCGTTCAAGCCCGGCCGCTTCCATCATGCCTTTCAGGGTGTCTTGATCCGGATGCATGCGAATCGATTCGGCCAAGTAGCGATAGCTTTCGCCGTCACCCGCCACCAGCTCGCCCATCTTGGGCAGCAGGCGGAAAGAGTACTCATCGTAGGCCTTGGAGAGCAGCGGGTTGTTGGGCTTGGAGAACTCCAGCACCAGCAGGCGGCCGCCTGGCTTGAGTACCCGTGCCATAGAACGCAGCGCGGCATCTTTATCGGTGACGTTACGCAAGCCGAAGGCAATGGTAATGCAGTCGAAGCTGTTATCCGGGAAGGGTAGGCACTCGACGTGGGCCTGCACGTACTCTACGTTGCCGCCCACGCCGTTATCCATCAGCTTGTCGCGGCCAACGCGTAACATGGAGGCATTGATATCGGCCAAAACGACTTTGCCACGCGGGCCAACCAAGCGGGAGAACTTTAGGGTGAGATCGCCCGTGCCGCCAGCGATATCCAGCACATGGTGCCCTGGGCGAACGCCTGCGCGCTCAATGGTGAGTCGCTTCCAGACCCGGTGAATACCCATGGACATCAGGTCGTTCATCACGTCATAGCGGGCGGCTACTGAGTGGAATACATCGGCCACGCGAGAGGCTTTCTCGTCGACCGGCACTTCTTGGTAGCCGAAATAGGTAGTGCGCTTTTCGGTGGGGCTCATGGGGCTTTAGCTCCCGAGTTCGAGGCGGTAGTTGTTGACCGTTAGGTCATCGCAATAAGTGGTTGGCAACATTGTAGCCTTCCCGACCCCGGCTTGTCTGCGCTTCACCTGGGGCACCGCGTCACAGCTGCTTGAATTGATTCCCCGCAGCCTCGCGGGAGGCCCCTGCCTCTTCCAAGCGTTTGAGATAATTCTGCCATTAGGCATCTTGATGTGTGGCAAGGTCAAACGGGTAGTTCCAGCTGAACAAGCCGCTGTCGTGACCGTCATCAAAGTGCAGTTTGAGCGCGTAGTTACCGGCCTGAGTAATATTTTGCAGGCCGACTTCCTTTTTACCGACTTGTAGCACGGCCGTGTCGCCGCCGTGGCCGCGCACTTCGGCAGAAGGGGAGTAAACCCTCAGAAACTCAACGGGCAGCCGATAGGTGTCACCGCTGGCATAGCCAAGCTCCAGTTCGCGAGCCTGCTTATGGTAGTGAACCCGTGTGGGTGTCGGGGCGTTCATGAATACGGGACCCTCGTGACGATAAGTAGCAAAAGCAGCCTGCCCGCAAAGCGGACAAGCTGCCGGTGGCTATACCGATAGTAGCGCTTACAGAATATAGCGCGACAGGTCTTCGTCGACCGCCAGTTCGCCTAGCTGAGCGTTGACGTAGTCAGCGTCGATGACCAAGGGGCTATCCATATCACCACCCTTGAACGATGCCTCTTCCAATAGGCGCTCTAGCACAGTGTGCAGGCGGCGAGCACCGATATTCTCGGTGCCTTCGTTCACTTGCCAGGAGATTTCGGCAATGCGCTCAATACCGTCCGGGGTGAACTCAAGGTCTAGCCCTTCGGTCGCCAGCAGCGCTTGGTACTGCTTGGTCAGTGAGGCAGACGGCTCGGTGAGAATCCGCTTGAAGTCGCCCGGCGTTAGCGCATCCAGCTCAACGCGAATCGGCAGGCGGCCCTGCAGTTCCGGAATCAGGTCAGAAGGCCGTGACAGATGGAAAGCACCGGAAGCGATGAACAGAATGTGGTCGGTTTTGACCATGCCGTACTTGGTCGACACCGTCGAGCCCTCGATTAGCGGTAGCAGGTCGCGCTGCACGCCTTCCCGAGACACTTCGCCACCGCTGGACTGGCCGCTGCCCTTGGCGACTTTGTCGATCTCGTCCAGGAACACGATGCCGTGCTGCTCGACGGCTTCCACCGCACGGGCTTTGATCTCTTCTTCGTTGACCAGCTTGCCGGCTTCTTCATCACGTAGCAGCACCAGCGCTTCTTTCACGGTCACGCGGCGCTGCTCACGCTTCTGCTGGCCCATGTTGGAGAACAGGCTCTGCAGTTGGCTGGTCATCTCTTCCATACCCGGAGGGGTCATGATGTCGATGCCTTGGCCGTGGGAGGAGATCTCAATATCGATCTCTTTATCGTCAAGCTGGCCTTCACGCAGCTTTTTGCGGAAGGTTTGACGAGTGCCGCTATCTTCGCGGGGCTTATCTTCCTGGCCTCGGGGCGGCGGCAGCAGGGCGTCGAGTACACGGTCTTCAGCGGCGTCTTCGGCGCGGTGGCCGACTTCTTCTTTGGCGTGCTCGCGGACCATCTTGATCGCCGCTTCCATTAGGTCGCGGATAATCGACTCGACGTCGCGGCCCACGTAGCCCACTTCGGTGAACTTGGTGGCTTCTACCTTGATAAACGGCGCACGGGCCAGCTTCGCCAACCGGCGGGCAATTTCGGTTTTACCCACGCCGGTGGGGCCAATCATCAGGATATTTTTCGGCGTAGCTTCCGGGCGCAGCTCGTCGTCGAGCTGCATGCGACGCCAGCGGTTACGCAGGGCAATAGCCACGGCGCGGTTGGCATCTTGCTGGCCGATAATGTACTGATCCAGCGCATGGACGATTTCGCGGGGTGTCATCTGGGTCATTAAAGTGGCCTCAACGTTCGTTGATGTTCAGCTCTTCGAGCGTCACGTGGTGATTGGTGAATACGCAGATGTCACCAGCGATGGCGAGGGATTTTTCAGTAATCTCGCGGGCGGATAGCTCAGTATTTTCGAGCAGCGCGCGGGCGCTGGCCTGGGCAAAGTTGCCGCCTGAGCCAATCGCAATAATGCCGCGCTCCGGCTCAACCACATCGCCGTTACCGGTAATAATCAGCGAGGCGCTGTGGTCGGCCACGGCCAACAGGGCTTCTAAGCGGCGCAGCGCGCGGTCGGTGCGCCAATCTTTGGCCAGCTCAACCGCTGCCTTGGTTAAATGGCCCTGATACTTTTCAAGCTGCGCTTCAAAACGCTCAAATAGGGTAAACGCATCAGCGGTGCCACCGGCGAAACCGGCCAACACTTTGCCACGGTAAAGGCGGCGTACTTTGCTGGCATTGCCTTTCATCACGGTGTTGCCAAGCGAGACTTGGCCGTCGCCTGCGAGGGCTACTTGGTTACCGCGGCGAACGGAAACAATTGTGGTCATGGAGATAACGCCTTGGGGGAGACGCGCTCCCGATGACTGATCGGCCGCCTGGGCGGCCGTATAAAAAGCGATTCCCAACAAAATGCGGGCGGCTGATAAAAAATCAACCGCCCGCAAGCGAAAGCCATCAGATAAAGCGTGTCTGGCGCAGCCCAGCACGCTGTTAGTTAGTTCTGTAGCTGTATCAGCAGCGGCTCAATGCCTTGTGTGCTCATTAAGTCCTGAGCGCGGTTGAGCTCGCGGGTGTCGTCGTAGGGGCCAACCTGAACCCGGTGCCAGGTATCACCGTTGGCCTGCACTTCACTGATCTGCGCTAGCAGGCTTAGGTTACGCAGCCGGCTGCGCAGCTGTTCGGCATCGCCAATCTCACGAAACGAAGCGGCTTGCAGCATATAGCGGCTGGGCGTGCCGTTGGGGGCCGCGGGTGCATGCTGAGCGGCAGCGGCCTGCTCGTTGGGGCGCGTGTTAGCGGCAATCACCTGAGCAATGGGGTCGTCAGCAGGCGTGCTGGTGGCGGTTTCTGTGCTATCGGTTGACGTATCGGTTGCCGTATCGCTTGCGTCTGCATCACTGGCCGCTACGGTCGGGGGCGTGATGGTCGAGGGAATCGCCCCGCCGGGGGCGATGACTTCGGTTTCAGGCAGCAGCGTGTAGAACTCGAACGTAGGCATAGAGGGCTCGGCGGGCGTTTCGGTTTGCCGCGCCGCGCTGCGCTCATCGCTACCCGCGGGTTTTGGCAATACCGTCGCCTGAGGAACCTCCTGCTGATCTTGCCAGGGAGCGGTGCCATGCTGGTGCTGGGCGAGGAAAAAACCAGCGGCCACCCCGACAATCCCCCACAGCCAGCCGGGTATGCGTAGCCCGCCCCCAGTGCGGCGGGCGGACTTACGCTGCGACGTGGCTCCACGGCGGGTGGGCTTAGTGCGCGGGCTGGCCATGGATTACATCTCCTCGGGTGCGCTAACACCCATAAGGTCCAGACCATTGCGCAGCACTTGGCGGGTTGCCAGGCCCAGGGCCAGGCGAGTGTTGCGCAGCGTGTCGTCGTCGACCATCACTTTGACCGCGTTATAGCAGGTGTGGAAGTCACCGGCTAAATCCAGCAAATACTGGGCAACCTGCTGAGGCTCGCGGTTTTTCGCGGCGTGCTCAACCACTTCTGGGTAGCGAGCCAAGCGGTTAAGAACGGCTTTTTCCTGGTCGCTATCCAGTAGCGCTAAATTGGCCATGGCGACGCTGTGGTCAAACGGTTGGCCGGCATCTTCGGTTTTGCGCAGCATGCTGCATACCCGCGCATGGGCGTACTGAACGTAATACACCGGGTTGTCGTTTGACTGCGAGCGCGCTAGATCGATATCAAAGGTCAGTTGGGAATCGGCGCGGCGAGCGGCCAGGAAGAAGCGCGTTGCATCGCGGCCTACTTCATCAATCAAATCGCGGATGGTGACGTAGCTGCCTGCGCGTTTGGACAGTTTTACCTCAACGCCTGAGCGGGTCACCATGACCATTTGGTGCAGCACGTAATCGGGCCAGCCTTTTGGGATACCCACTTCCAGCGCCTGCAGGCCTGCGCGTACGCGCGTGACGGTGGAGTGGTGGTCAGCCCCCTGTTCATTGATCACGGTTTTAAAACCGCGCTGCCATTTGTTCAGGTGGTAGGCGACGTCGGGCAGGAAGTAGGTGTAACCCCCTTCGCGCTTGCGCATTACGCGGTCTTTGTCAGCGCCAAAGTCGGTGGTGCGCAGCCACATCGCGCCATCTTCTTCATAGGTGTGGCCGTTGGCGACCAGCTTCTCGACAGTGGCGTCGACATTGCCTTTTTCGTAAAGCGAGGACTCCAGGAAGTAGACGTCAAACTCAACGCCAAAGGCTTTAAGGTCTAAATCCTGCTCGCGGCGCAGCCAAGCAACGGCAAAGGCTTGAATGGCGTCTAAATCATCCGCATCCGCTTTAGCCGTCACTTCGCGGTCATCGGCGGTGACCGTTTTGCCCGCCATATAGTCGTTGGCGACATCCACGATGTACTCGCCGCGGTAGCCATCTTCCGGCCAGCTAGCATCGTCGGGGCCGAGGCCTTTGGCACGAGCCTGAACGGAAAGCGCTAGGTTCTTAATCTGAGCACCCGCGTCGTTGTAGTAGAACTCGCGGGTCACGTCGTAGCCCGTGGCTTCCAGCAGTCGGCAAAGGCTGTCGCCAATCGCCGCACCTCGGCCGTGGCCTACGTGGAGCGGGCCAGTGGGGTTGGCAGAGACAAACTCCACCTGCACTTTCTCGCCTTTACCGATTAGGCTGCGGCCAAAAGCATCGCCGCTATCCAGCACCTGAGCAACGATTTGTGCAGCGGCGTCCGCGGCGGCAAAGAAGTTGATAAACCCAGGGCCCGCAATCTCAGTTTTTTGAATGGCATCGCTGGCGGGCAGGGCGGCGACGAGGGTGTCGGCCAGCTCGCGTGGCTTCATGCCGGAAGGCCTGGCCAACATCAGCGCGAGGTTGGTGGCGTAGTCGCCGTGGGCTTTGTCTTTCGTGGGGTCCACCTTAATGGCGGGTTTTAAATCGTCGGGCAGCACGCCTTGGTGCTTAAGCGCGTCAAAACCGCGCCTTCGAGCAGAGAAATAATCGTATCTTTCATTTAAATATCCGGATGTCGTCGGTGGCGGCGTGTGCATGCGCTCAGGTAACACAGCGGCAAAGCGGCCATTATCGGCAATTGGCGCGCAGTTTCAAAGCCGTATTCCCTTAGGATAGGACCTGCGTTGGATACAAGCCCTTACGGCTAGGCCAGGGTTTGCGGGTCGATATCAATCGACCAGCGCACTTTGCGCGCCTCTCGGTTGGCTTCTAACCACTGCACCAGCCAGTTAGCGGCGGCGTGGCGGTGGCTACGTTTGTCAGCGGTGATCATGACGTGGATGTGGTAGCGGTTTTGGCGGCGCTCCATGGGGGCGGGTACAGGCCCCATACAGCGCACGGGCAGCTGGGCGTCCTTCAGCCACTGGCGCAGCGCCTGAGCGGCTTGCTGAGCCAGCGCAAGCGCCTCCTGCTCCTGTGGGCTTTCTACGCGTAGCAGCGCCATAAAGCAAAACGGCGGCAGCTTGGCGATGCGGCGCTCTTCCAGCAGGTTGCGGGCCAGTGCGCCGTAGCCATGTTCGGCCAGCTGGCCTAGGTGTGGGTCATCCGGATGGAGGGTTTGCACCAGCACGCGGCCAGGGTGAGCGGCGCGGCCTGCGCGCCCCGCTACTTGCTCCAATAGCTGTGCGCTGTGCTCTAGGGCGCGAAAATCCGCCGCGTAGAGGCCGCCATCGGCGTTGACCACCACCACCAAGGTGACATGCGGTAAATGGTGGCCCTTGGCGAGCATTTGAGTGCCCACCAGCAGGCAGGGCTCGCCACGCTGAATCTCTTTGAGCACCTGCTCGAAGCTCTCTTTTTTGCGCGTGCTGTCGCGGTCAATGCGGTGAACGGTGGTCTCAGGAAACAGCCCTTGTAGCGTCTCCTCGGTGCGCTCCGTGCCGCTACCCAGCGCACGCAAGTCGCCGCTGCCGCACTCTGGGCAGGCATCCGGCAGGGCGCGGCGGCTGTCGCAGTGGTGGCGGCCAGCAGCGGCGGCTGGCGGTGTAACGTCATGCGCGCATCGCACTGGCCGCATTCAGCCATCCAACCGCAGCTGTGGCAGGCTAGGCTCGGCGCAAAGCCACGCCGGTTGATAAAAATGAGCGCCTGCTTGCCCGCCGCGAGCGTGCTCTTAATCGCTTTGATCGCGTTGGGCAGCAGCCCCCCTTGGCGGCGCTGATGACGCAGGTCGATTAGCTCTAACTTAGCGGGCGGGTGACGGCTGGGCCGCTGAGTTAGCCGTAGGTGACGATAAGCGCCCGTAAGCGCCTGCTGCAGGCTTTCAAACGAGGGCGTCGCGCTGCCCAGTAATAGGGGAATGCCGTGATAGTGCGCCCTGGCAACAGCAAGGTCCCGTGCGTGGTAGCGCAGCCCGTCGTGCTGTTTGTACGAGCCGTCGTGCTCCTCGTCGACGATGATTGCGCCGGGGTTCGCCAGCGGGGTAAAAATGGCCGAGCGGGTGCCGATGATCACCAGCGCACGGCCGTTGGCGGCGGCTTCCCATACATCCAAGCGCTCTGGGTCGGTAAGCCCGGAGTGCAGGGCCACCACCGGCACGCGAAAACGGCTTTTGAACCGCGCGAGCGTTTGCGGTGTAAGGCCAATTTCGGGCACGAGCACTAGGGACTGCTTTCCTTTGGCAGCGAGCGCTTCGATGAGCTGTAGGTAAATCTCGGTTTTGCCGCTACCGGTCACGCCTTCCAATAAACAGGGGTGGTAGCCGTCGAGTTTTTCATGCAGCACGGATAGCGCAGTGGCCTGTTCACGGTTGAGCGGCAGCGACGGGGAGGCGAGTAAGCTTCCGCCGGTGGGTTGAGCGGCGGTGAGAGTGATCTCTTGGGGCTGTATAAAGCCCTTCTTTTGCAGCCTAATAGCTGCTCCCGGGTGAAGCCGTGGGCGCTAACGGCGCGGCCCGGCAGCCCATGGGGGTGCTGGCGCAGCAGAGCGTAAAGCTCCGCCTGTTTAGGCGCGCGTGCCAGCGCTGTTTCATCGTTGGGTAGCGGAAGCCACAGGGTTTGGGTGCGCCCTGCCATAGGGTGGCCCTGGCGTAGCCTGGCGGGCATAGCGTGCTGCATGGTATCGCCCAGGCTGTGCTGGTAGTAACGCGCTGCAAACTGGCACAGCCACTGCCAGTCGCTGGGTAATGGGGCCTCATCCAGCGCTTCACCGATGGCCCGCAGCTGCGAGCGCGGTAATTCGCTGCCGGAAGCCAAAGACACCACCACTCCGACGACATCGCGGCGGCCAAACGGGTACCCTTACCCGCAGCCCAGGCTGCCAGCCACAGGCGGGAGCCCTCGGTGCGGGTAAGTAGTCAAACAGGCGTCTTAGCGGCGACGGTAACGCGACCTTGAGCACCTGAAAAGCGCCCTTAGGCAGCCCAGGTGACGATGGCTGGGCAGAAACAGAATCGGACAATTGGCCTCCGGCGATTAGTTTGCTAGAATGCGCGGCCGCTCTGAATCTATCGGGATGGAGCGGTTAACCGGTTAGCAGTTTTTTCAAACCCGTATGCGGTGCCTGGCAACGGATCAGGTGGCGGCATATAGCTTATGAGGCTCAAGATGAAACAAGGTATCCACCCGAATTACAACACGGTCACCGCCAACTGTTCTTGCGGTGCAAGCTTCCAGGTCGGTTCTACCTCTGGTCAGGACTTCTCTCTGGACGTATGCTCCAACTGCCACCCGTTCTACACCGGTAAGCAGAAGCAAGCGACCACTGGTGGCCGCGTAGAGCGCTTCAACAAGCGTTTCGGCGCTGCTATCAAGCGCGGCTAATCCTAACGGATTAAGCCTATCGCAGGCACGCATTGTGCTCTGTGCAAAAGCCCACGCCACGGCGTGGGCTTTTTGTCCCTAAGGGGCTACCCTTTTTATTAGCGCTCTTTTATTAGCGTTCCTGCTGCCTGAATGTGTTGCCACTTGCTTTACGGCACGTTGATTGACGTGTTGCCCTCCGAATGCGGTCCCTTCTCTTCTCCTCTTATTATCTTTTCCACAGGGCGTTTGTGCCAGATGGGTGTGGATAACTGTCTGTTATTTTTGTTGGAATTTATTTCCAAAAATACTGCGCTGCATCAATAAGGAAACCTTTATAGCTGATGGCGTGAAGTATAAGTTGCAGCAAATAACGTGGAAAAGTTCCGAAATGGAAGGGAATGTGGCTAAAACGGTCGTTTCGTAGGTAAGTTTACTACGTGCTTGAGACGCCTAGGTTTTTTCTATATTCTGATACAACTTTTCTACTTTAGGCTGATGAGACCTTCACTATGACGGATGCAAATAAGCAGGCAGCTTTGGATTATCACGCTAAGCCGATCCCCGGTAAGCTTTCCGTGGAGTTGACCAAGCCCACCGCGACAGCTCGGGATTTGGCGCTAGCGTATAGCCCAGGCGTTGCTGAGCCGGTTCGCGAAATCGCTCGCGAAGCGGAAAATGCGTACCGTTATACCGGCAAAGGTAATCTGGTCGCGGTTATTTCGGACGGCAGTGCGATTCTTGGCCTAGGCAACCTTGGCCCGCTGGCTAGTAAGCCGGTGATGGAAGGTAAAGGTGTGCTGTTCAAGTGCTTTGCGGGCATTAACTCCGTTGATATCGAAGTAGACGCCGAAAGCCCGCAAGCGTTTATCGACACCGTTGCCCGCATTGCCGACACCTGGGGTGGTATTAACCTGGAAGATATCAAAGCGCCTGAGTGCTTTGAGATCGAAAAGGCGTTAGTTGAACGCTGCAACATCCCAGTATTCCACGATGACCAGCACGGCACAGCAATTGTGACCGCTGCGGGCATGCTCAACGCGCTGGATATCGCGGGCAAGCGGATTGAAGACGTGAAAATCGTCTGCATGGGCGCAGGGGCGGCTGCTATTGCTTGTATGCGCCTGCTGATCTCATGCGGTGCCAAGAAAGAGAACTTGGTGATGCTGGATCGTCGTGGCGTCATTCACACTGACCGTGACGGCATCAACGAGTACAAAGCGGAGTTCGCACGTGATACCGACATGCGCACGCTGGACGATGCCATCGACGGCGCGGATGTGTTTATCGGCCTTTCTGGCCCGGGCCTGCTCTCTGCGGATCAGGTGAAGAAAATGGCCGCTGACCCGGTGATTTTCGCCTGCACCAACCCCGACCCGGAAATTCACCCGGACGTAGCCCGCGAAGCGCGCCCGGATGTGATCATGGCCACCGGCCGTTCGGACTTCCCGAACCAGGTGAACAACGTGCTGGGCTTCCCGTTCATCTTCCGCGGTGCGTTGGATGTGCGCGCAACGCGCATTAACGAAGCCATGAAGCTGGCGGCGGTGCATGCACTGAAAGATCTGGCCCGCGAGCCGGTGCCGCAGGAAGTGCTGAACGCCTACGAGCGTACCGAGATGAGCTTCGGGCGTGATTACATCATCCCCACGCCGGTGGATATCCGCCTGCTGGAACGCGTCTCCTCAGCAGTGGCCCAGGCGGCGGTCGACTCTGGCGTGGCCCGCAAGCCGTACCCGGCTCACTACCCGCTGAAAACTATTAATGATGTGTATGGTGGGTAAGTTCTGACCGCTGTATCGCTTGTTTACAACGCCCGCACACTGCGGGCGTTGCTGTTTTTAGAGGTGTTTAGAGCAGAGGTTCAAGACTGCGGATAGCGCACCAATCCCTCCTGCGCCGTCGAGGCCACTAAACGTCCATCGCGGCGATAAATATGGCCCCTCGCCAAGCCCCGTGCGCCACCACTCCAGGGGGAGTCGATGGCGTAGAGCAGCCACTCATCTAGCCGCGTATCTTCGTGCAACCAAATCGCATGGTCGAGACTGGCGATGCGCAGTTTCGGTCGGTGTACTTAATGCCGTGGGGAATCAGGCCGGTGGTCAGCAGATTGAAATCTGACGCATAAGAGAGCAGGTGGCGATGCAGCGCCGGGTCATCCGGTAGCTGCCCACCGGCAAAGCGAAACCACAGGCACTGGCCTGCGGGTGAAGCGCTATCGGGGTTGTCCCTTCAAGTGCAAAAACTCGATAGGGTGGCCAGGGAAGCGCGCGTGCTTGGCATCGCCGCTCTCGATGAGTGCTTCTGGCGTGGGCACTTGTGGCATGGCTCGCTGATGATTGATGCTCTCTTCAGCGCTCTGGAATGAGGCGCTGCAGAAGAAAATCGGTCGCCCTTTCTGAATAGCCGTCACCCGCCGGGTGGTAAAGCTGCCGCCATCGCGGATGGTATCGACCTGATACACCACCGGGCGGTGCGGGTCGCCTGGGCGCAAAAAATAGCCGTGCTGGGAGTGCGGGCGGCGCTCATCCGGCACCGTGCGCGCCGCTGCGGCCAGTGCCTGGCCCAACACTTGGCCGCCATACAGTTGGGGAAAGCCCAAATCTTGGCTCTGGCCGCGAAATAGCGTCTCTTCAAGGGTTTCAAGCTCTAACAAGCTACCCAGTGACTTCAGCGCATCGTTCATTCTCTGTATCCTTGGTGCTGTCTGTTTTCCCGCCGATGATTGCAAGTATACCCAGTGCGGCCATCACGCGATTAAAACGATCGTTTTGCTACCTTAGCGGAGTTTGCCTTGATACGCAGCGATGAAGTTTACATGCACCGCGCCATGGACCAAGCGCACCTGGCGTTTGCCGCCGGGGAAGTGCCGGTGGGCGCGGTGGTGGTGGATGCCCAGGGGGAGATTGTTGGTGCTGGCCACAATGCACCGCTGGCAAGCTGCGACCCCAGCGGCCACGCCGAAGTGCGCGCCTTGCGCGAGGCGAGGCAGCGGCTGGGCAACTACCGTTTAGAGGGCTGTACGCTGTTCGTTACGCTAGAGCCCTGCATGATGTGCGCAGGCGCCATGGTGCATGCGCGCATTGCCCGTTTGGTATACGGCGCGCCCGAACCACGCACGGGCATGGTGGAGTCAAAGGCCAACCTGCTTGCCCAGCCCTGGTTTAAACATCAGATAGAGATTACGGGCGGCGTGCTAGCAGTACCGGCCAAAAGGCTGCTCAAGCAGTTTTTCGCTGAAAAACGTTAGCGCGCGATTACTGCTCAACCGGCGGAATAATATCGAACAGCAATAATGGTTCTTCACTGGCTGGCGTTTGCTCTAGCTGGAAAAACTGTTGTCGGCTGCGCTCCACGTACTCGATCATCTCGTAGTAGCGCCGGATGTTGCGCACGTAGATGACCGGCTCGCCGCCACGGGCATAGCCATGGCGGGTTTGGCTATGCCACCCACGCTCCTGTAAGAGCGGGAGCGCTGCACGAACGTCCTGCCAGCGATCCGGATCGCCGCCGCGCAGCTCGGCAATCTTACGCGCATCGTAAAGGTGGCCAAGGCCTACGTTGTAGGCTGCCATGGCCATGTAGAGCCGGTCATCCCCGGTAATGCTGTCTGGAAGTCGGTCTTTAATACTGCGCAGGTAGCGCGCGCCGCCATCAATACTCTGTGCAGCATCGGTGCGGTCGGCTACGCCCATTTCGCTGGCCGTGGGGTTGGTCAGCATCATTAAGCCGCGAACCCCTGTGGGGGATACAGCGGTGGGGGTCCCAGTTCGACTCCTGGTACCCAACGGCGGCCAGCAGCTTCCAGTCAAAACTGGTGTCGCGAGCGGCCTGCTTAAATAGCTCAGTGTAGTTGGGCAGACGTTCGTCAAGGTGGGCGAGAAACGTTCGAGTGCCCACGTACTCAAGATAGTCATCGTGGCCAAAGTAGCGGCTTACCAACTGCTCCAGAGTGCCGTTCTCTTGCAGCTCTTGAAGAAATTGATTGGCGGCTTCTAAGAATCCAAGTCCGCGGCCGCTGGGCACCGCCCAGGCCAGAGAGAGCGGCTCGCCTAAAAAGAAACCGCGCTCGACGTTAGGCAAAACCAGCCGGTTCAAACGAAACTGATGATCAAAAATAATCGCCGCATCCAGGGTGCCGCTCTCTACCCGTGCCAGCAGTTCGGCCACTTCAAGCTCGTGAGACTCTTTCCAAGTAAGGCTGGGGTAGTCACGTTGTAGAGCGAGCAGCGCTTGGCTGGTGCCCGCTTCGCTTAGCGTGCCAAGTTCCAGGTCGACGAGATCTGCCGGTTCATCGATACCGTTGAGCCCGCGGCGATACACCACCAGCGGCTGCATCTGAATGATGGAGCGGGTGTAGTGAATGCCCGGTGAATCCGCCAGCAGGGGGAGGGCAGCGGCACCTAAGTCGCCCTGCTCGCGCACGGCGGGTAGCACGCTCTCCGGGTGGTGGCTTGCGTTGAGGTTTAGGCTGACCCCCAGGTAGTCCGCAAAGCGGTGCATCAACTCATACTCAAAGCCAGTCGGCCCCTGGCGGCCTTCGTAATAGGTGGTGGGTGTGTTGCGAGTGTGAATAGTGATGAACTCTTTTGCATTAATTTGCGCTAAATGTTCACCGCTTGGTACCGACGAGCTGCGCGGCACCAAAATAAGCAAAAGTGTCGCGATCATCGCGAAATAAGCCCGGTAATAGGCGATAAAATGTTGGTAAATCAATGTCGGCATGATGTCTTGTCAACATGGAACAGTCTGCCACGATACCCAGCCTGATGAACGCTGTCACCTTGTTGATTTCGTGTGGCCGTCGCTTTCCAGTATCATAGCGGGATTGCCGCTTTGCGGCCCGGTGATTTCCTGCTCGAACTCTCCCTGCTTTAGAGGCTCCCAGATATGCTCGAACTGCGAGGCGCACCCGCCCTTTCTGCCTTCCGCCATGAACGGCTGTTAACGGTGTTGCGTGACCGTGTTCCGGAGGTGGAGGCGCTGTCTGCCCATTACGTCCACTTCATTGACCACCACGAAGAGCTCGATCATGCCGCCCAGGAGCGGTTGGCGAAACTGCTGGAGTACGGCCGCCAAGACAGCCAAGAGATTCCCGACAACGCCCAGCGCTTTTTGGTCGTCCCGCGTTTAGGCACCCAGTCACCATGGTCCTCTAAAGCAACCGACATTGCCCACAACTGCGGGCTTAGCCAGATCAGCCGCATTGAGCGCGGCATCGATTATCGCGTAGAGATGCGCGGCGCACCCAGTACTGAGCAGTTGGAAGCGATTAGCGCGCTGCTGCATGACCGCATGACCGAAAACGTACTGGCCGACGTAGCCGAGTCGGGCAAACTGTTCGCCCACCACTCGCCTGCTCCCCTTGGCAGCGTGGATATTCTAGAAGGCGGTCGCGACGCTCTTGCCACGGCTAACCGCGAACTTGGACTTGCGCTGGCAGACGATGAGATCGACTACCTGGTAGCGGCTTTTATCGAGCTAGGCCGCAACCCCAGCGATGTGGAGCTGATGATGTTCGCCCAGGCGAACTCTGAGCACTGTCGCCACAAAATCTTCAATGCAGATTGGGTCATCGACGGCGAAGCCCAGAGCCACTCGCTGTTTAAGATGATCAAGAACACCTTCGCCACGTCACCGGATAACGTGCTCTCTGCGTACAGCGATAACGCGGCGGTGATCAAAGGCAGCCACGGCGGACGCTTCTTCCCCACGCCGCTCACCGGTGCCGAAGGCGAGCGCGCCAGCTACGATGCCCACCAAGAGCCGATCCACATTCTGATGAAGGTGGAGACCCACAACCACCCCACGGCGATTGCACCGTTCCCCGGTGCGGCCACCGGCTCTGGCGGTGAGATTCGGGATGAAGGCGCGACCGGCATCGGCGGCAAGCCGAAAGCAGGTTTGTCCGGCTTTACCGTCTCTAACCTGCGCATTCCTGAATTTGTTCAGCCCTGGGAAGCCTTCGACTACGGCAAGCCCGAGCGCATGCAGTCCGCGCTCAATATCATGCTGGATGGCCCGATTGGCGGTGCCGCGTTCAACAACGAGTTTGGCCGCCCCAACCTGACCGGCTACTTCCGCACCTACGAGCAGGATGCGCTCAGCGAAGGCGGCATCGAGCGTCGCGGCTACCACAAGCCGATCATGATTGCCGGCGGTTACGGCAACATTCGCGCTCAGCACGTGCAAAAAGGCGAGATCCCGGTTGGCGGTAAGCTGATCGGTCATGGGCGGCCCGGCGATGCTGATCGGCCTGGGCGGCGGTGCTGCGTCCAGCATGGCGTGCGGTGAGTCCAGTGAGGATTTGGATTTCGCCTCCGTTCAGCGGGAAAACCCGGAAATCGAGCGTCGTGCCCAAGAAGTCATCGACCGCTGCTGGGCGTTGGGCGACAACAACCCGATTCGCTTTATCCACGATGTCGGTGCGGGCGGGCTGTCTAACGCCTTGCCGGAGCTGGTTAAAGACGGCAACCGTGGCGGTCTGTTTGACCTGCGCGCGGTGCCCAACGCCGAGCCGGGCATGAGCCCGCTGGAAATCTGGTGTAACGAAGCCCAGGAGCGCTACGTACTGGCAGTAGCCCCTGAAGACTTGGATACCTTCGACGCGCTGTGTAAGCGCGAGCGCTGCCCCTACGCGGTAGTGGGCGAAGCCCAGGCGGAGCACCACCTGGAAGTGCGCGACGGCCATTTCGAAACCAAACCGGTCGATCTGCCCATGAGCGTGCTGTTTGGCAAGCCGCCGAAGATGACCCGTTCGTTTGAGCGTCAAACGCCCGAACTCTCTGGCGTCATGCTGGATAACCTGGACCTGCGCGAAGCGATGGACCGGGTGCTGCGCCTGCCCACGGTGGCCTCGAAAAGCTTCCTGATCACTATCGGCGACCGTTCCATCACTGGCCAAGTTGCCCGTGATCAGATGGTAGGCCCCTGGCAGGTGCCGGTAGCCGACGTCGCGGTGACCACTGCGAGCTTCGACACCCACGCCGGTGAAGCCATGGCCATGGGTGAGCGCCCGCCGGTGGCGCTGATCAACCCTGCGGCCAGCGCGCGCTTGGCGGTGGCAGAAGCCATTACCAACCTCGCGGCTGCGCCGATTGCCAAGCTGTCGGATATCAAACTCTCCGCCAACTGGATGAGCGCTGCTGATCACCCCGGTGAAAACCAGGCGCTGTACGACGCCGTTCATGCCGTGGGCATGGAGCTGTGCCCGGCGCTCGGTATCGCCGTGCCGGTGGGCAAGGACTCCATGTCCATGCGCACTGCGTGGCAAGAGGGCGATGACGCCGAAGAGAAGAGCATTACCTCGCCGCTGTCGCTGGTGGTGACCGGCTTTGCACCGGTGACCGACGCGCTGGCGACGCTGACGCCGCAGATCAACCTGGAACAGGATGAGTCTGATCTGATCTTGATCGACCTGGGGAACGGCCAGAACCGTCTTGGCGGCTCGGCGCTGGCGCAGGTCTATGGCCAAGTGGGCGATGAGTGCCCCGATGTGGACGACCCGGAAGATCTGAAAGCGTTTTTCGAAGTGATCCAAGGTCTGAACCGCGACGGTAAGCTGCTGGCTTATCACGACCGCAGCGACGGTGGCCTGTTGGTGACGCTGCTGGAGATGGCTTTTGCCGCGCACGCCGGTCTCGAAATCAAGCTCGACTGGCTGATTGATGAGCCGGTGGAAGCTTTTAATGCGCTCTTCTCCGAAGAGCTGGGCGCGGTGATCCAGGTAAGCCGTGAGCACACTGAAGAGGTGCTGACGCAGTTCGCCATGGCGGGTATCGAAACCTGCGGCGTGATTGCTCGCCCGCGTTACGACGACCAAGTGCGTGTAACGCTGTTTGAAGAGCCGCTGCTGGAAACCACCCGTCAGCTAACCCAGCGTACCTGGTCCGAGACCAGCTACCGCATGCAGGCGCTACGGGATAACCCGGAATGCGCGAAGAACGAGTTCGACAACTTGCTCGACGTTCGCGATCCGGGCCTTAGCGCCGCACCGACTTTCGATATCAACGACGATATCAGCGCGCCCTTTATCAACACCACCAAGCCAGCGGTGGCCGTGCTGCGTGAACAGGGTGTTAACGGTCAGGTAGAGATGGCCTGGGCCTTCCACAAAGCAGGCTTCGACGCGGTGGATGTGCATATGAGCGACATCCTCGAAGGCCGTGTCTCCCTGGAGGAGTTCAAAGGCTTAGTGGCCTGTGGCGGCTTCTCCTATGGCGACGTGCTGGGTGCAGGCGGCGGCTGGGCCAAGTCAGTGCTATTCAATGAGCGCGCCCGCGAGCAGTTTGAAGCCTTCTTCAACCGCGACGACAGCTTCTCGCTGGGCGTGTGTAACGGCTGCCAGATGCTCTCGCAGCTCAAAACGCTGATCCCCGGTGCGGAAAATTGGCCTGCCTTTGTGCGCAACGAGTCCGAGCAGTTTGAGGCCCGCGTTGCGATGGCACGGGTAGAGAAGAGCCCCTCTATTCTACTGGCGGGCATGG
This sequence comes from Vreelandella lionensis, assembly GCF_002087295.1. GTDB lineage: Bacteria > Pseudomonadota > Gammaproteobacteria > Pseudomonadales > Halomonadaceae > Vreelandella > Vreelandella lionensis. The sequence continues at coordinate 229,382 of NZ_MWVI01000050.1, read as the reverse complement.
AAGGCTCCAAGCTGCCTATCGCCGTTGCTCACGGGGAGGGCCGCGCCGAGTTCCGCGACACGGCGCACCTGCGTAGCATGCAGTCGAGTAGCCAAATTGCCCTGCGCTACATCGACAACTACGGTCAGGTCACTACGCGCTACCCGGCCAACCCCAATGGCTCGCCGTCGGGCATTACCGGCCTGACTACGCCGGATGGCCGCGTGACGATCATGATGCCACACCCCGAGCGGGTGACCCGTGCGGTCACCAACTCCTGGCGTCCGGCGGAGTGGACCGAAGATGGTGCGTGGCTGCGCCTGTTCCGCAATGCGCGGGTCTGGCTGGGCTAACATCATGTGACCAACCCGAAAGGTGATGGATGACACATCCTGAAAAGGCGGCCTCCGGGCCGCCTTTCTTGGCTAACACGGCAGCGCCTTCGCTGCGCCCCTACCAAACCGAGGCGGTAAAGCGGGTAGTCAGCCACTTTCGCGCCACCAGCGCCCCCGCCGTGGTGGTGCTGCCGACGGGCAGCGGCAAGTCGCTGGTGATCGCTGAACTGGCGAGGCTAGCCCGTGGGCGGGTGCTGGTGCTGGCCCACGTGCGCGAGCTGGTGGAGCAGAACCACGCCAAGTACCAAGCGTACGGCTTAGAGGCGGATATCTTTAGCGCCGGGTTAAAGCGCAAAGAGGCTAGCCGCCAAGTGGTGTTTGGCTCGGTGCAGTCGGTGGTGCGCAACCTGGAGCAGTTCAACGACGCCAGCTTTACTCTGCTAGTGATCGACGAGTGCCATCGGGTATCGCTGGAGGAGGACTCCAGCTATCGGCAGGTGATCGAGCACCTGCGGAGCCAGAACCCGCAGCTAAAAATCCTCGGCCTAACCGCCACACCGTTTCGTTTGGGGCAGGGCTTTATCTACCATCGCCACCACCACGGTATGGTGCGCGGTTCAGAAGAGAGCTTTTTTGCCGACTGCGTGTTCGAGCAGCCGCTGCGCCTGATGGTCAAACAGGGCTTTTTGGCCGCGCCCAAGCGGCTGGTTATGGCCATTGAAGGGTACGACTTCTCGGCGCTGGCGCCCTCGTCCAGCGGGCTTTTTCGGGAGGAGGAGCTCAACCGGGTGGTGGCGGGTAACCGGGCGACACCGGGCATCATTGCCCAAGTGGTGGAGTACGCTGCCGACCGCCAGGGGGTGATGATTTTCGCCGCGACGGTGGCCCACGCCGAAGAGATCATGGGCTATCTGCCCGCCGAGCAGGCCGCGCTGATTACCGGTGCGACCGCCTCGGCCGAGCGCACCGCGCTGATCGATGCGTTTAAAGCGCGCCAACTGAAGTATTTGGTCAACGTGGCGGTGCTGACCACCGGCTTCGATGCCCCCCACGTCGATCTGATCGCGATTCTGCGGCCCACCGAGTCGGTTAGCCTGTATCAGCAGATTGTGGGTCGCGGGCTGCGCCTCTCGCCGGGCAAAGAGGAGTGCTTGATTCTCGACTATGCGGGCAACCCGTGGGATCTCTACGCCCCGGAAGTAGGCGAACCCAAGCCGGATAGCGATAGCGAACCGGTGCAGGTGCCCTGCCCGGACTGCGGTCACGCGAACCTGTTTTGGGGCAAGCGCGACGGCGAGCTGGTGATCGAACACTTCGGCCGCCGCTGCCAGGGGCTGATTGAGGATGACGCAGGGCGCCGCCGCCAGTGCGAGTTTCGCTTTCGCTTCAAAGTATGCGACGAGTGCGGCGCTGAGAACGATATTGCCGCCCGTCGCTGTCATGGCTGCGAGAAGCTGCTCGTGGACGCTGACGACAAGCTCAAGGATGCGCTGAAGCTAAAAGATGCCAAGGTGCTGCGCGTCAGCGGCATGCAGTTAGAGGCGACCACCAATGGTCGTGGGCTGCCGCGCCTAAAAGCCACCTACCACGATGAAGATGGCGAAAGCCTGAGCGAATGGTTTGCCTTAGAAACCCCGGCCCAGCGCCGCGCGTTTTATGCCGTATTTTTGCGTGCCCACCTACGCGCGCCAGGCGGTCAATGGCAACCGACGACGCCTGATGAGGTCGTCAACGAGCAGCGCCGATTGCGCCACCCGGATTTTGTGGTGGGGCGAAAGGTAGGCCGACACTTTCAAATCCGCGATAAGCTGTTTGATTATCAAGGGCGCTATCGTAAAGCCGCCGATGCTGGCTAGATGCCGCGCTGAAAGCGCGCTGTTACACTGCTGTTTTCCCACTCATCAACGAAGGATTCGACCCGCGTGAGCGAGACGCCAAGCGCAGCGCCAGACCAGGACCAAGACGTGGCGGAGTCTACTGCCGAGCCGGTGGTGGAGGCGCTTGGGCGTCTGTTTGATGAGCCCATCATGCAACTGCCGGAAGACCTCTATATTCCCCCCGAGGCACTGCGGGTCTTTCTGGAAGCCTTCGAAGGGCCGCTGGATCTGCTGCTGTATTTAATTCGGCGGCAGAACCTGGATATTCTGACCATCAACGTGGCCACCATCACCCACCAGTACATTGAGTACGTGGAGCTGATGAAAGCCATGGAGATCGAGCTGGCGGGTGAGTCCCTGCTAATGGCTGCCATGCTGGCGGAGATTAAATCCCGGACGCTGCTGCCGCGCCCGCCGAAAGCGGAGGGCGAGGAGGAGGAGGACCCCCGCGCCGAGCTGATTCGTCGCTTACAGGAGTACGAGCGCCTGAAAGAGGCCGCCGAGGCGCTGGATACGCTGCCCCGCGTAGGCCGGGACTGGTTCAGCGTACAGGCGGGCTTGCCGCCGTTGGAAACGCGGGTGATCCATCCCGATGTGGAGCTTGATGAGCTGCTGGGAGCGCTGTCCGATATTCTCAAGCGCGCTGAGCTGGCCCAGGCCCACCAGATCAGCCGTGAAGTGCTCTCCACCCGCGAGCGGATGCTGAAAATCATGGAGAAGCTCAGTCAGGATGGCGAGGGCGGCCGTTATACGCCGTTTGAAGCGCTGTTTACCCTGGAAGAGGGTAAGGCCGGTGTAGTCGTGACCTTTATGGCTATTTTAGAGCTGGCCAAAGAAGCCATGATTGAGATTGTCCAAAATGCACCGCTGTCGCCCATTCATGTGCGTGCCCGCCAAGCGGCGCTGGCCGATGGGGAAGAGGACGCATTCGAGCGTTTGGAAGAGAAACAAGGCGATGCCGCCTCGGCATTCGAAGAGTCCGCGTTTGAACCTGACGAGGAGTCGCGGTGAAAGACACCACGTTAGACGACATTATTGAAGCGGCGCTGCTAGCAGCGGGTGAACCGTTGCCGGTTGAGCGCCTGGAAACGCTATTTTTGGGCCGATGAGTGCCCTTCCCGCAAAGCGTTGAGGGAGGCGCTGTCACGGCTGGCGCTGCGCCACGAACATGGCCCGCTCGAGCTGGTCGAGACCGCCTCTGGCTTTCAGCTACGCATTCGCCCACGCTTGGCCCACTGGGTCTCGCGGCTGTGGCACGAGCGCCCCCAGCGCTACTCTCGAGCACTCTTGGAAACGCTGGCGCTAATTGCCTACCGTCAACCGGTGACTCGGGGTGATATCGAAGATGTGCGCGGTGTGAGCGGCAGCAGTTCGATCATTCGCACGCTTATGGAGCGCGGCTGGATACGCGTGGTGGGTCACCGGGACGTGCCGGGTCGCCCGGCGGTGTATGCCACCACGCGCAGCTTTTTGGATGACTTCGGGCTGAAAACCCTGGATGCGCTGCCGCCTATGCATACCCTGGTCAACGGCGACGACCCCGAAGCGTTTTCTCTGGAGGAGGCATCATCCGAACAAAACCCGCCGCCAGCACTGGACGAAACGCCGGAAAGCGTGCAGAATGCGCCACCCCAGAAAGATGAGAATACGTCGGCAGAGAGTGCCGACCACCACGCCGAGACGGCGTTAACCCAGCCGCTCAGCTTTGCCGATTTAGAGGCACGGCTGGCGGCACGTGCGCAGCGTCAACATGAGGACGCTGACACGCAGACCAACGATGTGAGGTCAGACGACCATGAGTGAAAGTAACAACACCACGCCGCCTACCAGCGAAAAACTGCAAAAAGTGCTGGCCCGCGCGGGCCTTGCCTCCCGCCGTGAAATGGAAACCGCCATTTCCGATGGACGGGTGAAGGTGAATAGCCAAGTGGCCAAACTGGGCGACCGAGTGGAAGCGCGGGATAAGGTCAGCTTTGATGACCGCCCGGTGACGCTGCGTCCGGAAGAGGAAGTGCCGCGCCGGGTCATTATGTACAACAAGCCGGAAAGCGAGCTGTGCACCCGTAAAGACCCGGAAGGCCGTCGCACGGTCTTTGAGCGGCTGCCGCGCTTGAAAGGCGAGCGCTGGATTGCCATTGGCCGTTTGGACATCAACACCAGCGGTTTGCTGCTGTTGACCACCGACGGTGAACTTGCCAACCGCTTGATGCACCCCTCTACCCAAGTAGAGCGTGAGTACGCGGTGCGGGTCATGGGCGACGTCAAGCGTGAGCATATCGTCGCTATGGTCGACGGTGTGATGCTGGAAGATGGCCCGGCGCGCTTTACCGACGTGCAGGAGTTTGGTGGCGTAGGCATCAACACTTGGTTCCACGTGGTGATTCTGGAGGGCCGCAACCGTGAAGTGCGCCGCCTGTGGGAGTCCCAGGGGCTTACCGCTAGCCGCCTGAAGCGTGTGCGCTATGGCAATATCTTCCTCGACAAGCGGGCGAAAGCCGGTGAGTGGGTCGAACTCTCTCCGGATGAGGTGGATGACTTAGCGACGCTGGCCAACCTGGAAACCCGCAAAGTGCCTGAGCTGACGCCAGACGAGAAGAATCGCTGGAGCCGCGACAAGCATAAGCGTCGGCCGGTGCAGGCGATGCGCAAGCCGAAACCCAAGCGCGGTTAAGCTAGGCGCGGTTCAAGCAGTGCGCTCTGCACGGGGTAAGGCTTTTTTGGCACCGTGCAGAGCAGTAGATGTAGACGAAAGATAAAAAAGGGCTTGTTATTCACAAGCCGTATCCGTACTATATGCATCCGTTCGGACTCGTAGGTTCGAATCCTACACGACCCACCATCCGAAATAAGCAAACGCATCAGGTAGTAGTCCCACCAATGCTTTGTTTTCAATATGTGTTTTGATGTGAGTTAGTGTAGTATTTGCTAGTCGTTTTTGATTAGCGCAGCAAAATTTGGGTCGTTAGCTCAGTTGGTAGAGCAGTTGACTTTTAATCAATTGGTCGTAGGCTCGAATCCTACACGACCCACCAAATTTAACGCCCTTGGCAGCTTGCTGCCAGGGGCGTTTTGCTATGCACGTTTTGCCGCGCTGCAACGTGACTTTCTGCTTGCAGCGGGCAACGATTGTCCACCACAATATGATGACAATAACGTGATTGCCACGGTGGTGCAGTGGTGAGAAGCGTGTTGAGAAGCATAGATAGTTAGAAGCATAGTGAAAAACGTATTGGTTAACGCATAAATCGATAGATCGTTTGGCTGCCGAAGATGTCACGGCAGCCCTGGCTCCACAGGGGCCAGGTTGGTGACGTGCCACCGCGAGAGACGCAGCGGCCGTTGCCCCCGAGTGCGGCGCATGCGGAGCGCATACGCCGTGACTGGTGTTTAACAGGGGGATTCCCTGTTCGTCACAGTGGTAAACACGATGACTATTATGACCTCTCAAGCTGAGCTAGACGCTCCGCTACCAAGCCCGTACTGCCCTACCCGTATCCCTGCGGAAGACGAAGCGCGAGTGGCTGAAATCAAGCAGTTGCTCAAGGCGAATAACGCCGTTTTGGTAGCGCATTACTACACCGACGATGCCATTCAGCAGCTTGCTGAAGAGACTGGCGGCTGTGTGGCTGACTCCCTGGAAATGGCCCGCTTCGGTGCCCGTCACGATGCCACAACGCTGGTGGTTGCTGGCGGCGTTTCATGGGCGAAACGGCCAAGATCCTCTCCCCCGAAAAGCGCGTGTTGATGCCAACGCTCGAAGCGACCTGCTCCTTGGATATCGGTTGCCCTATCGATGAGTTCAGCGCGTTCTGCGACGCCCACCCGGATCGTACCGTGGTGGTGTATGCAAACACCTCGGCGGCGGTGAAGGCGCGTGCCGATTGGGTCGTGACCTCTTCGATTGCCGTTGAGGTCATTGAGCATCTGCAGGCGAAGGGTGAAAAGATTTTGTGGGCACCGGATAAGCATCTGGGTGGCTATATTCAGAAAAAAACCGGTGCCGACATGCTGATGTGGGACGGTGCCTGCATCGTGCACGAGGAGTTCAAGGCGAAAGGCATTCAAGACTTGAAGCGTCTGTATCCGGATGCCGCCGTGCTTGTCCACCCGGAGTCGCCGGAGGCTGTTGTGCAACTGGCCGATGTGGCTGGCTCTACCTCCCAGCTCATCAAAGCAGCCCAAACGCTGCCCAATGAAAAGCTGATTTGGCCACTGACCGGGGCATTTTCTTCAAGATGCAGCAGGCGGTGCCTGAGAAAACGCTCTTTGAAGCGCCCACGGCAGGCAACGGTGCGACGTGCCGCAGCTGTGCTCACTGCCCCTGGATGGCGATGAACGCGCTGGATAATCTGGCTGGCGCGCTGCGTGAAGGCAGCGGCGAGGTCTTTTTTAATGATGCCTTGCGTCAGCAGGCGTTAAAGCCCCTGGAGCGTATGCTGAACTTTAACGCTTAAACATCAGTACTTAAATATCAGCGGTTTAACATCAGTACAACGTTTCTGCCGTAAGCCAAAAGCCCGAACGCGATGCGTCGGGCTTTTTTGTATGTTTTGTATGTGCTTCAGGGCGCTAAAACTTCTCTAGCGCCTCTCGGTACTCAAGAAACGCTTCTCTGCGCTGTTCAATGCGCGCTAGCGCCTGAGTGTCGTTTTCCTGCTGGGCGGCGTCTTTGGCAATACCCAAACTGTCGAATGCCGCGGTCCACTCGGCCGGTGAGCTGCAGGTGCTCGGCGCGGGCCAGGTGACCCCAGCCGTTAAACCCGCTGCGCCCGGCGGCCTCTGCCAGCAGGTTGAAGCCCTGTGGGCTTTCCGGGTGCTGCGTGGTGATATCACGAAGCAGGTCGTAAGCCGCTGCTGGATCGCGCTGTAGCTGCGCCTCCGCCAGGGTCAGCTGAGCCGGCAGATAGTTAGGCATCAGCCGCAGTAAACGCTGGCTGCGGGCAATAGCCTCATCATAGCGTTGGGCTTCCAGGGCTACGTTCGCCGCGGAGGCGGGCAGCATGCCGTAATCAGGAAGCTCGTTGGCAAGCTGGTCGAGAGTGTTTGCAGTGCGCGGTCGGTTTGGCCATTGTGCGCATCAATGAGTGCATTGATATAACGCAGCGCAGGCTCCTCGGCATCTTCCTGCGCCAGCCGCGAAGCCGCTTGTTGGGGCGTGTTGCGGTAAATGCTCAGCAGGGCGCGAGCGCGCATCATGTCGTAGAGCGTATCGCTGGTGTAGCGGCTGGCCACGCTAAGCTGAGAAACCCGCGCTTGGGCGTCGCTCAGGCGGCTATCTGACACAGGGTGGGTCAATAGAAATTCAGGCGGCGTGCCACCTTGAAGCCGCGACAGGCGCTGCATGGTATCGAACATGCGCACCATGGCTTCTGGGTCGTAGCCTGCTTCTGCCATGGCCTGTAGGCCAATACGGTCGGCCTCTTGCTCAAAACGTCTGGAGTAGGCGAGCTGGTCCTGAATAAGCGCTGCCTGAGAGCCCATGGCGGTGGCAATGCCCGCATCGCCACCGCCGCTGGCAGCAATCAGCATACCGGCCAGCATGGCCGCCATGGCGGGCAGCTGGGTCTGTTCGGCGCGGGCGCTGCCTCGGGCGTAATGTCGCTGGGAAAGGTGCCCAAGCTCGTGGGCAATCACTGATACAAAAGCGCCTTCATCTTCGGCAAAGGCAAACAGCCCTGAATTAATGCCCACCACGCCGCCGGGCACCGCAAACGCATTGAGCGAACGGTTATCCACCATCACCGTGGTGGTTTGCAGGCTGCCGAGCTGGCTGTAGGGTGCCAAACGTGCCACTAAACTCTCTAAATAATCGCTGACTATGGGGTCCTGCCACTGGGGGGCCTGAGCGCGGAACTGGCGCAGCCATGCGCGGCCAAGACGAAACTCCTCATTGCTTACCGATGCCGATGCGCCCCCTAGACTGGGCAGTTGATAGTCGTCATAGCTGTGGCTGGGCAAGCTAACGCACAAAGCGCTGAGCGAGAGCGCGAGCGTGCAGGCCCAGCGAGAGTAGGCGGGTCTAAAATGCAGCATGACATCCCCATTCGTTCGAATAATAGGCGCGGCTAACAACGGTGTGACATTGATTCAGGCAGGGAAGTGCCGTTAAATCAATTTCACGGCGGGCATCGCGAAAAAACAGTTTATGCAACAATGCTGCTGTTATGTAGTCATTGAACGATTTAGCAACATATGAAGCAGCATTTTGAGGGAGAGGGTATGTCTGAGCAAACAGCGTCTGGGTTAGCCGAAGGGGTTCAGCCCGATAGGGTATTGGACGCCACCGGATTGCACTGCCCGCTACCGCTGCTAAAGGCGAAGCAGGCACTGGCAGGCCTTGCGCCAGGCCAACTGCTGGAAGTAAGTGCGACCGATGCGGGCTCTTGGCGGGATATGGCGGCATTTACCGAACTAAGCGACCACGTGATGGAGGCGCGGGTACAGCGCGGCGACGTGTATTTTTTTTGGATACGTAAAGCAGGGAACACCCACTCATGACCATGCGCAGTATTCTGAAAAGTTGGGTAGAGCGCTACTTTTCAGACGAAGAGGCGTTAATTCTTCTGGTGGTGCTGGTGGCAGGGTTTGCCGCCATTATTTGGTTTGGCCGCATGTTGGCACCGTTCTTTACCGCGTTGGTGCTGGCGTTTTTACTGCAAGGCGTGGTTAGCGCGCTCACGCGACGTCGAGTGCCGCATTTGCTGGCTGTCATTATGGTGTTTTTGGCATTTGTCAGCGTGCTGCTCACGCTAGCGTTTATCTTGATGCGGCTGATCTGGAATCAGCTGGTCGGGCTCGTTCAAGAGACGCCGCGCATGTTTGCCAGCGGCCAGGGGTGGCTAGATCAGTTGCAGGAGCGCTTCCCTAATATCGTGACGCCTGATCAGATGCAGAGCTGGATTGGCGTCGCCGGGCGGGAAATTAGCCAGCTAGGTCAGCGCGCCTTGACGCTCTCGTTGACCTCGCTTGGCAATGTCATGTCGTTGATCATCTATTTGGTGTTAGTGCCGATTTTGGTCTTTTTTATGCTGAAAGATCGTGAGGCGCTGGTGGGCTTTACGCTCTCGCTGCTGCCGCAGAAGCGTACGCTGCTGACGCGCATCTGGCATGAAATGGATCGCCAAATCGCCAACTATATCCGCGGTAAGTCCATTGAGATCGTCATCCGGCACGGTGGCGTATATCACCTTTGCCTTTTTTGGCTTGCCCTATACGGCGCTACTGGCCGTGCTGGTCGGTTTTTCCGTATTGGTGCCCTACATTGGCGCGGCGGTGGCAACCATCCCCGTGGCGGCGGTAGCGGGCTTCCATTTCGGTATTAGCGAGCAGTTTGTCTACGTTTTAGTGGCCTACGGCGTGCTGCAGGCACTGGATGGCAACGTACTTGCCCCTGTGCTGTTCTCAGAAACCAACAATATCCACCCGGTCTCGATTATCGTTGCGGTGCTGTTCTTTGGCGGTATTTGGGGATTCTGGGGGGTGTTTTTGCCATCCCGCTTGCCACGCTGCTGAAAGCGCTGGTGTATGCATGGCCAAGAGGGCTTGAAGGCCGACAAACATCGCAGGTGCCACCGCTGAAGCAGGATTAGCCGTGAGCATGGCTGTGCCCCGATATGGGCACAGCCAGCGGTGCATTATTACTGGCTATTAAGTGCCTGCGCCGCGCTTAGTACCTCATCTACGTGGCCAGGAACTTTAACGCCGCGCCACTCTTGGGCAAGCTTGCCATCCTGGTCGATCAAGAAGGTGCTACGCTCGATGCCCAGGTGCTCTTTGCCGTACATTTTCTTGAGTTTGATCACATCAAACAGCTGACAAACGGTTTCGTCTTTGTCGGAAATCAGTTCAAAATTGAAATCCTGCTTGGCTTTGAAGTTTTCCTGGGCGCGCAGACCGTCCCGGGAGACACCGATGACCACGGTGTTGGCGGCATCGAAGGCAGTTTTGCGATCACGGAAGTCGCCGCCCTCGGTGGTGCAGCCTGGCGTGCTGGCTTTCGGATAGAAGTAGATGACTACCTGCTTGCCACGCAGTTCCGACAGCGTGATGGTGGTGTCGCCGGTGGCTGGGGCGGAAAAATCAGGGACGGGCTGGCCGAGTTCAATCGCCATAAAGGCTCCTTATGGGGGGTGACTTTCATAGAAAATTACACGCAAGCGCTGCGCTGCTGTCAAAGCGTTAAGTAAACTCGCAGCGCTTTACGCTGTACAGGCTCGAATCGCCTGAGTACCATTTGCTGTTTGTGGGCAGGGGTGATCGCGCTCCTTCAAAGTATCAACGCCGCGTCTTAACCCAATGTACGTCATTGCACCCTACGTGGCAGCTTGATTTCAACTTTTTGCAGGTGAGGAAAATACGGATGATCACAGGCAGCATTGTCGCCCTGGCGACGCCGATGAAAGTCAATGGCGACATCGACTGGGAGGCGCTTCGTCGTCTGGTGAACTTCCACCTCGATAATGGCACTGATGCCATCGTCGCTGCGGGCACCACGGGTGAACCCACGACCATGTCCTTTGCTGAGCACTTTGATGTGATCCGCAGCGTGGTTGAAGAAGTCAATGGTCGCATTCCTGTCATTGCCGGTACCGGGGCGAACGCTACCTCGGAAGCCGTTGAGCTGGCGCGCTACGCCAGTGAAGTGGGCGCGGACTACTGCCTATCCGTCTGCCCCTACTACAATAAGCCTACCCAGGAAGGCCTGTACCAGCACTTTAAAGCGGTCGCTGAAGGCAGCAAACTTCCGGTCATTATGTACAACGTTCCTGGCCGCACTTGCTCCGATCTCTACAACGAGACGGTGGTGCGCTTAGCGGAAGTGAACAACATTATCGGCCTGAAAGATGCCACCGGGAACCTTGAGCGCGCTGAGGATCTAATCTCACGCCTGAAAGGCAGCGATTTCATGCTCTACTCGGGTGATGACGCAACGGCCTGCGATTTCATGCTAATGGGTGGGCATGGCGATATCTCCGTGACCGCGAACGTTGCCCCCAAAGCCATGCATGACTTGTGCGCGGCTGCTGTGGCTGGCGATGCCGACAAGGCTCACCAAATTAATACGCGCTTGATGCCGCTGCACACTAACCTAGGCATTGAATCTAATCCCATTCCCGTAAAGTGGGCGCTGCACCGCATGGGTTACATGGAAGCAGGTATTCGTCTGCCGCTGACGTGGCTGTCGGAGAAGTACCACGGCACGGTAAGCGAAGCACTGCAGCTGGCGGGCGTCGTAGAGGAGTAACCCGGCGCTCGAAACCCTTTTGCTACCCGGTGATGGCATGGCCTTCCGGGTAACTGACCTGTTGACTGTTAAGGTGGCTTGATGAGCTCTGTGCTTGAACAACGTGCGCTTAAATGGATACCGCTGGCACTCGCAGCTGCTGTCACACTGGCAGGTTGCGCGCGCGATGGTTATTACCACGACCGCAACTTGGACTACACCGAAGCGGCTCCTGCGCCGCCCCTCGTGCTGCCTGAAACCCGTAATACGCAGCGTTACAAGATGCCATGCCCGTTCCCCAGGTGGCGTTGCAGGCCTCACAGCTTGACGAACCGGAGGAGATTGAACCGCCGCAGTCGTTGGCCATTGGTGGTGGATTAGAGCCTGAGTACGTTGAGCGCCGTCAGGTGGGCGATCAAAGTTGGTTAGTAGTTGCCGCCGATCCCGGTACCGTTTGGCCACAACTGGAAGCGTTTGTACGCAGCCGCCAGCTTCCTGTTCAAGAGAGCAGCGCCACCCAAGGCGTGATCGTGACCCCGCAAGCGACGTTGCGCCTGCAGAGTGCCCTGCGCGCCGGTAGCAGCGAAGTGCGCTGTGACCAGAGTGGGCAAAGTGCTGAGAGCTGCTTAACGGCACTAGAGCAGTACCTGGGCGCGCGTAGCGCAACGGCTAGCTCCTCTTCCTGGACCGCTCAGCGCTTGGCTAGCGAGCAAACGCTGCAACTGCGTCAACAGGGCGATGAGTGGGAAGTGCTGATTCCGCAACCCATCGACCGCGTTTGGGCGGAGCTGAACCACTACCTCTCTCTTGATTTCACCCAAGAGGGGCAGCGTAATCTGCTCGCGACCTCCGCCGATGACTATGAGTTTTTGGTGGAGTACATGACGGAAACAGAGCGTGGGCGTAACCCGTTGCAAATTGTGTGCAGTCCCGATGTCCGCCGTATGTCACAGCAGATTCGCCTAGCGCTTGAGCCCAACGGTGATCAAACCGTGCTGCGTGCCATCAACGCCAGCGAGCGTAGTTTTATCGCTGATGATCAGCGCGAGTTGCTTGAGCGCGTCTCCGGCTACTTACGTTAACCCTTTGACTCTCACTTTCTCACGGAGCCTCCATGGAAAAGCGCCAAGAACTCTATGCCGGCAAGGCAAAATCCGTCTATACCACTGACGATCCTGACCTGCTGGTACTGCACTTTCGTGATGACACCAGCGCTTTTGATGGTAAAAAGAAAGAGGCGCTGGCCCGTAAGGGGATGGTGAACAACATTTTTAACGCTTTCATCATGGAGCGTTTAGAAGAGGGCGGTATCCCGACGCATTTTGAGAAGCAGCTTTCCGACAACGAAAGTCTGGTCAAAAAAATGCAGATGATTCCGGTCGAGTGCGTGGTGCGCAACATTGCCGCGGGTGGTTTGTTGAAGCGTCTGGGAGTGGACGAGGGGATCGCCCTGAACCCGCCGACCTTTGAGCTGTTCTTAAAGAACGACGAGAAGGGCGACCCGATGATCAATGAGTCGCTGGCGGAAACGTTTGGTTGGGCAACTCCTGAGCAGCTCGCCAAAATGAAGACGTTGACGTTTAAGGTGAATCATATCCTCAAGCAGCTGTTTGCCGAAGGCGATATGCTGTTAGTGGATTACAAGCTGGAGTTCGGCGTGTTCAAAGGCGAGGTGGTACTGGGTGATGAGTTCTCCCCGGATGGCTGCCGTTTATGGGATGCCAACACCCGCGAGAAGCTGGATAAGGACCGCTTCCGTCAGGGGTTGGGTGGCCTCATTGAAGCCTACGAAGAAGTCGGCCGTCGTCTAGGGATTACCTTTCCCGCCTAACGTGTTTCGTTAGTCAGCGTATCGATCGCCACCACCTTCAGGGTGGTGGCGTCGTTTTCAAGGGGTGTTTCTTTTACAGCTTGGAATTTCACGTCTACATCCCGCAGTCGCACCCCGTAAATGCGCTCGCTCTGCCCTTCACGCTGGTAGGCCGGGCGAGGATCTTGGCCTAACACCTGCTCAATCAGCGCGTAGAGCGACGCTCCGTCGGCGCGGGCGGCAAGGCTGGCCTGGGCGGCCTGGCTAAAGCTCACGGGCAGCAGTGACGGGGCGCTGGGGGCAAATCCCGCCCGCGCCTCGGGCTTCGCTTCGGCCCAGGGCAGGTATGGTTTAATATCGACCACTGGCGTGCCGCTGACCAAGTCACAGCCTGCCAAGTGCAAACTCACCCCTTGCTGAGTATCAATGTGCGATAGCTCAATCAGCGAAAGCCCCAACCGGTTAGGGCGATGGGTGCTGCGGCTGGCAAAGACGCCGACTTTACGGTTGCCACCCAGGCGCGGCCGGGCGCACTAAGGGCGTCCACCGGGTTGGGCTTTGATGAAAGATAAATGATATCCATAGGTGGCTAAAGTCTTCCAAGCCCCGTACGGTGAGAGGATCATCAAACGGTGCTGTGAGCACTAAACGTGCATTGGCCGCTGGCGCTAACCCAGGCTGGCGGGGGACGCCGAATTTATCAGGGTAGTCGCTGATGATATGGCCAATGGGCGTCAGCGCGAATGACGCGCTGTCTGAACTATCGTGCATAGCACTGCCTTGTGGACGTTGGTCGTGGCCAACGTGATCAATGAAATCGTGGTCTTTAGTAACGTAGCGCTGAGTATAAAATAGCCTGCTGGTGACAGACAGTCAGACGTTCTTTGCCAGCCGCTAAATCCCATTGAGGCGAAGCATGTTGAAAACGAACGAACACGCACCTGCTCCTACGCCAACGTCGCGAGTAACTTACCGCGCGGCGTTAGCGCGAGATGCCGGTGATCAGGCAGAAGTGTTTTATCACGCTGTCATGCAGGGGGCGGCCACCCATTACGGACTGGATGAGCGCCGTGCCTGGGCCAATGCCCTCCCCCGCGAGGCGAGCGCCTGGGCGGCGCGCCAAGCGCTATACACTACGCTGGTAGCCGCTTGTGATGGCCGCTGCGTCGGTTTTTTAGAGTTGAATATCAGCGCTGGACGTATTGAGACCCTCTACGTGTGGCCATCATTAGCGGGACGCGGCATAGGCACCACGCTACTGATCCATGCCGAGCGTATTCTGCTGGAACATGGCGTGTCTCAGGTGGAAATTGAAGCAAGCTTGGTGCTTTATGAGCGCCTGCTGCGCCGAGGGTTCGATAACCTCGGCGAGCAGTGGGTCGAACGCAGTGGTGAAATGCTGCGCCGTACCGGCTAGTGAAGCAGCTCAGCGCGGTGGAGACTTAACGAATTAAACGTTAAAGGTTTGGGTGATCCGCATCGACAGATCGATGGATTTAACATCTTTCGTCAGCGCGCCGCTGGAAATGCAGTCGACGCCAGTGTCCGCAATCGCTCTCAGCGTAGAGTCATCCACGTTGCCGGAGGCTTCCAGCGTGGCGCGCCCACCGTTGATTTCCACCGCCACGTGGAGGTCTTCAATGGCGAAGTTGTCCAGCATAACTATGTCGGCACCGGCGGCTAGGGCTTGATCTAGCTCCTCGAAGGTTTCGACTTCCACTTCCACCGGCAGGTTGCTGGCCAGTTTGCGGGCTTGGGCAATCGCCGCCTGGATACCGCCGCAGGCGGCAATGTGGTTCTCTTTGATCAAAAACGCATCCCACAAGCCAATGCGATGGTTGTGCCCGCCGCCGCAGGTAACGGCGTACTTTTGGGCTAGCCGCATGCCGGGAAGCGTTTTGCGGGTGTCGAGCAGGCGCACTCCGGTGCCCTCAATGAGGTCCACGTAGCAGCGCGTGGCGGTGGCCGTAGCCGACAGTGTTTGCAGCATGTTGAGGGCGGCACGCTCGCCGGTTAGTAAACTGCGGGCCGGGCCTTCCAGTTCAAGGAAGCACTGGTCTGCGTCCAATCGGTCGCCATCCGCTGCTTGCCAACGTAGCGTTACGCGGCCATCCAGGCGGCGAAAAATCTCGTCGACCCAGGCAACACCACAGAGCACGGCGGGTTCACGGGTAATCACCTTGGCGGTCGCCCATTGGTTCTCGGGGATCAGCTGAGCCGTGATATCGCCCGCGCCAACGTCTTCAGTCAGCAGGCGAGCGGCACAGGCGCGAATCTCTTCAGAAAGAGAAGTTTGATAGTTCATAGCGGTGAGTCTCTGGGCGTCGTCTTCGATGACAGGCATTATAGTGAAACAGAACGCTAACGTAGAGGAAGCGTGTGCGGTCATGAACAAAGAAGGCATGACAGGGCAGTGGTCCAAGGCACACCAGGCGCCATCGCCTAACCAAGATGCGCGCCCTCACAGCGACATATCGCTGCTGCTCTTGCACGCCATTAGCCTGCCGCCTGGGCAGTTCTCGGGCGATGCTATAGAAGCGCTGTTTACCAATCGCTTGGACCCAAACGAGCACCCTTTTTTTGCTGAGATTGACCATTTGCGGGTGTCGGCGCATCTGCTGATCCGCCGGGAAGGACAGTGCGTTCAGTTTGTCGATACCGACCATCGAGCCTGGCATGCTGGCCGTTCCTACTGGTGGGACCCCGCGCTGAACTCATGGCGATCAAGGCTCAATGATTTTTCCGTGGGCATCGAGCTTGAGGGGGAGATGATCACACCCCGTTTACCAAAGCGCAGTATGCTGCCCTGGTCGAGGCCACCTGCTGGCTGATGACGCGCTACCCAGCATTAACGTCCCAACGAATCACCAGTCACGCTAAGGTGGCCCCGCTGCGTAAAACCGTTCCAGGGCCCGCCTTTGATTGGGCTTACTTTCGCCAGCAGTTGGCACGGCGTTTAATGGATAAAAGTGTTGGTTAAAAACGCCCTTTAAGTGGTTCTGATGGCAGACAATAAAACGGTAGTTTAACTACATTCAGAAGGCGTTAGTCGCAGCGACAAAGGTCTTATAAAGCGCTTATGTTGCAGTGCAATAGTTTGTTTTGGATAGTCTTTTACGGCTCACTGGAATTGGCAGCGTGGCGACTTTGCGGTATCTTCGCATATACAAAAGGCTAACTTTCACCCTATGTGTGTAGCTTTACTACATCAAGACGAGCGTAGCTTGTTGAATGTAGAACGAAAACCCCCGCACGGTGCAAACGCGTCGTGCCACTGTATGGCCTGTGGTGGCTAAACACCGCAGCCGCCCCAGGCCCGAAGGGTTGGCGGGGCTCATTGTCATTTATCGTCATTCGGAGAGACCTCTATGAGTCTGGAGACAAGAGAAGATCTCGATCCGGTCGAAACCACGGAGTGGCTGGAATCCCTGGAATCGGTACTGGATCGTGAGGGCGAAGATCGTGCCCGCTACCTGATGACCCGCCTGGCGGATCGCCTGCGCCGGGACCGGATGCAGGTGCCCTTCTCGGTGACAACCCCCCACCGTAATACGATCCCGGTTCATCGCGAAGCGCCCATGCCGGGCGACCTGTTCATGGAGCGTCGCATTCGCTCCCTGATTCGCTACAACGCGATTGACCAGGTGATTCGTAACAACCGGGCCAACCCCGGCCTGGGGGGCCACATTGCAAGCTTCATGTCGTCCGCCACGCTGTACGACGTGGGTTTCAACCACTTCTTCCGCGCCCCCAAAGACGACTTTGAAGGCGACCTGATTTACATCCAGGGCCACGTCGCGCCGGGCATCTACGCGCGCTCTTACCTGGATGGTCGTCTGTCTGAAGAGCAGATGGACAAGTTCCGTCGTGAAGTCGATGGCGATGGCCTCTCTTCCTACCCGCACCCGTGGCTGATGCCGGATTACTGGCAGTTCCCCACGGTGTCCATGGGTCTTGGCCCGATTCAGGCCATCTACCAAGCCCACGTGATGAAGTACCTGCATCACCGTGAGCTGAAAGACATGCACGACCGCAAGATCTGGTGCTTCATGGGCGACGGCGAGTGTGACGAGCCGGAATCCCTGGGCGCGATCTCCCTGGCGGGCCGTGAGAACCTCGATAACCTGATCTTCGTCATCAACTGTAACCCTGCAGCGCCTGGACGGCCCGGTACGCGGCAACTCCCGCGTCATGGACGAGTTCGAAGGCGTCTTCCGCGGTGCCGGTTGGAACGTGATCAAGGTCGTTTGGGGGCGTCACTGGGATCCGCTGTTCGAGAAGGACAAGAAAGGCATCCTTCAGAAGCGCATGGACGAGGCGGTCGACGGCGAGTATCAGAACTACAAGGCGAACGGCGGTGCTTACACCCGTGAGCACTTCTTCGGTAAGTACCCAGAAACCGAGGCGATGGTCAAAGACCTCTCCGACGAAGATATCTGGAAGCTCAACCGTGGCGGCCATGACCCGTTCAAGGTCTACGCGGCGTACCACGAAGCGGTCAACACCACCAACGGCAAGCCCACGGTTATCCTGGCGCACACCGTCAAAGGGTACGGCATGGGCAGCGGCGATGGCGAAGCCGCTAACGAAGCCCACCAGGTCAAGAGCATGGAGTACGAAGCGCTGAAGAAATTCCGCGACCGCTTCGGCATTCCGCTCACCGACGAGCAGCTTAAAGACGTGCCGTACTACAAGCCGGAAGAGGACTCTCCCGAGCTCAAGTACATGCACCTGCAGCGCGAGCGCCTCAACGGCTACCTGCCGAGCCGCCGCAGCACGTTTGAGCCGCTGAACATCCCAAGCCTGGAAGACAAAACCTTGCCTCGCAAATGGGCGGTTCCAAAGGGCGCGAAGTCTCGCCCACCATGGCGTTCGTGCGCATTCTCAATGGCCTGGTAAAAGACAAGCAGCTGGGCAAGCAGGTCGTGCCGATTGTGCCCGATGAGGCCCGTACCTTCGGTATGGAAGGCTTGTTCCGCCAGCTGGGTATCTACACCGCCGAAGGTCAGAAGTACGAGCCGGTCGATAAAGGCCAGATCATGTACTACCGCGAGGACCAGAAAGGTCAGGTACTCGAGGAAGGCATTACAGAGGCAGGCGCGATGTCGGCGTGGATCGCCGCCGCGACCTCCTACAGCAACAACAACGCCACCCTGCTGCCGTTCTACATCTACTACTCGATGTTCGGCTTCCAGCCTATCGGTGACTTGGCCTGGGCCGCAGGCGACCTGCAGGCACGTGGCTTTATGGTTGGCGGTACCGCCGGGCGTACCACGCTCAACGGCGAAGGCCTGCAGCACCAGGATGGCCATAGCCTGATTCTGGCCTCCACCAGCCCCAACTGCCGCAGCTACGACCCGACGTACGCTCACGAAGTCGCGGTCATCGTGCAAGACGGTCTGAAGCGCATGTTCACGGATCAAGAGAACTGCTTCTACTACCTGACCGTGATGAACGAGAACTACGAGCACCCCGAGCTTGAGAACGTACCGGCCGACGACATCGTTAAAGGTATGTACCTGCTCAAAGAGACCCAGGGTGACAAAGGTCGCGTTCAACTGATGGGCTCCGGCACCATTCTGCGTGAAGTGGAAGCCGCTGCCGAGCTGCTGGCCAACGACTGGGGCATCGGGGCGGACATCTGGAGCGTCACCAGCTTCAACGAGCTGCGTCGTGAAGCGCTGCTGCTGGAGCGTGAAGCGTTCCTGAACCCGGATGCCGAGGCCCACAAGCCCCACGTGACCCAGTGCCTGGAAGGCCGTGACGGCCCGGTGATTGCCTCGACCGACTACATGAAGCTGTACGCGGACCAAGTGCGTGCCTGGGTGCCGAGCGACTACACCGTGCTGGGGACCGACGGCTTTGGCCGTTCCGACACCCGCGAGCAGCTGCGCTACTTCTTCGAAGTAGACCGCTACTTCGTCACCGTCGCCGCGCTGCGTGCCCTGGCTGACCGTGGTGAGATTGATCGCAAGCATGTCGGCGTCGCGCTGAAAAAGTATGGCATCGATGTCAACAAGCCGAACCCGCTGACCAGCTAAACCGCTGCCGGGCGAGCCACTGCC
Organism: Vreelandella lionensis; assembly: GCF_002087295.1. Lineage (GTDB taxonomy): Bacteria > Pseudomonadota > Gammaproteobacteria > Pseudomonadales > Halomonadaceae > Vreelandella > Vreelandella lionensis. The sequence continues at coordinate 210,093 of NZ_MWVI01000050.1, read as the reverse complement.
CGCCGGCTCGATCCGATTTGGAAGGAGCGCGACCTTGAGTAGCGAAATCATCAAAGTTCCCGATATCGGTGGCGATACCGATGTCGAAATCATCGAGATTGCGGTGTCAGAAGGCGACGTCATTGAAGCGGAAGACACCCTGATCACTCTGGAATCCGACAAAGCCAGCATGGATGTACCGCCCCCAGAAAGGCCGCAAGGTGATCAAAGTGTTGGTGAAAGAGGGCGATAAAGTCTCCGAAGGCGACGATATCGTCGAGCTGGAAGTGGAAGGTGGCGGTGACAGCGATGCCGAGCCGGAAGCCGCCGCAGAAGACAGCCAGCCCGAAGCCGACGCGCCCGCCAAGCAGCCAGAAGCGGCCCCCGCGCCGAAGAAAGCCAGCGGCGGCAAGCAAACCGTTGATATCAAGGTGCCTGACCTCGGTGGCTCTGATAACGTCGAGATCATCGAAGTCGCCGTGAGCGAAGGCGATGACGTCAACGCTGAAGACCCGTTGATCACCCTGGAGTCTGACAAAGCCTCCATGGACGTGCCCAGCCCGCACAGCGGCAAGATCGTGGCGCTGACCGTTAAAGAAGGCGATACCGTCTCTGAAGGCGACGTCATCGGCCAGATGGAAATCGCGGGCGAAGGTGACGATACCGGCGAAGCGGACGCCCCTGCCCAGGCCGACGAGCCTGCTGCTGACAGCGAGCCCGCTGAAGAAGACGCGGCCGAAGAAGAGAGCGGCAGCGGTGAGCCAGAGCGTAAAGAAATTCGCGTGCCGGATCTGTCAGGCTCTTCTGACGTGCCGATTATCGAAATTGGCGTTGCTGCCGGTGATGAAGTTGACGTCGAAGACCCGCTGATCACCCTGGAGTCTGACAAAGCCTCCATGGACGTGCCGAGCCCCTTCAAGGGTAAGATTCTGGAGCTCACCGTCAAAGAGGGTGACACCGTTTCTGAAGGCGACGTGATCGGTTATATGGAAGTCGCGGGTGCCAAGAAAGCGGCACCGAAAAAAGCGGCGCCTGAAAAAGCGGACAGCGGCAAGCAGCAAAGCGCTAGCGCTCCCAGCGCCAAGCAGGCTTCTCCGGCGGGTTCTCCCAGCCCCGAAGCGCAAATGGCCGCGCATAAGCCGCGTGACGGCAAGCTGGTTCACGCAGGACCCGCAGTACGCATGCTGGCCCGTGAGCTAGGCGTCGACCTTGGCCTCGTGAAGCCCAGCGGCCCGAAAGACCGCGTGCTGAAAGAGGACGTACAAGCGTACGTTAAGCAAGCCATTGCGAACCAGGGCAAAGCCCAGGCAGCCGCTCCTGCTGCCAGCGGTGGTGCAGGTATCCCCGCCGTGCCGGAAGTCGACTTCAGCCAGTTTGGTGAAGTGGAAGAGAAGCCGATGGGTCGCCTGCTCAAGATGGGCGCAACGAACCTGCATCGCAGCTGGCTCAACGTGCCCCACGTCACCCAGTTCGACGAAGCGGACATCACCGAGCTTGAGAACTTCCGTAAAGCCATGAAGGCGGAAGCCGAAGCCCAGGGAGCCAAGCTCACGCCGCTGCCCTTCCTGGTCAAAGCCTGTGCCTTTGCGCTGCGTAAGTTTCCGCAGTTCAACGTCAGCTTGAAAGGCGATGGCGATACGCTGGTATGGAAAAACTACGTCCATATCGGTATTGCGGTGGATACGCCGGATGGTCTGATGGTGCCTGTGCTGCGCGACGCTGATAAGAAATCCTTGATGAGATTGCCAAGGAGATGGCGGAGCTAGGCAAGAAAGCACAAACCAAGAAGCTCAAACGGGAAGAGATGACCGGTGGCTGCTTCACCATTTCGAGCCTGGGCTCGATTGGTGGCACGGCCTTCACGCCGATCGTCAACGCCCCTGAAGTCGCGATCTTGGGCGTGTCGAAAGCGCAGATGAAGCCGGTATGGGATGGCAGTGCCTTCCAGCCGCGTTTGATGATGCCGCTGTCGCTCTCCTACGATCACCGCGCGATCAACGGTGCGGATGCAGCGCGTTTCACCGCCTTCCTGGCGGACGTGCTCACCGATATCCGTCGCTTACTGTTGTAAGCGGACATAAGAGCAAGCCACAAGCGGCGCCCTTTCGGGCGCCGCTTGTGTTTATAACGGCTTAGTCGCGTTAACGGTGGTTTGGCGCAAACAGGGTGACCAAAGTACTAACGCTGGCCACTTTGCTGTTTTTGCTCAAAAAAACACAAAATAATCGTGCTCTCAGGCTTTTGGGGAGTTGTGTCGCCTGAACGGCACGGTTATTGTCGGTTCATTGATTTCATCTATCACTACCATTCAAGACGATCATTCAAGGAGCAGTGCCATGCGTTTAATCCTGTTGGGTGCCCCCCGGCGCGGGGAAGGGGACTCAGGCTCAGTTTATTTGTGAGCAGTTTAAGATTCCCCAAATTTCCACCGGGGATATGCTGCGCGCCGCTATCAAGGACGGCACTGAGCTGGGCCTGAAGGTCAAAGAGATCATGAACAGCGGTGGTCTGGTGTCGGATGACATCATCATCGACTTGGTCAAAGAGCGCATTAGCCAGCCCGACTGTGAGAATGGCTTCCTGTTTGACGGCTTCCCGCGCACCATTCCTCAGGCAGATGCCATGAAAGAGGGCGGTGTGAAACTCGACCACGTGCTGGAAATTGCCGTGCCGGATGAAGAGATCGTCAGCCGTTTAGCAGGTCGTCGTGTTCACCCGGCCTCAGGTCGCGTGTACCACGTTGAGCACAATCCGCCCAAAGAGCCGGGTATCGACGATGTGACCGGCGAAACGCTGATCCAGCGTGAAGACGCCCAAGAGTCCACGGTGCGCAACCGCCTGTCGGTGTATCACGATCAAACCGCGCCGCTGGTGGACTACTACCAGCAGTTGGCGAAAGAAGACCCGGTCGCCGCGCCGCAGTATCATCGTGTCGAAGGCGTGGGCAGCGTGGCGGATATCACTCGCCAGGTGAAAGAAGCGCTGAGCTAAGCACGCCATAGTGTCACGCATCACGATGGCCCGCAGGCTTCCTGCGGGCCATCGTCGTTACAGGCGTGTGGCGGTATACTAAGGGCCTATTTTTTCGGAGTCAACACCGCTATGTCGTCGTTATACCTTCTGGCACTGGATGCCTCCTCCAGCGCCTGTTCAGCGGCCCTGCTCCGCCAAGCGGGCGGCCAGCGTGAATGTCTAGCGCGTTATGAGATGACCCCGCGAGCGCATACCAAGCGCTTAATGCCGATGGTGGATGAGCCGCTCGCTGATGCGGGCATTGCGCCTCAAGCGCTGAACGCCATTGCCTTTGGGCGCGGGCCAGGCTCGTTTACCGGCCTGCGCATTGCGGCCGGTGCCGCCCAAAGGGTTGGCATTCGGCTTAGACTGCCCGTTGCTGGGTGTCTCTACCCTTGAGGCGTTAGCGCTACAGGCACACCGCCGCTACCACTTCCGCCATGTGGTCACCGCTCTGGATGCCCGCATGGGCGAAGTGTATGCGGCTACCTTGCACTGCCTAAACGTTGCCGTAAGCTTACAAAGTGACGAAGTCGTCATTGCGCCCGGTGCATTTCGGCTGCCAGCCGATGAAACTGATTGGGTGGGCGTTGGTTCAGGCTTCAGCCTCTGGGATGAGTTCACTGTTGGCGTTCAGGCTAACATGTCGCAACACCTTACGGATTTAGAGCCACGCGCAGAGGAGATGGCTTGGCTGGCCACTCGCGATCTGGACGCAGGCTTAGGCCAAGCGGCCCACGATGCGCAGCCGGTGTACTTGCGCAATAACGTCGCCTGGAAAAAACCGGCATGAGCCAGCCGGTGCCACAGGTGACGCTGCCGCCGGGCTTAACGCTGGGCTATGTGAATGGTCAGCTCGCCCTAGCGGGGGATGAGCGCCAGTACGGCAAGCCGCTCAGCGTTGATTTTGGCTCGCGGGCAAGGCCGCGCACCGCCGTCAGTTCGGCGGCGGCCGTGGGCAATTGGTGGCCAAAGCCTGCGGGCTTACCAAGGGCATCACGCCGAGCGTGGTTGATGCCACAGCAGGCCTTGGCCGCGACGCCTTTGTGTTGGCAAGCCTAGGCGCGCCGGTGCTGATGATTGAGCGCGTCGCCGCCATTGCCGCGCTGCTTCAGGATGGCCTTACGCGTGCGGCGGTCGCTGAGGAAACGGCCGCGATTGCCGCGCGAATGTGCCTGCGTCATGGCGACGCCGCCGAGCAGTTAGTAGCTCTGGTGGCGGAAGCCGAGTTTGCACCTCAGGTCATTCATCTGGACCCCATGTTCCCCCATCGCGAAAAGTCCGCGCTGGTGAAAAAAGAGATGCGCGTGTTTCGTGAGCTGGCCGGGGATGATGACGATGCCCCAGGCTTGTTGGAGGCTGCGCTCGAGGTGGCAACCCACCGGGTGGTGGTGAAACGCCCGCGTAGGGCGCCGCCCATTGCTGGGCCTGCGCCGCAGCACACGCTGGAAGGCAAAACGAGCCGCTACGATCTGTACGTTCATCGTTCACTCAGCCGCTGAGCGTGGATGAAGCAGCGTAGCAAGAGAAGGAGTCTCTATGCAGCACGAGTGGCGAGAAGGAAATCGTGTGATTCTGCTGCCGGAAGCATCGCGCTTTTTACCGGCGATGTTTGAGGCGGTGAGTCAGGCGCAGCACTACTTGCTGGTGGAGCTCTATTTGATGGAGTCCGGCGAGCTCGCAAACCAAGTCATTGACGCGTTAGAAGCCGCAACGCGGCGAGGGGTGAAAACCTATCTATTGCTAGACGGCTATGGCGCCATGGGATTGGAGCGAAGCGACCGTGAACGTTTGCAGGCAGCGGGTGTGGCGTTGCAGCTGTTCAACCCGATTGGCTTTCACTCTCTAGCACGCAATCTTAGCCGTGACCACCGTAAGATCGTGGTGGTGGATGGCGAGATCGCCTTTACTGGCGGTTTCGGCGCGGTGGATGAGTTTTTGCAAGCGTGGGACGAGATTGTGCTACGCATCGAAGGCCCGGCCGTCGCGGACTGGGAGGTGCTGTTTCGTCGTCTGTGGCGGTCCCGGCTTACCCGGCAGGCTTCCGGTAGCCAAACGCCTATTCCGCTACCGGCGCAGCGCAGCGCCACCGCTCATGAGGATGGCGTTCGCGGGCGAGTGATGTCGGCCAGGGGCTATCGCTATCAAGCGATTCGCCACTCGCTTTATGCTCGGGCTAGTAGCGCTCACCAGCGGCTGTGGCTGTGCACGCCCTATTTTGTGCCGACATTTGCGCTGCGTCGTCGCCTGATTCGAGCCGCCCGGCGAGGCGTCGACGTTCGTCTGCTACTGCCCGGTGCCAAGCACGACCACCCCGGCGTGCGCTATGCGGGTCAGCGTTTTTATCAAGGGCTGCTGAGAGCGGGCGTGCGTATTTTCGAGTTCCAGCCGACCTTTATACACGCCAAGTTCGTCCTGGCCGATGAGTGGGTTAGCCTCGGTTCCTGTAACTTTGACCCCTGGAACCTGCACTGGAACCTAGAGGCCAATCAGGAGATCGAAGACTCGGCGTTTGCCTGCGAAGTGCAGGCGCTTTTCGAGCGTAACTTTGCCGCCAGCCAAGAGGTGGATGCTGCTGCCTGGGCCGCGCGCCCCTGGGGGCAACGGGCCAAGGAGTGGGTGTATGGCGTCGTGGATGGCCTTGTGATGCGCCTTAAATAGCGCGGTTATTTGCGCTTTTTGCCTTTAGCCTTGGCGGGCGTTTTTTTACGCGGTTTCGGCTTGGGGGTTTCCGGCGGTACGCGGTAGTGTAGGTAAAGATCAAGCACCAGCTCGGGCAGTTGAGCAACGAAGGACTCTTGGCTGGCCTGATCTTTGGCCATCTCGGCCATATCGGGTTCGTCGTCAAACAGCCCCGACAGTGACATGAACGGCAGCAGCAGCGTTGCGGCGGCCTCTTCGTCATCCTGGAACCAGGCGCTTTCGTCGCTGAACACCGCTTCCATAAAGCCTGCACACCAGTCGCCAATCGGCGTCTCTTCGGCGGGGAGGCCATCCAGGGTTAGCTCGAAGGGCAGCTCCGGTAGGCCTCCTTGCTCCAGTACCGCCATGGCGTTGTCGCGCCGTAGCGTCAGCCGCTGGATGATCTCTTCGCTCTCGGCGGCGTCGCGGTAGTTGGGTTCGCCTTGGAATAGCTCCTCTAGCCACTGCACGGTGGGCTGCTCGCTAGGGGCAACCGCCAAGGCGACGAGAAAGCCGTGGGCTGAAATCAGATCGAGGGCATCTTCGCCCACTTGCTCTGAATCGAGAAAATCATCCAGCCTGTCGAGCTGTCATCATCAAGCAGCGGCTGAGGCGGGGCATTGTCGGGCGAGTTTGCTTCGGTCACGGTATTGCGCTCTGCCATGGGGAGCCTCGTGGTCAACGTCATCTTTGAAAACCGCTGTCGATCCGTCACAATCGAGCAACGTCACTAATGGCTAGTTTATCACTAATGAAGACGTCACCACTGCCCCCTTGGCCGCGCGATGAGCTCATGTCGCGTTCTCATGACGCGTTGCTTCAGGCAGCTCAAGAGCGCGTGGCGCAGGCCCTGGCACGCTGCCGAGAAGTCTACCCAGCGCTGCCTGCCCCAAAGGTATGGTTTGATTTGAAAGGTGCTTCAGCAGGGCAAGCGCATCTTGGGCGGGGTGGACTACGCTTTAACCCAGTGCTGTTGAAGACAATCGACAAGCCTTCTTCGATGAAGTGATTCCCCACGAGATGGCCCACTGGCTGGTCTTTCTCATCTGGCCAACGGCACGCGCTTAAAGCCCCACGGCCGCGAGTGGCAGTCGGTGATGCGAAATCTGTTTGGCTTGGTGCCACGGGTGACTCACCGCTTTGATATTCAGCGTTCCCAACCGCGTCCTTATCGGTATGAGTGTGGCTCCATCATTTTACCGCCAGACGTCATGCCGTGGTAAAGGGGCGTCGTTATCGTTGCCGCCATTGTGATCAGACCTTGGTCTACAGCGCATTTAAAAACCTGTGATGCTATTTTAAATCATTGTTTTTAAAATAAAAAACGCTAATACCAATGTCTAAAGGGAAGCCGTTCAGGACAGGTTTATGCTAGGCAAATATTACGCGCGTCGGTGTAGTCAATAATAAGGCCGACACCATTTTCTAGAGAGTGCAACTTCACGGACAGAGGCAATTTCATGAGCGAGCATAAAAACGTCTATCCAGTGCGCGATAGCATCGCTGCCAAGGCATGGGCCGATAAAGATAAATATGCGGCAATGTATCAGCAGTCCATGGACGACCCAGAAGGTTTCTGGGGCGAGCAAGCAAAACGCCTCGACTGGATTAAAACCCCCAGCAAAATCAAAAACACCTCGTTCGCCCGAGATAACGTCGATATTCGCTGGTTTGAAGACGGCGAACTTAACGTCGCGGCGAACTGCTTAGATCGCCACCTAGAGAAGCGCGGCGACCAAACGGCGATTATTTGGGAAGGCGATAACCCCAATGAATCCAAACATATTAGTTATCGCGAACTTTACGAGCGCACCAATCAGCTAGCAAACGGCTTGAAATCGCTGGGTGTTCAGAAAGGCGATACCGTCACGCTTTACATGCCGATGATTCCCGAAGCGGCCATGGCTATGCTGGCCTGCGCCCGTATCGGTGCGGTGCACTCGGTGGTATTTGGCGGCTTCTCGCCAGACGCTGTGGCCCAGCGGGTCATCGGTGCAGATTCCAAGCTGGTGATCACTGCCGATGAGTCGGTTCGCGGTGGTAAACATGTGCCGCTGAAAGAGAACGTCGACTCCGCGCTCAAGCGCGATGGCACCGACGTGTGCAAGAACGTGCTAGTTGTGAAACGTACTGGTGGAGAGATCGATTGGCAGGAAGGCCGCGATATCTGGTTTGACGAGCTGGTCGACAAACAGTCCAGCGAGTGCCCAGCTGAGGCGATGAATGCGGAAGATCCGCTGTTCATTCTCTACACCTCAGGCTCCACCGGTGCGCCGAAAGGCTTGAAGCACACCACCGGCGGTTACCTGACCACGCTGCCATGACGCATCAGTACGTCTTTGACTACCAAGAGGGCGAAATCTACTGGTGTACGGCAGATGTGGGCTGGGTGACTGGTCACAGCTATATCGTCTACGGCCCGCCTGGCGAACGGTGCCACTACGCTGATGTTTGAAGGCGTGCCGAGCTATCCGACCCACGGCCGAATGGGCGAAATCGTCGATAAGCATCAGGTCAATATCCTCTACACTGCTCCTACTGCCGTACGCGCACTGATGGCACACGGTGACAGCGTGATGGATTCCAGCAAGCGAGACTCGCTGCGCTTACTGGGCTCGGTGGGTGAGCCGATTAACCCCGAAGCGTGGGAGTGGTTCTACCGCGTGATCGGCAACGAGAAGTGTCCGATTGTGGATACTTGGTGGCAGACAGAAACCGGCGGCATCATGATTGCACCGCTGCCGGGGGCCACCGACCTGAAACCGGGCTCAGCAACGACGCCTTTCTTCGGCGTTAAACCTGCCCTGGTCGATAACGAGGGCAACACGCTGGAAGGTGCTACCGAAGGCAACCTGGTGATTCTAGACTCCTGGCCGCGGGGCAAGCACGCTCTATCTGGGGCGACCACGAGCGCTTTGTTCAGACGTACTTCTCCACCTATGACGGCATGTACTTCACGGGTGACGGCTGCCGTCGTGATGAGGATGGGTACTACTGGATTACCGGCCGTGTGGATGACGTGCTGAACGTCTCTGGCCACCGTATGGGTACTGCTGAGATCGAGTCGTCGCTAGTAGCGCACTCTGCTGTGGCCGAAGCGGCGGTGGTGGGCTTCCCCCACAATATCAAAGGTCAGGGTATCTACATCCTACGTTACCCTGAACGACGGTATCGACCCCACAGACGAGCTAAAGAAAGAGCTGACTCAGTGGGTGCGTAAAGATATCGGGCCGATTGCCTCGCCGGATGTTATCCAGTGGGCACCGGGGCTGCCGAAAACGCGTTCAGGTAAAATTATGCGCCGCATTCTTCGCAAAATTGCCGCCAACGAGTGCGATGGTCTGGGTGATACCAGCACGCTGGCAGATCCATCGGTCGTCGATGACTTGATTGAGCATCGGGCAAATCAGTAATCTAATCGCCCCCGCTGACATTCAGCAGTGGGGGCGATTTTCAATGACGGACGTCAAGCGTTTGATCATTACGATCAGGCAAACTGCGCTTATCCGATGCAGTGCCGGCCATAGGGCCGGCACTGCTGTTTCTGTTCGGATGACGTCTCAATAACAAATTGTGCATGTGATGCTTGGGCATGATGAAGCCCATGGGGTACCATGCTTCAACCGTATGAGCCTAGCGTCGCGGCGGCAGGCAACCCCGCTGCTCGAGGAACCGGAGGAATATCCATGGCAGTAGCCCATAAGTTTATCGTCGCTGACGACCATCCGCTGTTTCGTGCAGCGCTCACCCAGGCGTTGCGCCAGTTGGCCCCCCAGGCTGAGATTGTCGAAGCCGACACCATGGAAGCCACCACTGAGGTCGTTAATCGACACCCCGATGCGGATTTAATTCTGCTGGATCTTCATATGCCTGGTGCCCACGGCTTTTCGGGTCTCATCCAACTGCGCGGGCAGATGCCGGATATTCCGGTAGCCGTCGTGTCCGGCAGCGATGAGCCCTACGTGGTGCGTCGTGCTATCGACTACGGTGCCTCTGGTTTTATTCCTAAATCATCATCGCTGCAACTGATCGCGGAAGCGGTCGGCGAGATTTTGCAGGGTGAGGTGTGGTTACCGGAAGCACTCGCCAACGTACTGGAAGAGACCAGTGAAGAGGAGTCGCGCTTTGCTGAGGCGATTGCCTCGCTAACACCCCAGCAGTTTCGCGTGCTGAACATGCTGACCGAAGGCCTGCTGAATAAGCAAATTGCCTACGAGCTGAATGTGTCAGAAGCGACTATTAAAGCCCATGTGACGGCCATTCTGCGTAAGCTGGGCGTGCACTCGCGCACTCAGGCGGTTATTGCCGCGCAGAAACTGGAAGTAGAGCCGCCGAAAGTCGAGTCGTAACGGCTAACGGCAGGTGAACAGGCCGCGCTTAGATTTTTCTAAGCGCGGCGCTGCTGTTTTTGGGTTCACTATTAGGGTTTGGCGCGGCTGGCCTGGAGAGTACGAGTGAGCAGTGCGCGTAGGGCGGCTGGTTTCACCGGCTTGAGCAGTAGCTGGTAGCCTGCCCGCTTGATCTCTTCTGCGACGGCTTCGGTACGATCGGCGGTGATGACAATGCCGGGAACGGCCCCTGCAAAGCGCTCACTAAGTGCTTCTTGCGCCATCAGGCCGGTGACCTCGTTATCCAGGTGATAATCCGCCAGGATGGCGTCAGGATCACCGTCCATATTGCGTAGAATCGACTTTGCCCCACCGATACTAGTGGCGGTAAACACTTCCCAGCCCCCACCGCTGAGCATCGCCGTCATGCCTTCTAGAATCATCGTTTCGTTGTCGATACACACAATCCGTGTGCCCGCCAGCTTATTACCGCTACGACGGCCGCTGGGCTCCTGATCGGCGACGGTTATTTCTCGGGCCGCACCGATGGGGACGCTGACCGAGAACACCGTGCCTACCCCTTCCCACGAGCGCACTTTGATGGGGTGATCCAGAACGCGGCTCATACGATCGGCAATGGAGAGCCCCAGCCCAAGGCCTTTTTCGCTCTCTTTATGGCGGGAGACTTGATCCAGACGGCGGAACTCCTGGAAGATTTCCGTTAACTTGGATTCAGGAATCCCCGGGCCGCTGTCCCACACCTCAATCAGTAGCCGCCCACTCTGGCGGCGACAGCCCAATAGCACGCGGCCTTCTTGGGTGTAGCGAATGGCATTAGAGAGGAAGTTTTGCACGATGCGACGCAGCATCTGCGGGTCGGAATCCACCCATTGCTGAGTGGGCACAACGTCAAGATCCAAGCCGCGATCATCGGCCATCACCTCAAACTCAGCGCGTAGCGGGCGGAAAATATCGGCTAAGGCGAAATGGCTGCGCCTTGGCGTGAGCGCACCCGCATCCAGTTTTGAGATATCCAGCAGCGTGCCCAGCAGTTCCTCAGCGGCTTGCAGCGAGTTGTCGATATGGCCAATGGTGCGCTGGGTGTCGCTGGCGGTGATGTTCTGCATCAGCGCAGAGGTAAACAAGCGCGCGGCATTCCGAGGTTGCAGTAGGTCGTGGCTGGCGGCAGCCAGGAAGCGGGTTTTCGAGGCGTGGCGTCTTCCGCGAGCTGTTTCGCTTGGCGCAGTGCCTGCTCCGCTTCGGCGCGCACACGGTTCTCCTGGCGCAGAGCGGCGTTGGCCTCCGAGAGTGCTTGGGTACGTTCGCGCACCCGCTCTTCCAGGGTTTCGTTAGTCTCTTTCAGGGCGATTTCCGCTTGGCGACGCTCGGTAATGTCTTGATACAGAGCGAAGAAACCCAAAATCGATTGGCTGTCGCCAAAGTGCGGCGTATAGGTCACCAGCATATAGCGCATGGCGTCGTTGACCCGCCTGGAGACTTCAAAACTGACCCGCTCACCGGCCAGGGTGCGCTGTACCCAGGGCACCCGCTCTTCAGCCTGTTTCACCGGCAGCACGTCTTCGTAGCGCCGCCCAATCACCGCGTTGCGGTCGATGTTGAACGCCTGTTCGTAGGCGCGGTTGGTAAACAGGTAGCGGCTCTCTTTATCGAAGTAGGCAATGAGTGCCGGGACGTTATCGGTATAGATGCGGATATTGTTTTCTGAGCGGATCAGCGCCTCTTCGATACGCTTTTGCTGGGTAATATCCTGATATGTGTAGACAAAGCCGCCGCCGGGCATCGGGTTGCCCTGTACTTCCAGCACGCTCCCGTCCTGGCGGTAGCGTACGTAGCGGTGGGGCTGGCCATCGCGAATGTTATCCAGCAGCAGTTGCACGTGCTCTTCCGGGTCGCCAGGCCCGTACTCGCCGTTATGGGCGTTATAGCGGAAGATACGATCCATCTGTGCGCCGACGCGAATGATGTGGTCGGGGAAGCGGAACAGCTCTAAATAGCGCTGGTTCCACACCACTAGGCGCAGGTTCTGGTCGACCACGCTGATGCCTTGGTTGATGTTTTCGATGGTGGCCTGCAGCAGGGCACGGTTGAACTCCAGCACCTGGGAGGCCTCATCCACGATGGAGATAACATCGGAAATACCGATGCCTCGCCCTTGAAGTGCAGAGTTCACCACGATCCGTGCCGACGATGCCCCCAGGACAGAAGCGAGAAAGCGCTCGGTAAATTGGATCACGTCGATGGAGGCGCGGGTGCCGTCATCCAGCGGCTTGCCTGCTCTGCGTGCGTAATCATCGAAGGCACGGTCGACTTGGCCCGCGCCTAAAAAGCGCTCACACAGCACTTTCAAATCGCCCACCGTTGTGGCCCCTGTCCAGGGGCGATTAACGGAGGTTTGGCGGGTTTCGACGCTATCCACAAACAGCGACGCCTAAATGCGTTCGACCACCCGCTGGGAGGTGATCTGTGAGACAAAGATATAGCAGAACAGATTGACCCCTAGCGAAAGCATCACGCCATGGGTAAAGGCATCGCCCATGTTCAGGCCAAACAGCGCCGTGGGCGACAGCCAGTTAAGCCCCAGCGGGCCACCGGCAAGCCACGCTTGAGGCAGCACTCCAGCGTTAATCATGGCGGGCATGAGTAGGCTATACGCCCAAATAGCAAAGCCCACGGTCCTGCCCACAATGACGCCTAAGCGGTTGCCGCGCTTCCAGTACAGCCCGCCAATCAGCGCCGGAGCAAACTGGGCCGCCGCTGCAAACGAGAGCATGCCGATGGAGGCCAGCGAGGTGAATTCGCCAATCAGCTGATAAAAGCCGTACGCCATGGCCAGCACGGCCACGATGGTGAGGCGGCGAGCGCGCAGCACCAAACGGCCATAGTCTCGGGCTTTGGTGTCGAACCAGCGCAGCCTGAAGAGCGCCGGGATCACAATTTCGTTCGAGATCATGATTGAGACAGCCACCGCCGCTACAATCACCATGCCCGTTGCGGCAGAGAATCCGCCGATAAACGTGAGCAGCGTGAGCCACTGCTGGCCCGGGGCCATGGACAGGGCGAGTACGTACGTATCGGGCTCCACGCCGCTTTCTGAAAACAGCAGCAGGCCAGCGGCGGCCAGTGGTACTACGAAAAAGGCAATCGCCAGCAAGTAAAGCGGAAACAGCCAGCGAGCCTGAGTGGCATCATCGGGATGGATGTTTTCCACCACGGCCACGTGAACCTGGCGCGGCAGGCATAGAATGGCCAGCATAGCGAGCAGGGTCTGCGCCCAGAAGCTCTGGCCAAAATCCTGATTGGCGAGCTGGCGCTGAAGTTCAAGCTGACTCTCTGCGTGCCCCATCAGCTCACCCAGGCCATCGAACATGCCCCTGGTAACCAAAGCGCCGAGGACGACAAAGGCCAGCAGCTTGACCAATGACTCAAACGCGACGGCGTGGATTAAACCTTCATGGTGTTCAGTGGCATCGGTATGCCGGGTGCCGAATAGAATCGCGAAGATGGCCATTACCACCGCACATAAAAGGCCGTATCGCCAAACAGTGGCGTATGAGTAACATCAGAAGCCTCGGTGAGCACGCTGAACGTGGTGGAGACCGCTTTTAGCTGTAGCGCGATGTAGGGCAGGGTGCCGACAAGGGCAACCAGACTAGCAAAGGCGGCCAGCGATTGGGTTTTACCGTAACGGGAGGCGATGAAGTCGGCAATGGAGGTGACGTTTTGGTGCTTGGCAACGCGGATCATCTTCGCCAGCACAGGCCAGAAGAGCAAAAACGTCAGAATAGGCCCCACGAAGATGCTGGCAAACGACCAGCCCGCGGTGGCAGCTTGACCCACCGCGCCGTAGAAGGTCCATGACGTACAGTAGATCGCCAGCGCTAGGCTATAAATGATTGGGCGCCGCCGAGTGGCACCATGGGTACGCGCGCGGCGGTCACCGTACCAGGCTATCCCGAATAAAACGGCAATATAGAGTAGCGATACCGCGACCAGTAGCCCGCCGTGAAACATGCCTTTCTCCCCGCCAGAGTGTGGTGCGCTAATCAAAAGGCTTTATTCTAGGCGAAACAGCGGGCTGTGTACGACCATTCCCTAAGCTTGTTTACACCACAAATTTTATTTGCCTATGAGCACACGTTGCTGAGGAGCGGAGAGGTCTCACGCAGCGTCCGTATCTCTTTGAGAATAGGCTCGCGAGACTCTTTATCCAGCGGTACCAACTCGCGGGTCTCACAGTTGAGTAAGTAGGGCTGGGTGATCAAAATATCGGTGTGATGGCGCTCAATCTGATAAAGAATAAATTCTGCTAAACGGGCGCCATCTTGTTCGGTCGTGCGAATATTTTCACTGTCGACCACGCTAAATTTGGTGGTCATCGGGATGGCAAAGGTCCATGGGCGCCATACTGCTGTGCTGCTCTCCGTTGAAATTACCGTAGCGCTATCGGGAAGCTGCGCCTGTTTATGTTCAAACCACGTGTATTCCACTTGAATTTGATAGCCCAGCATACCTAACCCGCCACACACCGGAACGATCCACTTGGGTAGGCGTTTGCCGCTCAGCGTGCGCAGTATCAAGCCAATCCCTGCGGCCGCAAGGCCAGCAAAAACGGCGGCGATCAAATGCCATATCATAAAATATCCTTTAAAAAAGCCGTCAATAAGAGCTGTCTATAAAAGCCATCGGGCCTCCCTAAGGAAGCCCGATGGTGAGGTCGTTTCCAACACGTAACTCATAATAGCGAGAATACGTTAGGAGGGATTATGACTTAGTGACTGATAGCACCGCCAGCACCTTTAGGATAACGAACGCTTTCCACAAGATCCTGAATTTCCTGCGGTGGTGGTGCTGTCACTCTGGAGACCGCAAAGGCAACGGCAAAGTTGATCATCGCGCCCACTGCCCCGAAGGAGAGCGGAGAGATGCCAAGGAACCAGTTGTCAGGCGTGTTAGGCAGCATATTGGTGCCTGGAATAAAGAACCAGCCCAGAAAGGTGAAGGTGTAGAGCAGGGTGCAGATCAAGCCTGCTAGCATACCGGCTACCGCGCCTGAGCTGTTCATCCGCTTGGAGAAGATACCCATCATCAGCACGGGGAATAGTGAAGAACCGGCGATACCGAAGGCCAATGCCACCGTCTGTGCTGCAAACCCTGGCGGATTAAGCCCCATATAGGTCGCCAGAAGTATCGCGCCCGCCATTGAAATTCGTGCGGCTAACATTTCCCCTTTCTCGGAAATTTTCGGATTGACCATGGTTTTGATCAAGTCGTGACTGATAGCTGACGAGATTGCCAGTAGTAAGCCTGCAGCAGTAGAGAGTGCCGCGGCGATACCACCCGCTGCGATCAAACCAATGACCCAGCCAGGCAAGTTGGCAATTTCAGGGTTTGCCAGTACCAGGATGTCGTTATTAACCGTTAGCTCGTTGCCTTCCCAGCCACGGTCAGCGTAGTCAGTTGCGTCATTGTAGAACTGAATACGACCATCGTCGTTGGCATCGGTGTAGGTGATCAGGCCGGTTTCTTCCCAGGTACGGAACCACTCAGGACGCTCTTCGTAAAGGATTGGGTTTTGGGCTGCTTCTTCGTAGTTTTCAGTTTGGCCAGCCATTTCTGGATAGACCGTGGTCATCAAGTTCAAGCGAGCCATAGAACCTACCGCTGGCGCGGTGAGGTATAGCAGTGCAATGAACACCAGCGCCCAACCGGCAGACCAACGCGCATCAGATACTTTCGGTACGGTGAAAAAGCGAATGATAACGTGGGGCAGACCGGCAGTACCGACCATCAACGATAGCGTAAACAGTACCATGTTGAGCTTGTTGTCCACGTCGGCAGTGTAGTCTTGGAAGCCAAGTGCACTTACCACATCATCAAGTTTTTCCAACAACGGTACACCCGACTCGGTGTGCGTGCTGAACATGCCGAACATAGGGACTGGATTGCCCGTCAGTTGGAAAGCAATGAACACGGCCGGGATGGTGTAGGCCACGATTAGGACGATGTATTGCGCTACCTGGGTATAAGTAATGCCTTTCATACCGCCAAACACCGCGTAGAGGAAGACGATCAGCGCGGCTAGCCAGATACCTGCAGTGCTGCTGACCTCCAAAAAGCGTGAGAAGGCAACGCCGGCACCGGTCATCTGACCAATAACGTAGGTTACAGAGGCAATAATCAAGCACAAAATCGCTACGAAACGAGCGGTTTTACTGTAGATGCGGTCACCAATGAAGTCGGGCACAGTGAACTTGCCAAACTTACGTAGGTAAGGCGCTAGCAGCATGGCTAGGATAACGAACCCACCTGTCCACCCCATTAGGAAGGTGGAGTTAGCGTAACCGCCAGAGGCCAGAAGTCCCGCCATAGAGATGAACGACGCCGCCGACATCCAGTCGGCCGCTGTAGCCATACCATTGGTAATCGGGTGTACGCCGCCACCGGCGACATAGAAGTCTTTGGTGGAGCCCGCTCGCGCCCATATCGCAATCCCGATATAGAGCGCAAACGAGGCGCCAACAAACAGTAAGTTGATTGCAAACTGGCTCATGCTGGCTTACTCCCCCAGGCCGTATTTTTTGTCGAGCGCGTTCATTCTCCAGGCGTAGAAGAAGATCAGCACGATGACGGTAAGAATGGAGCCTTGCTGAGCAAACCAGAAGCCCAGGTCCGTACCGCCAACGGGAATACCCGCAAGTAGCGGACGGAACAGGATGGCGCATCCATAGGAGACAAATGCCCAAGCGGCGATGCATCCGAAGATTAGCCGGACGTTGGCCTTCCAGTATTCAGCAGCATTGGATTTATCGTCTGCCATTGTGTTGCTCTCCAGTTGTGATTTTTAGGGTTGGAAAGTGAACTCAAGATAGCGTGTGGTTCATCAGGGCAACTCCGCATTGAAAACCGTTTGATACTGAGCGGTAAGTCAGCGTTGCCAAGCACGTCACCTCTTATTTTTAAGCCGTCTTGTGTCGTTAAGGGGTGATCGGCAAGTTATCGTCAACGGCTTGAAGTGCGTTAGACAGGTGGTGTGCGATTACCCTGTATGACTCGTTGATAATACTGGGCAATAATTGCAAAAAATAAATCCCAGACTTTGGTATCAGGTGCTCTTTGCAAGGCAGTAAAATTGGTTATCTTGAATATAAAGCATTATTTTCATTGATTTTTCATCGATATTTAAACGCCACCTGAGAAGTGATAGGACAATTGTCTATGGCTCGGTTAAAAGTAATGTTTGCTACCTTAATAAGAGGCGTTTAGTTGGTTTGATTGTGTTTAAAAAGTCGCTACTTTAGTCGCTAAACCGAACGTCGTTAAGGACGTTAGCGCTATAGCAAAAAGTATAATGAATGTATTGGTTGAAAAGTAATCAAACAGTTCGTTGTCCTTCCTAATCATTGCGCTTGAGCGAGGTCACCCATGGTGGAAGTGGATCTGTCTCAGCTACCGTTTACGCTGATGGATGAGGCGGGGCGCGATCATGTTCGTCGCGGAAAGGATATTGCCTACTTTGAACGCGATGAAATTATTCTGGAGATGGGTCAGGCGGGCGAATCCGTTTTCTTGATTCATAAAGCCGGGTCGCCGAGCTTGATCCCACCCTGCCTGCTGCTAGTGCGCGCATTGGCCACTACACCGCAGGCGATTTGTTTGGCGCCATCAGTATCCTCAACGGCAAAAGCCGCTACCGCTTCCAAGCTGAACAAGAGTGCCTGTGCTATGTGATGCCTAAAGCGCTGTTTACTCAACTGTGCCGTCACTATGCACCGTTTGAGCAGTTCTTTAAGCAGTCGCTCTCACACAAAGCGCGCCTGCTCACCGAAAAACGCGCCGAAGGCGGCGTCACCATGGCGGGCTTTATGCTGGCCAAAGTGAATGAGTGTATGCGTGAGCCGCTGCTCATTGATGCCTCAAAGAGTATTCATGACGCTGTTCGACAGCTAAATGATAGCCATGCCGACAGTCTACTGGTCGCTACTGCAGGCGCCCTGGGCATGGTGACCAAAACCGATCTGCTCAATGGGTTGGTATTGGGTAACTGCACCCAGGCAACACCGGTTGAAGCGCTGGCCAACGTCTCCTTGGTCACGGTAGCTCCCGAGCAGTACCTGTTTGAAGCGCTGATTTTAATGACCCGCCATAAAGTGGCGCGGGTGGTGGTAATGGAAGGGGAGAGTGTTAAAGGCGTCGTTGAGCTAATGGACGTGTTGAGCTTCTTCTCTAGCCGTAGCTACGTGGTCAGCCTGCAGGTGGAGCAGGCCAACAGTCTGGAAGCGCTGGCGGCGGCCAGCCAGCGTACGCCGGAATTAGTGAATGCGCTGATGGCGCAGGGCGTAAAGCTGCGTTTTGCCATGGATCTGTTGGCGGCGCTGAACGGGCCGCATTATGAGCAAAGCGTGGAGCTTCACAGTGCCTGAGCAGTACCACACCCAAAGCTGCTTAATGGTGATGGGCAGCGAAGGGCGCGGCGAGCAGATTCTCAAAACCGATCAGGATAACGGTTTGATTCTGGCAGATGACTGCCAATGGCTCACGGTGAGTGAGGATATGTCAGCACTCACCGAGACGTTGATAAAGCTCGGCTATCCACCTTGCCCCGGCAACATCATGGTCTCAAACCCCGAGTGGGTAGGCACGGTGTCACAGTGGAAAAGTAACATTGTCAAGTGGGTCAATGCCCGTGATGGCGAT
This sequence comes from Vreelandella lionensis, assembly GCF_002087295.1. Classification (GTDB taxonomy): domain Bacteria; phylum Pseudomonadota; class Gammaproteobacteria; order Pseudomonadales; family Halomonadaceae; genus Vreelandella; species Vreelandella lionensis. The sequence continues at coordinate 191,377 of NZ_MWVI01000050.1, read as the reverse complement.
AGTCTGATGAAACTGGCCATTCTGCTCGATTCCCACGGCGTGGCGGGCAACCCCGCGCTATTGGATCAAGTGCGCGACGCACTGTTCGAGCGTTGCCTCACGATGAGCTTTTGCTCTCTTATTTTGCCCAGGCGGCACTGCGCTTCTCGACGCCGCTGACGCTATTTGGCTCGCTGAAAAAGCCCCAGCACGGTATTGATATCAAAAAAGGCGGTATTTTCCCGATAGTCCACGGTGTGCGTACGATGGCCCTTGAGCGGCGCATTAATGCGACCTCTACCTTGGACCGCTTAGATGCCTTGGCCGCCGATGGGCGGCTTGACCGCCGCTTTGCTGATGATCTAGGCGAGGCGCTGGCGCTGTTTACCGAGCTACGCCTTCGTCAGCAGCTTCAGGAGTTGGATAACGCCAACCCTAAACGCACCAATCGAGTGGTCGTTCAGGAGCTCTCTTCGCTAGAACGGGACTTGTTGCGTGAAGCCCTACACATCGTGAAAGACTTTAAGCAGCGTCTTTCCCATCGTTACCATTTGGAGTATTCGTGAGCGGAATGCGCTTGTTAGATCGACATATGACCCTGTTCAGCGGTTCACTGCGCACTCTGCTTCAGCGTGAGAGCGACCGCCGTCGCTGGGCGGACTCGCCCTATGCCTGGCTGTTTCAGCCTTATATGGGGGAAGAGGCCGTGGCAATGGCATGCCAGGTAAGCGCCGTTCAGCCCGCTATAATGAGTGTGGCGGCGGTGGTGCTAAGCCCGCGCCAAGTGCACACCAGCCGTACGTGGGTGGCCACCTTAGCCGCGTCACCGGCGCTGGCGCCTGCTACTCTGCGACGCCATCATCAGTTGCATACCACGCACTCGCCCCGTTCTCCCGATGCTGAGTGTCTGAGTGAGCTGGCGGAGTTTATTGGCAATCGGCCGCTGGTCGGGTGGCAATTAGAGAACACCATTGAGCCGCTTAATGGGCTGTTTCGAAACGTGCTGGGATTCGGGCTGCCTAACGCGCAGGGGGATATTGCTAAACTGCACGGGCGTCAGCTACGGCGGCTGCATCCTCATATCGAAGCCCGCAGCCGCCTTGGTGATGCGCTTACCCGATGGAAACTACCCCCGTTAACCTGGCCCGGCGTGGTCAGCGAAGCCACCGCCAGCGCGTTGCTGTATCTGCGTCTTCAGCGCGAGATAGCGTTAACCGCCTAGGGTTTGTATTGGGTAGAGCTTCGTAGTGTTGTTAGAATATGCGCTGCTCCTTCACCCATCGGCAGTGCGACGATCATGTTACAACCTGACTACTTTGACCCCACTTCGTCAGACAGCGCGTCTGACGAGCCCCTTGTCCAGCAGCATGAGCTGCAGGATGCCAAGCAGAAGCGTGAATTCAACAAGTTGCAGAAACGCCTGCGGCGCGAAGTGGGGAACGCCATCATCGATTACAACATGATCGAAGAAGGTGACCGAGTCATGGTGTGTCTCTCTGGTGGTAAAGATAGCTATACGATGCTGGAGATTCTGCGCAACCTACAGCGCAACGCACCGGCTAATTTTTCCCTGGTAGCGGTCAATATGGATCAAAAGCAGCCGGGTTTTCCAGAGCATGTGCTGCCCCAGTATTTAGATAAGCAGGGTGTGGAGTACCACATTCTTGAGCGTGATACTACTCGGTGGTGAAGGAGCAAACCCCAGAAGGTAAAACTACCTGCGCGCTTTGCTCAAGGCTGCGGCGTGGTTCGTTGTATGGCTTTGCCGAGGAGATTGGGGCCAACAAAATTGCTTTGGGCCACCACCGGGAAGATATCCTGGAGACGCTGTTTCTCAATATGTTCTTTGGCGGCACCTTAAAAGCCATGCCACCGAAGCTGCTCTCGGATGATGGTAAAAACCATCGTGATTCGCCCGCTGGCCTACTGCAAAGAGGCGGATATTGCGGAGTTTTCAAGGCTGATGGAGTTTCCGATCATTCCCTGCAACCTGTGCGGCTCTCAGCCCAATATGCAGCGCCAGGTTGTCAAAGAGATGCTGGCGGAGTGGGATAAAAAACACCCCGGCCGGTTGGAAAGTATGTTCAAAGCGGTGACCAACGTTGCCCCTTCGCAGCTTGCCGACCGTGAGCTGTTTGATTTTGCCGGCCTGGAAGCGAAGCAGGCCGCATTGATGGAAGGGCGCATTCAGGCGTTTAACGTGAGTTAACCGCCTGGGCTTCCTCTTCAGCCAGGGTGATGAGGCGCTGCATATCCAAAATATTGACCTCGCGCCCGGAGACGGCCACCACGTTTTGCTGCTGAAAGCGGCTAAGAATACGGCTAACCGTCTCCACCGCGAGGCCTAGATAGTTGCCCATATCTGCCCGTGACATGGAAAGCCGGAAGCTATAGGGGGAGTAGCCCCGGCGCCGAAAACGGTCAGAAAGTGTAATCAAAAAGCTGGCCAGCCGCTGATCGGCAGTTTTGCGTGACAGTAAACGCATCATCCGCCGGTCGTCTCGTAGCTCCTTGCTCATGCTGCGGTAAAGCTGGCCGCGCAGTTCGGGCAGCTCCTCGGAGAGCGAGTCCAAACGGTCAAACGGAATTTCGCATACCGTGGTGGTTTCCAGGGCAATCACGGTGCCGGGGTAGTGCTCTTCGTCAATCCCATCCAGACCCACCAGCTCGCTGGGTAGAAAGAAATTGGTGAGCTGGTCGTTACCATTCCCTTCGCTAGTCACCTGCTTCAAGCTGCCAGAGCGCACCGCGTAAACGCTGGTGAAAGGATCTCCTTGGCGAAACAGCGGCTCGCCTTTTTTCAACGGCGAGCGGCGGCGGATAATCGCATCGAACTGGCTCATATCCTCAAGCTCTAGGGCAAGCGGTAGGCACAGCGAGCTTAGGCTACAGGTTTCGCAGCGCGCCTCTTGCAGCAGTGAACGTCGTTGGCTGGCAGGATATGACATGTGGTGCTCCCTTTTTATTAGCCATCATAGGCGCAGGGGGTAGGTGTCTCAATACGCTTATAAAATCTTCGAGTAGCGTTGGTTGCCCTGATGTTGCAGGTGATTATCGAAGGCCATGGCTAAGTGCCGAATCAACAGCCGTCCGGTGGGCGTAGCTTGTAAATAGAGGCCTTGGCGCAATAGCAGGCCATCCTGCTCGGCGGTTTTCAACCGTTCAAGAGCGGTTGAAAAGTAGTCAGCGGCATTTATCTGCCAACGCTTGCCTATTGCTTCAAGGTGAATGGCCATATCGCACATTAAGCGCTCAATCACCTCTCTGCGCATTAGGTCATCCTTATTTAAGCGTAACCCTTTTACGGTCGCTCGCCTACCTTCATCTAAGGCAGCTTCATAGTGGGACAGCTGAGTGGGGTTTTGTGCGTAAACGTCGTCTACCCGAGAAATAGCCGACACCCCCAAACCAATCAAGTCGCACTGGGAATGGCTTGAGTAGCCCTGGAAGTTGCGCTGCAGCGTACCGTGGCGCTGTGCCTGAGCCAAGCTGTCCTCTGGGCGAGCAAAGTGATCCATACCAATATGTACATAGCCTGCTTGGGGCAGCATCTCAATAGTGGTACGCAAAATAGCCAGTTTTTCATCCGCGCTGGGCAGGTCGGCTTCATTAATACGCCGTTGGGGCGCAAAGCGGGTTGGCATATGGGCATAGTTAAAGACCGACAGCCGTGCCGGGCTCAGTTCAATCACTTGGCTTAGGGTATCAGCGAATCTTTGCTCGGTTTGAAAAGGCAGGCCATAAATTAAATCGAGGTTGAGCGAGCGAAAACCAAGCCGGTGCGCTTCATCCATCAAGGTTTCAGTGAGCACCCGTGGCTGCACGCGATTAATCGCTGCCTGCACCTGTGGGTTGAGATCCTGAACGCCCAGGCTTAAGCGATTAAAGCCCAGCGACTGCAGGTGGCGCAGGGTAAAGACATCCGCTTCGCGTGGGTCAATTTCAATAGCGTAGTCGCGGTCCGGCGAGCTCGATAAGCCAAACCGTGCATCCAGGCGGTCTATTAAATCGCTCATCTGCGCCAGGGTTAAGAAAGTCGGCGTGCCGCCGCCCCAATGCAGCTGCTGCACTGGCCGCTTTGTATCAAGATGCCGGGAGGTCAGCACCATTTCTCGATCCAGCCGAGACAAGTAGGGCTCGGCGAGGGCTGTATTTTTCGTGGCGATTTTATTGCACGCGCAGTAAAAACAGATTTTGCGACAAAAGGGCACATGAACATAAAGCGAGAGCGGCTTTTGGCTGGCATTGCTGCGCTCAAGCGCCTGGGTCATATCGTCAGCGGTGAACTGGTCGTGAAACGAGAGTGCTGTAGGGTAGGAGGTGTAGCGAGGGCCGCTGGTGTCGTAGCGGCGTATCAGGGCGTCATCCCAGGCGGTGGCCTCAACCGCTGCAGAAATCGGGTGAGCGAGTGCAGCAGTGGCATGAACGGGCATAAGGAGCGCTCCTAAGTAGCAGGGCAAAGCAAGAACCGACCAACATAAGCGACGAGCTTCGCAGCTCGAATGCGTGTTGGAATGCTACGTCAGCGTAGAAGGGAAAGCGTTGAGCTATATCAAGCGATAGGATGTTTGTATTGAGTATTGTCTAGAGGAGTTTAATAAGTAAGCTCTTAATGCCCGGCATGGGGCATCAGCGCCCAAAGCTGCCACAGGGCAAAACCGATAATCGTCAGCGCGGCAAGGCTACGGGTCGCCGGGTGACGAATTAACTGGCTGAGCTGGCGGGCGGCCAGACCCGTGGCTAACAGGGCAGGCAGCGTTCCCAGGCCGAAGGCCCCCATCAATAGCGCCCCTTGTAGCGGGTCGGCAATGGCCAAGCTCCAGGCGAGCATCGAGTACACCAGCCCGCAAGGCAGCCAGCCCCACAGGGCACCTAGCGCAAAGGCTTGTGGCAGGTGAACCACGGGCATCAAGCGCCGCCCAACAGGTTCGATGCCGCGCCATAGTCGACGCCCCACGGCCTCGACTTTTAACAACCCTTTCCACCAGTTGGGGATGTATAGCGCCATCAAGATTAGCATCACCGCCGCGACGACCTGCAGCGCGATACGCGCCTGAGGTGACAGCGATACCAAGGTGCCGAGCGCGGCCACCAAGGCTCCTGCCGTCATATAGCTCAGGATACGGCCCGTGTTATAGCTGAGCAGTAATCCCCCCATGCGAGCTGGGTGGCGCATGCTGGGCGGCACGGCGAAGGTCAGGGCGCTCATGATGCCGCCGCACATGCCAATGCAGTGAGCACCGCCCATCAGGCCAAACACAAACGCCGCCATCAACGGCGGCAGGTCAAGTCCGGTAGGGTTCATGGCGGTGGCTCGCGGATCGCGGGGTGGCTTCGCGGCTTTTTTGCGTTCGGCGCGCTGCTCGGGGGTGAAGTCGTTCTCATCATCATCGAACAGGATGCGGTGAGCGGGGCCTTCTAAGGCGTCGAACTGGTCATTCTTCACGGCCCAGAAGAACGCCCACACTGCCAGCCCCAACAGAATCAGCGACAGCGGAATCAGTAGATAGAGAATCGTCATACGGTCACCGGTGTGGCTGGGGCTACCTGGGGTGCAGGTGAGGTGCGCCAGCGCGTGAGGCGTAGCGCATTACCCACGACGACCAATGAGCTTAACGACATACCAATGGCGGCCAGCCAGGGCGGTACCAGCCCCATAGCGGCCAGGGGAAGCGCAGAGAAGTTATAGCAAACCGACCAAATCATATTTTGGCGCATGATGCGCCGAGTGGCGCTGGCAATCTCGATGGCCTCGAAAATACGCATTAAGCGTGGGCTGAGCAAGACCGCATCGGCCCGAGTGCGTGCCAAGTCGGTGGCGCCATTCATGGCAATGGCCACATCGGCACCGGCGAGCACCGGTACATCGTTAATGCCGTCGCCAATCATGACCACACGTTCGCCCTGCGCCTGCAGCTCACGCAGCCGCTCCAGCTTGCCCTCTGGTGATTTGCCCGCGTGCCAGGTGGTGATGTTGAGCTGCTCGGCTAAGCTCTCTACGGCTTCCTGCGTATCGCCTGACAGTAACTCAACGTTAAGCCCTCTGGCCTGCAGGGCGGCTACGGTTTGCGCAGCATCTTCACGGATACCGTCGTGGAGCTTAAACCAGCCCGCGGGGCGCTATCTTCACTCAGCAGCAGCCACTGCCCGGCGCTGGGCGGCGTGAGTGGCTCGGTCGTTGCAAAATTGGGCTTGCCCAAGCGCCACGTTGCGCCGTTAAGCACGCCCCTCTAGCCCGCTGCCGGTGACGCTTTTCACCTGACGCGCCTGCAGTGTGGCGTCGCGGAACGGGCGAAACGCGCGGGCAATGGGATGCTCGGAGTGGGCTTCCAGCGCGGCGGCAATGGCCCGTAGCTGTTCGCTACTTTGCTCGTTTAACGGGCAGGTTTGGGTGAGCTGCATCTCGCCACGGGTGAGCGTGCCGGTTTTGTCAAAAATCACCCGCGTGACATTAGAAAGCGATTCGATGGCATCGGCGCGGGTGATTAGCACGCCACGCTGGCGCAGTTGCCCACGCCCTGCTGTCAGTGCCGTTGGGGTGGCGAGTGCCAGCGCACAGGGGCAGGTCACCACTAGAACGGAGAGCAGCACCCAAAGCATGCGGGAAGGGTCGATAAACCACCACGCCACGGTCACGCAAGCGGTGACCACCAGCAGGCGCAGTACAAACAGGTGGGCCATGCGCGCCGCCATTTGCTCCAAGCGCGGGCGGCTAGCAAAGGCGCGGTCGGTTAAATCCACAATGCCCGCCACGCGTGCATTGTTGCCTGCATGAGTAACCCGGACCGTGAGTGAGTTTTCCATGTTTTGGCCTGCCACCTACCACCTGTTCGCCCACTCGGCGGGTGACGGGCAGGTACTCGCCGGTCAGCATCGACTCGTCCAGGCTAGACTCGCCATCTTCGATAATACCGTCTGCGGGGACGCCATGGCCGGGCTTGATAAGTACGCGGTCGCCTGGGGCAAGCTCGCTAGCGGGCAGAATGCGTTCGCTGCCGTCAGCTTCCAGCCGTGTAGCAGACACCGGTAGCACGCCACTAAGCGCATTGCCGCTATGGCCGCTGCGTCGCCTAGCGCGCCCTTCCACGTAGCGGCCAAACAGTAGGAAGAAGGTGAACATGGCGACGGAGTCAAAATAGACCTCTCCCACGTTAAACAGCACCGCGTAGCTACTGGCGAGATAAGCCCCACCAATCGCCAGTGAGACGGGAACATCCATGCCTAGCACGCCCGTTTTTAGGTCGCGCAGGGCGTTACGGAAGAATGGCTGCGCTGAAAAGAACACCACCGGCGTTGCCAGAGCGAACGAGAGCCAATGAAACAGCGCAAAGAAGTCTTCACTGAGTTCCCCAGGCCCCGACACATAAATGGGGATGGAGAACATCACCACCTGCATCACCCCGACCGCCGCCACTATTAAGCGGCGCACATTCATGCGCTCTTCATGCTGCAGCCGCGTCTGGGCTTGGTCGGGTTCATAGGGCTGAGCATCGTAACCAATCGCGGCAAGTTCAGCGAATAGCTGCGATAGCTTTACTACGTTTGGGTCCCAGGAAACCCGCAGGCGGTGATGGGTCAGATTCACCGCGCTGGAGACAACGCCTTCAAGCGCGTTCAATCGGTGCTCGCTAAGCCAGGCGCAGGCGGCACAGGTAATCCCTTCTACGGCAAGCATTGCCCTAACGTGGCCCTCATCGCCATCCGGATGAACAAACTGCGACTGTAGGCCAGGGTCGTCAAATACCGACCAAGTATCCGCTTTTGCAGCTTGACGCTCATCGGGGCGCTCGGGCAGTTCGGTACGGTAGCGGTAGTAGCTCTCTAATCCGCCGTCGACAATGGCGTGGGCCCCGGCTTCGCAGCCGGGGCAGCATAAAGAGTGGGACGTGTCATCAATGGCGATACGCCACGGTGCCCCGTCGGGCACCGGGCTTCCGCAGTGGTAGCAGCTTAGCGCTTTAGTGCTCATTCGCTCTCTGACCGCCCTCCGGGCAGAAGGGCAACGCTCGCTGCATTGGGAAAGCGGGCTTCGCCGATCAGGCGCCACTCGGCGTCATCGCCTTGCACGGGCTGAATCTGTAGGTACCAGCGGTAGCGCAAATTATCCGGCCCCTGAGTGATATAGCGGCCTTCGCGCACGTGTTCTAGTACGAAGGATTGATCACGGTCATCTTCGGTGGGGAAGATGAGGTCCAAATAGAGTTTATCCGGACGAGCATCGCCAGCAAGGTCGATCACAATATCGCTAGTCAGTGGGTCGATGCGCAGGTCGGCGCTCAAATTGAGTTCGCGCGCGCGCTCCTGCTTCGCCAGCACCATGTTAATAGCTTTACCGTGCTCGTAGTAATCCTCCTGGACCACCATGCCGTCGTAGCTCTTGATCGACATGATGGCGAAGCCAGTACTAAATAGGATGGACGAAAACAGCAGCCCTAGTAAAAACCACGGCCAAAACTGTTTGTACCAGGGCGGAATCGAGGTGTCTGACATGACGCATTTATCTCCTAATGTCGCTCAAGAACCGCGCTTCGCGGGTCTGGCGAATTTGCTCATCTTGCTGCGCCTGCAGCGTAAACGTAATAGCGTGGCTGGGCTCGCTTAACGACGCTGGGTCGGCCAGTACGGTAATCACCTGAATGCGTGATTCACCCGCAGGTACACGCAGCGAGGTGTTATCCAACTGCAGATTAGGTAAGCCTGCAGCGCTAATATCATAGGTGTGATCTTGGGAGTCCAGGTTGCGCACAGTCAGGCTGTAGACGTTGCTGATCTGCCCGTCACGGGTCATTTGGTAGAGCTGAGTACGCTCGCGCTCAGCGTCAAAGCTCATCGGTGTACGGTCATTAACTGCCCAGGCAAAAGTCGCCATCATCACCATCAAAGCAACGAAATAGCCAATCAAGCGCGGGCGAAGAATATGACTTTTCTTGCCTTCCAGCGCGTTTTCAGTGGTGTAGCGAATAAGTCCTCTGGGGTAGCCCATTTTATCCATCACGCTGTCGCAGGCATCGATGCAAGCGGCGCATGTGATGCACTCGTATTGCAGGCCGTCGCGTATATCAATGCCGGTGGGGCAGACCTGCACACAGAGTTCGCAGTCGATACAGTCTCCCAAACCCGCTTCTCGCGCTTGCGTATGGCTAAGTGATTTCTTACGTCTACCACGTGGCTCGCCTCGCGCTTCGTCGTAAGAGACGATCAGCGTATCGCGATCAAACATGACCGACTGGAAGCGGGCGTAGGGGCACATATAAATACATACCTGCTCCCGCAGCCAGCCTGCGTTGAGGTAGGTAAAGACTAAAAAGAACCCAACCCAAAAATAGGACCAGCCGTGGGCTTCTAGAGTGGGAAGCTCCATGACAAGTTCACGAATCGGCGTAAAGTAGCCTACAAACGTCACACCGGTTGCCAGAGCGATCAGCAGCCAAGCGGTATGCTTCGCGCCCTTACGCCAGGCTTTATTGGCATTCATCGGTTGGTTGTCTAGCTTTATGCGCTGGTTGCGCGAGCCTTCGATCCGGTGTTCAAGCCAGATAAAGAGAAATGTCCAAACACTTTGCGGACAGGTGTAGCCGCACCATACCCGCCCCGCAAAAACGGTAATAAAAAATAGCCCAAAGGCGCAAATAATCAGCAGCCACGACAGAAGAACAAACTCTTGAGGGTAAAACGTGGCGGCAAAGATATGAAATTCTCGGCCCGGTAAGTCAAACCACACCGCAGGGCGGTCGCCCCAGTTTAACCAGGGCAGCAGAAAGAACCCCATCATCAGCGCCCAGTTAGCGCTGCGCCGTACCTTTTGAAACAGCCCTTTGATTTCTCGTACATAGATGTGTCGCCGTTTGGCATACATCTCTTGAGTAGTTGTTTCACCAGGCGTGTGATGCCCACGGTTGGCGGCGTAATATCGTGGCTAGGTATTTTTTCCATGGCGGTGATCGCAGCTCAATAGGCAGGAGTGGGCGGCAGCATGGCTAGCGTAACGTTAACCCTGCGACCTAGATCTCGTCGCTATATGCCGAGTCGCTAAACACAAATTGCTAAACAATAGTGTAACGGATAGGCGGATGGCTGAGCGGCCACTAGATGTAGAAAGGGTGCGGTATGTAACCGCACCCCTTCATACACCTTGGTGTTACACGCCTACCAACGGGATTAGTCGTTGAAACGTAGGCTGTAAACGTAGGCCGCTACGAGGTGAACACGCTCTTCACCAATGTAGGCTGCCTGGGCAGGCATGTGGCCATTACGACCGTTACGCAGCGTTTGGCGGATGGAGTCGTCAACGCCCTGGCCGGGTGCTAGGTAGAGCCATACGTCGTCGGTCAGGTTAGGCGCACCAAGTGCGATATTGCCTGTTCCGCTGGGGGTGTGACACGCCGCACACGCTGCCAGGAAGGTGCTTTCACCGCTGGCGGCACGCTCTGCATCATGCTCTTCACCGGACAGCGACAGGACATACTGGGTCAGATCCTCGATGTTGTTATCACAGAGCTGCTGCCAAGACGGCATCAAACCGTTACGACCGTTGTTCAGAGTGGTCAGAATATTTTCCGGTTCACCGCCGTAGAGCCAGTCGTCGTCGGTCAGGTTCGGGAAGCCGTAACCACCCTGGGCATTAGAGCCATGACACACGGCACAGTTGTTCAGGAAGATACGTTCAGCCACTTGCATGGCTTCCGGGTCCTGCGCCAAGTCAGGAATCGGTACTTCCTGATACTGAGCAAAAATCGGCGTAAAGCGATCTTCGGCGTCGGCCACTTCCTCTTCCCACTGGCTCTCCTGGGACCAGCCCAGTATGCCTGCGTAGTTACCCAGGCCTGGGTAGAGCACCAGATAGCCAAGGGCAAATACGACGGTCAGGATAAAGAGCTTAAACCACCACTGCGGAAGTGGGTTGTCATACTCTTCAATGCCGTCAGCCGCGTGGCCAGTGGTTTCGATATTGCCATCAGCATCTGGGGTTTTGTCGGTCCGGCGGTTGGCTAACAAAATCCAAACGCTCAGAGCGATCGTGCCCAGCGTGACGACAATAATCCAGGCGCTCCAGAAGCTGGATAGGGAGTCACCCCATAAATTATTCATCTATTCTTATCTCCCCTGTCGTGGCGGGAATCCGCTTCGTGTTCTGTCGAAACATGCTTGTCACGGGGCGGTTGCTTATCTTCTTCATCGGCGAAGGGCAGGTTAGCCGCTTCGTCAAAGTCTGGTTTGCGACGCTTGGAGTAGGCCCAAAAAAAGATGCCTATAAAAGCGAAGATCAAAATCAGCGTGATAAGGCCGCGGAAAGTTCCCGTATCCATAACTTAACGTGTGCCCTCGAGCACGGTTCCTAGCTGCTGCAAGTAGGCCACTAGGGCGGTGATTTCCTGGGTGCCGCGTACATCAGCGGTAGCAGTGTCGATATCTTCATCGGTATAGGGCACGCCTAGCTGACGCAGGGTACGCATTTTATCCGGTGTGGCTTCGCCGTCGAGGGTGTTCTCAAACAGCCAGGGGTAGGCTGGCATGATCGACTCTGGCACTACGTCGCGCGGATTGTACAGGGGTGCACGGGGCCAGTCGTCGCTGTAACGACCACCAACACGCGCCAAGTCAGGCCCGGTACGCTTGGAGCCCACAAGAAGTTGTGCTCATACACCTGCTCGCCCGCTACGTTGTAGTGGCCGTAGCGCTCGGTTTCTGCGCGGAAGGGGCGCACCATCTGGGAGTGGCAGCCTACACAGCCTTCACGACGGTAAATATCACGCCCTTCAAGCTCCAGGGCGGTTAAGGGGCGTAGCCCCTCAACTGGTTCGGTAGTCTGCTTTTGAAAGAACAGCGGTACCACTTCGGCCAAGCCACCGAAGCTGATCACAACCAGGATCAACACGGCGAGTAGGCCAACGTTCTTTTAATCAATCTCGTGTTTCATTGGTCTTAGCTTCCCCGGTTTAAGCGGCTTGCGGCGCAGTGAGGCCGATGGCTTCGCGACGCTTCACGGTCATGTACACGTTGAACGCCATAATCAGCATGCCGGTTACCCAGAAAAGGCCGCCAATCATACGGACAATGTAGCCGGGGCCGCTGGCTTCAACAGACTCCCCGAAGGTGTACCTCAGCGTGCCGTCAGCGTTGATTGCACGCCACATCAGGCCTTGCATGATGCCGTTGACCCACATCGCAGCGATGTACAGTACGGTGCCGATTGTTGCCAGCCAGAAGTGAACAGCAATCAGGTTAACGGAGTACATTTCGGTACGGCCAAAAACACGCGGGATCAGGTGGTACATAGAGCCGATGGTGATATGGCTACCCGGCCAAGTGCGCCAGCGTGTACGTGCCCAATGGTCCAGTCGGTGTAGTGCGACAGCGCGTTGACGGTCTTGATCGCCATCAACGGGCCTTCAAAGGTCGGCATGCCGTAGAACGACAGAGCTACTACCAGGAAGCGCAGCGTTGGGTCGGTGCGCAGCTTATGCCAAGCGCCTGACAGGGTCATCATGCCGTTGATCATGCCACCCCAGGAAGGTGCCAGCAGAATGATCGACATAATCATACCCAATGACTGAGCCCAGTTCGGCAACGCGGTGTAGTGCAGGTGGTGAGGACCTGCCCACATGTAGATCATGATCAACGCCCAGAAGTGGACGATAGACAGACGGGAGGAGTAGATCGGACGCTCTGCCTGCTTCGGTACGAAGTAGTACATCATGCCCAAGAAACCTGCGGTCAAGAAGAAGCCGACCGCGTTATGGCCATACCACCACTGCACCATGGCGTCGACAGCACCTGCGTAAATCGAGGTGGAGTACATAGGCGTGACGGGAATTGCGGCGTTATTAACAATGGGCAGAACGCCAACGGTCAGAATACACGCAGCAAAGAACCAGTTCGCCACATAAATGTGCGACGTGGTGCGTTTCTTAATCGTCATTAAGAAAACGATCGCATAGCTGATCCATACTACCGCCAGCAGTATATTGATCGGCCACTCAAGTTCTGCGTACTCTTTAGTAGTGGTGTAGCCCAGCGGCAACGTTACTACTGCAGACAGGATGACCGCTTGCCACCCCCAAAAGGTGAACCTGCGAGCTTGTCAGAGAACAGCCGTGTCTGACAGGTCCGCTGTACGACGTAGTAGGACGTCGCAAAAAGCGCTGAGCCACCGAAGGCGAAGATAACGGCGTTAGTATGTAACGGACGCAGGCGCCCGAAGCTAGTCCAAGGTAGGCCGAGGTTCAGCTGCGGCCAGACCAGTTGGGAGGCAAGGATAACGCCAAGCGTCATACCTACGATGCCCCACACAACGGTCATAATCGCGAACTGCCGAACCACCTTGTAATTGTAGGTCGGGTGTTCCAATGCTGTGCTCATTTCATGGTCCCATCGAACGCGGTTAGGGGGTTAACCCGTGGCATTTTGCACGCGTGCGGCAACCCGCTTGATGATGCAGGTCAAGATCCGGCCTAGATTCTATCGCAGCCGCGCCCTAAGCTGAACACGCCAATGGATGTAACGCTGAATTATTAGGAGGGTTGAGTGTCCTATTACGCTAATCTTGGGTTTGGGGTCACCCCCCCAGGGGCGTTGGGTGAACGCCCCGCCAGCCCCGCTGTTCAGCGGTTTCTCGTGGAGGGGGGTGGCCCGGTGAGCGTCTCCGGCATCCCCGAACTGGGGCGAATTCTGCTAGCCCATGGCGCCGGGGCAGGCCACCTATCCGAGTTTATGCGGCAATTTGCCGCGATGCTGGCCAGCGAGAGGCTACAAGTGTGGGCGATCGCTTTCCCCTATATGCAGCAGATGAGCGAGGAAGCAAAGCGCCGGCCTCCGCCTCCCGTCAAGAAAACGCTGGAACACTTTGCCGCTTGGTATGACCTGCTGGCGTCATGCAGTGGTTCGCCTTTGTGGGTTGGGGGTAAATCCATGGGCGGGCGTGTGGCATCGCTCTTTGCCAGCCAGCATCGCTGTGCAGGTGTCATTGCGGCAGGCTATCCGTTTCACCCACCCAAAAAGCCCGACTCCCTTCGCACCGATCATTTTCCTGACATTTCTATGCCTATGCTGATTCGGCAAGGTGAGCGTGATCCGTTTGGCTCTCGTGATGAGGTGGCCCACTACGCTTTACCTGACTCTCTACACATTCATTGGCCTAACCGATGGCGACCATGATTTTAAGCCACGACGAAGTTCTGGAGTAAATCAGCAAGTTTTGATTGACGAAGCAGCCATAGTTGCGGCATCCTTCGTCCGCGCTCAGTTAGCGGTTGCCGCGAGAACGTGCAGCACGCTGGTTTAAATCAAAAATTTAAACACAACGTGTTGACATTCCAAGAGGCTTCTGTAGAATGCAGCGCCACGTGACCCCCGGGTGGTTAGCTCAGTTGGGAGAGCACCAGCCTTGCAAGCTGGGGGTCACTGGTTCGACCCCAGTACCACCCACCATTTAAGTGAATGTTTTAGCGCCTCTGAACCGCTTTAATAAATAGTTTAAATGGTAAGTGTGTCTTTCTTTGGACCGGTAGTTCAGTCGGTTAGAATGCCGGCCTGTCATGCCGGAGGGTCGCGAGTTCGAGTCTCGTCCGGTCCGCCACGATAACTTAATAAGTAGTTCTATTGATAAGCGATAAGCTTTCAATACCCCGGGTGGTTAGCTCAGTTGGGAGAGCACCAGCCTTGCAAGCTGGGGGTCACTGGTTCGAACCCAGTACCACCCACCATTAATTTGGTGCCCTGGAAACGTAACGCAGTCCGTGATGCATCTTTGGACCGGTAGTTCAGTCGGTTAGAATGCCGGCCTGTCATGCCGGAGGGTCGCGAGTTCGAGTCTCGTCCGGTCCGCCATTAAGCACCTGTCGGTAGTCATTAAGATAAAGCCGAAAAAATTCCAAAAAAGCCCGAATCTATGATTCGGGCTTTTTTATTGCGTGTACATAACATGCTAAAAAGCAGCGTGCAGTCAATGAGCTACACGCTGCTGTTACTTACTTCTGTTACTTGCTTTTGTTACTGACTAGGTAAGCGTTAGGCGATTGCGCTGACGCCTGCTTTGGCAATTTCCACGTCTTGATCTGGCTTAACGCCAGAGATGCCAACAGCGCCGACGACTTGACCATCCACGATGATCGGCACGCCGCCAGACAGCAGACCCTGTAGCGGTGCAGAGACAAACGCCGTACGGCCACCGTTAATCATCTCTTCAAACACTTGGGTCTCTTTACGACCCAGGGCCGCGCTACGCGCTTTTTGGGTAGCAACATCGGCGCTGAACGGGGCAGCACCGTCTAAACGGCGCAGTGCCAGCAGGTGGCCGCCATCGTCGGTGACGGCAATGGTGACCGGCCAGCTGTTGTTGTCAGCTTCTTTCTGTGCAGCGTCGAGGACTTGGATAACGTCGGCTTGGCCTAAAACAGCTTTGGTTTGCATCAAAGGTTCCTTTTTATCATAGGGATTAAAGCGCTGCGCCCGACAGTTAATGCGTTGTGAAAAGCGCAGCGAGTGTTCAGGGTTATACCAGGGCAGCGTCCACGACTTCTACCCAGTGGCGTACCGGCGTGCGGTTGGCACTGGCCAGGTGCGTTTGACAGCCGATGTTGGCGGTCACAATCACCTCAGGGTTGCCTGCTTCCAGCGCATTCAGCTTGTTATCGCGCAGCTGAGTGGCGAGCTCTGGCTGTGTGACCGAGTAGGTGCCCGCTGAGCCGCAGCACAGGTGGCCATCTTTCACGGGCGTTAGTGCAAAGCCGAGTTTGCTAAGCACGCCTTCCACGGCGCCGTTGAGTTTCTGAGCGTGCTGCAGTGTGCAGGGGCAGTGGAACGCTAAGCGCTGGTGCTCTTTAAGCTGAAGTGCTTCCAGCGGCTCGTCGCGCAGTATTTCGACGATATCCTTCGCCAGCTCGCTAACTTTTTTGGCCTTGTCAGCGTAGGCAGGGTCGTCCTTGAGCATATCACCATACTCTTTGACGAACGCGCCGCAGCCGCTGGCCGTTTGGACCATGGCTTCCACACCCTGCTCAATTTGCGGCCACCAGGCATCAATATTGGCACGCATCCGCTCGCGGCCAGCTTCTTGGGCGTTGAGGTGGAAGTCGATAGCACCACAGCAGCCGGCTTCACTGATTGGCGTAACACTGATGCCCAAGCGGTCGAGCAGGCGAGCCGTGGCTGCGTTGGTGTTGGGCGACAGGCCCGGCTGCACGCAGCCTTCCAGGATTAATACCTTACGGGCATGGCGCTGGCTGTCGGGTCGCTGGCCTGCATCGACCGGTGCGGGCGGCATTTTGCTACGCAGTTTGCCGGGCACTAGAGGCTTGAAGGTTTGCCCCCCAGTCAGCAGCGCTTTGACGCGTTTCGGGTTGACCAGCATTTTGCGCAGCGCATAGCGCTGAGCGCGTTCTGCCGCTGGGCGCGGCACGCGGCGGTCGATTTCCGCGCGGCCAATATCTAACAGCTTGTGATACTCCACGCCGGAGGGGCAGGTGGTTTCACAGTTACGGCAGCTCAGGCAGCGGTCTAAGGGCAGGCGAGTCTCTTCGGTGACTTGGTCATCGTCATCGCGGCTCTCCAGCAGCTCTTTCATCAAGTAGATGCGCCCGCGTGGCCCGTCTCGCTCATCGCCCAGCAACTGGTAAGTGGGGCAGGTGGCGTTACAAAAGCCGCAGTGCACACAGGTACGCAGAATGCGCTCGGCTTCCTGAATATGCGGTTTTTGGCGGTCGGCATCGGTAAAGTGCGTCTGCATGTCAGCTCTCCTGATTAAAATGCCGCATAAAGACGACCAGGGTTGAAAATGCCGTGGGCATCCAGCTCGGCCTTCAGGTTGCGATGGTACTTCTCGACCACAGCATTCAGCGGAGTAAACGGTGACTCCGCGCCCCCTTGGGCATGCGGGGTGTAGCAGGTAGCGTGGCCACCGGCCTTCTGGCATTCATCGCGCAGCGTGTCTGCGGGTAGTGCGGTTTTCACCCAGCGCTGGCTGCCGCCCCAATCATAGAAGATATCGCTTTCATCAACGGCGAGCTCTAGCGCTGGGGTATGGGGCGGTAGCGAGAGGCGCCACAGTGCTTGCCCTTCGTTGAGGCTGAAAAAGCCATGCTGCTGGTCACGAAGCTGTTGCCAGAAATCCGCAGAGAGCGCTTCACCGCCCAGGCGCTCTTTCGTGGCCTTGACGGAGCTTTCACCGCCTTCCAGCCGAATAAACAGCTCACCTGCGTGCCATGCCGCAGCGGTAATAGGCAGCGGCTGGCGGCCAACCTCAGAGAGCTTCGCTAAGGCATCTTGCAAGCCCATTTCAAGGCGCAGGCTGTGGCTGGCGGTGGGAATGGGCAGCACCTTAAACGAGATATCGGCCAGCACGCCCAGCGTGCCCTGGGCACCTGCCATCATGCGAGAAAGGTCATAGCCGGCCACGTTTTTCATCACTTCGCCGCCAAAGCGCAGCAGTTTGCCTTCTTGGGTAATCACTCGCGTGCCCAGGACGAAATCCCGTGCAGCACCTGCCCAAGGGCGGCGAGGGCCGGACATACCGGTGGCCACCGCACCGCCAATGGTGCTGGCGTCGCCAAAAATGGGCGGCTCGAAAGGCAGCATCTGATGTTTTTCTGCCAGCGCCGCGTTCAGCGCGCTCAAGCGGGTGCCTGCCCGCACCGTGACGACGAGTTCGATAGGGTCGTAAGAGACGATGCCGCTATGCGCTGCGACATTGAGTTCCGTGCCTTCCACCGGGCGGCCATAAAAGGCCCGGGTGTTGCCCGCTACAATGCGTAGCGGGGTGCGGTCGTGGTAGGCGCTACGAACCTGTTCGCACAGCTCATTGGCGATATCCAGGTCGGCAGCGTGTATCGCTAGTTCGGTCATGGTCGATCCTTATAGCATCAGAAGCGTGGCAGTTCTGGATGCGGTAACTCGTTGTTATGCACATGCATCGCGCCAAATTCGGCACAGCGCGCCAGGGTGGGAATGTTTTTCCCTGGGTTGAGCAGCCGTTTGGGGTCGAACGCCGCTTTTAGCGCGTGGAAGACCGTCAGCTCATCAGGCTGGAACTGGCTGCACATCTGGTTGATTTTTTCGCGCCCCACGCCATGCTCGCCGGTAATCGAGCCACCGGCGGCTACGCATAGCTCCAGGATCTTGCCGCCTACGTCTTCAGCCAGGGCAAGCTGGCCCTCTTTGTTGGCATCGAACAGGATCAGCGGATGCATATTGCCGTCACCCGCGTGGAATACGTTGGCCACGGGCAGGCCGCTCTCTTCTGAAAGTGCGGCAATGCCTTTCAACACGCGCGGCAGCTCGCGGCGGGGAATGGTGCCATCCATGCAGTAGTAGTCGGGTGACATACGGCCTACGGCAGGGAAGGCATTCTTGCGTCCGGCCCAGAACTTGGCGCGCTCGGCCTCGTCCCGCGCCCGTTGAATGTTAGTGGCTCCGGCCTTTTCCAGTACGCGGCGCACGGGGTCGCAGTCGTCGTCCACATCGGCTTCCACACCGTCCAGCTCACAGAGCAGAATGGCTTCGGCCTCCACGGGGTAGCCTGCCTTGATGAAATCTTCGGCGGCTTTGATGGCGAGCTTATCCATCATTTCCAGGCCACCGGGGATAATGCCTGCGGCAATGATGTCGCCCACCGCGCTGCCCGCTTTTTCGATATCATCGAAGCTGGCCATCAGCACTTTGGCGGTTTCCGGCTTGGGCAGCAGCTTCACGGTGATTTCCGTGACCACCCCGAGCATGCCTTCTGAACCGTTCATCAGGGCCACGAGATCAAAGCCGGGCGCATCCAGGGCTTCAGAGCCCAGCGTCATGTGCTCGCCTTCAATGGTCAGCACATCCACCCGCATCACGTTATGCACGGTGAGGCCGTACTTCAGGCAGTGCACGCCGCCGGCATTTTCGGCGACGTTGCCGCCAATTGAGCAGGCGATTTGCGAAGAGGGGTCCGGGGCGTAGTAAAGCCCGTAAGGGGCGGCCGCCTCGGAAATGGCAAGGTTGCGCACCCCAGGCTGAACGCGGGCAATGCGCGCGTCGGGGTCAACGGCAATAATTTGGTTGAACCTCGACATGACCAGCAGCACGCCCTGCTCAAGCGGCAGCGCGCCACCGGAAAGGCCGGTGCCTGCGACTCGGGTCACCACTGGTACGCCCAGTGCATGGCAGCGCTTTAACAGGCCTTCGACCTGTGCCAGCGTTTCCGGCAGGGCCACCAACATCGGCAGCACGCGGTAAGCGGCTAAGCCATCGCACTCGAAAGGGCGTAAATCTTCTTCCCGATGCAGCAGCGTTAATGAGGGCACGGCGCCTTGCAGGTCGCTAAGCACCTCAGCTTTATCACGGCGGACAAGCTCACCATCAAGGCGCTCGTCGAATAGGATATTCATGGTAACTCCTCTGGGTGAGGAGGATAGACAGCTATCTAATCACTTGATGGAAAATATTTCCATAATATGTGGGTGCTTTTGGAAGTATTTTTCATAAAGTGTCGAGAGTGGTCGGTGAGGGAGAGATTCGTCTTTTTAAATATAGTGCTGGGTAGCCCTAAGGCTACCCAGGCGTTCCTATCGTGGGGTAAAGCTACTCCTTACATCAGCGGGTCAGTCACACCTAAGACATAAAACGCGATCAGCGCGATAATGCCGGTGAAGACCAGGTAGTAGATGGTCGGGATGATCGTTTTACGAATGGTGGTGCCCTCGCGGCCGAGTAGGCCGACGGTAGCAGACGCCGCCACGACGTTGTGAGTTGCGATCATGTTACCTGCGGCAGCACCCACGGCTTGCAGTGCGACCATCATCGCCGTGGAGAGCCCAAGCGTTTCGGCCACGCTAAACTGGAACTCCGCCAGCATCAGGTTAGACACCGTATTGGAGCCTGCAAAAAAGGCGCCCATGGCCCCCACCGCCGGGGCAAAGAACGGGTAGATACCGCCCACACCGTTAGCCACCGCTTGCGCCATCATGACGGGCATTGAGACTAATCGGCACCGTTAACGCCAGAGTTAATCAAGATCCGTACCATTGGCACGGTGAAGATCAGGACGAAGCCCGCACCAAAAATGGTTTTGGTCGATTCTGATACCGCAGCACTCAGCTGGCGTGGGTTCATGCGGTGCAGGAAGTAAGTCACCAGCACGACCGCTAAGATGATACCGCCGGGCAGGTAGAGCGGCTGGATGCCACCGCTAACGCCTGCTTCGCCGAAGATATCAGCCCAGTTCAGGTTGATGGAGGTTAACGCAGCTTTGAGCGGCTCGATGGTGCGTGAGGCCACCAGGAACAGAGCGAGCAGTACGTAAGGCACCCAACCTTTAAAGGTCGACATCGGTGCTTTACCGGCCACATCGTCAAGCTTGATTTGCAAGTTGCCGATCCACTCATCCGGCCAAGCGGTCGATTCTGGGAAGTCCCAGGTATCTTTGGGCAGCAGGAAGCCTTTACGTGCAGCAGGCACCACAATCGCTAAGCCCACCATCGCGCCAATCATGGAGGGGAATTCCGGCCCAAGCAGCACGCCCACCAGCATGTAAGGCACCACGAAGGAAATACCGGTAAAGATCGCGAAAGGCGTAATAGACAGCCCTTCTTTCCAAGAGCGGTTGGCACCGAAGAAGCGCACCATCACCAGTACCAGAATCAGTGGCATTAAAATACCAACGATACCGTGTGTGATCGCGACAGAGCTGGTCACCTGCTGGAAAAACACGTCCCAGGTAGAGCCGTTCGCTTCTAGCTGCGCGGTAATGTCGGCACGGTTCAAGCCGCTGCCCACACCCACCACAATAGGCGTACCCACGGCGCCAAACGACACTGGCGTGGATTGGATCATCATACCCACGACCACCGCCGCCAGTGCTGGGAAGCCTAATGCCACCATCAGCGGGGCTGCCACGGCCGCCGGCGTACCGAAACCGGACGCGCCTTCAATAAAGCAGCCAAACAACCAAGCAACAATCAGCGCCTGTACGCGACGGTCTGGGCTAATGCCCGAAAAGCCGTTACGAATGGCAGTAATACCGCCCGAGTGCTTTAGCGTGTTGAGCAGCAAGATAGCGCCGAAGATAATCCACAGCAGGCCAGCGGTTTGGATGAGGCCCTGTATAGTGGATGCCGCCACGCGGCTAAACGACATATCCCATGCGGTCAGACCAATAATGGCTGCCGTAAGGAAGACAATCGGCATCGCTATTTTGGCAGGAATTTTAAAGCCTATGAGCAAAATCCCAGCCAGCAATAGCGGCAGAAATGCCAGTAGAGCGAGTATAGTTTCATTCATGGGAGGAACGGCCCCTTGTTATTGATTTGGTATGCTCCGCAGTAGCCAACTTGTCATTTCAATGATAGTTGGGTCAGCGTGAAAGATACGGTTAGGCGGGCAGAATGACTACATTGGAAAATTGGTCTTACCAGTTAATGTGGGCCGTTTTGAGCATGATTTAAGCGGTCGTTTTAATTTAACATGTTGTTTTTAAGATGTTTTAAACATTACATCAGAGTGTTAATACAGCAACAGTCATTAGACTAATAGACAGTGCAGCAGGCCTTCGCGCGGTGGGTTACGAACGTCGCTTGCGTCGCTAATCACTTAGACTCACTGTAGGTAGCGGATTGACCCCTGTAAAAAAGGAGAACTAACAATATGGCAATAACACTTTATGACCTCTGCGGCCGTGATGAGCGCCTACGCTTTTCGCCTTATTGCTGGCGGGTACGTATGGCGCTTGCCCATAAAGGGGTTGGACTACGCAACAGTAGCCTGGCGTTTCCAAGAAAAAGAGGCGCTGGCGTTTGCCAACTACGACAAAGTGCCCGTGTTGACCGATGGCGACACGGTAGTGACCGATAGCTTCGAGATCATGCGCTATCTGGACCGCGCCTACCCCGAAGCCCCGGTGCTGGGCGAGGGTGTAAGCCTTCAGCGCGTGATGTTTTTTAAACAGCTGGTAGAGCGAAGCATTACGCCTGCGCTGTTCAAGATTGTGGTGTTAGATCTCTTAGAGGCAATTCACCCTGATGACCGCGCTTACTTCCGTAAAACCCGGGAGGCGCGTTTTGGCGCTACCTTAGAAGCCGTCAGCAATCCGGAGCAGGGGCGCCAGCAGCTTAAACAGGCACTGGTACCGGTAAGCGCTCAACTGAAAGAGAGCCTATTTTTGGATGGTGAAACGCCCAGCGGTGCGGATTACTTGCTGTTTGGCAGCATGATGTGGGCCTATACCGTTTCTACCGAGCCGCTCGTAGAAGAAAGTGACCCTGTGGCAGCGTGGTTTGCGCGTATGCTAGAGGTGCATGATGCAGTCGCTGGCAAAGCCATGACGATTCGTGATCTATAATAGGTAAGGCGGCCACTGGCCGCCTAACACCCACAGGCAACACTAACGGCGTAGTCCGTTAGTGTGAAAGGAGATGGCAATGATTGACCTGTATTACTGGACAACCCCGAATGGCCATAAAATCTCCATCATGCTTGAAGAGGCAAAGCTGGCTTACCGTGTTAAGCCCGTTAACATTGGCCGCGGCGAGCAGTTTGCCCCTGAGTTTCTAACCATTGCTCCTAATAACCGCATTCCCGCCATTGTTGACCACTCCCCCCAAGACGGCGGCCAGCCGATGGCGCTGTTTGAGTCAGGTGCGATTCTTGAATATCTCGCCGATAAGACAGGGCAATTTCTGCCAGCAGAAGGGCGAGAACGCTATGTAGTACTGCAGTGGCTGCACTGGCAGGTGGGTGGGCTTGGCCCTATGGCGGGCCAGAACCATCACTTTTGCCACTACGCACCGCAGAAAATTTAGTACGCCCTAGAGCGCTATGTACGCGAGACCAACCGGCTCTACAGCGTGCTGGATCAACGGCTCTCTCAGCAGCATTATGTTGGCGGCGACCGCTACTCCATTGCGGATATGGCGATCTACCCCTGGATTGTGCCCTGGGAGAAGCAGCGTCAAACCTTGGAAGAGTTCCCCGATCTTGAACGCTGGTTTGAAGAGGTATCGCAACGTCCTGCTGTACGAAAAGCGTACGCATTAGTCGAGGATATTAACCCGCAAGCAGGCGTTGTTATGGATGATGAAGCCCGTAAGCACCTGTTCGGTAACCGTTAAAAAAGCCGTTGCGTTATGTTCGGTGAGCGTTAGATAAGCTGAGCATGTAGCATGATGAAAAATCATGTTGCGCTGCACAAAAAGCGCTGCTAGCTTGGGTGTAATACAGTCATTGCCAACCATCGGCCACCTGCTGGGTATGCCGATTCGCTAGCTCACCCAAGGAGAGTGCGTAATGAACAAGACTACAGAGAAAACCAATCAGCAGTTTGAATCCATCTTAGCATCACCGATGCGTTCGTATACGCTCGCAGCGCTGGATTATTATGAGCAACTGGTCAGCGCCCAAATTGATGCCGCCCGCGCTTACTCTGATATGACCATTTCACAAGCGCGTACTTGGCTAGATGTAAAAGATGCAGATAGCTTCAAAAAGGCGATGGAGAGCCAACAGAAAGTGGCGGCTGATTTGATAGAGCGTATGAAAGGGGACTCTGAAAAAGTGACCTCTCTCAGCCAAAGCTTTATGCAAGAGAGTCAAAAGAAAGCCGAAGAAGTTACCAAGAAAGCAGCAGACACAGCCAAACACTAAACCGCTAGGCTTGAACGAAAATGCCGCGCCATTGATGAGCGCGGCATTTTTGTTGCTAGCAAACACGCTTCGTTAAAGGTTATGGCTGTGTTTGACTGGCTGCTTGGCCCTTCGCTAGCTTCTCTTTGCGGTCAGGTTTGCCCGGCAAGATAGCGTCTAACAGCAGCGCCGCTAGTGCGGCAGGTACCAAGCCCGACTTCAACAACAGCCCTAACTGCCCTGGCATCGTTTCCGAAATGGCTTCCACCGCCGGTAAGCCAATGCCCAAGCTGAGTGACACCGCGATAATCAACATATTGCGCTGATCCAGTTCGCACTCCTTGATAATTTTTAAACCTGCCGATGCAATCATGCCGAACATCACCACACCCGCACCGCCTAGTACGGCGTGGGGCATAGCAGCGACTAAGCCACCGAGCTTAGGGAAAAGACCCATCGCAATCAGCAGTAAACCGCCGATGGTGACTACATGGCGACTCACTACCCCCGTCAGGGTGATTAATCCCACATTTTGCGCGTAAGCAGTATTGGGCAGCGTATTAAAGATAGCCGCAAACGAGGTTGCCACGCCATCCGCCATGACACCGCCGGAAAGCTCGCTATCTTTCGCTGGGCGGCCCGCACCGCCGGTGGTAATGGCAGAGATATTGCCGATTGTTTCTAAGCCCACAACGAACATAATCAGGGTCATGCCTAGAATCGCGGTGCCTGAGAAGGTCATGCCATACTCAAGAGGTTTGGGCAGGGCAAACCAAGCAGCGCTAGTGAGCGAGGTAAAGTCTACCTTACCCAGCGCAATAGCCACCAAATAGCCTGCTACTAGCCCAAAGAGAATAGAGGACGCTTTAATAAATCCTTTGCCGCATTGACGCCCTGCGATGGTGACGCTCAGCACAAACAATGCCAGCAGCAAGTTAGATGGAGAAGCAAAGTCATCAGCACCGACCCCGCCAGCGGCGTAGTTCGCCCCACCGGCATCAGCGTAATACCGATCAGCAGTACGAACAATACCGGTCACAACGGTGGAGAACCAGTGGCGAATATTTTTCAAAAAAGCGCCAAGTAGAATTTGTAGCAGCCCCGCGACAAACGAAGCACCTAGCACAGCAGGAAGGCCAAACGCTTTAGCAAGGGGTAAAGCAACAGGGAGAAAACCAAAGCTCGTGCCTTGCACAATCGGCAAGCGTGCGCCAATAGGGCCAATACCAATGGTTTGTACCAGGGTAGAAACGCCTGCTACAAACAACGCTACTTGGATGAGAAAAATTTGCTCAGCAGGAGAAGCGCCAATCACACCGGCAATAATGATAGGTGGCGTTACGTTACCGGCGAACATGGCCATGATGTGCTGCAACCCAAGCGGTATTGCCTTGGGTAAGTGGGGCATGGCGTCAGGGTTTTGGTTAATGGTGCGCGTTGGATTTGTTTTTGGATCGGGCGGAGGAGACATAGTGAGCCTTTATTGCGTTATTAAACATGAGTGGCATTATGCTGTTGCATCCATAAACGAATAGAATCGTATACAAGATATAAATGCAATTACCCTTAGGGTCAACCAGCCATATTTAATGCTGCAGTATGCCGCCCGATCAAAGCGCCGCCTGGTCAAAGCGCTACGCCTCGCCAGCGCGTGCTCTCAGACGGAAGCGAGCAATGCGAATAATTTGCTTAATAGCAGTTTCGCGCTCCTGGGCTAAGCCGTTCTCTAGGCGTTCTTCAAACGCCGCGAGTATGTCGTAGCGGTCCAGCCCTTTCACCGCGATCACAAAAGGGAAGCCAAATTTTTCTTTATATGCCGCATTTAGTTGTTCAAAGCGAGCAAACTCTTTAGGTGAGCACTGATCCAGCCCAGCGCCTGCCTGCTCATTGGTTGAGTCTTGGGTAAGCTCACCGGCCAAGGCGGCTTTGCCCGCGAGATCTGGGTGGGCCTGAATCACGTCAATTTGCTGCTCAGAGGTGGCCTGCTGAAGCATTAATCCCATCAGCTCTGCCAGCGCATCTGGTGCGTCATGAGATTCGCTTAAGCCGTGTTGCCAAGTAGCCTCGGCCACCCAGGGCGAGTGCTCATAAACATCGCCATAATGTTGCACAAAGGCTTCAAGGCTGCATTGGCTCGGGGCGGGTGATAGTTGTAATGAGGTTGGATGAGGCACTGATACTCTCCTGTGGTGCATAAACGGAATTACTGTATACAATAAATAGCATCAACGGTACTCTTTGACCAATAGGTTAAATAACGTCAACAAATCCAATGATTGAGGAGTGGCTATGGGACGCTTAACTACCCACGTGCTGGATACCGCCAAAGGGCAGCCCGGCCAAGGCATTACTATTGAGGTTTTTCGGCTAGCGGACGGCAGCCGCGAGCATTTAGGCACCACCGTTACTAATAGCGATGGCCGCTGCGATGCCCCCATTTTAGAAGGCGATGCGCTAACGCCAGGCGAGTATGAGCTTGTGTTCCACGCTGGAGACTATCTGCGCGCTCAAGGGGTAGAAGCCGCTGAACCGCGCTTTTTAGACGTTATTCCGCTGCGCTTCGGCGTAGCCGATGCTAGCCAGCACTATCATGTACCGTTGCTGCTTTCGCCCTACGGCTACTCCACTTACCGTGGTAGCTAAGAGGACTAGGCATGCAAGCGTATATCATCGAGTTTATGAATCTACTGCTGCGCTGGTTACACGTGATCGCAGCGATTGCTTGGATCGGCGAGTCGATCTACTTCGTGATGCTGGATAACGGCCTGCGCACTCCCAAAGCCGCTGAAGATCGTGAAAAGGGTGTTTTTGGGGAGATGTGGGCTGTGCATGGTGGCGGTTTCTATCATAACCAGAAATATGCCACGGCCCCGGCCAAGCTGCCCAACGACCTGCACTGGTCGTTCTGGAAAGCCTATACCACATGGCTATCGGGTTTCGCGCTGTTCGTCATTCTCTACATGGTGAACCCCGGTTTCTACTTAGTGAACCCGGACAGCAACTGGGCTTGGGCGGCTAACCTGACCGGTTGGCAGGCCAACCTGCTGGCGCTTGGGTTCCTGCTAGGCGGTTGGGTGGTTTACAACGAGCTGTGCAAGCGCATCAGCCCCAACATGGAGCGCGATGGCCTGCTGAGTATTGCCGTAGCGGTGATGATGGTGGTGGTTGCCTACCTAAGCACCCAGATGTTTACCGGGCGGGCGGCATTTCTGCTCACCGGCGCGGTGATGGCCACGGCGATGTCGGCCAACGTCTTCTTCTGGATTATTCCCGGCCAGCGCCGCATGGTAAAAGCCATGAAAGCGGGGGAGACCCCCAACCCGCTAGACGGCAAGCGCGGCAAGCAGCGTTCGGTGCACAACACCTACTTCACGCTGCCCGTGGTGTTGCTGATGGTGAGTAATCACTACTCCTTTATCTACTCCCATGAGCTCTCCTGGGTAGTGATGGTGCTGTTTATCTTTGCCGGAGCGCTGATTCGTCAGTTCTTTGTGCTGATGCATGCTGGCAAAATTCAGCCTGCCTACCCTGCAGTAGGCGTTGGGCTGATTTTGCTCGCGTTCTGGGTGGCAGCGCCCAGCCCACGTGCCGCCGTAGAAGGCGCTGGCGGAGCGCCCACGCAAGCGCAGATATCTGGGCTCATTGAACAACACTGCACCCAGTGCCATGCCCGCAACCCTGAACATGCCGGTTTCTCCGCGCCGCCTGCAGGCTATGCCTTTGATAGCTGGGACGATATTCTTGGTCACAAGGCGCAAATCCAACAGGTTGTTGGCAGTCGCTACATGCCGCTTGGTAATATCACCAACATGAGGGACGAAGAGCGCGATATCATTGCGGCCTGGGAGGAGTAATCAGAGTCGCAGACAGGAGACACTATGAGTGATGCGCAGGCGGCGTTAAAACGGAGGCCTTCTGACAAAGAGGGCGATGAGCGCCACGAAGCGATTTACCGGTCAGTGAGCGATGCCATTGTGGAGCAGCGCCTTAAGCCCGGTGCTCGGCTGCGCGAAGATGCGCTAGCGGAAGTATTCGGTATTAGCCGCACGGGGATTCGTAAAATCCTCCAGCGGCTGGCGCTGGAGCAGCTCGTTACCTTGACCCCGCGTCGTGGGGCCAGCGTAACGCGTCCCACTGCCGATGAAGCGAAAGACGTGTTCGATGCCCGCCAGTTGATCGAGTGCGGGCTAATGCCCGATGTGGCCAGGCGAATGAACGCAGCGGCGGCAGCGGAGCTTCGCGACATGGCACGTGAGGAACGCCAAGCTCTACGCAGCGGTCAGCAGAGTGTGGCGATTCGTCTTTCGGCGGATTTTCACGTGCGTCTCGCGCAGCTTTCCGGCAACGCCACCCTGGCGGAATTCGTTGAACGCCTCTGCTCGCGCTCATCGCTGATCCTCGCCGTTTACGGCCATCGCGGCCACCTAGGCTGCGAATCCCACGATCACGACGACCTGATTGGCTATCTTGAAACCGGCAACGGCGAACGCGCCAAAGCCTTTATGAGCCGCCACCTCAAAGCCATCGAAGCCTCGCTCTCCATGGTTGAAGAGGAAGAGAACGTACCGGATCTGCAGCAGATTTTTGGCGCGTAGCGACCCAGTTCTGCTCAGCTTTAATGACGGCTAAGCCGCTTCTCAAGACTCCCCACTAACATAAAAACGCCACCGGAGCTTATCCGGTGGCGTTTTTGGTGGTTATCTATGTTGTAACATCCGATACCAAAAGGGCAACACAGTTTTTTTCGCAAGAATAAACGATTTTTAATTTAAAAACAGAGAGTTATATTCTGGTAAGGTTTCACTGTGCCTTGATAATGATGAGTAACTATTTTATTCTCGACTCAACTCATAAAATTCAATAATAGGTGATTAAAATGGTTGATTTTGGCATGTCTGTTTTAAGTGGTGTGGTCGCCAATGTTATTTATAAAGGGCTTGATAAAGGGGTAGCCCTCACCAAGGACTATCTTGTCGATGAACTCTCTAAGCGGATTAGTGAAGACGAAGCAAAGCTTAAATTATTGGCAGAGAAAATATTAGAGCTTAATGAAAAATAAAAATTAGAGAGATTGAGTGAGAGATACATTAAACAAGAAGTAGAATCCTCTAAAGAGATAGTTGAAGTTATGGAAAGAATCGATGCTAATAAAACTGACCAGAGGATCATACAAACTCATAATGGCATAGGTGATAATGTGGTTGGCGTTAAAAATGGTTAGAGATAACTTGGATTTTAAGCAAGGGGGTTACTAATGCTGAAAGTTATATCTCAACTCAAAAAAGCTCTGTGGAGTGAGGGTGGTCATGCCACTAGTCACGTTGCTAGCAATCAAGTAAATATCAATGAACAGGTTTCACAAGAGCATAATGGTAACGGCCACAATATTGTTGGAGTTTATAACGAATATAAAAATTTAACACCTGAAAAAATGAAGCAGGTAACAATTAAATTTTATGAGCTCATAGGTAGAGGAGACAGCTTTGGTGCTAGAGAATTAATCGAAACAATAGAAAGCACTGGAAGCACAGGTAAGGAACTTTGGACTTACTTTAGTGTAATGAAAGTTATCTCTGGGCTAATTGATGTTTCAGAGTCAAGTGAAATTCATGCTGAACTAACTAGATGTTATTATGGTAGTAGAAGTCCAGATGAAAGAGATATATTTTTATCATTGATAATTAGGTTAAGATTTATCTTGAAAAAGCGAGATGAGGCCGATGAGATATTTAAGGCAGAAGAGTTGCCGGGCCAGTTAGCGAAATGTCAATTTTACGAATTCTTAGCGAGTCAAGAAGAATTATTGCGTGAGGCAAGCAATAATAGTTTATCTGATATTGAAATGCTTGCCATCACAAAAGGTTGTTTTAGAGTAGAAAATGCTGAAACAGCTCTGAAATTAGCACAGAAAGTGAAATCAACATATGAAACCTATGAAGCTAAAGTTGTATACTATATAGCTCTAGCTCAATGTCTCAGTCAAGACCTAAAAGAAAGGCATTATTGGGTAATTGAGAAAAAAATAAAAGACTCTATAGAAGAGCTTTTTGAACCAGTTGCTAACCTAATAAAAGAATGTGAAGGTAGGGATCGAAGGGTTTTCAATATAGCGATTCCTTTACTCTCTTATACTGGCTCTGATTGTAAAGAGCTACATGACTTGACATGGTATTATGTAGCAAAGTGGGAAAATGATCATTCTGACTATGCTGCCTTTTTGTATGCACATAAAAATGGTGATTTTAGCCGTCTAGAGGGAACAATCAAGGAGGCTTACCTTCTTAGTGAAAGCAAAGAAGAGCTGATGAATTTTAGAGCCAGCTTCCTTGGATCAAGAGAAGTTGAAACAGAAAAAGCATTGCTTGCTATTGAATACCTTGATCGTAGTGATATCGTTAGCTGGATTGAAGTTGGTGGCGGCCTATCAAATGATATTGATGAAGCTACAAGAAATTTTGTAATTTTGTTGCTGGAAACAACCATAGCTAGCAATCAGTTTGAAATTAAGAGTGATGTATCAGGCTATATTAAATTACTGAAGACAGGAGATGATTTTTTTGTAAGTGCAAATCCATTGATTACGATTAAGATAATAAATAATTTAAACCGTCTAGGTCTTCATAGCGAAGCTTGTGAAATGCTTGATGGAGTCCTACCCCAGCAAGATCCATGGCTTTCACCATTAATGCAAGAGCATTTAATAGCCCTTTATAATAGCCACCAATTTGTGAGTTTTAAAGCAAGGATGACAGAGCTGCATAATGATGCTGAGGACTCTAGCTTCTATTGGGCGCTTAAAGCACACCTTCAAGTCTACGAAAATGATTATGTTTCTGCTCTTAACTCTATTGAAAGAGCATTGGCGATTAGACGAGATTTTACTCGATATTTATTACAAAAATGTCACATACTGGTTAGGCTTGATAAAGATATAAAAGGTTTCTTAAATTCACTCGATGATAAAATTTTAGATATTGATGATGAAGACTCTGTGCAGTTGCTTGCATTTATGTTTAATTTTTGTGATTTTCAGAAAGTTGAGGAGATTTTAGTCAGCTTTTTCTTAAATAATCCTATTAAAACTTCGAAGGTATATAGTGGTCTTCACTTTGGTCATACTCTTACAAAAAAAGGGAAGGATAATTTAAATCCGAAGCCAAAAAATGTTGGACATGCCGTACAGGCGTTCTCGTATACACATGGGAGAAGACGAAAAAAGGTCATCGTAGTGAATGGGGGGGATTATCCCGATAGCGAATATATAATACGTTCAGATAGCCCAATTGGGAAGGCTCTTTTAAATCTTGAAGTTGGTCATATAGATAAGACGTTCCCTCAAGACATTATTTTGCATGAAAAGCTTGAACCATATGTTGCAGCATTACAGATTTCATGTGAGATAAGACATGATTTGAACGATGGCAATGATGCATTTCATATGCTTGAACTGCCTAGCGATAAATCTAAGCTATTCAGTTCTATGCAAGAGTACCTTCAAAGGCTTTCATCTAATAAAAATGACGATCTTTTTTCTTCTCCAGGTATACCATTGTTGATGAAAGGCAATGCTATTTCCACTCACGAACCTGTACGGGCAGCAGTTCAGCTTTTTACTGATCCTGATATAGTAAAATCGATAGTTGTAGAAAAGAGTGGTTCCAATAGTCCAGAAGAGTTTGTTGTAGATATTTATACGGCAGTATATGTAGCTCTGACTGGTTTTCTGATGCAATGTCAAGGAGGATTTTTTACATAACGGAGCAAACTAGGGACCATCTTCAAGAGTTTCTAGAAGTAATCACTTCTGATGACTATATGTCTATGGGGGTGGATAGGCAGGGCAACTTGTTTAGGACGTTAAAGAAAGATGTTGAAAATAATTACGGATTCCTTGTATCTGGTCTTGAGCTAATCCTAAATTCAGCTAAAGTTTTTGATGTCTCAAGTATTTTGCATGTAGATATACCTCAAGAGCTTAATGCTCTTAAAGGCGGTATAGATGAGACAGTTTTTTATACGATATTGCTCAGTAATGCTAACACCTACATTGGTTGACCATTGATAATTTGATTGGAGGTTTTGTATCTGGTTATGGTGTCAAAATATATTCTATGCATGTTTATTCTTCAGAGTTTGCTCGTGAAGTGTGTTTTGATGATCGAGTGTATGGATTAGGTTTACATGCAGATGGTTGTTTGCCATTAATACCTCTTCATGATGATTTTAGGGATCTTCTCCTTAGGTTTGATATCTTAAGCCTTACTGTATTAAAAGGTCTTCTTGATAAATACTCTGATTATATTGTTGAAAGCAGAGAGCTTGATTTTGTGTTGGATACTATTCCTGTTTTCGTTTCCTACAAGTTGGAAAGAATAGGCTGCCCTGAGTCGGATGTCTTGTTTAGGGTAGCTGTGAGTTTGTTAAATACAGCATTAAGGATACAGATTTCACGTAAGACAGGCCAAACTTCGGAATATAAAATGTCACTATCAATTCGTCAGTCTTTTCAGAAGGCAAATAAATCTAATTATCAACCACGTATTCTAAGTTCTCTTTATTTAAAATTTATTTTTGGGCATTTTTTGGATATAAAATTTGTGCAGCAGCATCTTAAGGCTAAAGAGCATGAGGTGTTGGATGTTGACGATGTTTAAATGTAATAGTTTGGTTGTGAGTTTTAAACTTGATATGAGTTGGTTTTAAATCAGTAGTTCTAATTGTATGCTGTCATATCAAAGTTCCCTGCAAGTCTAGAGTGAAGATTCCATAGGAAAATATATGGAGTATTGTGAGAAAGTTTTAATGGCATCATTTATCTGAAAAATGTTGCTAGCAAAGCTCCTGCATGCCGTCCTGTATGGCTCAATGAAGATGTTCCTGTTGAGTGGCAAGCTGATTAGTTCTTACATGTCTACTATTACAACGAAGTGAAAGATAGTACAAGGCAACCTTATGAAGACTTCTATAGCCAAAATAGAGGTAGTCCTGCCTAAGCTCTGGAGGCTGGCCTTCAATGGTGGGCGAGGCCAGAGCTTTGTCCACCTAGGAATTGCTGAATGAGTAAAGGACTGAGAGTACTTGGGTATAACGTAAAGATTCACTAATAAATTACTGCCAATCAACGATAAACAAGTTGCCCCAGTGGACGTTTCTGATGTGGGTTGTGTCTTAGGTATTGGACGTTTGCCCTTGATTTTATGTGATTAAAATCAAGGGCTTAGGTTTTTTTGCTTTTTTAACTGTTCCGAATGACTGTGGTGCGGTGAGTCATCACTACATGGCTTAGCCCGCTTTCTGCTCAGGCATCACAGGCGCTGCCTTAAACCGCTTCATCAGCCCGTAATAGAACACCCCACCCAAGCCCGCGCCGATCAGCCAGCCATAGCCGCCTAAGCTGGCTAAGGCCGGTACCAATACGGTAGAGAGCGAGAACATCGCCGCCACGCCAAAGGCGATAAGAGCGCGGGTGTTCCAGCCGTTGACGTAGTAGTAGGCGCTGCCGGGGGCTGAGGAAAACAGCTCCTGCATATTAAGGTGCTGGCGTTTGATCAGGTAGTAGTCCACCACGATGATGCCGTAGAACGGCGCGACGATAGCGCCCAGCGCATTTACAAAGCCCGGCACGCCAATTTGGCTGATCACCGAGATCCATAGCGCACCGACGAAAAAGGCAATCACGGCGGTAATCAAACCGCCCATCTTGAAGCTGATTTTGCTCGGGAACAGGTTGGCTAAGTCGTAGGCGGGGGGGATGAAGTTAGCAACGAGGTTGATACCCACCGTAGCGGCAAAGAAGGTGAGGGCAGCCACAATGGTCAGCGGCAGCGAATCGACGCGCTCCACAATATCCGCCGGGTTGGTCAGCGCTTCGCCAAACAGTACTAGCGTGCCTGCGGTAATAATCAGTGCAATAAACAGAAGAACGCCACGTTCAAGGGCAGGCCCAGCAGGTTGCCTAGCTTCATCTGGCGCTCGGTTTTTACAAACCGGGTAAAGTCCCCGAAGTTGATCACCACTGCAGCGAAGTAGGCGACCATCGTACCCACAATGGCGAGAAACGCCCCTAGGCCACCCTGCTCACCGTTGCCGCTGAAGATGGTGTCAATGGCGGGCAGTAGCTCGCTACCGGCTTGTACCCATACCACGATCATCAACACCACCATTACCACATAGACCAGTGGGCCTGCCCAGTTCAGGAAGTGTTTGATGCGCTCAATGCCCTGCCAAAAAATCGCGATCTGAAACAGCCACACGATGACGAAGGAAAGCCACGCCACCCCGGAAAGGCCGAGGAACGTACCCCCGTTGCCCACGCCAAACAGCGCGGTGATTAGCAGAGCCACGGCGGTGGAGGCGAAGTAGGTTTGCACGCCGTACCAGAAAATACCCACGATAGCGCGCAGCATGGCGGGCAGGTTGGCACCACGCACGCCCATGCTGGCGCGCACCATGACCGGGAAGGGAATGCCGTATTTCACGCTGGGTTTGCCGGTCAGGTTGACCAGAAACATGACGATAATCCCGGCTAGAATAATCGCGGCCATCACAGCCCAGCCGTTAAGGCCATAAGAGAGAAACAGCGAAGCTGCCAGGGTGTAGCCAAACAGGCTTTGAATATCGTTGGACCAGACGTTAAAAATCTCAAAAGCGCCCCAGGTGCGGTGCTCTGGCTTTAGCGGGGCGAGGTCTTCGTTATAGAGCGTTGGATCAATCTGCTGGATGTTTAGGTCGCTTTGGCTGGGTTGTTCATTCATTGCAAGGCTCTTTATCCGGAAATGGTCGCCTGCCACGCGAGGGTGGCAGGCGTTGGCAAGGCGAGTTACTGAGTGAATCGCTGGCAGGCGGGCCAGTGTTTCATCAGCAGGTAGTAGGTCAGTCCGGCAGGAATGAGGCTGGCATACCAAGAGACCGCCGAGAAAGAGAGCGCTGCGACAATACCTACCGCTGTCGCTATCAGCGCCGCTTGGTTAATGCCTTGATAGGGGCCGTTTTCATCGTAGAGCTTGCCGATATCCAGCGTGCGGCGGCGAATCACGTAGTAGTCCACCACCAGAATGGCGAAGATGGGGCCAAGGAACGCGGAGTAGGTTTGTACAAAGAGCTGCAACCCTGCGGCCGATTCAGGCTGCACCAGCTTCCAGGGGAAGGTAGCGAAAGCCAGCAGGCCCACAATGACGGTGGCGACGGGGAAGCTTGAGCTTGAACACGTCCATCAGCACGTAAGTGGGCGGCACCACGTTATTGAGTACGTTGGTGGTCACTTGGGCGAAGGCGATAAACAGCAGTGTGATCATCAGTAGCGGCGTGTTATCCACCGCGTTGGCAAATACCTGGATGGGGTCGGCGGTGCCGGTGGCTTGCGACACCATGTAGCCAATTAGGCCCATAAACAGCGTGCAGGGCAGAATCGACATCGCGTAAATGGTGGTTAATAGCCCTTGGCCAGTGCCTTTTTTATGCTCACGGGAGTAATCGCTCACATTCAGCATCATGGTGCTGTAGATGCCCAAAAACAGCATGGTGGCGCTCCAGAAGGGCATCCCCCAAGAGCCTTCCATGGTCAACAGGCTGGTGGAAAGCTCATCACCGTAGCGCTGCACCGTGGCGTAGAACATGTACATCAGCGAGCAGAGAATAAAGGCGCTGCCGATATTTTCCAGCCACTTAATACCCTGAAAGCCGAGTACCGAAAGGCCAATTTGCAAGCACTGGAAAGCAATGAAGTAGAAGATTAGGTTGTCGAAGCCAAACAGCGTCGCCGACACCATGTTGAGGGCACCTGCGCCAATCCAGCTTTGAAAACCATACCAGACGATGGCAGGCAGGGCGCGCACCAAACCGGGAATACGCGTGCCGGTAAAACCAAACGCGCTGCGTGCTTGCACCATAAACGGAATGCCATATTTGTAACCGGCGGCGCCGTTAATGGCGAGCGCCACGCCAATCACAAAGCAGCCAATGGCGATGGCCAGGGTGGCTTGAAGCAGGTTGAGCGTGCCCACCACGCTTGAGCCCATGGCGAAGGTGCCGATAGAGACACACCCTCCGAACCAGGCTAAAAAGTAGGAGGTGCGCCCCATAATGCGGGTGCTTTGTGGAGCTAAGCTTTCGGCCCCAACGGCTTTGGCGGTGGCGGGGCTAGCCGCTCCCGGTACTGCATCTGAGGTAAGAGCAGAGGTTGAAGTGCTCATGTTACCGTCCTCGCAAGATTATCGATGTTATTGGTAACCTGGGCAGTTATCTGCCCAGGAGACGCTTGTGCTAATGGCGGTATTCGTTATGTTGTTATCGTTTTTATGCTGCTTTTACGTGTTTCAGCTGCGTGTGGGGGGCAGCGTCAGATTTGAAAAATCAGCAAACTTGCCAGTAAAGGCTTTTGGGCGCGGGTAATCTAAATCGCCGTATTTACTGGTATGTAAGCCCAGTCCCACGAGGGATTCGGCAAGCTTCAGCGCCGCACTTACCCCTTCCACCACGGGCAGGCCAACTTCGCGGCTAATGGCGTGGGTTAGGTTCGCCATACCGCCACAGCCCAGCACAATCGCGCCGATGCCATCCTCATCGCGGGCGCGGCAGCACTCTTGCACGATCCGGCTAAAGGCGGCGTCAGGGTGATCTTCTAAATCCAGCACCGGAATTTCCGCAGCGCGAATGCGGCGGCAGTGGTGGCTAAAGCCGTACTGCTCAAGAAGGTGCTCGGCAATAATGCCGGTACGGCCTAGCGTGGTCACAATCGAGAAGCGCGTGCTAATCAGGGTCGCCATGTGAAAGGCGGCTTCGGCAATGCCAATCACTGGGGCGCGGGTCAGCTCGCGGGCAGCCAGTAAGCCGGGGTCACCAAAGCAGGCCACTACGTAGGCATCAATATTGCCCTCGCGCTCGCCTTTCAGCACCTCTTCGGCCACGCCCACCGCGCTGACCGCTTCATCAAAGTGACTCTCGATAGAGACAGGGCCTGCGTCAGGCTGGGTGGCGCTGATGGTGGTCGATGGGGCGGCCAGTTGCTCGGCAGCGAGACGAATGGTGGCCGTCATGGCTGCCGTGGTGTTGGGGTTAATCAGTCGTATATGCACGTTGAGGCGCTCGCATGTAAACAATATTTTCTATCTTGTATACGAAAATAGGGCGCTTTTCTGCGATGCGCAAGCCCTTTCATGCAACGGTTTAGCGCTCGTAGAGTTGACCAAGTGTTCAGGTTTCAAAGGGTTAGCGTGCTTTTGAGCCGAAAAGCGTCGTCATCTCAATTAATTAGCCCTGAGTTGAATTGCGATGGCCGTTCAAAATGGCTATTTTGTATACAAACTAAAACGCTCTGCCTTGTTGAAGGAGCCTGACCATGACTTCTCATTACCCTCGCGATTTAATCGGCTATGGCCGCACGCCGCCCCACGCTAACTGGCCAGGCAAGGCCAAGATCGCCGTTCAATTTGTGCTTAATTATGAGGAGGGCGGCGAGAACTGCGTGCTGCATGGGGATTCAGGCTCGGAGCAGTTTTTGTCCGAGATTATTGGTGCGGCCAGCTACCCAGACCGCCACCTGAGCATGGAGTCCATCTACGAATACGGCTCCCGCGCTGGCGTGTGGCGTATTCTGCGCGAGTTCGAGCGCCGTGGGTTGCCACTGACCGTATTTGGGGTGGCGATGGCGCTAGAGCGCCATCCGGATGTGGCCCAGGCGTTTAAAGAGCTTGGCCATGAAGTGGCGTGCCACGGCTACCGTTGGATTCACTACCAAGAAACCCCGGAGCATGTCGAACGTGAGCATCTGCAAAAAGCCATGGAGATCTTCCAGCGCTTGTACGGTGAAAAGCCTGAAGGCTGGTACACCGGGCGCGACAGCCCCAATACGCGCCGTTTAATTTTGGACGAAGGTGGTTTCCTTTACGACAGCGACTACTATGGCGACGACCTACCGTTTTGGACGAAGGTGAGCGATAGCCAGGGCGCTGAGCATAACCATCTGATCGTGCCTTACACCTTAGATACCAACGACATGCGCTTTGCTGCTCCGCAAGGTTTCAATACGGGGGATCACTTCTTTACCTACCTGCGCGACGCCTTTGATGTGCTGTATGCCGAAGGGGAAGAGGCGCCGAAAATGCTCTCAATCGGCATGCACTGCCGTTTGTTGGGCCGTCCGGGTCGCTTCCGCGCGCTGCAGCGCTTCTTAGACCATATTGAAGCCCACGACCGAGTGTGGGTGACACGCCGGGTGGACATCGCCCGCCACTGGGCGGAGCATCATCCGGCACCGACTCGTTAAAAGGCAGCATCATAATGAATAAAACGACTTACTACGCCCCCACCGGCGGGCACCCGCCGCAAACCCAGCTCACCGCTGACCGTGCGGTCTTTACCGAAGCCTACGCACTGATTCCCAAAGGGGTGATGCGCGATATCGTGACCAGCAACCTGCCGTTTTGGGAGGGCACTCGGTTATGGGTGCTGGCGCGTCCGCTATCAGGGTTTGCGGAAACCTTCTCCCAGTACATCATGGAAGTGCAGCCCGAGGGCGGTAGCGATAAGCCTGAGCTAGACCCCCAGGCGGAAGGCGTGCTGTTTATTGTAGAGGGTGAGTTAACGCTAACTTTAGCGGGCGAGCGCCATACGATGGGCCCAGGTGGCTACGCGTTTATTCCACCTGGCAGCCACTGGCAGGTGCGCAATGAAACCCACGAGCCGGTGCGTTTCCACTGGGTGCGCAAAGCCTACGAGTATGTAGAAGGTCTGGAAGTGCCCAAAGCCTTCGTGACCAATGAGCAGGAGATCGCACCGATCGAAATGCCGGGCACCGAAGGCCGCTGGGCCACGACGCGTTTTGTCGACCCCAACGACGTGCGCCACGATATGCACGTCAATATCGTTACTTTTCAGCCGGGCGGCGTGATTCCGTTTGATGAAACCCACGTGATGGAACACGGCCTCTACGTACTTGAAGGCAAAGCGGTGTATCACTTGAACCAGCAGTGGGTCGAAGTGGAAGCGGGCGACTTTATGTGGCTACGCGCCTTCTGCCCTCAGGCGTGCTACGCCGGTGGCCCTGGCCCGTTCCGCTACCTGCTGTACAAAGACGTTAACCGCCATGCGGCGCTCAAAATCTGAGTTGGGAAGCCCGCCACAACTATCACTCGTTAGGATGATGCTATGTTAAATCTGACGGCAAAACCGCTAACGGCGGAGGCGTTTGCGCCCTTTGGAGACGTCATCGATGCCCTCACCTCCGCATCGTTTCCGATTAACGCCGGGCGCACCCAGCGCCATCACGACCTCGCCAGGGTAGAAACCCTCGGCGACAACGCTCGAACGCTGATCAATATTTTTGTCAGCCAGCCAGTGACGCTGCCGCTCAATCTCACGTTTTTAGAGCGCCACCCCCAGGGCAGTCAGGCGTTTATGCCGCTGCATCAGGAGCGCTTTATTGTGGTGGTGGCACCGCCTGGCGACACCATTGCGCCAAATGAGGTGCAGGCGTTCGTCACCGACGGCCGCCAAGGGGTGAACTACCGCGCCGGTACTTGGCACGCGATTCAGTCGGTGCTGGAGCGCGAAGGGGAATTCCTGGTGGTGGATCGCGGTGGGGATGGCAATAACTGTGACGAATATCCCCTGGATGTTACCGTCACTTTAGCGGAATAGCCCACCGCAAGTGCATGCGAGTGCATCTTGGTTGGGTTATCCTGATAAGCTGACACTCTACTCTATGAACGGTTAGGACATTTATGAGCGCAAACACCCATATCCCCCTTCGTCGTACCAAAATTGTCGCGACCCTCGGCCCCGCCAGTGACCGTGAAGGCGTGCTGGAAGCCATGTTGAAGGCGGGGGTGGATGTGGTCCGCTTGAACTTTTCCCACGGCACGGCGGACGACCATCGTCGCCGCCTTGCCCGTGTGCGTGAAATCGCCGCTCAGCTAGGCCGCAGCGTGGCCGCGCTAGGTGATTTGCAAGGCCCCAAAATTCGCGTTGCCCGCTTTAAAGAGGGGGCGGTTTATTTAGAAGAGGGCCAGCCGTTTGTACTGGATATGGCCATGGATAGCGACGCTGGTGATATCCACGGCGTCGGCTGCGATTACAAAACCCTGGCGGATGATGTAACCGCGGGCGACCGCCTGCTGCTGGATGATGGCCGCGTGGTGCTGGATGTTCCCCGTGTAGAGGGGCAAGCAGGTACACACCGAGGTGGTGGTGGGCGGCAAGCTCTCTAATCATAAAGGCATTAACAAGCAGGGCGGCGGGCTATCGGCTCCCGCGCTAACGGAAAAAGATAAAACCGACCTGAAAACCGCCGTTGAGATTGGTGTCGATTACTTGGCGATCTCCTTCCCTCGTACTGCGGAGGATATGCTGGAAGCTCGCCGCTTGCTGGGTGAAGAGGGCAAGGAAATTGGCCTCGTTGCCAAAGTGGAGCGCGCCGAAGCCGTGGCCGATGACGCCACGCTGGATGGCATT
Organism: Vreelandella lionensis; assembly: GCF_002087295.1. GTDB lineage: Bacteria > Pseudomonadota > Gammaproteobacteria > Pseudomonadales > Halomonadaceae > Vreelandella > Vreelandella lionensis. Next base: position 151,366 of record NZ_MWVI01000050.1, on the reverse strand, counting down.
ATCGAAGCCTCCGAAGCGGTAATGGTGGCCCGTGGCGACCTCGGCGTGGAAATTGGCGATGCCAAACTGGTCGGCGTGCAAAAGCGCATGATTAAACGCGCCCGTTCGCTTAACCGCGCGGTGATTACCGCCACCCAAATGATGGAGAGCATGATCTCCGCGCCGCTACCCACCCGTGCTGAAGTCTTCGACGTGGCTAACGCGGTGCTGGATGGCAGCGATGCGGTCATGCTCTCTGCGGAAACCGCCGCAGGCGACTACCCGCTGGAAACCGTAGAAGCGATGGCGCGTGTGTGCCTGGGTGCCGAGCGTGAGCGGGTCGCCCAAGAGTCGGGCCACCGTATCCACGAAGGCTTTACCCGCCCGGATGAAACCATTGCACTTTCCGCCATGTATGCCGCAAACCACATGAAAGGCGTGGTAGCGATTGCCTGCATGACTGCCTCTGGTTACAACGCCGCTGATTGCCTCGCGCATCCGCTCGGGCTTGCCCATCGTCGGCTTGGCCCACAATCCGATTGCCCAGCGCCGTATGGCCATGTACCGCGGCGTGGTCTCACTTCCATTCGATACCTCGGAAATGACCGCCACCGAGCTTAACGACCAAGCCCTTACGCTGTTGGTGAAGCAGGGCGTCGCCAAGCCGGGTGATCACGTCATCCTGACCCGTGGGGACCACATGAACGCCCACGGCGGCACCAACACCATGAAAGTGATGGCCATTACCGAGCAGCACGCCGAAAACGCGAAGGCGTAAACGAATGCGCGCACTGCTGCTCCTGTGCGGTTGGCTGCTAAGCGCGCCTGTGATGGCGGGCGCGCCCATTGTAGCGGCGGCGTCTAGCCTGCAGTTCGCCCTGGAGGAAGCCGCCGCCCAGTTTACCCAGCAGACCGGGCACGCGCTGCGGCTTAACTTCGGCTCCTCCGGCAACTTTCGTCGTCAAATCGCCCAGGGCGCGCCCTTCGAGCTGTTTTTGTCAGCAGATGAAGGGTTCGTTCAGGCGCTTTACGATGAGGGGTACGTGGATAACGCGGGCGTGATTTACGCCCGAGGACGGCTAGCCTGGGTACAACCGGCTGGCCGTTACTCCGTACCCAGTGAGCAAGCGCCGCTTGCCGGCGTGCAGGAGGCCATTGCCGCCTTGGCAGAGGGGCAGCGGCTGCGTATCGCCATTGCCAGCCCAGAACACGCCCCTTACGGCATGGCCGCCCGAGACGTGTTGCAAAAGGCGGGCCTTTGGGAAGCCAGCGAACCGCTGAGGGTACAGGGGGAGAATGTCTCCCAGGCGATGCAGTTTGCGCTTTCCGACGAGGCGCGAGGTGGCTTAGTGGCTTACTCGCTAGCAGTCGCGCCCGCGCTGGCGGAGCGCAGCGAGGCGGTGTTGATGCCTGAAACGTGGCATACGCCGCTGCGCCAGCGCATGGTGTTAACGCCGCAGGCTGGAGAAGTGGCTCACGCGTTTTACGAGTGGCTGCAACAGGAGGACGCGAAAGCGATTTTTGAAACCCACGGATTTAGTACCGATTAATGGACTGGTCGGCGTTCTCTGTTTCGCTGCGGCTCGCGGCGTTTACCTGTCTCTTCTTACTACCCCTAGGCATTTGGTGGGGACGCGTGCTGGCGACCGCACAGTTCCGTGGCAAGGGGCTGTGTGAGGCGCTGATTGCGCTGCCACTGGTGCTGCCGCCCACGGTGCTAGGGTTTTATCTGCTCCAGCAGTTTGGCCGCGATGCACCGTTAGGCGGTGCCTGGGCCGCGCTGACAGGGGGCGGGCTCAACTTTACCTTTAGCGGTATTTTGTTGGCTTCTCTGATTGCCAATCTCCCCTTTGCTATTCAGCCGATTCAGCGTGCCTTTGAGCATGTGCCTGCGAACCTGCGTGAGGCTGCGTGGTGCAGTGGGCTCAGCCCATGGCAAACCCTGTGGCGTATTGAATTGCCGCTGGTGTGGCCGGGCATCCTATCGGCGGCAGCGCTAACCTTTGCGCACACACTGGGCGAATTTGGCGTGATTTTGCTGGTAGGCGGTGCGATTGATGGCGAGACCCGCACGCTCTCTATTGCCATTTATGATCGCGTCCAGGCCTTTGACGAGCAGGGTGCGGCGAGCATGTCTGCCCTCTTGCTGGTCATTTCCCTGGCAACCTTAGGCCTTGTCTATGGGCTCGCTGGCAAGCGCAGGTGGTCACGTGGATGATCTGATAGTGACCGCCCAACAGGCTGGCCCGATTCCGCTCAATGCCTCGTTTCGCTGCGCCCCTGGCGAGCTGCTGGCGCTGGTCGGGCCGTCTGGAAGTGGTAAAACCACCTTGCTGCGCACCATTGCCGGACTCTATCAACCCCAGCGGGGGCAGGTGAGCTGTGCGGGGGCGACATGGTTTTTGGCGCAGGGCGGCCAGCGCCTCTCGCTAACGCCCCAGCAGCGCCAAATTGGCATGGTATTTCAAGACTATGCGCTGTTCCCCCACCTGACGGCGCTGCAGAACGTTCAGCTTGCCATGGGGCATCTACCCCGCGCCAAGCGGCTTGAACAGGCTGTTCAGTGGCTCACTAAAGTGCGCTTGGAAGGCTTAGAGGCGCGCTACCCTAGCGAGCTTTCCGGCGGCCAGCGCCAGCGAGTGGCCTTGGCTCGCGCCTTGGCCAGAGAGCCCCAAGCGCTGCTGCTGGATGAGCCGTTCTCTGCGGTGGATCAAGTGACTCGACGCCGCTTACAGCGTGAGCTGGCGATGCTGCGCCAACAGATCTCCATTCCCATTATTCTCGTCACCCACGACTTGGAAGAAGCCACCGCGCTCGCCGATCAAATCTGCGTGTTGCATAACGGCGTCAGCCTGCAGCAGGGCACGCCTGAAGCGCTGTTTCGACAGCCCGCTTCGCCGCTTGTCGCTAGGTTGCTGGATCGCCACAACGTCTTTAGCGGGGAAGTGGTCGAGACGGACGCTGGGCGACGCTTGCAGTGGGGGGAATGGCTGCTAGAAGTCAGCGAAGGTATCGCCCAGTGTGAAGTAGGAGAGTCATTGGCCTGGTACCTGCCGCCGTCGGATATTGTACTGCATCGTCGGGGACGGCCTTCCCAAGGCGAACGCGAAAACCCGGTGGCGGCGACGGTCAGCGAAATGGTGGTGTTGGGCGGCATGACATCAATCTCGCTGCGTGTTTCCCACGGAGATATGCTACGTTTCGACATCGCCACCCACGCGGCTAAACGTAATCAGCTTAGCTTGGGAGAAAGGGTACACGTCTCGCTGCTGGCTGAGGGGATTCATCTTATGCCCGCGCAGCGTACCCAAACGGCATCACACAACAAAAGGAACCTGTTATGACCCTGACACGCCGCCAACTGCTGAAAACCGCTGCCGGTGTTTCGCTTGCCGCCTGTTTACCCCTGCCGCTGTTAGCGGCTTGGGCGGCTGAACCCGCGCCAGCCAACACGCTGCCGCTGGCGATCCATAGCGAAGGTGGCCCGCATCGCCTGGATGTCGAAGTCGCCGAAACCGCTTCCCAGCGTCAGCGGGGCCTGATGGGCCGCAAAAATCTGCCAGAAGCCCGCGGTATGCTGTTTCGGTTTGAGAGCGAGCAGCCTGCCGGTAACGCTTTTTGGATGTACCGTACGCTAATTCCGCTGGATATCGCGTATATCGACGGCGAAGGGCGCATCGTCGCCATCAACACCATGCCGCCCTGCGAATCTGATGCTCCTCAGGAGTGTCCCTCTTATCCTGCCGGGGCGGCCTATCATGCGGCGTTGGAAGTTAACGCGGGCTACTTTGCTGAACGTGGCATACAGGTAGGCGACTGTGTCTCGGTGCCTGCGCTGGCCGGATTTTGCCGCTCCGAGTAACGTTCTCGCTTACGCCCTGGTTGGCCGCTGTTTGCCAAACTTCAGCACAATCAGGGCGATTCCCGCGACCACTAAGCCTCCGCCTACCAGTTTATGCACCCCAAGCGGGTCGTCCATCAATAGCGCGCCTAAGCCCACCGCGAAAACGGGCGTGAGGAGTGTCATCGGCACTACGCGATTTACCGGGTGGCGGCGCAGCAGCGCGTACCAAATGCCGTAAGCGGCGATGGACGACATAATGGCGGTATACGCCACCGCGCCCCAGCCCAGCCAGCTTGCCTGAGCGATGGCTTGCCACTGATTTTGCTCAAAGAGCCACGAGCCGAGCGCAACCTGAGGCACCGCAAACAACGCTACCCAACCTGCCAGCGCCAGTGGCGCAATGGGCGGCCCGCGTTTGATCAATAGCTGCGATACCGCCCAGCCAAATGCGCTCAATAGCAGAATGGTTAACGGTAGCGGCGAGGGCAGCGTTGGCCCGCCCGCCAGCACCACGACACCTGCAAACGAGAGCAACAGGCCTGCCAAGCGTTTAGGCCCTAGTTTCTCTTTTAGGAATACCACCGCCAATAGCGTGGCAAACGGTGTGCCCATCTGCACAAGCAGCGCGCCTGTTCCAGCTTCCGCTTGCCCCAAACCAATAAACAGCAGCGAAAAGTGAAGGCTGCCAAACGTGATGGATAGCAGCAATAAAAAGGGCAACTGCGCCCGGGCTAACGGGTAAAACGGCACCAGCAGCGCGGCCACCAATATGAAGCGCAGGGTGGTCATTAACAGCGGCGGCAGCTCCGCCACGCCCACTTTGATCACAATAATATTGAGTGACCAAATAACAATGACCAACAGGCCCAGGAGCAAATCACGAAGCGGCACGGCGTTATCTCGGTTAGGGAGCGGGGAGAGGCTATCAAGGGTGCTTATATAACGGCTAGGGAGCTTTTAAGCTAATAATCTAAACATAGTGTTATAGTAAAGCGGCAACAGTCGTTGTATCGAGATCAATAGTAATAACAGAGGAACGATTATGAAGAAAATCTCATCAACGTTGTTAGGCCTGAGCATGGCGCTAGCGGCTTCCGCCCATGCAAACGACAAGCAGTTGGTCATTGGTACCAATAACTGGGCTGAAAATATTGCCGTCGCCAATATGTGGAAAATCGTGCTGGAGGAGGAGCACGGCTACGAGATTGAGCTGACCGATGTGGGCAAAAGCGTGCTGTACAGCGGTTTGGCCAATAACGATTTCGATATCTCTTTGGAAATCTGGCTACCCACGACGGACAAAGATTTTCTTGCGCCCTATAAAGATGAGATTGATGTGCACGACGTGTGGTACGAAGGCACTGGCCTAGGCATTGTGGTACCTAGTTACGTTGAGATCGACACCATCGACGCGCTGCGCGATAGCGCTGAACAATTCTCCTATCAAGGGCGCCCCACCATTATTGGTATCGATTCTGGCTCCGCGATTGCCGGGTTAACGGATGATGCCATCGATGCTTATGACCTGCCGATGCGTCAGCTCTATAGCTCCGACCCGGCGATGATGGCGGCCCTGGACGATGCCTATCAGCGTGAAGAGCCCATTGCCGTGACGCTGTGGAGCCCGCACTGGGCCTTTGCTGAATATGATCTCAAGTACCTGGAAGATACCCAGGGCGTTTACGGTGAAAGCGACGATATTTTCTGGTTCTCACGCAAAGGCTTCGCCGAAGACGACCCGTGGCTCACCCAAGTGCTGAACGAGTGGCATATGGATGACGATACCTTAGGCGGGTTGATGGCTACGATTGAACAGCAGGGCGACCCAGTAGAGGGAGCGCGCACCTGGATCGGCGAGAACCGCGAGTTAATCGATACGTGGCTGGCCGCTGGCGAATAGCATTTTAACGTAAGTCTCTATAACGCCCTGACGCGCAGGGCGTTCTGCTATGTATACACCTGAGGATACAACACTGAGTTGCCAAGACCGACCTTAGACGTCTTCCTTTCGCTTGCTAACTGCCTACAATGGGCGGTGTGCCGATGGCCTTTAAAAGCTAGGCACCTTATAAGAACCGATAAAAAAGGATCGATAATAATGACGCTGACACGCTCTATGGCTCGTTTAACCGCTGGCTTAGGCTGGCGCTGCGCTGCTCTCGGCGGCTTTTTCCGCGCAAGCCCGCGAACTCTCGGTCTCTACCGTGCTTTCAGCCGCCTTTCCTTGGGGGCAGGCCGCTGAAAAGTGGGCAGAGCTGGTGGAGGAGCGCAGCGGTGGTGAACTCACTCTGCGGGTCTACCCCAACTCTCAGCTGGTGTCGGGTGACCAAACCCGCGAATTTTCTGCCATGCGCTCTGGGCTGATTGATGCCGCCGTGGGTTCAACCATCAACTGGTCGCCCCAAGTGCCGGAATTGAACCTGTTCTCTTTACCGTTCTTTATTCCTGATGAAGCCGCTGTCGATGCCGTGACCGGCGGGGATGCGGGCACTATGGTGTTCGAGGCGATTGAGTCCCGTGGCGTTATTCCGCTGGCCTGGGGGGAAATGGCTTCCGTCAGGTATCCAACTCCCGTGGCCCTATCAGCCAGCCGGAGGATCTGGATGGCCTGAAGATCCGTGTAGTGGGCTCGCCGCTGTTCCAGGATACGTTCTCCGCTTTAGGCGCTGACCCTACGCAGATGAGCTGGACCGACGCCCAACCGGCCCTCACCACGGGTGCGGTCGATGGCCAGGAGAACCCGCTTTCCGTATTTGATGTGGCGCGTATTGACCAGGTGGGCCAAGAGCATCTAATGCTCTGGAACTACATGAACGACCCGCTTGTTTTTGCCGTTAATCAGCAGGTATGGCAGTCGCTGAGTGAAGAGCAGCAGGCCATGCTGCGTGAAACAGCCGAAGAAGCGGGCGCGTGGGAAATTGCCATGACCCGTGAGCAGGAGAGCGAGCGTTTAGCCGCGATTCAAGAGCGTGGTGTCACGGTAACCGAGCTGACCGATGAGCAGTACCAGGCGTTTGTGGATGCCACTCAGTCGGTGTACGAAAAATGGACTCCGCGCATTGGTGAAGAGGTGGTAAATGCCGCCCAAGCCGCTATCGACGCACGTTAATTCTTCGAGGGTTTTGACTGCCGCTTAACCAGGGCGGCGGTTCTTTGCTGTGAGGCTGCCATGAAAGGCTTTCCTGATGCACGCCCAGAGCGCTGGCTAGGTGCGCTGGCGCTGATTGTGATTTCATTGATTAGCCTGGGTAATGTGATCACTCGTTACCTTACAGGTGGCTCATTTTCGTTCACGGAAGAGTTTTCCGTCTTTCTATTGGTCGTGCTGACCTTTGCCGGTGCGTCGGTAGCATTACGCCGCGACCGGCATATCCGCATTGGTTTTTTAGAGCGTGCCCTGCCTGAGCGGTGGCGGGGCGCGCTGATTCTTTTTCAAGCCCTGTGTGGCCTGATCGTATTGGGTTTAATTACTTGGTATGGCGGCAAGTTGGCGTGGCAGGAATATCAGTGGGAGTCACTGTCGCCTGGGTTAGGCCTGCCCCAGTGGTGGTACTTGGTGTGGCTGCCTATTTTGTCTGCTGCCATGCTATGGCGCTTGGTGCAGCAAACCCGTGACCGTTTGAAAGGGGAGCTAACCAGTGACGCCTGATATTTGGATGATTTTGGCATTTGCCGGGCTGTTAATTGCTGGCGTACCGGTAGCGTTTTCCTTGGCGCTTTCTGGGGCGGTGGGCATCGTGCTTGGGCTCTCGCCGGATATGCTGGCCACCCTGGGCACCAATACCTACAACAGCATCGCCAAGTATCCTCTGATTGCGATTCCACTGTTCATTCTTACCGGGCTGATTTTCGAGCGGGCAGGGGTCGCGCTGCGTTTGGTGCGTTTTGCCCAGGCACTCATTGGGCCCCGTCACGGTGGGCTGGCGCTGGTTGCGGTATTGGTGTGCATGATTATGGGGGGCATGAGCGGCTCTGGCCCCGCTGACGCCGCTGCCGTGGCCATGGTGATGCTGCCTAGCATGACGAAGGCAGGCTACCCCAAGCCGTTTTCGGCCACGCTCATTGCGGCTTCGGCATCCACGGCTATCTTAATTCCGCCTTCAGTGGCGCTGATTCTCTACTCGATTGTGGTGCCGGGCGTTGATCTGCGTGCGCTGTTCGCCGCGGGGCTTTTCCCTGGTGTGCTAGCGGGTTTGGCGCTGCTGGTACCGGCGATGCTGGTCGCCAAGCGTTACGGTTGGGAAGGCACGCCGGTAGAGGGAGCCGAAAAACTGACGGTACGCGGAACCTTCCGCGAGGCGCTGCCTGCTTTGTTTGCTCCAGTGCTGATTTTAGGTGGGCTGCGCTCAGGACTGTTTACGCCCACAGAGGCCGCCGTGGTGGCCGTTGCCTATGGGGCGGTGGTAGGCCTGTTTCTTACCCGAGAGCTGACACTTCGGGATGTGTGGGAGCTACTGGGGGAGGCCGCGATTATCTCTGGCGTAGTGATGCTGATTATCGCACTGGCGGGCATTTTTGCCTGGTCAGGCACGATGCTCGGCACCTTCCGCCATTTAGCGGAATGGATCATCAGCCTGACCGATAACGGCGTCTTGCTGTTGATACTGGTGATGTTGGCGGTACTGGTGGCGGGCATGCTGCTGGATGCGATTTCGATTTATCTGATCATGATGCCAATTCTGATTCCGGTGATGCAGCATTTTGAGTGGAATCCGGTATGGTTTGGCATTTTGCTGGCGATGAATATCGCCATTGGTCAATTTACGCCACCGGTGGCGGTGAACCTGATGGTGACCACGGAAGTTGCCAAGATACGCCTAGAGCATACGATTGGCTGGGCGCTGCTGTTTGTGGTTGCCATGGGGGGCGCTTTGGCACTGGTGGCGATATTTCCCAGCATTGCTCTTTGGCTGCCCACGGTGTTGGGCTATAGCGTCTAATGATCAATCGAGATAACCAATAAGCGATGGCCTATGCCAATATGACATGATGTTTAACGTTTACTAAACGTTACCGGCTATTAGACTGGCGACAGACGTGCAAACAAGCGAGAAAGTATGGCAATGCCTAAGTGAAAGCATTTAGGAAAAGCGCTTAGGACAAACTCCTGAGCAGAGTAGCTAGCGTCATCACGCTGGCTAGGCAATGCGCTGCGCTGCGCTGCCTGCGGTGCAGGCATAAAATTGTCTCGTACTTCGCCAATTAGCAGTTTTTTCGCTAAAGTAGGAACAGTCGGCACTAAATGCCGAGATCGATAACAGACTGTCTTGACAACGTTTTGGAGCCGAAACACCTGAAGGGAACCGTTCTGCAGATGGCTTCAAAGCGCATAACGCTCACAACATCAAGATAAAGAGGTGTGTTCATGAAACGCCATGTATTTTCTACCGCGGCTTTCTCAGGCGCGTTCATTGCGGCGGCAACCTTTGCCTCTCCGGCCGTTGCCCAGGAGCGCTACATCACCATCGGTACCGGCGGCCAAACCGGTGTTTACTATGTGGTTGCCAGTCGGTATGCCGTATGGTTAAACCGTGGCAGCGATGAGCACAACATCCGTTGTAACGCCCCGTCTACCGGTGGTTCCGTTGCTAACGTCAACGGCATGAAGAGCGGTGGCTGGATATGGGCGTTGTGCAGTCTGACGTTCAGTACCGCGCTTACCACGGTGAAGCCAACTTTGAAGAAGAGGGCGCTGGGGAAGATATGCGTGCCGTCTTCACCATGCACGGTGAGCCGCTGACCGTGGTGGCCCGCGCGGATTCCGGTATCGAGGACATCAGCGATTTCCCAGGCAAGCGCGTCAACATCGGTAACCCTGGTTCTGGCCAGCGCAATACCATGGACGTGGTCATGGATGCGTTCGGTTGGGATGAAGACACCTTCGCACTGGCGTCTCAGCTCGACGCGGCTGAGCAGGCAGCTGCCCTGTCTGACAACAACATCGATGCCATGGTGTACGTGGTAGGCCACCCGAACGGCTCTATCCAAGAAGCGACCACCACCATTGATGCGCGTCTGGTCTCTGTGACCGGTGACGAAATCGACGGTTTGATCGAAGAGTACCCCTACTACACCCGTTCTGTGATTCCGGGTGGCCTTTACCGTGGTAACGACGAAGATGTCGAAACTTTCGGTGTGGCGGCAACCTTCGTTTCTTCCACCGCTGTTGATGAAGACATTGTTTACGAAACGGTGAAAGCAGTATTCGAAAACTTCGATCGCTTCAAGCGTCTGCACCCGGCGTTCGAGAACCTCAACGAAGAAGACATGATCTCTGACGGCTTGCCCGCGCCGCTGCACGATGGCGCAGCGCGTTACTACCGTGAGCGTGGCTGGATCGAATAAGTCGTAAAAAGAGTGATGCTACTGACGGAAGGTGAGTAGCGTCGCTTTGAGTTGCAAAGCGCGGGCACCTTGGGTGTCCGCGCTTCTTGTTGAGAGCGCTGATTGTCAGCGCTGACCATTAGGCAGGGCAAGCGTATGCGTGATGACAAACAACCTTCGGCAGCCGCTGAGAACGACCTGGAGGATATGGTCGCTTCCAGCGATACAGGGGCACGGAAACCCTTAGGCGTACCCGGTAAGCTGCTGGTGAGTATTGCAGCAGTGTGGTCGCTGTTTCAGCTATGGATTGCATCGCCACTTCCCTATATTGTTGGCTTCGGCGTATTTAGCGCCACGGAAGCGCGCTCGATTCATTTAGCGTTTGCGCTCTTTTTAGCCTTTATGGCGTACCCCGCCTTTAAGCGCTCTCCTCGTGATCGTGTGCCCTTAGCTGATTGGGCATTGGCAGCGCTAGCGGCGTTTTGCGGCGCCTATCTGTTTATTTTCTATGCTGATTTGGCCCAGCGGCCTGGGTTGCCGATTACCCAGGATATTATCGTGGGCGTTGTTGGCATTCTGATGCTGTTAGAGGCGACTCGTCGCGCATTAGGGCCGCCCCTGATGATCGTGGCGGCGGTGTTTATTGCTTACTCGTTGTTTGGCCCTTACATGCCGGGCATTTTGGCCCACCGCGGCGTTAGTCTGGGTGGTTTGATTAACCACCAGTGGCTAGGTACCCAAGGGGTGTTTGGTATTGCGCTGGGGGTCTCGACCAGCTTTGTTTTCTTGTTTGTACTGTTTGGTGCGTTGCTGGATAAAGCGGGCGCCGGTAACTACTTCATCAAAGTGGCGTTCTCGCTGCTTGGCCACTTCAAAGGCGGCCCAGCCAAAGCGGCAGTGGTAGCCTCTGGTATGACTGGTTTGATCTCGGGGTCGTCGATTGCCAATACCGTTACCACTGGCACCTTTACGATTCCGATGATGAAGCGAGTCGGCTTTAGCGCGGAAAAAGCGGGTGCGGTGGAAGTATCGTCTTCGGTGAATGGCCAGATCATGCCGCCCGTCATGGGGGCTGCTGCTTTCTTGATGGTGGAATACGTGGGTATTCCCTATGTCGACGTCATCAAGCACGCTTTCTTACCGGCGCTGATCTCCTATATCGCGCTGATCTACATTGTTCACCTGGAAGCGCTCAAGGCCAATATGAAAGGCCTGCCGTCCAGCAATCCGGCACGCCCGTTGCTGAACAAAGTGATCGGCTTTATGACCGGTTTGCTGCTGCTGATGGGGCTCTCCATCGCTGTCTACTACGGCTTGGGCTGGTTAAAGCCGGTACTGGGTGAAGCGACCCCCTGGGTGGTCTCTGTAGGGCTGGCGATTGTATATGTCGGCTTGCTGAAAGTAGGCGCTAACTACCCTGAGCTGGAGATGGATGACCCCAACTCAGAGGTCGTGAAGCTGCCGCAAACTCGCCCGACAGTCATGGTCGGCCTACACTATATTCTGCCGGTTGTCGTGTTGGTGTGGTGCTTGATGGTAGAGCGCCTTTCGCCTGGGTTGTCAGCGTTCTGGGGCCACCATGTTTATGATTTTCATCATGGTTACCCAGCGCCCGATCATCGCGATTTTCCGTGGCCGCAGCCAAATGGCGGCCGATATCAAAGAAGGCTTTAAGGATCTGTGGGATGGCCTGGTGACCGGTGCCCGCAACATGATTGGTATCGGTATTGCGACTGCCACGGCGGGTATCGTCGTGGGGGCGGTCTCCCAAACGGGGGTAGGCCTAGTGCTCGCGGACGTAGTGGAAATTCTCTCAGGCGGTAACCTGATGATGATTCTACTGCTGACGGCTCTGCTGAGCTTGATTCTGGGTATGGGCTTGCCAACAACGGCGAACTACATCGTGGTATCGGCGCTGATGGCTCCGGTGATTGTGCTGCTGGGCCAGCAAAATGGCCTGATCGTACCGCTGATTGCTGTGCACCTGTTCGTGTTCTACTTCGGCATCATGGCGGATGTCACGCCACCAGTAGGTTTGGCCTCCTTTGCGGCGGCGGCCGTGTCGGGTGGGGATCCGCTGCGCACTGGCTTCCAGGCGTTTTACTACAGCCTACGTACCGCTGCGCTGCCATTCCTGGTCATCTTCAATACGGACCTGCTGCTGATAGATGTCACGGTGATGCAGGGTATTTTGGTGTTTATTGTGGCTACCATCGCCATGCTGATCTTTGCAGCAGGTACACAAGGCTACATGCTGACCCGCAACCGCTGGTACGAATCGCTGCTGCTGGCTGCTGGTAGCCTTTACGCTGTTCCGCCCCGGCTTCTGGATGGACAAAATCCACGACCCCTATGAATCGGTGCCACCTGCGCAATTTGCCGAGGCACTGGGCCAGGTCGATAACGGTAGCAACTTGCGCGTGCAAATTGCCGGTGAAGACGATTTCGGGGCGCCGATGACCACCTATATGCTCGTCCCCGTGCCGCGCGGTGAAACAGGTGAAGAGCGCATGGCCAACCTGGGCATAGAGCTTTACGAAGATGGCGACCAAACCCTGGTCGATTTCGTCGAGTTCGGCAGCCAGGCGGCTGAGCTAGGCTTCGATTTCGATCAAGAGATCCTCGAAGTGCTGGCCCCGGTAGATCGTTGGACAAAAGAGTGGATGTGGTTACCCGCACTCGGCATCTTTGGGTTGGTCGTCGTGATGCAGCGTCGCCGTCGGCGTCGTGAAGAAGCCAACGAAGTGGCCGCTGTTTAAGGAGGTTGCTATGTACCATAAAGTGCTACTCCCCGTAGACTTGAACGAAGAGGCCTCATGGAAGAAAGCGTTGCCCACGGCGATAACGCTGTGCCAAACCTTTGGCGCATCGCTGCACGTGGTGACGGTACTACCGGAATTTAAAATGCCCATGGTTGGCGCTTACTTTCCGAAAAACTTCTCTGAAAAAGCGCATGCGGCGGTGAAAGAAGCGCAGCATAAATTCATTCAGGAACATGTGCCTGAAGGGATCAAAACCCAAAGTGTGATTGTTGATGGCTCACCATGGGAGGCCATCATCAAGGTCGGCAAGAAGATTGATGCCGATTTAATTGTGATGGCATCCCATACTAAGCGTAAATTCGTCGATTACGTACTGGGCCCCAACGCCGAGCATGTCGTTCATCACGCTAAAGTGTCGGTGATGATCGTGCGGTAAGCGCAACGTGCGTCATAAAGCTCCAAGCCCCGGCTTGGAGCTTTTTTTTGGCTAGAATATAACGAAACGCTAACGCATCGAATTAATTGTCGTTAAAAGCGCCGATGAAGGATTTTTTGTACTGAGTGCCTTCAAAAGCATTCGCGAAGCAGCGGCTCAGCTACATTAATAGAACATTAAGCCATTAACGTTGGATTAATGGTCATCAATACACATGGTAGCTATTTCCCTTGGTGCTTGGGTCAGTGACAGCCATCTGGGGTAAATCACAGGAGTTACGCCATGAATGCAGTAACAACAAAAACACACGACCACTCATCCGGTGCGCCGAACGTCAAAATCATTATCAATAAGGTAGGGATGGAAAGACCACGTGCTTGGCTAGCCGCAGGTATGGAAGATTTTCGTCGTGCGTCTGCTATTAGCCTCGCTTACGGCATGTTTTGGGTGGGGTTGAGTATTGCCATCACGTTAGGGGCCTACACATTGGGTTATTGGCACTGGCTGCTGCCCATGATTGCGGGGTTCATGTTCATTGGGCCGCTCGTGGCGGTGGGTTTTACGGCATCCTCTTGGGCCTCGAGCGTGGGCGGGAGCCTAACTTGGGCGATGCCTTTGGCAGTTGGCGACCGCATGCTGGGCAGTTGGCCATGATGGGCGTGATGATGATGATTTTCTTTCTAGCCTGGATACGTCTGGCTACGCTGCTGTTTGCGCTTTTCTTCGGTTTTGAAGTACCCAGTCCGGCAACGCTTTATACGGCCTTGGTCACCACACCGGAAGGGCTCAGCATGCTGGCGGTCGGCACAGTGGCAGGTGGCATTCTTGCCTTTGGCGCTTTCGCCATTAGCGTGGTCGCTATTCCAACTCTGATGGATCAAGATCTGACGTTCATGGAAGGCATCGAGGCTAGCGTGCGCTGCGTGGCGCGTAACTTCCGGACCATGCTGTTATGGGCTGCTATTTTAACCGGCTGCGTCGTCGTTGGGGTGATGACCTTCTACATCGGTCTGGCCCTCATACTGCCCGTGCTTGGTCACGCTAGCTGGCATGCCTACGAAGAACTCGTTCGGTTCGAGCCGGTCGAGAAGCTGAGTACTTAACGACATCTCCGCTACATTTCTCATCGCTAAGTAAAAAAGTCGACATTCGACTGACCAATGAAAAGAGATGGCGTACCCTAACGCCATCTCTTTTTTTATTGCCTGGAGTGGCCGCTGCTGCGTCGTTTAGGCACTGCGATACGAGGAGTCGATGGTGAAAGCGTTGTTATTGGGGTGGACTATGCTGGCGTTCAGCATTCCCCATACGGGGCTAGCGGACGCGGCTGAGGCAGGCGTGGATAAATTGGCCGCTCCTGATGGGCCCGTCATCCTCAAAATAGATGGTGAAGTAACGGCAGCCAACGTCGAGGAAGAGGCCCATTTTGACCGTGAGATGTTGGGCGCGCTGCCGCAGCACGCTTTTACGACCGGTACACCGTGGACCGAGGGAGCGAGCCACTACCGCGGCCCGCTGATGCGCACACTGCTCGAGCATGCAGGGGCCGAAGGCAACACCATTAACGTAGCGGCCTTGAACGGTTATGAGGCCGAAATTCCTATTGAGGATTTTTACGACTACGACGTTATTTTGGCACTAGAGCGGGACGGGCAGGCCATTCCTATCCGCGAATATGGCCCACTATGGGTGCTATATCCATTCGACCATGATGAGGCGCTGTTGAGCGAGCGTATGCGTTTCAGGGCCGTATGGCAGGTCATGCACATCAATGTCCGTTAGTGAGTCCGCTCGGGCACCCCGCCTGCTACGCTACCCGCGCCGCCTCAAGCTGGTAGCGATTATCACCGTACTGCTGTTTGCGGCTGCGTTGGTGGTGGCTGGCCTTTCGGCATGGCGGCAGGATAATTTGACGCAGAGTTTGCGAGAGGACACCGCCTGGGTGGTCTATAAACTCGACCGCGATGCCGTGCAATTGCTCAATCATTTGTTGGCCGGCTCGCGAGGCCCACTATCGCCTGCCGCCCAGGATGCCCTCAATCTTCGCTTCGAATTGCTCTATAGCCGGATCACCCTGCTGCGAGAGGGAGAGATTAGTTCGCTATTGCAAAGTATCAGTGCAGCGAGCGAGCTGTTGGAGCAGATTCAGCAGCAGCTCGACACCCTCGATCCCATGTTCGAACCCCACGAGGATATGGATCGGCTGCCCGTCACGGCCTTGGAGAGCGAGCTTCAATCGCTTACCCGCTTGACCGAGCGCTTGGTGATTGCGATCAACGGTTATCTAGCGGAATCCGCCACCGAAGAGAGGGCGCTGCTAAGTACGCTCTATAAGCTGCTCATTTCGCTGCTGATTGGAATCAGCTTTGCCGTGTTGACGGTCATCGTCTTTTTGGTGCGTGAAATGCGCGAAAGCGCCGCGGCGCGTCGAGAACAAGAGCAGCTCAGTAAACAGCTCCAAGGTCACAGCGAAGCAAGCCCAAGCGGCCAATCATGCTAAGTCAGACTTTCTCGCCATGGTCAGTCACGAAATTCGTACGCCGCTCAATGGTGTGATTGGCATGAGCGAGCTGCTGCGCGAGCCCGCCAGCCCCGCCCAGGTCGAAGACTATGCTCGCACTATTCACGATAGTGCCAATCAGTTACTGGCGATGATCAATGAGATCCTCGATTTTTCTAAAATCGAGGCCGGCCATTTGACCCTGGAGACGTCGCCTACGGCGCTGACGCCGCTAGTCGAAGGTGTCATGGCGCTATTCGAGCCAAGAGCGCAAGCAAAAGGGCTGCAACTATCGCTTCATGTGGACCCACTCGTGCCAGCATGGGTCATGATCGATGCGGGGCGTCTGCGACAGATACTGCTCAATCTCATTGCCAATGCGATCAAATTCACTGACTACGGCAGCGTCTCGGTACGCGTCTCCTCGACCGTCGGGCATTTGCTTTTTGATATCAGCGATACCGGTTGTGGTTTGAACAGTGAACAGCAAGAGACGCTCTTCGAACCCTTTCAGCAGGCGGATGAGAGCGTCGCGCGCCGCTACGGCGGCACCGGTTTGGGATTGGCAATCTGTAAACGGCTGAGCGAAGCCATGCAGGGACGTCTGGGTGTCGACAGCACGCCGGGTCTAGGCAGTACGTTTTGGTGCGAACTGCCGTTAGTCGAGGCTTCTCCTGTCAGCTCCCCGCTGCCCGTTGAGCCAGCGCGAGATTTTGACGGTACCTCGTTGCTGCTGGTCGAGGACAATGCGGTCAATCGCAAAGTCGCGGTCGGACTTTTGTCGCGACTTGGTTGCGAGGTGGTGTGCGCAGAAAACGGCCGCGAAGCCCTTGCCATGGTACGCCGCCAACAGGTACATCTTATTTTTATGGACATACAGCTTCCTGATATCGACGGCGTGACGGTGACCCAGCGATTGCGTGAAATGGGCGGCTGGTGCAGCGAGGTGCCCATCGTGGCCATGACCGCAGGGGGGGCAGAGGATGATCGTCGCCGCTGTCTCGCTGCGGGTATGAATGACTACATCACCAAGCCGCTCTCGCTGTTGGCGCTGGGCAACGTGTTGGCGCTGCAGCTGTCAACGACACCAACACCGATGACGCCGATCCCTTCTGCGTTGCGTCAGGAAGAAGGTGACGCGGCCCTACTCAATGAAACGACGTTGGCCACCCTCGTCGGCTCGCTCGGGGCTGATAGTGTCGATCAACTGGCGGTGCTCTATCATCAGCAGGCGAGCGACTACATTGCCCAGCTTTCTGGCTACTTTGCTGCTGGGAGCACATCGAGTCGTGACCACTGGCGTCAGGTCGAGCGGCTAGCGCATCAACTGCGGGGCGAGTCAGTGAGCATGGGCGCAGAGCAGTTGGCTGCGCAAGCCAAGCGGTTGGAGAGCATGGCTGCGCTTGACGAGGCATCGCTCGAGGCGCTAACAGCGTGTTTTGGCACGCTGCGTCACTGCGCTGCACGAACTTATGCCGCGCTGGAGAGATGGCGTCGTGACCACCCACTCCACTAATCATGGTTTGAGTGCGGCCGCGAGCCGTGAGCCCAACCCTCAGGATGCTGCCCATGCGCTGGCTCTCGCGCTGTGTCACGAGCACGCCGGTTTCGTGCTGTTCTTTTGTAGCGCTGAGTATCCGTTGTCGCAGCTAGCGGACGCGCTTTGTCAGGCGTTTGGCGAGCTTCCAGTCAGTGGCTGTACGACGGCAGGTGAGCTGACGCCCGATGGCTACGATCGCGGCTCTATTGTCGCCATCTGTTTCGATAGACGCTTGTTTGCCGTCGAGACCGCGCTGATCGATGACCTCGAACACTTTGATTTGCCCAGTGCTCAACCGCTGGTCGATGGGCTACTGGAGCGCTGTCGTCGGCAAGCCGTGGCGCCGGTCAACGAACACAGCTTTGCCCTGACGCTGCTGGATGGGCTATCCAGCCGTGAAGAGCAAGTGCTGGCAACGCTGGATGCGGCCTTGGGGCGCATCCCGAGCTTTGGTGGTTCCGCAGGGGACGATAACCACTTAACCCATACCCATGTATACGCCAACGGGCGCTTTCATACCCGTGCGGCGGTGGTGGTCATGATGAATACTCGGCTACCGTTTGAAGTATTCTCCACCCACCACCTTGAGCCACTCGAGCACAAGCTAGTGGTCACCGCTGCGGATCGTGAGTGCCGCCCCGTGCTGGAGCTTAACGGTGTCCCCGCGGCCGAACTGTATGCCGCGCTGGTGGGCTGTTCGGTTGAGGCGCTTGCGCCTCCCATTTTTGCCCAGCACCCGCTGGCGGTACACCTGGGCGGCCAGCACTATATGCGCTCGATTCAACGGGTTAATGATGACGGCAGCCTGAGCTTCTACTGCGCGGTGGAAAACGGCATTGTGCTGACTGCCATGCAGCCCACGCCGCTGCTCACCGATTTAGCCCACATGCTGCAGCGAGTGGAAGCCCGCTTAGGCGAGCCCGCTGCGATTATTGGCTGCGACTGCTTTTTGCGACGGATGGCGCTGGAGTCGTTGGGGCAACTTGACCAGGCATCGACGCTGCTGCGCCAAGCCCGTGTCGTGGGATTTAATACCTACGGCGAGCAGCACCACGGCATGCATGTGAACCAGACGTTTACGGGGGTGGCCTTTGGCGCTCTTCCAACTCCCTGATTCGCAACAAGGCGATGATATTGCGGCCCTGCGTGAAGAGAACCACCGACTACGCAAAGTGTGTACGGCGTTAATGGAGCGAGTGGAATCCGGCGGTAGCCCTAATGGCGCGCCCTATGCAACCTTTGAGCGCTCGGTGCTGCTTGCCGAACAGGTGCGTGAGCGCACCGATGCGCTGCACCGCACGTTGGACGAGCTAAGCCAGGTCAACGCTCGTTTGCTGGCAGCCAACGCTGAAGCCCACGCGGCTAACGTCTCTAAAACCAAGTTTTTGGCCGCCGTTAGCCATGACCTTTTTCCAACCGCTCAATGCGTCACGGCTGTTTGCCAGCGCCCTGGAAACCCATGCACTACCTGAGTCCTCCAAGGCGCTTGTCGGCCATATCGGGCGCTCGCTGAAAGATGTCGAGGGCTTGCTTGGGACGCTGGTGGATATCTCCCGCTTAGATGCCGGAGTGCTTCATGCCGATAAAGCGCCCTTTGCCGTAAGTACGCTGCTGGATGCGCTGGCGGAGGAGTATCGCCAAGTGGCAGGGGTACGCGGGCTCACCCTTCACGATGTACCTTCGCGGGTGTGGGTGGAGTCCGATTTGGCGCTGCTGGCGCGGGTGGTGCGTAATTTCCTTAGCAATGCGGTGCGCTACACAGAGCACGGCCACCTGCTGTTAGGCTGCCGCCGCCGGGCCGATGGCCTGGAGATTATGGTGGGTGATACTGGCCCCGGTATTCCAGAGCCCCAGCGCAAAGCCATTTTTTTGGAGTTTCGTCGCGCCAGCCAGCCACAGGCCAACCACAGTCGCGGCCTGGGGCTAGGCCTAGCCATTGTCGATCGTATTAGTACCATGTTGGATCACCCCGTCACACTGGCATCACGGCTAGGTCATGGCTCGCTGTTCTCTATTTTGGTGCCCTACGCAGCCTCTTGCGGCGCGTTAGAAGGCGCATCCAGCCCGGTGCCATCCGCGCAGTGGGGCGATGACCCGCTGCAGGGCTGCGTGGTATGGGTAGTGGACGATGACCCCGCGATTATTGAAGGGGATGCAGGCGCTGCTGGGCAGTTGGGGGTGCCGAGTATGGGCAGCGGCAACGGTAAGCGCACTGGAAGCCGCCAGCGACGGGGAACGCCCGGCCGTGCTGCTAGTGGATTACCATTTAGGGGAGCATCGAGAAAACGGTATTGATTTAGCCGCCCGGTTGCGTCGCCGCTACCCCGGTTTAGCCACAGTGGTGATTACCGCTAACCATGAAGCGGAGGTGAAACGTGCCACGCGGCAGGCGGGCATGCACTGCCTGTTAAAGCCACTCAAACCGCTGCGCTTAAAAATGTTGCTAGGCACGCTGCTAGATAGCCGCTAGCCCTACGCTATCCCTTTGCCGGGGCCGTACGTTTGGCGAGAAAACCGCTTAAATCCTCTTCCCCTGCAATCACAATAGCGTGTACTCGGCTGCTAGCTCCTAGCTTGCGCAAAATGGCCGATACGTGTGTTTTTACCGTGGTTTCAGCAATCGCTAACTCGCGGGCTATCTGTTTGTTCGACATTCCCTGGCTCATACAGCTCAATACATCCAACTGCTTGTCGGTGAGCCGCGGCAGTCGGGTTGGTTTGCTGTCGGTGCTCTCTGCCGTGGTAGACGGCATGCCGCGAGGAGGCGGGCGGCGCATAATATCGGCGGGCAAGTAGAGCTGGCCCTGAAGAATTTGATGCAGCGCGCTAAGAAGCTGCTCCCTTGGCGTTGATTTTGGAATATAGCCCACGGCCCCCAGAGTAATCGCATCCAGCACCAGCTGGCGCTCTTGATGGGCTGACACGATGGCAACGGGCAGCCCGGGGAAGGTTTCCCGTAGGGTTTTCAGCCCCTCTAACCCATCGGCATCCGGCAGGCTTAAATCTAAGAGCAGCAGGTCTAACCCTTCCAAGGCTTCAATGTGTGCCATGGCCCCCGCTAGGCTGTCGGTTTCCAGCAGTTGGGCATCGGTGAATCCGCTGCTGATCACCGCGTGCAGCGCATCGCGGAACAGCGGATGATCATCTGCGACTAACAGCGAGTACATGGCGTCTCCTTCCAAGGGATGAGGGTGCGTCCTGCCATCGGGCTATATCGAGAATGGCGGGAATGACCAACACTGGGTAGGCACCTTTTAATAATCATAATACTCAGGAGCAGTACCATGATCTACGCCAACCCAGGTGAAGCGGGCTCTGTTGTTTCGTTTGAGAAACGCTATGGTAACTACATTGGCGGTGAGTTTGTTCCCCCAGTGAAGGGCCAATACTTCGACAACATTAGCCCAGTTAATGGCAAAGTGTTCTGTGAAATTCCCCGCTCTAGCGCTGAAGATATCGAAAAAGCGCTGGATGCCGCCCATAAAGCCGCTCCGGCGTGGGGCAAGACCTCGGTACAAGAGCGCAGTAACATCCTGCTCAAAATCGCCGACCGTCTCGAGCAAAACCTCGAAATGCTGGCCGTGGCCGAAACGTGGGACAACGGCAAAGCGGTGCGTGAACCCCTCAATGCGGACATTCCGCTGGCTGTTGACCACTTCCGCTACTTTGCAGGCTGCCTGCGCTCCCAAGAGGGCACCGCCGCTGATATTGATGCCAACACGGTGGCGTACCACTTCCACGAGCCGTTGGGCGTGGTAGGGCAAATTATTCCGTGGAACTTCCCGATTCTGATGGCGGCTTGGAAACTAGGCCCAGCACTAGCGGCGGGTAACTGCGGGGTGCTGAAGCCTGCCGAACAAACCCCAGCGTCCATTCTAAAAATAGCAGAGCTGATTGGTGACCTGCTGCCCCCCGGCGTACTCAATATCGTTAATGGCTTTGGCGCAGAGGCAGGCCAAGCGCTGGCCAGCAGCAAGCGCATCGCCAAGATTGCCTTTACCGGCTCGACGCCGGTGGGCTCGCATATTCTGAAGTGCGCGGCCGAGAACATTATTCCCTCCACGGTGGAGCTGGGCGGTAAGTCCCCCAATATCTACTTTGCCGACATTATGAACGCCGAGCCGACGTTCATCGACAAAGCGGTAGAGGGGCTGGTGCTGGCCTTCTTTAACCAGGGCGAAGTGTGCACTTGCCCGTCGCGGGCGCTGATTCAAGAGAGCATGTACGACGAGTTCATGGCGAAAGTCATCGAGCGCACCAAGACCATCAAACGCGGTAACCCGCTGGATACCGACGTCCAGGTGGGCGCTCAGGCATCCCAAGAGCAGTTCGATAAGATCATGTCGTACATGGACATTGCTCGGGACGAGGGCGCGGAATTCCTGACCGGCGGTAATAAAGAGACGCTGGATGACAGCATCAACAGCGGTTACTACATTCAGCCTACGCTGCTGAAAGGTAATAACCAGATGCGCGTGTTCCAGGAGGAGATCTTTGGCCCAGTGGTGGCGGTAACTACCTTTAAAGACGAAGCAGAAGCGCTGGCGATTGCCAACGACACCGAGTTTGGCTTGGGCGCGGGCGTGTGGAGCCGCGATATTAACGTGGCCTTCCGCATGGGGCGTGGCATTCAAGCAGGTCGCGTCTGGACCAATTGCTATCACCAGTACCCCGCCCACGCAGCCTTCGGTGGCTACAAGAAATCCGGTGTGGGCCGCGAAACCCATAAGATGGCGCTTGAGCACTATCAGCAAACCAAAAACCTGCTGGTCAGCTACGACATTAACCCGCTAGGTTTCTTCTAAGCATTAACGAGTAGTCATCGCTCCCACAGCGTCCCGGCGATAAGCACATCGCCGGGATGTTTTTTTATGGGGAGCGCCCTTAGCGTGCGTGACCCAACCAGCGGCGCGCCAAGCGCTCGGCGTGGGCGAGGTTGCTAACCACGGCCAATTTACCAACTTCACGATGAATGCCTGCGCGCTTTATTTTCAGCGCCAACCGGGGCGGCAGCCCGACAAATATGATGCCTACACCTTGCTCACCCAGTTCACGGCGCAGCGTCCCCAGCGCCACCATGGCGGTGGTATCCAGGCTCGGTACATCGCGCATATCCAAAACCACAATGCTCACGTTGTGATCAATCACCCGCAAGGTGGCAATGGCTTTCTCTGCGGCCCCGAAAAATAGTGGGCCGGTCATTTTGTAAAGCGCGACTTCCGGCGGGAAATGCTCGCCGGAAGAAGGCGTGGTTAAGCGTTGGGTGTTGGTCAGCTGGGCCATACGACGAATAAACAGCGCCGCCGCTAGGCCAATACCTACAGCCACCGCGATGACCATGTCAAAAATGACTGTCAGCGCGAAGCAGATCACCAGTACCCACACATCGCTGGCGGGGGCACTCCTTAACGTATGCATAAAGTGGCGGGCTTCGCTCATGTTCCAGGCAATAACAAACAGTAGTGCAGCCAGGGCCGCCATCGGCACAAACCCTAACACGCCTGCCAGCGCAATCACGGCGAGCAACACCACCAGCGAATGCACCACGGCGGCAATGGGCGAAAAAGCGCCGCTTTTAATATTGGTGGCTGTACGGGCCATGGCGGCTGTCGCGGTGATGCCACCAAAAAAGGGCACCACTAAGTTGCCAAGACCTTGGCCGATTAGCTCTGCGTTAGGGTCATGGCGGGTGCGGGTTAAACCATCCGCCACCACGGCACACAGCAGTGACTCAATGGCGGCGAGTAGTGCAATCGCTAAGGCGGGGCCTAATAGTGATTGAATCAGGGCAAAGTTGATCTCAAGTGGCGTGCCATCCGCCCCCGGGAAATGCCAGGGCGCGGTAAAACTGGGCGCGAAAGGGGGAATGCCGGTGCCGCTGTCACCCTCGAATTTCCAGCGAAAGCGCGAGGCGATGGTATCTACCTCGATGCCGCCCCACAGCAATAGTGTGGCGGCCAGCGTTCCCACGGCTAAGCCGACCAGAGGGGCGGGAACCGGCGTTTTTAAGCGTGGCCACGTTAACGCGCTGCCAATGTGACAAGCCCAACGCTGATTTCTGCTACTGATAGGGTCGGCAGCGCTTGGCCAATCAACGCGAGATTATGGAGGGTGCTGTCGCCGAGCGCGACGCCGCTTAAACCGAGAAAATCAGGCAGTTGCAGCAGCGCAATCACCACGCCAATGCCTGCGGTGAAGCCAAGAATCACCGGGTAGGGAACGTACTGCATCAGGCTGGCCCAGCCGGGAAAGCCCCAGCGCCACCAAAATAGCGCCTGCCATTAACGTGGCAATGAGCAGCCCGCCCAAGCCATGCTGGGCGACAATAGGAAAGAGGATAACCACGAAAGCTGCGGTAGGGCCTGAGATGTTAAACCGAGACCCGCCGGTTAGCGCAATCACCGCACCCGCGACCATCGCGGTGTACAGCCCGTGTTGTGGCGGCACGCCTGTGGCAATCGCTAACGCCATGGAGAGCGGCACGGCGACCACGCCGATCGTTAATCCCGCCATTACATCGCGTTTAAACTTGCCCAACGTATAGCCTTCACGCCACGCCTTTAAAAGCGCACTGCCGGGCATCGGGAAAACATATCCCGAAGGACGATGGTCGCGAGACATGGCGCAGCCCTCCCTAGCCATAAAGAAATGGCCATAAAGAAATAGCCATAAAGAAAACGAGCTATAACGCTACGCCTGAGTCTTGTTTCTCACAACAAGGCGTTAGTCTTGACGTGGTGGCATAAAAAATCCCGGCACGCAGGCCGGGATTGTGTTTGCAGTTTAAATGCTAATGCCGCTACATCTGGGCATCTTCGGGCGGTTCGCCGATGGTGCCAGGCATTGCCTGCGCATGGCCACCCGCCAGGGCAAGGAAGTGTAGGTGGCGCTCGTACTCTGCCACGAGATCACCGATCACCTGACCACGGGTGTAGCCGTTGAGGTCTTTATCCTGGCCACCTTCGGCAAGGTACGCATCTAAACGCACGTAGAAATCATCGTCCGCGGGAATGAAGTTCGGTGTACGCATACGATGCGGGCATACCTGATAGACAAAGCTGGTGGCGTCGCCAAAGTCGACCTGCAGCATTAGGTTGGGCAGGGATTCCCCCTCAACCTGCTCTTCGGTGACGTTAGCGGTTTGGCCACGGCTCTCAAGCTCTTGGGCCAAACTGGGTCATCGCGGGGCGAATCGAGTGCTCAATGGTCGCGGCGGCACCTGCGCGGTTAGAGGTATCCAGCGCGCGGTCCAAACGCTCACGCCAGTCGCCGCCGGGGGCACCGCCTGCAATCATACGGCGAGCGTCGGCTTTGCTGCCTTCCAGCTTCAGCGCTTTATAGGTGCCCACCATAATAGCGAAGATCACCACCGAGAAGGGCAGCGCCGCAATCACGACAGCGCTTTGCAGGGCGTTCAAACCGCCTGCCATGAGCAGAGCCACGGTAATCAGGCCAATCACCGCCGACCAGAAGATGCGCAGCTTCACCGGCGCATCGTGGTTCACGTCGCTCAAGATCGAGGTAAAGTTGGCCAGTACCAGCGCCCCAGAGTCAGCTGAGGTAATGAAGAAGACGATACCCAGAACGGTTACGACGGCGGCGGTAATGCCCACATAGGGGTAGTACTCAAGCAGCGTATACAGCGTGGTTTGCGGCGAGTTAAGTGCCTGCTCACCCAGTTCGACAACGCCTTGGTTAGCGACCAGCTCGATGCCGCTATTACCGAAAATCGACATCCATACCATCATGAACGACAGCGGAATAAACAGCGCACCGGCCACAAACTGACGAATAGTACGGCCACGGGAAATGCGCGCCAGGAACAGACCCACAAAGGGCGTCCAAGCAATCCACCAGCCCCAGAAGAAGATCGTCCACCACATCTTCCACTCTTGAGCGCCCTCATCAGCAAAGGCATAAGTATCAAAGCTTGCGGCCACAAAGCCCGAAAGGTAGTCACCTGCGTTATTGACGACTTTATCCAGCAGTACAAGAGTATCGCCAGAGAACAGCACGAACAGCATCAATGCCAGTGCCAACAGCATGTTGAACTCAGACAGACGACGGATGCCTTTCTCACCGCCCGTCACCACTGAAATGGTGGCCAATATCACAACCAAGCCGATCAAGATGATTTGCACGGTCAGCGTTTCAGGCACGTCGAACATGTAGTTCAAGCCATAGTTAAGCTGAATCACCCCAATGCCGAGACTGGTGGCGATACCGAACCGGTAGAAATCACCGCCGTAATATCGACCGCGTTACCAATTGGGCCGTGAATACGCTTGCCTAACAGCGGGTAGAGCGCACTGCGGATGGCCAGCGGCAAGCGGTGGCGGTAGCTGAAATAAGCCAGCGCCATGCCCATCAGCACGTACAGGCCCCAACCGGAAAGGCCCCAGTGCAGATAGGTTTGCACGACGGCGTTGCGCATGGCCTCTTGGCTTTCAGGCGTTAAGTCGGGCGGTGCCAAGTAGTGGGCAACCGGCTCGGCTACGCTGAAAAACAACAGGTCAATACCAATGCCTGCAGCAAACAGCATGGCTGAGCACGACAGCAACGAAAACTCAGGGCGGGAGTGGTCGGGCCCAAGTCGAATACTGCCAAAGCGCGACATACCGATGAACACCACAAACACGAGATAGGCCACGATCGCTAGCATGTAGTACCAGCCAAACGTTTTGCTTACCCAGGCAAGGCCCGCATCAAAAAAGGCACCTGCTTGTTCGGTGAACAGCATCGTCACGATAAGAAACACGAGAATCCCCGCGACGCTGCCGTGGAAAACCACGGGGTTCAGGCGGTCTCGTGAGGGGAGAACGGGGTTGTCTTTCGCCATGGAGGCGGACTCCTGTTGTTAAGACAAAGATGAGTGATACGTTATTTTTGAATGAACGTTCAAATAAAATACGCGGTTTAGGCATTCACTTCAAGCCAATGGCTAACGCATCAGGGCGGTAAAAAAGATGCTAACAGGCGTATAGAAACAAACACGCCCAGCTAGGCTGGGCGTGTAGAGTGGGTTTGACGCTAAATAAACGCTTACTCGGCAGCGGCTTCTTCTGCGTCCATTTCATTAGCTGAATCGTCATGGTGGCCGCGCTTGCCTCGCTCTCCATGGCCATGCTCTTGACGGTACTCAGCGTGCATTTCGTGCATTGCATCACGCAGTGCCTGCTGCTCCTGTTCAGAGAGAATTTCAGCAACACGGGCTTGATGTTCTTCACGCAGGGCGAGAACCGCTTCGCGGTGCTCAGCGTGGGCTTCATTAAGAGCCGTTTGCTGATCTTCACTTAGCTCTGCACGTTCATACACTTCCTGGCGACGCTCTTCCATGCGCTCCATCATTGCTTCACGGTCCATTCCTTGGCCTTCGTGATGGCCCGCCTGGGCGGTAAACGCTAACGGGGTAAGAGCAACCGCAAGTAGAGCTGGGGCAAACAGTTGGCGGAGTGACATCTTCATGGCATACCTCGTTCTTAGTGAATACATGGTAATTTGACGATGTCAGTATTAACGGGCTTGGTGTAAATCGTTTGCATAAAGTGTGCAACAACCGTGACCTTCTCAAAGAGAGAAAAAGGCTGCGGAGGCAGGTAACGGTGAGGGGAACCAATACCAATCGCCCAAAAGGAGATAAGCATGCCAGATCTAAGTGGCCTACGCCGAATAGTGAGCTTTGGCACCCTGGCCTTGCTGCTTAGCGGTTGCGGCGCCACCCCCCAGGTAAGTCAGGGTGCGTCCGCCATTGAACAGAATGCTCTGCGCACCCCTCAGCCGTTCACCCATCTTACGCCCCAGCGCTATACCCCCGAGGCCTGGCCTGAAGCTTTGAATGCCTACGTACTGCTGCCCGAGTCGCAAAGCGAAGCGCTACGCCCCGCGGCGCTTGTGGTACATGGCGGCGGCTGGCGCAATCGTGGCCCAGAAGATATGGAAGGTATTGCCGAACAGCTGGCGGCGCAGGGGTATGTAACGGTGAATATTGAACACCGCTTTGCGCCGGAATACCGCTTCCCCGCGCAGCTGCATGATTTGCAGCAGGCCATGGCCTGGATTCACGCTAACGCTGCCACATGGCAGGTAGATCCCGACCGCATCGTCGGCGTGGGCTTTTCATCCGGTGCCCACCTAGTCAGCCTGCTGGCGCTTGTAGGCAGTGAAGGCCCGCTGGCAGAGCCCTATGGGGGCGAGCACGCCCGCTTGGCAGCGGTGTTGGCAGGAGGTTTACCCAGCGACCTGCTGAAATTTAACGATGGCCGCCTAGTCGTCGATTTTATTGGCGGCACCCGAGCCGAGCGGCCTGAAGTCTATGCGTTGGCATCCCCTGCACGGCAAATCACCGCGAACGCGCCGCCGTTTTTTCTGTTTCACGGCAGTTGGGATCAGCTCGTGCCGGTCGACCACGCCACCGACTTCTACGCTGCACTAAAGGCCCAAGACATACCCAGTGAGCTCTACCTCCAACGGGGCCGAGGCCATTTCACTAGCTTCTTATTACGCGGCAGTGCCATTGAAGCGGGTATTGCGTTTTTGAACCGTCACGTACAGCCTGAGTAAGCGGCCCTTAACCCTCGGGCTGGTATTTATAGCCCACCCCGTAAACCGAGCGAATGATCTCTTGGTCGGGTAGGGCTTCGGTGATCTTTTTGCGCAGCTTCTTAATATGGCTATCCACCGTGCGCTCGGAAACGATACGGTTGTCGCGGTACATATGATCCATCAACTGCTCGCGGCTGAAGATTCGTCCTGGAGACTGCATCATCACGCGCAGCAACTGAAACTCGACCGCTGTTAAGCCTAAATCCTGGCCGTTGGCCAGCGCTTGCCAGCCCTCTTCATCTAGCATGACGGGCGCTTTGGGGGCGGTGGTGGAGGGTGCTGTCTGTGCAGCGGCATGACTGCGGCGTAGCACGGCCTTAACACGTGCCACTACTTCACGGGGGCTGAAAGGTTTGCAGATGTAATCATCTGCGCCTAACTCTAGCCCCAGCAGCCGGTCTACCTCTTCTCCTTGGCGGTGACCATGATAATGGGGAGCTTGGGCCACTGTTGACGGATTTCCCGGCACAGCGTCAGGCCATCTTTGCCCGGTAGCATGACATCCAGCAGCACCAGTTCAGGCGAATGCTGAGTGAGCCAGGGGATCACCTCATTGCCGTGGCTGATAATGCTGGGCGCAAAATGATTGCTTTGTAAGTAATCGGCCATGAGGCGGGCGATTTTGGGCTCATTCTCAACGAACAGCAGGGAAGCGTCCTGGGGTAAACCATCTTGAGGTAATGCGTAGGGATGTGAATCACTCTGAGACATAGTCAGCTCGCTTATGGTCGTTTAAGAGGCGGTTAACAGTGGCAATCGTAGGGTCCCAGTTAAGCCACCCAGCGCCGAGGCGCTGGGTGTGAGCGTGCCGCCATGTGCCGTTACCAGCGCGCTGGCAATAGAAAGCCCCAAGCCGCTGCCACCGCTGGCGCGGTTGCGCGAACCCTCCACCCGGTAGAGCCGCTCGGTTAAACGTGACAGCTCCTCTGCAGGAACGCCGGGGGCACTATCTTGCCAGGTAATCACCGCGTCGCCCCGTTCGCAGATAAGGGAAACACTCAGCTTTCCAGGCGGCTGGGTGTAGGCACAGCTATTATCCAGCAGGTTGCTCCACAGCTGGCGCAGCCGTTGGGCATCGCCACGAATCATCACATCATCGGCCAGGGCCGTGGTGAGGGTCAGGCCGCTCTCTTCCAGCCAGCGGTCGGCGTCGTTCAGGCGGCTTTCCAGGCTTTCGCTGAGATTCATGGGGGCAAGCTGGATATCCAGCGCGCCCGCATCGCTTTGGGAGAGCAGGCGTAAATCGGCTACTAAGCGCTCTAGCTGAGCCACTTCCTGAGCCAGTGAACTTAGTTTTCCTGGTTTAGCGGGCGGATGCCATCCTGCATGGCTTCAATTTCACCGCGCAACACGGCCAGCGGGGAGCGCAGCTCATGGGCGGTGTCCGAGACCCAGCGGGCGCGGGCTTCACGGCTGGCTTCAAGCGTGGCGGCTAGCACGTTGAAATCTCGGGCAAGGCGGGAAAGCTCGTCTTTGCCACGCTCTGGCAGGCGGGTGTGGTAGTCGCCTTCGGGTAAGCGCAACGTAGCACCGGCCAAGGCGCGGGTGCGTCGACCCAGCCACCATGAGAGCCCGCCTGCCAGCAGCAGCGAGGCCAGCCCTAGCGAGATCACGATAAGCACGAGGTTACGCTGCTGGCGCTCCAGAAAGCGGCTCTCCATGCGCTCCATCATCTCCTGCGGTGGGCGAAAACCCAGTGCACCAATCGCTTCCCGCTGGCCGCTTTGGGTCATTTCGCTGTATAGCGTCAGCCAGCGCCAGCCCATTGAGCCACGCGGTGCATCCGCAGGTGGTACAACATAATCCCCTTCGCTATCGCGCAGAGCAAAATCCTCAGCTTCGCCGAGAGGCAATGGACGGTCGCGATGCTCCTGGCCCAGTTCAAAGCGCACAATATAGGGCCAGCGATCAGGCGACGCTTCTAACCAAGCCCAGTCGCCCTGGGTTTCCCAGCGGGTAATCAGTCCATCGGCCAGTAGGGTGGCGCGCCGCTCTTGGGATTGGTTGAGATACTCTAAAAACCCCCGGTCGATGCTGTACGAGACCGCCAGGAACACGCTCGCCGCGATGGCCACGTTAACGCTTAAAATTGCCACAAACAGCTTTAGTCCCAGCCGCGAGGGCCGCCACTGACGCAGTCGGGTCCATCTACTCATTAGTTTATGCCCTGCTGGCTAGGCTGGCGTGGGGCGCTTAACCGTTCACGAAGGTTTTCCAGCCCTAAATAGAGGCAGGGCACCACCAGCAGCAGAATCATGGTGGCGAAGAGCATGCCAAAGCCTAGCGAAATCGCCATGGGGATCATAAAGCGTGCCTGGCGTGAGGTTTCCAGAATCATCGGCGCAAGCCCCAGGAACGTGATCAGCGTGGTCATCATAATTGGCCGCAAGCGACGGGTGGCGGCGGCCACAATCGCTTCGCGAGGCGCCATGCCTTCCCGTCGCTTACGGTTAGCGTAGTCGATCAACACCAGCGCATCGTTAATCACCACGCCGGAGAGCGCTAGCATACCTAATAGGCTGATGAGCGACAGCCCAAAGCCCATCAGCATATGCCCGCCCACCGCGCCGACAATGCCAAACGGTATTGCGGCCATCACCAACAGCGGCTGCAGGTAGCTTCTGAACGGAATAGCGAGCAGCGCATAGAGGGCGGCTAACATCAGCCACATGGCGTTACGCAGGGTGGCGAGGTTGTCGGCGGTATCCTGTTGACGGCCGCCCATACTGACTTCAAGCCCTGGCCAGGTGTTGCTGAGCGTGGGAAAGACCTCTTCTTGAAGGGTGGCGAGCACTTGGTTAATCGCTTGGTCGCCCTCTGAATCGGCGGTGACGGTGATAATCCGTCGCCCATCGATACGCTGCAGGCTGCTGGAGGCTTGGCTCAGAGTAATATCCGCGACTCTAGAGAGCGGCACGCTCATCCCTTCGGGGGTTCTTATCGGCAGGCGGGATAGCTCGCTAAAGCTGTTGCGCGACTGCTCTGGCAAGCGCACTTCCACGCTCACCTCCTGGCGGCCGATAAACTGCTCCACCGCCGTGGCTCCTTGCAGCGGGCCGCGCAGCGCCTGGGCGAGGTCGCTGCCTGTTAGCCCGAGTGAACGACCTTCGGCGGAGAGACGCATCTCTAGCTGTGGCTTGCCATCGCCCAGGCCGCTGTCGATATCGGTTAAGCCATACTCTGCCACCCGTTCTGCCAAACCTGCGGCGGCGTCTTCTAGTACTTGGGTATTGGGGTGGGAGAGCCGCAGGCTCAGCGCCGCCCCGCTACCGGGGCCGCCAAAGTCAGACTCAAAGCGCACTGACTGCGCGCCTAACAGACCCCAAGTGAGATCCCGCCACTCCTGGGCGATGCGAGAAGGGGGCCAGGCGTCCAGACTTTCCGGCGCGATATCCAAACGCACTTCCAGGCTTTCGCCATCTAGGCTGCTGCGAGTGCTGCTGAAGGTGAGCGTATCTTCCTGCTCGCTGAGCTGCGCGGCGGCATCGAGGAGCTGTTGGCTTAGCTCGCGGCTCACGCTGATATGGCTGCCAATCGGCAGGGTGACGGTGGCTTGCACCTGATCAGACTCGACCCGAGGCATCAGCGAAAAACCCAACCGCCCGCTCATTGCCCAGGCCATTGCCACGCAGAGAATGGCGACGCCAATAGAGACGGTCAGCAGGCGCTGATTGAGCGCGCGCTGTAACAGAGGCTCAAACTGTTGATAGGTGAAGTGATGCAAACCGCGCTGCATACTGAGTCGCACCGCTTCGATAGGCCGCTGCCACGCGGGCGTTTGGCGGGGCTTGCTGGCGTGGGCCAAGTGGGCGGGCAAAATAAACAGCGCTTCCACTAGCGAAATCACAAACACGGTAATCACCACCACCGGCACGGTGGCAAAAATCAGCCCCAAAAAGCCCGGCAGGAACAGCAGCGGGAGAAACGCGACGATATTGGAGAGGATGGCAAAGGTCAGCGGAGTGGCAATTTCTTGAGCGCCTTTTACCGCCGCATCTCGCAGCGAGTAGCCCTGCTCTCGGTAGCTGTAGATGTTTTCGCCCACCATGATGGCGTCATCCACCACGATGCCGAGGGCGATGATAAAGGCGAACATCGACATCATATTGAGCGATACGCCGACCCAGGGCAGAAACAGCATGGCCCCTAAAAACGCCGTGGGAATGCCTAGCGTGACCCAAAAGGCCAGCCGCGCCTCTAGAAACAGCGCCATCAAAATCAGTACCAGAGCCAAGCCCATCCAGGCGTTTTTCAGCAGCAGGCTGAGGCGGTCTTCGTAGACTTCCGAGCTATCCCGTGAAACGTCCAGGCTGACGCCTTCAGGCAGGTTGGCCTGCAGCCGCTCTAACTCCCCGTAAACCGCATTAGAAATACTCGTGGGCGTTTGGTCGCCGATTTGATACACATCCACCGATAGCCCCGGCTGGCCGTTGTAAAACTCCTCCCGGTCGGTTTCGGCAAAGCCTTCGCTCACTCTGGCGATATCGCCGAGCATAACGGGCGCACCCTGGGCTGTGTTCAAGATGGGCAGTTCGGCAAACTCTTCGGCGCTGTTGCGCCGCCCCTGGTAGCGAATCAGCCACTCACCCTCGTCGGTTGTGAGCTGGCCGCTGGCAAGATCCAGCGCTTCCTCGGCGATGCGGCTCGCCAACTGCTGATGATCCAACCCGAAGCGCTCGATGGCCTCGTCATCCAAATGAACCTGGATTTCCCGTTCGCGGTTGCCGGAAAGCTCTGCGCGGGAAATACCGCTGGTGGCCTGCAGCTCGGCGCGTACGTTCTCGGCGGCGTCGTGAAGCTCGGCCAAGCCAACGTTGCCATACACCTGAAGGCTGACCACGCTGCGCGAGCGGCCTGCCAGGGTGAAGCGGGGCGGGTCGGCGGCGGCGGGCAGGGTGGTGATGGCGTTCACGGATTGCTGAATATCCTGATACGCCCGCATCACGTCCACGCCATCAATCAGCGTGGCGCTCACCACCCCGCTGCCTTCGCTGGCGCTGGCGGTCAGTTCATCGATGCCTTCCACATCGGCAATCGCGGCCTCGACCGGCAGCAGCAGGCTCTGCTCCACATCCTCGGGCGTGGCACCTGGATAGCTGATGGTGACCTGAACGATTTCGGTCTCGAACTCAGGAAACACTTCTTTTTTGATCGCCAGCGATGCCATTAACCCGCCGATGATAAACAGTGCCATCATCAGGTTAGTAGCGACGCCGTGATCGACCATCCACGCCAGCGGGCCTTTACGCATCATTGAGCCGCTCCCTCATCCTGAGCGGGGGTATCGCCACGCTGGCGAATACGCACTTCCTGGCCCTCTCGGGGTTGGGCCAGCCCGGCAGTCACTACCCGCTGGCCGGGCTCTAGGCCGCTGCGTATCAGCACTTCTTCCTGGCCGCGATAGGCGAGCGTGCCCTGGGTGCTTTGCAGGCGATTATCTTCATCCACCCACCACACCTGCTCGCCGGGGCGAAGTGCGGCTGAGGGCAGCGCGATCAAGGGCTCTTCGGCGGAGGTATGAAACGCCACGCGCAGCACATCGCCCAAGCGCAGGGCGGGGCCGTCCTGGTTGAGCGCCAGCGGATCATCCACGGCGATCAACAGCTGGGCCTGAAGGCCGTTCTCTTCGAGGTTGGGCAGAATAGAGAGCAACGTGCCTTCCCGAGAGGCGCCTTCTGGCCAGCCTTGGCTGGTCAGCGTGACGCTCCCCCCCGGCGATAGCCAATCCAGCGTTTCGCCAGGAAGCGAAGCACGCACCCAAAACCTGCTCAACGCCGACTAGGCTTGCGACAGCAGTGCCTTGGCTTAACAGGCTGCCAGCGCCCACCAAACGCTCTTGCACCATGGCCCGCCAAGGGGCGGTTAAGGTCGCACGCTCTAGGTTGAGCGCCGCTTGGTCGCGCACCACGCGGGCTTGGGTCAGTTGAGCCTCTGCCTGACCGAGCTGCGGTTCACGCAGTACCAGCGCGCGGCGTTCGGCACTGAGCTGACGGCCAAAGGATTCGTACTCGCTGCGCGCGCGCTGCTGCTCGGCCTGCTCTAAGGCGAGCTGCGCCTGGGCATTCGCCAACTGGGCTTCGGCGTCTTCTAGCGTTAAGCGCAGGTCGGCTTGGTCGATGTGGGCCACAGGCTCTCCTTGCTCCACGACTCGCCCAGGCAGCACGCCATCGCCAAAGCGCTCTAGCTGGCCCGCTACGCGGCTGGCAAGCTCGGTGGATTTTTCTGCCTCAACGCGGCCAAAGCCGTTCAGCGTGGGTGACTGCACCTGCTGTTCCGTGGTGATGATATCGACCACAGGCGGCGTTGGCGGTGGCGGCGGGCGGCGCTCGACCCGTGGCGGCTGGCTAACGATCCACCAAGCGAGAGCTAAACCACCGACAAACACCAATAGCGCTGCCAGAGCACCGCAGCCGATGCGACCTTGCTGAGAAAAAGCGTAAGAGCGAGAGGGGGTCATGGACGGGCGTTATCCGTTGGCTGAGAGCGAAAATTCCAGAAAAGAGCGCGTATCATGCTAGCATCACCGATTGCCACGCAGCGATTAGGTAAGCTTTGTGCAAAGAGTGTGCAACCCAAGGGGGTTGGCATTTTTCGCGCCAAACGCTGACGGAATGCGCAATAGCTGCCATCATTCATGTGAAAAGCCATAGACTCCCTGGTCTGTATGACGTTATGAAAAACACCGCCACCCGCGACAAACTCATTGATTCTGGTGCCGAGCTGATTGCCCAGCAGGGCTATAACGCGACGGGTATCAATGCTGTATTAAAAACCTGCGGTGTCCCCAAAGGCTCGTTCTACCACTACTTTTCTAGCAAAGAAGATTTCGGCTTGGCGGTCATTGAGCGCTTTGCCGACGATTACGACGTGTCGTTAGCGGCGCTGCTGGAAGACCCCTCCCTGCCGCCCCTGGAGCGTTTGCGCCGCTACTTTGCCACCGGGCGCGCCCATATGCTCGACTGCGATCACACCACCGGCTGCCTAATCGGTAATCTGGGCCAGGAGTTATCCGGGCAGAGTGATACCTTCCGTGATGCCCTGAATTTGGTGTTCCAGCGTTGGGAAAAGCGCTTTGTGCACTGCTTGAGCCAAGCCCAAGCCGACGGCACAATCAATACCGCCGTTGCTCCTGAGGCGCTGGCCAGCTTTATTCTCTCCGGTGGGAGGGGGCCGATTCTGCGCGCCAAAACGCTTAAATCTCTGGCTCCTATGGAACACTTCGAGGCCATTTTGTTCGATCTCGTACTGGCCCCCCGCTAGCCTGCCAAGCATCAATGGCGGGCTCGGAAGTGGTAATCCCCGCTGGCCACGTCGTTGTTCACGGCGGCGAGCAGCGAGGCATCCAGCGACGCGTCATCCAGCGCGACCAAGCCGCACTGTGACAGCGCGTCTCGCAGGCTAATTTGCTCATCCAAGCGTTGATAAACCACGCGCACGCAGCAAGGCATGCGCTCGCTATTATCCGCCACGCCCATTTTCAGGCCCGTTAGCCGCGTGACCTGGCTTTGAAAGCTGGGGAATAGAATGGTCTGGGTGATCACGTGACCGTTGAGGGTTTCGTAGTCGACCAAAAACAGCCGGTCGGCCAGCTTGACCGCCGCCCCGACATAGCGGTTATGGCAGGGGCGCTTCCCCGGCACCACCTGCATTCGCTCGGTGCGCTGATACACCACGCCACCTTCTCGCTCTTCCAAACACACCAGCGTGCGCATTAAATAGCCGGGGCGCGACATAGAGTGATAAAGCTCGAAATAGCGCCCTAGATACCGCTCCATGCCTTCGCTGCCGCGCTGAATTAGCGCGTTGGGCCAGGGCAGCGAGGTGCTCGCGTTGTCGGCATTGAGCTGGCCGGTTTGTACCAGCGCCCGAAAATCGTGGTGGGGCATGGCAATGTCGTCCGGCGTGACGCCAAAAAAGTGGCAAATACGCTGGAGCGCGGCATGGCTGGGGTAGTAGCGTCCGCTGAGGTAGCGGTTGAACTGCGCCCGGTTGATGGGCATGCGACGACACACGTCGGCAATCGAGGGGTAGTAGCTGCAAAGCAGGCGCAAATTGGCCACAAATTCATCATGCATGGGCGAGACTCGAGGCTCTTGGGCGGTGGCGGTGCGGCTAATGTGCCGCCTTGCGCCCAAGAGTGCAACGGCTCGCTCCTTACCTCCGCTTAAAATAAGCGGTGCGCGTGGTTAGAAGCCCTCTAACACCAGCTTACCTACAGTACGATTGCTCTCGATCAGCGCGTGAGCACGCGTTAGGTTGTCGGCAGTGATGGGGCCAAGCACCTCGCCCAGCGTCGTGGTTAAACGGCCGCTATCCACCATGGCGGCGACTTCACTCAATAGATCGTGCTGCTTGCCAATGGCCTCGGTGGTAAACAGCGGCCGCGTGAACATCAGCTCCCAGTGCAGCGACAGGCTCTTGAGCTTGAGTTTGCGCACGTCGATCAGCTCCGGGTCATCGATCAGCGCCAGTTTACCCTGGGGCTTCAAGGCATTGATGATCGCCTCAAAGTGGTGGTCGGTTTGGTTCAGGCTGATCACCATATCCACCTGCTCGTAGCCTGCGGCGTTGAGCGCTTCATCCAGCGGCTGGTGGTGGTCGACCACCGCATCCGCGCCTAACGACGTGACCCAGGCTTGGCTTTCCGGGCGAGAGGCCGTCGCAATCACGGTGATATCGGTGAGCTGCTTGGCGAGCTGAATCAGAATCGGGCCAACACCCCCCGCAGCGCCTCCCACAACAGGGTTTTGCCTTTGGTGTCGCGCATGCCCAGCTCTAGGCGGTCGAACAGCAGTTCCCAGGCGGTAATGGCGGTTAACGGCAGGGCGGCGGCCTGGGCGTCGGAGAGGCTCTTCGGCGCTAGGCTGGCGATGCGCTCATCGACCAGCTGGTACTCAGCGTTGGAGCCTTGGCGCGCAATGCTGCCCGCGTACCACACCCGGTCACCCGGCTGAAAGCGAGTGACCGCACTGCCGACGGCATCGACTACGCCCACCGCGTCGTAACCCAGCACGCGCGGCTCGCCGCCGTCGGGCAGCGCGCTCTTGCGCACCTTGGCATCCCCCGGGTTAACGGAAACCGCACTCACCGCGACGCGAATATCGTGGGGCTCGGGGGTGGGCAGCGGAAGCTCAACGGCATGCAGGGCGTCTGGGTGGTCGATCGGTAGGCTTTTGGTAAACGCAAATGCTTTCATGGTCGCTCTCTAAAGGATGATGAATGTCGTCATCATGCCTGGGTGTCGTTTTATGAAAAAGAGGGCTAATGTAGCTAACAGTTTCTCATTTTCTTTGAAAATAAGGGCGCCATCGACCCATGCGTACCGATGACCTAAACGTGCTTGTCTACGCCGCCGAGCACGGCAGCCTTTCCGCTGCCGCGCGGGAGCTGGCGATTACCCCGGCGGTGGCTAGCGTGGCGATCAAACGGCTTGAAGATGCGTTAGGCACGCGGCTGCTGGTGCGCTCTACCCGCAGCTTGCGGCTAACGCCCGCCGGGGCGCACTATTTAGTCCATGCGAAAACGGCGCTGCGTGCCCTTGCTGAAGGGGAGAAAGAGCTGCACCGCGAGCGCCAAGAGATTGCGGGAGAACTCAGCCTTTCCATGCCGTCTGATCTAGGCCGCAACGTGCTGCTGGGCTGGCTTGATCGCTTTATGGCGCTGCATCCGCAGCTGCGCCTGCGGCTTCGGGTCAGTGACCGGGTGAGCGATCTGTTTCGCCAGCCAGTGGAGATTGCCCTGCGCTACGGCGTGCCGGAGGATTCAGCGTGGTAGCCCTGCCGCTAAAAAGCGATAACCACCGGGTAGTGTGTGCAGCGCCAAGCTATATCGCGCGCCACGGCGAGCCTTCCACTCCAGATGAATTACGCCAGCACAACTGCCTCTGCTTCAACCTGGGCGAGCGGGTGCACAACCAGTGGCAGTTCGGCAGTGAGCGTATCAGCGTGCAGGGCAATCGAGTGAGCGACGATGCCGAGTGTGTGCGCCGCTGGGCGCTGGCGGGAGAGGGCATTGCCTACAAATCTCGCCTTGATGTTCAGGCAGACCTCGATGCAGGCCGCTTGGTGGCGCTGTTGGCCGCGTTTCCTCCCGAGCCCGCGCCGCTGTATCTCGTCTGCCCGCACCGGCTGTCGCTCACGCCTGCCGTGGTCGCGCTGCAAGACTTTCTGATCGAACGGTTAAAGAGGACGCCAAGTGAAGAGCATCATCTATCCGCGAGGAGCTAGCCATGTTTGAGGGGTTTGAAAAACAGACACGCCGCGTTAACGGCGTCGATATTGCCTATCGGATGGGCGGCAACGGCCCGGCACTACTGCTGCTTCACGGCCACCCGCAGACCCATATGATTTGGCACAAAGTTGCGGGCACGCTTGCCCAGCACTTTACGGTGATTGCCGCCGACCTGCGCGGCTACGGCGATAGCGGTAAGCCGGATGACGACGCAGAGCACTTCAATTACGCCAAGCGCACCATGGCCGCCGATATGGCCGAACTAATGAGCGCGCTGGGGTTCGAGCGTTTCAAGGTGCTGGCCCACGACCGTGGCGCGCGGGTGGCACACCGCTTAGGGGTAGACCACGCAGCACGCGTCGAGCGCATGGTGCTTTTAGATATCGCCCCCACGCTGGCCATGTACCGTGGCACCAATGAGGCGTTCGCCCGCAGCTACTGGCACTGGTTCTTTCTGATTCGCCCCCAGCCGCTGCCAGAAATGCTGATTCAAGCCGACCCCGCTCAGTACTTAAAAAGCGTGATGGGCGCCCGCAGCGCGGGCATGGCACCGTTCGCCCCAGAAGCGCTGGCGGAGTACGAGCGCTGCCTGGCGCTTCCCGGCACGGCGACCGGCATCTGCGGCGACTACCGCGCCAGCGCGACTATCGATTTAGAGCACGATCAGGCGGATATCGATGCGGGTGTGAAACTGACCTGCCCCATCAACGTGATGTGGGGTGCCCAAGGCGCGATTGAAGCCTGCTTCGACGCTCTTAGTGAGTGGCGCAAGGTAGCGACGCAGGTAGAGGGCAAGGCGCTGCCTTGCGGACACTATATCGCCGAAGAGATTCCTGACGTGCTGTTAGAGGAAGCGCTGCCGTTCTTGCTGGATCCGCAATAAGCGATTCACGCGACTGCCCAAGACGAAGCGGGCAAAAAACTGGATAATGGCCGCCATTCGCCTGATGCGTTGGCGCTCAGGCACACTCATTACTCCGGACGCCCGCTTATGGAAATCAAAGTTAACTATCTCGACAACCTCCGCCTGGAGTCCAAGTTCGACGATTTTACGGTCATCTCCGACCAGCCGATTCGCTACAAGGGCGACGGCTCGGCCCCTGGCCCGTTTGACTACTTCCTGGCGTCGTCGGCCATGTGTGCCGCCTACTTCGTCAAGGTGTACTGCAACGCGCGCAATATTCCCACCGAGAACATTCGCCTTCGCAAAACAACATCGTCGACCCGGAAAACCGCTACAAGCAGATCTTCAAAATCCAGGTTGAGATGCCGGAAGATATCTCGGAAAAGGATCGCGAAGGCATTCTGCGCTCCATCGACCGCTGCACGGTGAAGAAGGTTATCCAGACCGGCCCCGAGTTTCAGATCGAAGTGGTCGAGAACATCGACGAGGACGCCCAAGCGCTGCTGATGGGCGCGCCGGAAGGAGGCAGCACCTTTATCCCCGGTAAAGACCTGCCGCTGGAGCAGACCATTGCCAATATGAGCGCGATCCTTGCTGATCTCGGCATGAAGATCGAAATTGCTTCATGGCGCAATATCGTGCCCCACGTGTGGTCGCTGCATATCCGCGATGCGGCTTCGCCCATGTGCTTTACCAACGGCAAAGGCGCGACCAAAGAGAGCGCGCTCTGTTCAGCGCTGGGCGAGTTTATCGAGCGCCTGAGCTGCAACTTTTTCTACAACGATCAGTTCTTTGGTGAAGAGATCGCGGGCAGCGAATTCGTTCACTACCCTAACGAGAAGTGGTTCAAGCCGGGGCCGAATGACGAGCTGCCGAAAGGGATTCTCGACGAGCACTGCCTGGCGATTTACAACCCCGAAGGCGAGCTGGGTGGCTCGAACCTGATTGATACCAACTCGGGCCGCGAAGATCGCGGCATCGTTACGCTGCCCTTTGTGCGCCAAAGCGATGGCGAAACGGTCTACTTCCCCTCCAATCTGATTGAAAACCTGTTCCTCAGCAACGGCATGAGCGCGGGCAACACCCTGGTGGAAGCCCAGGTGCAGTGCCTTTCAGAAATTTTCGAGCGGGCGGTGAAGCGGGAGATCCTCGAACAGGAGTTGACGCTGCCCGATGTACCCCAAGAAGTGCTGGCCAAGTACCCGAGCATTGTCGAGGGCATTAACGCCCTGGAAGCTCAGGGCTTCCCCGTGCTGGTGAAGGATGCCTCCATGGGTGGGCAATTCCCGGTCATGTGCGTGACGCTAATGAACCCGCGTACCGGCGGCGTGTTTGCCTCCTTCGGTGCCCACCCAAGCTTTGAAGTGGCGCTGGAGCGCAGCCTGACCGAGCTGCTCCAAGGCCGCAGCTTTGAAGGCCTGAACGACCTGCCGCTGCCAACCTTCAACTCGCAGACCGTCTCTGAGCCCAACAACTTCGTCGAGCACTTCATCGACTCGGTGGGCGTGGTCTCCTGGCGCTTCTTCAGTGCCAAGCCCGACTTCGAGTTCAGCGAATGGGATTTCTCCGGCAGCAACGACGAGGAAGCCGAGACCTTGTTCGGCATTTTCGAAGAGCTGGGCGCGGAAGTGTACATGGCGGTGCATGAAGACTTAGGCGCGCCGGTCTGCCGCATTCTGGTACCTGGCTACTCCGAGGTGTACCCGATTGAAGACCTGATTTGGGACAACACCAATAAGGCGCTGGACTACCGCGAAGATATTCTCAATCTGCACCGTCTGGATGACGAGCAGCTCACCGATCTAGTCGAGCGCTTGGAAGAGAGCCAAATGGACGACCACGCCGATATCATCACGCTGATTGGTATCGAGTTCGACGAGAACACCGTGTGGGGCCAGCTGACCATTCTGGAGCTGAAACTGCTGGTCTACCTAGCACTTGGCCGCCATGAAGAGGCGCTGGACTGCGTGCAGATGTTCCTCCAGTACAACGACAACACCGTTGAGCGCGGCCTGTTCTACCAGGCGGTGAACGCGGTGCTGGAGATTGAGCTGGACGACGAATTGGAGCTGGATGACTACCTGCCCAACTTCAAGCGCATGTT
Organism: Vreelandella lionensis; assembly: GCF_002087295.1. Lineage (GTDB taxonomy): Bacteria > Pseudomonadota > Gammaproteobacteria > Pseudomonadales > Halomonadaceae > Vreelandella > Vreelandella lionensis. Next base: position 110,141 of record NZ_MWVI01000050.1, on the reverse strand, counting down.
CGGCGAAGCGACTATGGAGGCGGTCGTGGGTTCAGTAAACGGCAGCGTACGCTTCCACGGCCTCACGCCCACCAATTTGCAGTTAGAGGGCTTAGATCGCCACCATCGCCTCATCGAAAGCTACAAGAAGCTGCACGCAGCGCGAGCGGCCAAAGCGCGTATTGCGCGCATGTAACCTGTAGAGGAGATTGGGGTTGACGAGGCATTAAGTACTCCGTAACCTAGAAATTATCCACGCCTTAGGCAGTAAGCTTTCCCACATATCTCGGGATAAGCCGACCCCTAGGGCGTTTTTCGTTTGAAGAAGGAAAAGAAGCCATGCCTACAGCAATATTGATTGATGGTGGCTATTTTATTAAGCGTTTCAGGCGCAAAGAGCCCTCCATTGCGTATGATTGAAAAAGAGCAGCTGATTGTTTGTTTCGGTGGGCGGTAAGTCACTTGCATGAGAAGAGCCGCCAGGGAAAGAGTCAAACGAATCAACGGCGTGATTTGTACAGAATTTTTTTCTCCGACTGCCCGCCCCTATCGAAAAAGATTCCTAACCCTATTTCAGGGAAAGCCATCGACTTTTCCAAAACGCCAGAGGCGCTTTTTCGTAAAGAGCTGCACCAAGCCTTGTTGGGGAAACGCAAATTGGCAGTCCGTCTGGGCCATCTTTCGGATGATGCTCAGTGGACGCTTAAACCTGAAAAAATCAAAGCATTGCTAAAGCATAAAATATCGCTTGATGATTTGACTGAGAATGATGTGCGCGTTGATGTCCGGCAAAAGGGGGTCGATATGCGTATAGGAGTTGATGTCACTTCTTTGACGTTAAAAGGGCAAGTTGATCAAATTGTGCTTATGGCTGGTGACGCTGATTTTGTACCTGCTGCAAAAATTGCGAGACGCGAAGGTATCGATTTTATCCTCGATCCAATGTGGCAGACGATTCCCGCAGGATTGCACGAGCATATTGATGGGCTAAGAACGACTTGCCCGAAGCCAGAACTTTCTCTTAGGCGCCAATACTGATGAGAAGTTTTGTTTAGTCTTAAAAGAACAGTTAGTGAATTTTGTAAGTCCCTTAACGGTGCGTTGCCTTAAAAGGCCCGCACCGTTTTTTATGTGGTGCACTCTGGTGCAGTGATTGGCGCAGTGAGTGCAACCAACTGCACCGCTGCGCCAAATTTCATTGCAGGCTTGGCTTGGTACAACACTCTTCGCGCATCTCAATAGCAAAAAGACGCGGTCGTTAACGACGCAACTTCCATAACGCTCAATAATAACGCGGAGAGTATCCCATGCTCGATATGCTCAATGACCTCCTCTGGGGGAAGGTTCTACTCGTTTTACTGGTGGGAGTGGGGATCGGTTTTACCGTTGCCTCCCGCTTTGTGCAGTTTCGCTATTTCGGTGAAATGTTTCGCATCCTGGGCTCAGGACAAGCTTTCAAGCGTAATCAGCACGGCCACTTAAGCTCCTTCCAGGCGCTGGTGCTGTCGGTGGCTGGCCGTGTAGGCGGCGGTAATATCGCCGGGGTGACCGTGGCAATTACGCTGGGCGGCCCAGGGGCGATTTTCTGGATGTGGCTGGTAGGCTTGATGGGCATGGCCACCAGCTTTTTGGAGTGTACGCTGGCGCAAACCTATAAAGAGGCCGAGGGCGACGGCACCTACCGTGGCGGCCCGGCGTACTACATCGTCAAAGGCTTGGGCAAGCAGTGGCGCTGGCTGGCGGCGTTCTACTCGGTACTGCTGCTGATTACCTTCGGCTTTGCCTTTACGGCCCTGCAGTCCTATGCCGTTGCCACGTCGTTTGGCGACGCCTTTGGCGCGCCGGTGCTGTACAGCGGTATCGCGCTGGCTATGCTGGTGGGGCTGATTATCTTTGGCGGTATCAAGCGTATTGCCCGTATTTCCGAGTATCTGGTGCCGTTTATGGCCGTGGGCTATATCGCCGTGGCGCTGCTGGTTATTGAGTTGAACATCACTGAGATTCCTGGCGTGATCGCGCTGATCGTGAAGAGCGCGTTTGGCCTGGAGCCGCTAGTGGGTGGCGGTATTGGCGCTGCCATCATGATGGGCTTGAAGCGCGGCCTGTTCTCCAACGAAGCGGGCCTGGGCAGTGCGCCCAACGTGGCCGCCGTTGCCTACGTGCCGCACCCGGCTAACCAGGGCATCGTGCAGGCATTCTCGGTGTTTATCGATACGGTGATTATCTGCTCGGCCACGGCGTTTTTGATTCTGCTTAGCGGCGTATACGACCCGGCCGCCGGAGCGGGCGTAGAAGGCATTGCGCTGACCCAGGCTGCCCTGGCAGACCACGTGGGCGAGTGGGGCCGTCCCTTTGTGAGCCTGGCGCTGCTGCTGTTCGCCTTCAGCACCATTCTGTACAACTACTACCTGGGCGAGAATAGCCTGAACTTCTTCAGCCGCGATAACCAGAACCTGTTCAACGCCTTCCGCGTGGCGATTGTGCTGTTGGTGTGCTGGGGCGCGACCACGGATCTAGGCACCGTGTTCGGCTTTGCCGACGTAACCATGCGCCTCTTGGCGGTGGTGAACCTCGTAGCGCTGATCCTGCTGTTCAAGTGCGGCCTGCGGATCATGAACGATTTCGATAGCCAGCGCCGTCAGGGCATCAAGCAGCCGATTTTCGACGCCAATCAACACCCAGATCTCGACCTGGACCCTAAAGCGTGGGAACTGGAGCCCGAAGAAGCCGAAGCGCTGAAGCAGCGCTTGGAAAGCGCGCCGGCGAAGTAAGTTCGTTTCTGTTCACTCGACTGTAATCAGGTAAGGAGCGCTCATGCCCCGCGTCCTCATGCTCTACACTGGCGGCACCATTGGTATGCAGCCATCGCCCCATGGGTACGTGCCCAGCGCGGGGCTGGCCGAGCGCTTAGCGGCGCATCTGGCCTTGGGCGACCCTTATCGGCTGCCTGCTTTCGATGTGGTGGAAATGCAGCCACTGATCGATAGCGCCGAGCTGATGCCCGAGGCGTGGAATCGCCTCGTGGCCGTGCTGGAACGTCACTGGCAGCACTACGATGCGTTCATCATTCTGCACGGCACCGATACCATGGCCTATAGCGCTGCGGCGCTGTCGTTTATGCTCGGTGCGTTAAACAAGCCAGTGATCTTCACCGGCTCTCAAATTCCGCTGGGTGAGCCAAGAAGCGACGCGCTGAACAACGTGGTCAGCGCGCTACAGCTGGCCGCTCATCCGGCCACGCCCTGCGAAGTGAGCCTGCTCTTTCATGACCGGCTGCTGCGCGGCAACCGCGCCCGCAAGGTGCGCACGCAAGGTCTGGATGCCTTCGATTCTCCCAACTTCCCTTGGCTGGCCGAGATAGGCATTGGCATGATCTTCCCCCAACCGTCGGCGCTGCTCAGCGGGGAGCCCAGTTTTTCACCCCTTCAGCTAGACGACGAAGCGGTGGCGGGACTGACGCTGCATCCTGGTATGTCGTTAAGGCGTGCTAAAGCGCTGCTGGAAGATGCCACTCTCAAAGGATTGGTGATCTCAAGCTACGGCGTGGGCAATCCGCCAAACTTTGAAGGTGAACTGCTAAACGCCATGCAAGCCGCTAACGAGCGGGGTGTGGCGCTGCTCAACATCACCCAGTGCGCCCAAGGCGAAGTCGTGCAAGGCGCCTACGCCACGGGGGCGGCTCTCAATCCAGCGGGCGTGATCGCCGGGGGTGATATCACGCTGGAAGCTGCCGTCGCGAAGCTTACCGTGCTGCTTGGCCAAGGGCTTTCTGGGCCAGCGCTGCGCAAAGCGTTGAGTGCGCCCATGCGCGGCGAGGCGACGGCCCGTTAGCGGGACGTTACGCTCAGTGCGGTCACGGTCAGTAAGATAATCCCCATGCCGACCATCTGAATCATCTCCAAATTTTCACCCAGCACCGCCACCCCAAACAGCGTGGCGGTGACCGGCTCGACCATGGCCACCATGGACGCTAACGCCGGAGCGGCGTGTTTGATGCCTACCACGTAGAGCAGAAACGACAGGCCCGCGCCCAAAATACCCAACGCCACAAACAGCGGAAGCTCTGGTGCGCTGACCACGCTAATGGTTTGAGACAGATCGGCTGGCACAATCAGAACGACGGCCAGCACCGTGAAGGCAATCGAAAGCACGGCGGAGGGGCTGCCATGGGGCGCGGCGTATTTGAAACCAAAAATGAACAGCGCGTAGGAAAGCCCCGCCAGTAGACCCGTGGCGACGCCCATCAGCGACAGGTCACCTGCGCCAATGGCGTACAGCTTGGTCAGTAGCACCACGCCGACCATGACCAGCGCGATCGCAAGCCACTTAACGGCCGTCGGGCGCTCGAGCTTGAGCGCAAACGAGGCGAGATAGACAAACACCGGGCGAAGTACATCAAGGTAGCCGCCACCGCCACGCTGCCGTGGTCGATACTGAGAAAGTAGAAGGTAAAGTTGCCCGCCACCCCCAGGCCTGCCACCACTGACCAGAACCACAGTGGCCGACTGGCCAAACCGCGCCCGCCGCGCTGCAATAAAAGCCAACCCAGCGCAAAGAGCAACCCCACAAAACCACGGTAAAAAGAGACGACCGCGGCATCCCAACCGCTGTCTAATAAAATACCCGCGATGCCTCCGGAAATCCCCCAGAAGAACGCCGCGAGCGCAATCAACATCGTGCTAGCGCCTGGCATGATTCACCTTTCGTCCATGAATGGTTTGGCGTGGCCTTGAAAGGTAGACGCTGTCACCAGTGAACGAAAGCGTAGGAGTCACTTCTTAACCAAAGAACCAGTAACACACAACAATTGCGGTAGTAATGCCCGCCGCGTCGGCTACTAACGCGCAGCCCAAGCCGTGGCGAATGCGGGTGATGCCTACGGCACCGAAGTAAACCGCCAGCACATAAAACGTGGTTTCGGTGCTCCCTGGGAAGGGGGCCGCCAGTAGCCCAGGGAAGCTATCGACACCAAAGGTGTTCATGGTTTCGATCATCATGGCACGGGAGCCACTGCCGGAAAGGGGCTTCACAAAGGCGTTGGGCAGCGCATCCACAAAGCGGGTGTCCCAGCCGATGCCTTCTACAAGCCAGCGGATACCGCCAAGCCCGGCATCCAACACCCCGCTGGCGCGCAGCACACCCACCGCGACCAGCATGGCAATCAGGTAGGGCAGCAGGGTGATGGTAAAGCTCAGGCCCTCTTTAGCCCCTTCGATAAAGGCGTCGTACACCTTCACTCCGCGAAGCGCGCCAACCACCAGAAACATCATCACAATGCTAAACAGGGTCAGATTGCCCACCAGCGTTGAGGCCGCCGCCAGCGCCTGAGCGGACATCCCCGCTAAAGTGGTGATCAATAGCCCTACCGCTAACGCAGCCGCCACTAAATAGGCCAAACACGACAGGGTGCCAGAGCTTTAAACGCTGCATCACCGCTACCGCCAACAGCCCAGCCAGGCTAGAGGCGCTTGTCGCTAACAAGATCGGTAAAAATACCAGCGTGGGGCCGGCGGCACCTTGCTGGGCGCGATACATGAAAATGGTGACGGGCAGTAGCGTGAGCGACGAAGTATTAAGCACCAAAAACAGGATTTGCGCGTTGCTGGCGGTCTCACTGCTGGAATTAAGGCTTTGCAGCGAATGCATCGCTTTGATGCCAATCGGCGTGGCGGCGTTATCCAGGCCCAGAATATTGGCTGCGAAGTTCATGCTGATCAGCCCCATGGCCGGATGACCACGAGGCACCTCTGGCATCAAGCGACAGAACAGCGGATCGAGCACCCGCCCCAGCAGTCGTATCAACCCCGCCTTTTCGGCAATCGAGAGAAACCCGAGCCACAGCGTCATGGTGCCCAGTAGCACCAGGATAATATCGACGCTCACTTCCGCCATATCGAACAGCGACTGCACCAAGCGGGCAAACACTTCGCTATCGCCACCCACCAGCCACTGCCAGAGCGATGCCGCAAAGGCGGCAATAAAGAAGCTTAACCAGATTCCGTTGAGCATGGCGGGTGGGCGTCCTTGGTCATAAAAGAGGGTATGCGTTTGCTGCGTATCCTAACCAAGGAGCGCCCGTGCGTGCTAACCTGAAAGCGAAAGAAAGAACAGAATCAGCGGCGGGGAGAGCAGCGAGAGGATAAAGCCGCTCACCACGGCAATGGGCACGCAGGCCACGCCGCCCGTGCTGCTGAATCACGGGTAGGGTGAAATCCATGGAGGTCGCTCCGCCGTAGCCAATCGCCAGCGCGGTGTGGCGGTGAATGACCAGCGGGATCAGGATAAACGCCAGCAGCTCGCGGGTGAGGTCGTTGAAGAACGCCACACCACCCATCAGCGGGCCGAGCTGGTCGCCAATCAGGATGGCGGACAGCGAGTACCAGCCGAAGCCTGAGGCCATGGCAAGGCCTTCGTTCCAGCTCAGCGCAAGTAGCGGGGCGGCCAATAAGCCCGCTAGCAGCGAGCTAACGGCCAGTGTGACCGCAATGGCGAGCCCCAAGCGATTGAGCAAAATCTGCTTCAGCGGCATACCGGAGTTGCGTAACTGGCAGCCAATCAACACCAGCAGCAGGTACAGCACCCACTCGGCTAGCCAGTCGGCGGTGGTGAACAGCGCCTCGCCAATGTTGGGCCCAAGCAACACACCCACGGTAACGCCCGCCGCCACCACGCCCACCAGCAGCAGCGAGCCCTGCATGGCGGCGAGTTTGCTGGTGGGGGCATCTTTCACCACCGGCGAGCCTCCTGCGCTTAAGCGCACTCGCCGAGAAAGCCACCATAGTGCAGCTAAGTTAAACAGCGTGGTGATGCTGAACAACAGTAGCGCATTGCCACCCAAGCGGGAGAGCTGGCTGCCCAAATTCTCAAGCCCGGCGAGGCTCACGCCCATAAACAGCAGAATCAGGTACACCGAGCCGCTAACGGCTCGGTTAATCAGATTCAGCAAGCGGGTCGAACGGACACGTACCAAGTAGCCCAAAAACAGCGGCAGCAAAACGATCAATAGGCCAGAGAGCATTTAGGGCGCGTTACCCCCGGCGGGGTTGAATTGGGTCATGGTGATGGTGGTTTGCTTTTGCCCCTCTTTTTGATACTCCGCAGAGAGGATCAGCCCCGGCCACTCAGGGTGAAAATTGATCAGCAGGTGGCGGTCAGGCTTTTCGGCATCGATCAGCGTAACCTGTTTGGCCTCGAACTCACCGGCAGGCACGCGGGCCGTGGTGGGGGCATTCACGTAGTACTGAAAGTTTTCGTCCCGCCCGCGATGGTCCACGAAGCTGATATCGCAGGGGCTGCTTTCGATGCAGCCCTCGGTGCCTGCCCGGCGGGAGAGGTCAAAAAGGGCAGCTTGGCGGTCAATGGAGCGAATATCGCCCTCATTAAGCTGATAGCTATCGCCCATACCAAAGAGCGAATAACTGCTGTTGTAAAGCAGCGAATGGGTACCGCTTTCATCAACCGTGAAGCGACTGCTCTCCTGGCCGCGAGCCACCGTAATGGAAAAGCTCATATCGCTTAACCAGTGTAAGCCTTCGTTGGTGAGCGTATGGGTGATGGTTGCCCCCGGCCAACCACGAATTTCAAGCCGATATTGGGCTTCAAAGGGCTGAGGAGTGGGTAGCGCTGAGCTACTGTTTGCGAGGGCTGTGTTCCCTGCCAGCAGGGCAGTCGTCCCAAAAACAGCGCTCACTAACCCGCGTTGAGCGGCAGTTGCGAAAAGGTGACGCAAAGGCCCTTCCTCCATTAAATGTGTTTTCCTAAGAGCCTTTAGCGAGCGCTTGGTTCCGTGGGCGAGTATAACGAGCGTGGCGTTAAACGTCAGTAGCCCATGTCGGGGTTAACGGTAGCCAGGGTTTCACCCGCCTCAAAGGCGTGCAGGTACGAAATCACTTGATCAATGGCATCGTTAAGCGGTGTGGGGGCCGCCATATGTGGAGTGACGATGACCTTAGGGTGCTGCCAGAGCGGGTTGTTTGCTGGTAGCGGCTCTTCATGGAAAACATCCAGCAGTGCTCCGCGCAGGTGCCCTGGCTGGCCGTCATGGCCAAGTGCGTCCAGCAGTGCTTGCTCATCAATCAAGCTACCACGGCCTGGGTTAATGATGCTGGCACCTTTCGGCAGTTGTGCCATCCGTTCGGCGTTAAGAATGTGCTGGGTAGCCGCTGTATCGGGGAGAATGGTCACTACGCTTTGCGCTTGGTTCAGTAGCTCGTTTAAACCGTCCTCGCCATGCAGGCAGCGCACGCCGCTGATCTGTTTGGGGGTTCGGCTCCAGCCAAGCACCGGGAATCCAGCCTGTTGAAGCGCACTAGCCACATAGCTGCCGATAGCGCCTAGCCCTAATACACCCACCGGCCAGTTCGCTTTATCCGGCACCGCATGGGGCTGCCACTGGGCATTTGGCTGCTGAGCGGCGTAGCGGTCCATGCTGCGGTAGAAGTGCAGCACGCCGTAAAGCACATAGTCGGCCATCAATTCGCTCATGCCTGCATCGCGTAGCTTCACGATAGGGACATCCTTGGGGAGCCCAGGCGTCTTCAGCAAATAATCGACCCCAGCCCCTAGGTTAATAATGCCTTTTAGCTGCGTTTGTTCTTGCAGGAGGTGAGCGGGCGCTTTCCACACGGCTAGGTAGTCGGCGTTGGCCCGTTCGCTGGCGGGGGCATCACTGGTAAGCACGGTGGCCTCTGGAAGCGCCTCTGCAATAGCGGCCTGCCACTGGGCCGCGTCATCAATATGCACTACGACTTTCATGTTATCTCCTTGTACTCAGTTAATAATGCATGATGACTATCATGGGCGAGAGGAGCTTAATACCGCAACCTGAGGGCATTATGGAGAACGCTGTCAACGTATAGATAAAGCTAACGTTAACAGCATATGAAATTTTTGTAATAAAGGTTTTGACCGGCAACCAAGGGTGGGTGCTAGTATCGCCTTAAGACGACATTGGCGGGCCAACAGCGGCGGTGGCCAGGTCGATCCTGTGGCCCAGCGCAGTGAGCCTTAGGGCATGCGCTGGTTCTTAGTGATCTTTGATGGCGAGTTGCCCGATGACTGAGGTTTCCCTGCCTTTCACTCGTGAAGAGTATGCAAACCGCCTGTGGAAGGTGCGTGCTGAAATGGCCGGTCGTGGTATTGACGTATTGATCGTCAGCGACCCCTCCAACATGGCGTGGCTAACCGGCTACGACGGTTGGTCATTTTATGTCCACCAGTGCGTGCTGGTGGGGCTGGAAGGCGAGCCGGTATGGTTCGGCCGCCGGATGGATGCCAATGGTGCACTGCGCACCTGCTGGATTCATCCCGATAATATTACCTACTACCCGGATTACTACGTCCAGAACCCTGATATGCACCCGATGGAATATCTGGCGCAGTCGATTATGCCGGACCGTGGCTGGCATACCGGTGTGGTGGGCATGGAGATGGATAACTACTACTTCTCCGCTAAAGCGTATCAAAGCCTGCTGAAAGAGTTGCCCCATGCGCGCTTTATGGATGCCAACTCGCTGGTGAACTGGTGCCGGGCGATCAAGTCGCCTCAAGAAATTGCTTATATGCGGGTAGCGGCCAGAATCGTCGAGGGGATGCACTCGCGCATTCTTGAGGTGATTGAGCCTGGTCTGCCCAAGAGCAAGCTGGTATCGGAGATTTATCGCGTGGGTATTGAGGGCTTTGTCGATGAAAACGGCAAAGTATTTGGCGGTGATTACCCCGCCATCGTGCCCATGTTGCCCACCGGTAAAGATGCAGCCGCACCCCACTTAACCTGGGACGATACGCCATTTCGCACCGGCGAAGGCACCTTCTTCGAGATTGCGGGCGTGTTTAAGCGTTACCATGCGCCTATGTCACGCACGGTGTTTCTCGGCACGCCACCGGTTGATTTTATCCGTGCGGAGTCGGCGCTGCTTGAAGGCATTGAGAATGGCTTGGCCGTTGCCAAACCCGGCAACCGCACGGCAGATATCGCCATGGCGCTGGGTGCCGCGATGGATAAATATGGCTTTGACCGCGGTGGTGCCCGCTGTGGTTACCCCATCGGTATCTCTTACCCACCCGACTGGGGCGAGCGCACCATGAGTTTGCGCCCCTCGGATGAAACCATCCTGCAGCCCGGCATGACCTTCCACTTCATGCCCGGCCTATGGGTTGATGACTGGGGCCTGGAGATTACCGAAAGTATCCTAATAACCGAAGACGGCTGTGAAACCCTGGCGAATTTCCCCCGCCAGCTGTTCGTCAAATAGCCGCGTGATAACACAAGGGAAACACAATGACGCTTCAACCGAACCAACTGCGGCCAAGCCCCATTTCCGCCACCGTTGATTTCGACGCCGATGGCGTGCAGCACGGCTTTTTAAAACTGCCGATTTCCACCGATGAGTCGGCTTGGGGCGCGGTGATGATCCCCGTCACGGTAGTAAAAAATGGCGAAGGCCCCACGGCACTGCTCACCGGCGGCAACCATGGCGATGAGTACGAGGGCATCACTTCGCTGTTGAAGCTCTCCTCAACGCTGAAAGCGGAAGACGTGACCGGACGCGTGATCATCGTGCCCTGCATGAATACCCCAGCGGTGATGGCGGGCAAACGCACCTCACCCATGGATAAAGGCAACCTGAACCGCAGCTTTCCTGGCGACCCTAACGGCACGGTGACCTCGCAAATTGCCGACTACTTCACCCGCGTGCTGGTGCCCATGAGCGATGTGGTGCTCGACCTGCACTCTGGCGGCCGCACGCTGGATATCCTGCCGTTTGGCGCTTCCCACGTGCTGGATGACAAAGCTCAACAGCAGGCCGCCCTGGAAGGGGCTAAAGCGTTTGGTGCGCCTTACGCCATGGTGATGTTTGAGCTGGATGCCGAAAAACTCTTCGACACCGCCTGCGAGCGCCAAGGCAAGGTGTTTGTGGCGACCGAACTGGGCGGCGGCGGCACCTCTACGCCGCAAAGCATTGCCATTGCCGAACGTGGCGTGCGCAACTTCTTGATTCATTATGGTTTGGTAGAGGGCAGTGTAGAAATGCCCGAAGGCGGGCAAATGTACCTCGATATGCCAGATGCTAGCTGCTACGTGCAGAGCCAGCATTCGGGCGTATTAGAGCTGCTGGTGGCACTGGGCGACGAAGTGAAGAAGGGCCAAACCATCGCTTATGCTACGATATGACCCGCAGCGGCACCGCACCAGTGGCGTACAAGGCCGAGCGCGATGGTATTCTCATGGCCCGCCGTGCGCCCTCGCTGATCAATATGGGGGACACCCTGGCGGTGATCGCCGATGTTGTCGAACGCCTGGAGGCGTAGCCCCCGGCATGATGAAACTGGACCGTTTTGATCTCAAAATCCTCGATATCCTCTCCCGGGATGGACGGATCACCAAGTCTAAGCTGGCCGAGGCGATTAACCTCTCGGTCAGCCCCTGCTGGGAGCGGGTAAAGCGGCTGGAAACAGCCGGTGTGATCGAAGGCTATACCGCGCGCATCAATGCCGAGGTATTGGTGCCGCGTAACCCTGTGTGGGTGCAGATCGAGCTCAAACAGCACAACGCCGAAAGCTTTGCCCGCTTTGAAGCCTTGGTGATGAACACCCCAGAGGTGACCGAGTGTGTTGCGGTGGGCGGCGGCGTCGACTACCTGGTGAAGTTTGAAGCCCGTACCATTGATAGCTACCAGCGGCTGATGGATAAATGGCTGGTATCGGAGGCGGGCATTGAGCGCTACTTTACGTATATCGTGACGAAGACCGTCAAGCATCAGCCGATTGGCATCGACCCCAGCGCTGCGCTTTAGCCGCTTTGCCTTGCGGCCAAAAAAAACCATCATAAAACGTCTTGCCACAAAAAAAGTGCCGGAAAACACCGGCGCTTTCAAAAACACTTCGTGGCGATTCTCCCTTACGCTAGGCACATCGATTCAGCGCGGCCCTTGGGCCGCGATGGATAACCCTTTTGATGTGCACGATGTGTCGCCTTTAGCTGGCCTCATCGTACTGGCTGCAACCTGGGGAGGTGCCCATGACCACACTATCGACCACGCTTGCTAAACGCCTGGAAGACCCGCGCCTGTTCCGGCAGTACGCCTACGTGAACGGCAAGTGGACCCACGGTGAAGGCGGCCGCGAAGAGGCCGTGTACGACCCCGCGACCAATGAAGCCATTGGCCATATTCCGCTGCTGGAAGCAGAGCAAATTACCGCTGCTGTGGATGCCGCCGAAGCGGCGTTTGTCCACTGGCGGGCACTGCGCGCCGACGAGCGCTGCGAACGCCTGCTGGCTTGGTACGACCTGATTCAAGCCAACCGTGAAGACCTCGCCACGATTATGACCCTGGAGCAGGGCAAACCGCTGCCCGATGCCCGTGGTGAAGTAGAGTATGGCGCAAGCTTTGTGCGTTTGTTCGCGGAAGAGGGCAAGCGCACCTACGGCGAGACCATCCCTAGCCACATTCCCAATGCATCGCTCGGCACCATTAAAGAGCCGGTGGGCATTGCCGCGATGATTACGCCGTGGAACTTCCCGCTGGCGATGATCACCCGCAAAGCTGCTGCCGCGTTGGCCGCAGGCTGCCCAGTGATTGTGAAGCCCGCCAAACGAAACGCCGTTCTCGGCGCTGGCGCTGGCAGAACTTGCTGAGCGAGCAGGCATTCCCGAAGGTATCTTCAACGTGGTATTGGGCGAGCCTGCGGAAGTTTCCAAGATTCTGTGCAGCGAGCCGCGTATTCGTGCGCTCTCATTCACCGGCTCTACCCGCGTTGGCCCTCGGCTCATCGAGCAGAGCGCTAACACCGTGAAGCGTCTTTCGCTGGAGCTGGGTGGCAACGCGCCGTTTATCGTCGGGCCAGATATGGACCCGAAAGAAGCCGCCTTCGCGGCGGTAGCGGCCAAGTTCCAAACCGCTGGGCAAGACTGCCTTGCCGCTAACCGGATTCTGGTACACGAATCGATTCACGATGAGTTCGTGGCCCAGTTCACCGAGCGTATGGCGGCCCTCACCGTGGGCAATGGCCTGCACGGCGAAGGTGATCTTGGCCCGCTCATTCACCGCCAAGCGGTCGAAGAAGCAGCCGCGATTGTGGACGACGCGATCTCCCAAGGCGCCACCATGATTGCGGGCGACCAAAGCCAAGCACCGGGCGACAACTTCTTTATGCCAGTGCTGCTGACCGGTGTGACACCGCAAATGAAAGTATGGCGGGAAGAGAACTTTGCCCCCGTGGGCGGCATTACCGCTTATAGTAGCGACGACGAAGTGATCGAGATGGCCAACGACACCGAATATGGCCTGGCCGCGTACATCTACACCCACGATATTCGTCGTATTTGGAAGCTGATGCGCGCACTGGAGTACGGCATGGTGAGCGGTAACTCCGTGAAGATGACCGGCCCGCCCGTGCCCTTCGGCGGTGTCAAACAGTCCGGCCTTGGCCGTGAAGGTGGCGCTACAGGTATCGATGAGTACCTGGAAACGAAATACTACTGCCTGGGCGCACTGGGTTCCGTATCGGGTAGCTAATTGTAAAGAACAGAATCGCGCGCTGAAGCGTCTTCCCACAATAACTGTTCAAAAATTTGATTTGTTCAGTAGGAGGTCGGCTTTGCCGGGCGAAGACACCGCTAGGTGACCAACAGCTAGTCAGTCACAAAGATAAAACACCCTTCCCAACAGTGGGGAGGTTTATCGTACAGAGAGAACGTTATGAGCTTGCACCAGGATCTGATCGAACGCGACCGTAAAGTCACCTTCCACGCCTCTACGCACCTGCGTGATTTCGCCCATGGCGATGCGCCGGGCCGTGTTATTACCGGTGGTAAAGGTATTAATATCGTTGATAAAGATGGCCGTGAGTTCATCGATGGTTTTGCGGGTCTTTACTGTGTGAACATCGGCTATGGTCGTACTGAAGTGGCTGAAGCTATCTACAAGCAGGCGCTGGAGCTCTCCTACTACCACACCTACGTAGGCCACTCCAACGAGCCGCAAATCGAGCTGTCCGAGCGCGTGCTGAAAATTGCTGGTATGAACATGTCCAAGGTTTATTACGGCATGTCCGGCTCTGACGCCAACGAAACCCAGCTCAAAATCGTGCGTTACTACAACAACGTACTGGGCCGCCCGCAGAAGAAAAAGGGCATCTAGCGTATGCGCGGTTACCACGGCTCTGGCATCGCGTCTGGCTCGCTGACCGGCCTGAAAGCGTTCCATGATCACTTCGATCTGCCCATCGAAACCATTCGTCATACCGAAGCGCCGCACTACTACCTGCGCGCCGCCGAGCAGCACGGCATGACCGAGCGGGAATTCTCTGCCTATTGCGCGGATAAGCTCGAAGCGATGATTCTGGAAGAGGGCCCGGACACCGTTGCCGCCTTTATCGGCGAGCCGGTACTTGGCACTGGCGGTATCGTGCCGCCGCCGGAAGGCTACTGGGAAGCGATTCAGCCGGTACTGGATAAGTATGACGTGCTGCTAATTGCCGACGAAGTGGTGTGTGGCTTTGGCCGTACCGGCTCCGACTTCGGTAGCCACCACTACAATATGAAGCCTGACCTGATCACTATCGCCAAAGGCCTGACCAGCGCCTACCAGCCGCTGTCTGGCGTGATTGTCGGCGATAAAGTGTGGAAAGTGCTAGAGCAGGGCACCGGTGAATTCGGCCCCATCGGCCACGGCTGGACCTACTCAGGCCACGCCCTGGGCTGTGCCGCAGGCCTTGCCAACCTGGATATCATCGAGCGCGAAAACCTAGTGGGCAACGCAGCTGAAACCGGCGGTTACTTCCAGCAGCAGCTGAAAGCGACGTTTGAAGGCCACCCGCTGCTGGGTGATGTGCGCGGTGTTGGCCTGATGGCTGCGCTGGAATTCTCTCCGGATGCCAAACAGCGCCTGCACTTCGACCCCGCGCTGAAAGTGGGCCCGCGTGTCGCCGCTGCCGCGCTGGAAGAGAACCTGATTGCCCGCGCCATGCCTCAAGGCGACATTCTAGGTTTTGCGCCGCCGCTGACCATCAATCGTGGTGAAGTGGACGAGATGATTGGCCGTGCCAAACGTGCCATCGACCGCGTGACCGATGAGCTCGTGCGCTCCGGCGACCTGAAAACGGGACAGCAAGAAGCCGCTTTTACCGTTTAACCGCCTGCGTTAGCCGTTTAAGCGCCGCTGCCGATGCAGCGGCGTTTTTGTTTTTGATAGCGGCGTCTATGCTGAATACAGTGAATAGACAATGGATCGTTAAGGAGACGCACACAATGCAACCGGTACTGGCCTTTGACGTATACGGCACGCTTATTGATACCCAGGGGGTAACCGTTGAGTTGGAACGCCGCCTAAGCGATGCCACCAAGGCAGCGAGTTTGCCAAACGCTGGCGGGAAAAACAGCTGGAGTACAGCTTCCGCCACGGCCTGATGGGAGCTTACGTGCCCTTTGCTGAGTGCACTCGCGAAGCGCTGGTATTCACTGACCGTGCGCTACAAACAGGCCTTTCCGATAACGACCACGACCACTTAATGGCCGTTTATGCCGAGCTGCCAGCATTCTCGGATGTGGTGCCTGCGCTGGATCAACTGCGCGATGCGGGCATCCGCTGCGTGGCCTTTTCCAACGGCACGGAAGAAGCTGTTAGCCAACTGCTGACTCGCGCAGGTGTGAGGAGTCATATGGATGTCGTGATCAGTGTCGATGAGGTAAAACGCTTCAAGCCTGACCCTGCCGTTTACGCCTATCTACGCACGCAGCTAGAAACGCGGCCAGAACACACTTGGCTGATCTCCAGCAACCCCTTTGATGTGATTGGTGCGGCCCACGCGGGCTTGCGTAGCGCCTGGGTACGCCGTCATTCGGATGCCCCCTTCGACCCTTGGGGCATTGAGCCGGATATGACCGTGCCAGACCTTGAAGCGCTTGCCGAGCGAATGATGCGATAGGTTGGTATCTACCGCTATCGGCCCCATAATTGTGGGCAGAACCCTCCTTACATGGAACAAAATATGTCGAAAAAAATCTACTGCATCGCTAGCTTCAAACCCAAGGCCGGTAAAGAGGAAACCGTATTTAAAGCGCTGCAGACGTTAGAACCCAATACGCACCGCGAAGATGCCTGCTTGCACTACACGGTGACTCGCCAGATCGATAACCCGTTTGCCCAAGCCACTAGCTACCCGATTGTGTTCCATGAAATTTGGGCCAGTCGCGAAGACTTTGAAGCCCACTGCCAGCGTAAAGAGATTCAAGACTTCTTCGCCAAGCACGTTGAGTCGCCCGAGGGCGATATCGAAGACGCCAACGTATGCGTTTATACCGATGAGCCGTGGAATTTCGACGCTCCCAAGGTGTAACCAGCCTTCAGCGTGTAGAATAGGCGAACGAAAGAGAGCGACGACGGAGCCACCATGACCGAAAAGAAGATGAACGTTGAAAGCTTTAACCTGGATCACACCAAGGTAAAAGCGCCCTACGTACGTTTGGCCGATATTAAAGAGGGCCAGAACGGCGACCGTATCCACAAGTATGACCTGCGGATCTGCCAGCCCAACAAAGAGCACATGGAGATGCCCGCGCTGCACTCCCTGGAGCACTTGATGGCGGAAATGTCGCGCAATCATACCGATAAAGTCGTCGATATCAGCCCGATGGGCTGCCAGACCGGCTTCTATATCGCGCTGATTAACCACGATGATTACGACGATGTACTATCGATCATCGAGAAGCCCCCCAACGAGGTACTGACCGCCACCGAAGTACCCGCCTGCAACGAAATGCAGTGCGGCTGGGTCGCCAGCCACAGCCTGGAAGGCGCCCAGAAGCTTGCCAAAGGCCTACTGGCCAAGCGCAGTGAGTGGACTGAAGTGTTTGCGTAAGCGTCTGTGATGAAACATAGTGAGCAAATGCAGTACGACAAACGCCCCCGTCTTGGGGGCGTTTTGGTATGGGGCTTTTAAAACTACGCCAATCGTATGGCAGTACGGTGTATGCTTCCCATGCTATCTAGTGCGTGAATTTATAATTTTCTGAATTTTCTAATAATTAAAATGGTTATTAATACGGTAGATTCCAAAGTATAGCTATCTTTAAGAGAGCGATTTGCAAATTGAACTTAATTAAAAATGCACAAGTCGAAAGGGATTCAAGCAGCCATTTGGCGATATATCTGGCAAATTTTTAGCAGGTTTGGATTGGCGGTGTGTTTGTTTTGTATAAAAATTTTCGGATAAGGCAAGTAGTAGGATAAACAGCTAGGCGCGATTGAATAAGATACAGGATGACACGATGATGAGTATTTCTAAGGCGATTCAAGACATTGGTAAATGCTAATGAACGATAAGCAGAACGCTCTAGATCACGAAGCATCACGTCTAGCCGCACTGATGGATTACCACATCCTGGATACGCCCCAAGAGCCCGCGTTTGACGATATCGTTGAAGTAGCATCTATTATTTGCCAAGCGCCTGTCGCCGTTATTAATTTTATAGACAAGGATCGGCAATGGTTTAAGTCTGTTAAAGGGCTTTCTGTGCGTGAAACACCACTGGACATTTCTATTTGCTCCCACGCCATTTTACAACCAGGGCTGTTCGTAGTGCCTGATACCACACAGGATGAGCGCTTTGCGAGTAACCCGCTGGTAACGGGGGACCCCTTTTTACGCTTCTATGCAGGTGCATTGCTCAAAAGCCCTGATGGTTACCCACTAGGCACGCTATGTGTGCTTGACTACCATCCCCGAGATATCGACCAGCAACAACGCTTTGCGCTACAAGCGTTGGCCAACCAAGTGATGGCGCATATGGAATTGATGCGCTCGCACCGAGAGCAAAAACGCCTAATCGCTGAGCTTGAAAGCGCTCGGCACGAAATGGCCAACTTAGCTGCGACGGATGTCCTCACTGGGCTACTGAATCGCAGAGCGTTTGAACGAAGGCTTCGCAGTACGCTGGCATCCATAAAGCGTGGCGCATCTCCAGCAGCGCTCGTGATGCTCGACATCGATAATTTTAATCAAATTAACGATATGTATGGCCACCCAGTGGGAGACAGTGCCATCAAATGCTTTGCCGAGCGCTGCCGTTCCATTGTGCGTCAAGCGGATGTATTGGCCCGCTGGGGCGGTGAAGAGTTTATGTTATTAATGCCTCACACAACTGTGGATGAAGCGTATCAAGCGGCTAGCCGATTGCGTCAGTTATTGGCGAGCCAGGCAATGATAGCCGATACAACCGAACCGCTCTACGTGACGGCAAGCATGGGAATTTGCAGCCTAGATGAGGCGAGTAACCTGCAATATCGGCTACGCGACGTCGATCAATTACTTTATCAAGCCAAAGAGCGGGGCCGAGATTGCATTGCTCTAGAAGGCCCATCGCCTGATCTTGGGAGCAGCGCCTAACACAGCGTGGTCAGTCAGGCTTTAGCTGCTTGGTTGAGGGTTGCCAAAGCCATCTATTAATGGTGTGAATATAAAAATATTTAGCTTTTTTTGGAATACTTTTCTGTAAGTAGGTCGTTGAACCTGCCCTTTTCTTCAGCCCATGGCTTGCTGATGTTAAGTAGCTGTTCGCAGACTTTTTTCAACGCCTCTGGTGTAAAAAAGGTGCCTTGATCCTCTATATGAGTGAAGAATTCTTTACCGTTTCCGTGGCAGAGGTTGTTTCTTAACCTAACGATTTCAACGGGTTCTCGGCGCTGTTGTCCGGGTGCCATTTTACGTTCAAATTCTTCTTCGTCCTCCATTGCAAGAATTTCAATTTTTAAACCGACACACCTTGCCTTGTGAGAAGCAGGGCGTTACTTAATTGTCTGACCAGGGTTGAGGTTAAGGTCATCCACTCCTCGGTGGTGGTAAGCATGAAGAGCCCGGACGCTTGCTTCAATACCTAGCAGCAAGCAGGTTGCGGAGGCAATATAGAGACCATGGCGATAAGCTTCTTTACCTTCTACGAAAAAATAATGCATTTCAGCGCCGCCAATGCGACGCCGGTAATTGTGTAGCGCGAAGAAGTACTTTAGCTGATCCTCAGCTGATCTTTTCATATTACCTCACCAGCCGCCAGTGTTCGTCGTCCTGCTGGGCTTGGCCGAGGGCGGCGAGGGCGGAGAGTACCTCATTGACGCCTTTTAGCGGTTTGCGTTTGAACTGAGCGGCCAGGCTTTCCGCGCTGTGGGGGCTGGCGGCGAGCATGTCGCGTAGCAGTGTGACCTGGGTGGCGAGGTCTTTGGGCCAGGGGGTTTTGGTTTTGTCGGCGGCTGGGGCGTTGGCCTCAGCCGTGGTGCTTTGCAGCTCTTTTTGCGTGGGGGCGGCTTCTTCCGGCGCTTGGTAATCTGGGCGTAGCCAGCGCACCTTGCCTTGCGCTTCTTCTGCGGTGCGCTGTTTGTTGAGCGCCACTAGGCGCATCAGCAGCTCTTCTTCGGCTTCTGCTTGGGCGGCGGGTTTATCCGGCAAGGGCGTAGTGGCTCCGGGTAAGCCCACGAGTGCTTTTGCCAAGTCATCCCAGCCGTAGGCGTTAAATACTGCGCGGTCTAAGGCATCGTGGTCGGCAAGCAGGGTGCTGACCAAGCCTTGCTGG
Organism: Vreelandella lionensis; assembly: GCF_002087295.1. Taxonomy (GTDB): domain Bacteria; phylum Pseudomonadota; class Gammaproteobacteria; order Pseudomonadales; family Halomonadaceae; genus Vreelandella; species Vreelandella lionensis. Next base: position 90,598 of record NZ_MWVI01000050.1, on the reverse strand, counting down.
TTGATGCTTTGCTCTCTGGCGTTGAGCTCTTCGCCTGCGCGAAGTTTCTCCATCACGTTGTATATACCGGTGAGCGTGAGCGTTGGGTGCTCTGCCTGCTGACGCTTGCGATTGGCGTCGATCTGCTCGGCCAGTTGGCCGATCTTCGCCGCCTGCTCGTCGGTAAGCTCTGGGAAGGGGAAGGTCTCGAAGCAGAGTGTATTATTATAAGTTGGTCGATCTTCCAGAGTGCCGCCAGATTTAAGCGACCATATGTTATGGACTCGAGAGCTTAATATTCCTAACGAGTGATGCTTGTCCAAGGCAATGCAGGCAAGGTTGTAATCGGCTGCAGTCGATATCTTTATGGTGGTAAAAACACGATGCTTAGCCACTCGAGTGGTCACTATTAAATGCGTTAGCTTTCCTGACATTTCACGCAAGTCGCTACGTGAACGCCTATGAAGCCACCAGTTTTTTCTTAGTTTGGGATCTCTGTTTTGCTCTCTTTCAGGCTTTACTCGGTTTAAGACCCACTGATAAAGATCTGGGTAGGCATTACGTGCCTCGCTTTCGCTTAAGCCATGAAAATCAATTAAATACACATTTCTTGGGGACTGAATTATATCTTTTCCATTGACGTAGTAACGTAGAACAGGTGCTTCTTTATATTTTTCAATTAACTTAAGTTGTGCATGGTCGTTAATCGAAAGAACGAAACCTGTACTACCTGGTTAAAAACCCCGCGGACGGATTCCAGAGTTACTTTTAAGTGACTTACCCCCCGCCACATCTGCCCCAATACTCAAATCGGCAAATACCTTACCCTCACGGCGGCTTCGTCCCACATTGCGGGCTTCGCGGCCTTCATCGCTGTTTTCATTAGTCACTTGCTGTAGCAGCCCAGGCGCTTCGCCTGCGCGGGCTACAGTCATGGCGATGCGTACGGCGGCACCGTCGTTGCCATCTACCCAGGGGTGGTCGGGAATCGCGAAGGTGAGCGAGAGCGGCTTTTTAGCATCGTTTAGATGCGGTTCCAGCACGCGGCGGTTGAAGGTTTTGCGAAGGCTGTTGGTGGTAATAAAGCCAAACTGCTGGGCGTGGCCGTTGCGTACAGCGTCAGCGGCGATATGCCACCAATACATCACAAAATCGGCAGATTCCGGCACCGTGCCTTTAAATACCTGGCGCACGGCGTCTACATAGCCATCGCCGAGTGCGCGGCGCATGGTAGAGGCCCCAATAAACGGCGGGTTGCCGACAATGTAATCCGCTTCCAGCCACTCGGCGCGCTTAGGGTTGTGGTAGCGGTACACGGTGGTGCGGGCAGTTTCATCAGGGATCAGCTCGCCGGTGGCGGGGCTTTTCTTCATGCTGATGCCGTCCCAAATGGTGACTTCCTGGCCGTTGTCGTCCAGCAGCGGCTCGCGGCGTTCAAATTCTATCAGCGCATCGCGGTTTTCGATGTTGTGGAAGTCTTTGAGTATCGGCTCGGGCAGGTCGAGCTTGCCGTTAATGCGGTAGTGCCACTGCAGGTAACCAATCCACAGCACAATTTCGGCAATGGCGGCGGCGCGGGGGTTAATTTCCATGCCGAGGAACTGCTGGGGCGAGACGGTAAAGCCTTCGGCTTCTAAGGAGTCTTGCCCGCCGCTGAGGTCGGCAATCAGGTTTAACACCTCGCCTTCCAGGCGCTTCATGTGCTCAAGCGCGACATACAGGAAGTTGGCGCTGCCGCAGGCGGGGTCCAGCAAGCGTACTTGGCAGAGCTTGTGGTGAAAGGCTCGCAGGCTCTCTAGCGCTTTATCGGTTTTGCCTTTCTGGTTGTGGGTTTCCGCGACCACCTGGGCGGTGGCCCACTCTCGGCGTAGAGGTTCAATCAGCGTGGGCATGACCAGCCGCTCGACGTAAGCGCGGGGCGTGTAGTGGGCACCTAGTTTGTGGCGTTCGCGGGGGTCTAGGGCGCGCTCCAGCAGCGTGCCGAAAATGGCCGGTTCCACAAAGCGCCAGTCGGCTTTGGCGGCATCAATCAGCAGTTGGATTTGCGCGGGGGTGAGCGGGATGGGGTCGATGCCTTTGAACAGGCCGCCGTTAAAGCGCATTACCTTGGCCGTGAGTACGCCGCTAAAACCGCCGCTGTTCATGCTTTACCATAACGAGCCAATGGCGTCGGCAAAGTGCTCGGGGGGCTCTTTCATGCGGGTGAGGAAGTCGGTAAAGCTGTTTTTAGGCAGCAGCTCTACGTCTTCACTGAACATGGTGAACAGGCAGCGCTTCAAAAAGTGCGCCACGCGGTCCACTTCGTAACCATCGGCTTCTAGTGTTTTGGCAAGCTGGGCCAGCGTTGCGCTTACTTCGCGAGTCACGCGGGCGGCGTATTGGCTCGGGTCTAGGGTATCGGGAGCTTCCCACAGGGCTTTTAGGCGCTGCTGTACCTCGGGCTGGCGTAAGTCATCCAGTTTGATTTGGTAGTTACGCGGGTCGGGGAAGGGCACATAGGTGCCACCGGAGCGCGAAAATTCAGAATAAAGTGCTAGGGTGCGGCCGACATCCGTCACTACGATAAATGGCGGGCGACCTTCGTCGGCGGGCAGGGCGCGCACGTACTGGTCGGCTTGGTTATAGGCCGCCTGCATGGCCTTGTCCCAGCCTTTGGTGGCCAGCCCCTTGCCAGTTTGTTTGGCTTCCAAGACAAACGCGCCGCGTTTATAGAGGTCGATAAAGCCGCGATTTTCGCTGCCGTCGGGGTTTTGAATATCTACCCGGCGCTCGAAGGTGTAGGCGTTTTCAATGTTGTCTTTGCTGGCTGGGTCGGGCGTAGGTAGCGTCAGTAGTGCGCATAGCTCTTAAAGGAATAGCTGGTAGTTGGCCTTTTCGGTGCCGGTAGTGCCCTTCCAGCGGGCAATAAAGGTCTCAACGGCTTCAGGCGTAGCAACAGCAGCGGGCGCGTCAAACATCAGCAAGCATCCTTTCAGGCAGGGGTCTAACCACGTTAAGCGGGGTTAGATAGCAGCATGCTTGCGTTGAGTAAAAGATAGTAAGAAGTGATTAATAAAAGCGGTTAACGATTAGCAAGCTAATAATAAAAGCAAATCATTATCATTTACATAGTTATTAACATTTGATACTCTGTTTCATATAAAACAACGCTGCATTCCTGTTTATGGAACAGCAGCCGGATGTGGGGCTTGGCACGTACGCACCTATTATCTTTCTCAAGGGAACGCAACAAATGTTAATGACGAAGAAAAAACCCCTCCCCATCGCGATTGAGTCGCGTAGCCCTAATGCAGTGAATGCACGCCGCACTTTAATGACAGCAAGTGCCTGTATGTTGGCAGCCATGAGTATTCATACCCATGCACAAACGAACACGGCCAACGCCGAGCCGCTGGATACGGTAACGGTTACTGGCTACCGCGGCACTTTTATGGAAAGCGTCAAATATCAGCGCGATGTGCTTGAAACGCCGCGTATTGTCACGGTGCTTACCAGTGACTTGCTAGAAGACCAAAATGTGACCGAACTGCGTGATGCGTTGCGTAACGTGTCAGGCATTAGCCTTCAGGCAGGTGAGGGCAACCCGCCAGGGGGCGACCAATTGAAGATTCGTGGCTTCAATGCTCGCGATGATATCAATGTAAACGGCAGCCGTGATTTAGGTAACTATTTCCGGGACCCCTTTATGTGGATCAAATTGAAGTGGTGAGGGGGCCAAACTCTGCCTTTTCAGGCCGCGGTTCGGCGGGCGGCACGATTAACTTTGTGACGAAACAGCCGCTCATGGAAGATCGCAACCGTTTAGAAACATCGCTAGGAACCGATGAGCTGTTTCGTGTCCCGGGGGATTTTAACCGCCGCATTGACGATAACAGTGCGCTGCGTATTAACGTAATGAGTCATACGCAGGATAACCCAGGACGCGATATTGTTGATCAAGAGCGCCAAGGTGTTTACGCCGCTTACGTGTGGGGGCTAGAGGGCGACACCCAGGTGGAGGTCGACTTTTTACATACTCGCCAAAACAACACGCCCGACCAAGGGATTCCATTTGACCGTGAAGGTTTTAGTGGTGATGCCAGTCAGCTAGGTGCTAATGGCCGCACAGCCAGTGTGCAGCGTGCTAGCGACGGTTACTACACCGGTGCTTTACCACCGGGAATAGATTACAGCGACTATTTTGGCCATGTAGATGACTATCAAGACATTGATGTGAATCAGCTCGGCCTAGCAGTAGAGCATCGCTTTAATCAACAGGTGAGCTTGCCTAACCAGCTGCGAGTCAGTCGTGTTGAGAACGATTCCTTAACGTCATCGCCACGCTTAATCGTGCCTGAAACAGCCTTCGGGAGCGGTGATTTTTCTCAAGTACAGGTACGCGGTGACTTAAAGCCTCGTGATCAAACAGACACATCCTTCTTCAACCAAACAGATTTAGTGGTAAATTTCGATACGGGGTCGCTTCAGCATGATTTGGTGCTGGGTGCAGAGGTCGGCTACGTCGATATTAAAAATGATCGTCGCCCGGATGTAAGAGGTCCAGCTACTGATCTTTATAACCCTGCGCCGCGTACCCGCCCAGAGGTGCCTTATGATGGCACGCGCCATCGCTTAGAGTCTGAGCAGATTGGTCTGTATGCCCTCGATACTGTGGCATTGGATCCTAAATGGGACGTTCACGCTGGCGTGCGCTGGGATCACGTCGAATCTACCGCGACGGATTACGGGTGGGTTGACCCCATTGGCCCTATTTCTCGCACCGACAGTGAGTGGAGCGGTAACTTGGGGTTAGTCTTCACGCCTACTGATAATGGCAGTGTTTATGCATCGGTAGGAACCGCCTTTGATGTAACGGGTACCTTTGACCGAGGCCTTGTACAGCTAGCGGGCGGCGGCAATGCGTTAAGTGGCGGTCGAGAAGATATAGTTGATTTAAACGCATTTAATACAGACCCCGAACAAACCGTTGCTTATGAGTTAGGCACTAAATGGAACCTAGCAGACAACTTGCTGGTGAGTGCTGCGCTGTTCCGCACCGATAAAACCAATGCTCGAACACCTGCCGCTGGTGGCGGTGACTTGTTGAATGTGCTGGATGGCGAGCAGCGTGTAGAAGGGTTCGAAATAGGTGCGATGGGTAGCCTGACTCCTGGCTGGAAGCTCTACACTAGCTACACCTTTATGGATTCCGAAGTGCTGAGTTCAAATAATGCCTGGGAAGTTGGTTCACGCTTAGGAGGAACGCCAGAGCATACGTTTAACTTCTGGACAGACTACGAAGTGACGTCTCAATGGACCATTGGGGGCGGTATGGAGTATGTGGCCGATCAAGTCAATAACGTAGCATCAGAACCGGGTGCGCGTCGTCGTCAGGTGAGTGTGGATAGTTACTCACTTTTTCATGCGTCTACTGCCTATCGATTTAATGAAGAGCTACAACTGCGCGTGAATGGCTTTAACTTGATGGATGAAGAGTACATTTCTCAAGTAGCAGAGGGCGGAGCTCAGGGCATACCTGGGCCTGGCCGTCATGTCATTGCCACGCTGCGTTATGACTTTTAAGCCACCTATGTAGAGGCTTGTGATGATTGTCAGTTTTGAAAATATTCTGACACCTGAAGAGCTGGCGGCGGTTCGCCGCCAGCTGCACGCAGCCGAGTGGGCACGTGGAATAAGTGCCGGCCCACAGGCACGGCAGGTGAAGAAAAATCTCCAAATACCGGAAAGTTCTGAGGTGCTCAGAGAGCTTCGTGTACTCGTCATGCGAGCACTCAACCGAACCCCAGAACTGATGAGTGCGGTGATGCCCTTTAAAATCATACCGCCTAATTTTAACCGCTACACGGTAGAAGATAGCCACTATGGCCAGCATATTGACAGCACGTTACGCTCGCTGCCGGATGGCAGCTATTTGCGTACCGATGTATCGGCCACGCTCTTCTTATCGGACCCCAGCGAATACGAGGGGGGAGAGCTAAAAATAACCGATACCTTCGGCGAGCAGACGATTAAGCTCCCTGCAGGCAGTTTGGTGACGTACCCTTCGGGCACGCTTCATGAAGTGACGCCGGTTACTCAAGGTGAGCGGTTGGGCTGTTATATGTTTATGCAAAGCCTTATTCGGGACACCGAACAACGGCGTTTGCTGTATGAGATGGATAACGCGTTACGCGCACTGCGAGCCGCACAGGGCGAGTCCAATAAAGAGCTAGTAGCTTTAACGGGAACGTATAACAACCTTGTCAGAATGTGGTCAGAGTGCTAATGGAGTGAATGTTGGAGCTAGGAGGACTCGCTTTCTTTCGATTGATTGCCAGCGCCATACGCGCTGGCTTTTTTTGATTAGGGTGCACATCCCTGTGCATGAAAATCGGTGCGGCTAGATATGCGTATCGGCCGCTAGCTGTTCGATGGAGCGCGCCACGCTGCGGGCGTCTTGCAGAATTTTATTCACGATGGCGTCAATTTCACTAACACTGGTTTGGCTGGCTTTACCCTGTTGAATGACCTGTTGCATGGCTTGGGTGGTGCGCTCCACTAGGCTGCTATTATCTTTTAGCACCTGCGTTATTTGAGCAACCGCCTCGGTGGAGCCCTTGGCGAGTTGGCGTACCTCGTTGGCGACTACTGCAAACCTCGGCCCTGTTCGCCTGCGCGGGCGGCTTCTACTGCGGCGTTAAGAGAAAGTAGATTGGTTTGGCTGGCAATCTTGGCGATAGATTCGGTAATCGCATTTATGCTTTGCGAACTGCTTGTGCAGCGCGTCGATCAGTTCTTGTGCTTTTGCTAGGGTTTGCGCTGCCTGCTCTGAGCCTTTCACCATTTCATCTAAGTGGTCCAGGCTATCTTTGGCGGTGCGTTCAATTTGTGAAGTGCTGCTTTGTGCTGAACTGATGGTGCCTGAGGTGGCGTTGGCTTTTTCTACTAAAGGGGTAATGTCGCTGGCGAACTTTACCACTTCTATCACAGTGCCACTGGCATCTTTCACAGGGTTGTAGGTGGCTTCCAGCCATACGGATTTGCCCTGTGCGTCTATCCTCTCAAAGCGGCCTTTATTGAATTCACCGATAGCAAGGTTTTGCCAGAAGTTAGGCTGTTGCCGGTAAAAGTTCGGGCGGCAGAACATTTGATGATGCTTGCCAATCAATTCGGCTTTTTGATACCCCATGACGCTTTCAAAATTCTGATTTACATCGAGAATATAGCCTTCCGGCGAGAACTCGATCACGGCCATGGAGCGGTGCAGCGCTTCTAGTAGCGCATCTTGGTGCTGGGCTTCCTGGTGGCTTTGGGTTACCTCGTTCGCTACTTTGAAAATTTCCGTCACTTTGCCGGTACGCGAGTAAATAGGCAGGTAGGTGGCTTCTAGCCAAACTTCTTCACCGTTCTCTTTAAAGCGTCGAAATCGTCCGTGGTGGCTTTCGCCAGAGGCCAACGACTGCCAAAACTGTTGGTACTCGGGGCGTTGTGCTTCAGCGGCATCGCAGAAGATACGGTGATGCTGCCCTTGGATATCCTCCAGGCGGCACCCCATCACTTTTAAAAATGCTTGGCTGGCATGTTTGATAACCCCTTGAGGTGTAAAGAAAATACAAGCTGTGTGGTTAAGTAGCGCACTATAAAGAGGCGAGTTAAGAAGATTGATATACATTTTTGCCTTCTCTGTCTTTAGTCAGGTCAGAAGAGGATCAGGCACAAGGGGTAGGTACCTAAGGGTTAATATGGCATGGTTTTTTTATATTGGTAATTTTTATTACCTCTAATAGTAATTTTTTATTATTTTTTATTGTGTTTCAGTGTGGATGCGTTTCATAACATTGTTATAGCGAATAAAGTGTGAGCAGAATTTAAATTTAATTTTGTAAGTAATTGATAATAATGAGGCCTTTCGGGCGGCGTTTCATCAATCTTGACAGGTAGGTGTTAAATGTCCGATAAAGAATAGCTAATTTTTTAGGGGGATTCTTGTTCAGCGTTGTAAAGGCACAATGTCATGTTAAACAAGCAATGGCACTCTGTTAGTGAACGTAAAGCTGCGACTTCGGTTGACACGGAAACGTTGGATAGCTTGATTGCATCCGTGGCTATTTATTTTGATTTCCCCATAGCGTTAATTTCGATTGCTGCTCAAAAACAATGGTTTATTGCCAAATCTGGACTTAATGTAGATTTTGCTGCGTTAGAGGGTGCCTTCTGCCGCCATGTGCTAGCGCTTCGTGCGCCCCTCGTGATTGAAGATGCAAGCCCTTCATCCAGATTTTTGCGACCACCCATTGGTACTTGCAGAGCCATGCATTCGCTTTTATGCAGGCGTGCCGCTGATGGTGGATGAAAGAGAGGTGGGTGCTATTTGTTTAATTGACGATAAGCCCAACACGCTTTCTTCCAAAGACCTACGTTTCTTGGAGTCGCTTAGCTATTTTATAAGTCACTATGTGCATCTTGCTGATAAACAAAAATGTTTTATAAGCGAAAGTGATTTATCTATGATCATCGAGCCTGCTGATGATGTAGGAATTTGGGGCTGGAAAATTTCCCACTGACCGCAATGTGTTCAATCAGCGTTGGTGTGATCTGTTGGGCTTGGCGTTGAATGAGGTAGAAAATTTCTCCAATTTCTGGAAAAGTTTGGTTCATTCCGACGACTTTACACGGCTTAATAACGCGATTCGGAGCCATTTAGCCAACGATGGTTCAGCACTCAACGTGGATTATCGGATGCGCCATGGGGATGGCCGCTGGATATGGGTAAACACTTATGGTCGCGTAGTCGCCTATAATATTGCCGGTCGCCCTTTGCGTTTGTCATGTATCACCCGTGATATCCTGAAAAGAAAAACGCTGAGCTACGTGAGCGTAAGCAGGTGCAGTTGCTTAACTTTATGAATCGAGCGCAGAGTGTCTTCCTTCATGAGAAGAATATCCGTCATTCCTGCGAGCTGATTTTTGATGAAATTTTGTCGCTTGCTGAAAGCCAGTTTGGGCTGATTGGCCAAATAATGGTACAGGGAGAAGACTCTAAGGCACTGTTTATACATGCACTTTCCAACATTAGTTGGAGTGAAGAAGCCAACGAACTGTATCGTGCCTACCAGCGGGGTGAGCTGTTTTTTAATGATCTAAATAATTTGTTTGGCCATGTGGTGACCAGCGGTAACGTGTTGATTGCTAATCGCCCTCACTATGCCTCACGTGGCACGCCATCAGGGCACCCGCCCTTACTGCGCTTTTTAGGGCTGCCTATTAAGATTGGTAATGAAACCGTTGGTATGATTGGTTTGGCCAACAAAGCAGAAGATTATACTGAGGAAGATGCCCTATTTCTGCAGCCGTTATTAGATACGTTGGGGGCACTTTTTTATGCATTTGAAGTTGAGAAATCTCGCTATTCAGCTGAGCAAAAATTGCGTTACTTAGCTGAAACTGATGTGCTAACCGGGCTGCCTAACCGTAGAGCTTTTATAGAGCGTGTATCTGGGTTTTATTCTCAAAAAGCATCATATTTTACTATTGCTATCATTGATATTGACTATTTTAAGTTGGTTAATGATCAGTATGGTCATCAGGCGGGCGATGAAGTGCTTAAGGAGGTTGCCTTTCGTTTAAGTGCTTTTTTAAACTCAGGAGATTTAGTAGCAAGAATGGGAGGAGAGGAGTTTGGTGTCTGTTTATATGATACAGAGGGTGCCTCCATACTTGAGGTGTTGCGTGAGTCGATTGCCGCAGAGCCGATTGCGACTAGTGAAGGAGAGGTCAATGTCACGGTAAGTATTGGTGCGTGCCAAGTTAGCTCGCAGAGGAGCGCTGATCGCTGGGAAGATGATCTGCGATATGCTGATCTGGCGCTTTACCGCGCAAAGAAAGAGGGGCGTAACCGAGTCAGGTGGCACATGCCGAGTATGGCTACAAATTTCACATAGGTTAGCTAGCGAAAGGGCAGGTGGTTCGCCTAGGCTAATGATTGACACCTCTTTGTTGAATCTCTATAACGCTATTTCACCCACTACCTAGATCTTCCATGTTCCTCCTCATCACGATTTCCCACCTTTTCAATCGCGTTCTCCTTTCTGTGTTCTATTCTTGAGGCAGCGCTGCTGTCGATTACGCCGAGCTATATTGCCAAGCAAAAAGAAGACAATCCCAAACTTCACACCGCGCTGACCAAACTGAAAACCAATATCGATCGGCCGCTTGCCGCGATTCTGACGCTCAATACGATTGCCCATACGGTCGGGGCAACGGCGGTGGGCGCTCAGGCAGCGGTCGTGTTTGGTGAGTCATCTATTGCGATTGTCTCTGCCGTGATGACCATGCTGATTCTGATTCTGTCAGAGATCATCCCCAAGACGATCGGTGCTACCTACTGGCGTGGCCTAGCGCCGCTGTTGCCGAAGCTGCTCAACCCGATGATTATGGGTCTGCTGCCGTTTATTTGGATGTCGGAGCAGATTACCCGCCGCTTAGGTAAGTCAGAGCATGACGTGGATCTGCGCGATGATATCAAAGTGCTGGCGCGGGTTGGCCTGGAAGAGCAAGTGTTGGACGCCGATGAGTCGCGCACCATCATCAACATGCTCAACCTGCACGACATTGCGGTGAATAAGGCCATGACGCCTCGCACCGTGTGTGAGACCGTGCCACCGAACATGACCGTTAGCGAATTTGACGAGCAGTACGGTAAAGCGCCGTTTTCTCGCTTCCCGGTGATGGATAACGGCGAACAGGCATTTGGCTACGTACACAAGGCGGATATGTACCACGCCGACGACACCAAAACGATGCGTGAGCTGATGCACCCCATTGGTAGCGTCGAGGTGTCCAATAATGTGGAGCAGGTATTTACCTCCATGTTGAAAGATCACCTGCACATGCGGGTGGTTTACGATGAGCATGGCACTTTTGTAGGGCTAATCACGCTGGAAGATATTATTGAGACCATTCTCGGCCAAGATATCGTCGATGAAACCGACAGCGTGGCGAACCTGCGCCACTACGCGAAACAGCGTTGGGTCAAACGCATTAAACGCGAAGATAAGAATGTGAAACCGGCAGAGTGAACGCTGCCATAACCTCATTGTCTTAGCGTGAAACGTTCTATAGTGAAGGCGTTGAAAGTCATATAAGGTATGAGAGCCACTTCACTTTAACGAGGAGCAACGATGTCATTACGTATCAATGCAGTCGTGCCTGACTTTGAAGCAGAAACCAGCCAAGGGCCGATTCGTTTTCACGATTGGATCGGCGATAGCTGGGCGATTCTCTTCTCGCACCCCAAAGACTTCACACCGGTGTGCACCACTGAGTTTGGCGCAGTAGCGAAACTGAGTGCCGAATGGGAAAAGCGCGGCACTAAGGTAATTGGTGTTTCTGTTGACGGCGTGGAAGACCACAAGCGCTGGGCAGGCGATATCGAAACCGCGAGCGGCAGCAGCGTGGGTTTCCCCATCATTGCTGATGAAGGCCTCAAAGTCTCCAAGCTGTTCGATATGCTGCCGGAAGATGCCTACCTGGCCGATGGCCGCCGCCAGCGGACAGCGCCACCGTGCGTTCGGTCTTCATCATCGGCCCGGATAAGCAGCTAAAGCTCTCCATGACCTACCCGATGACCGTAGGCCGTAACTTTGCCGAAATTTTGCGTGCGCTGGATGCGCTGCAAACCACGGCAAAGCATGGCATTGCCACCCCGGCGGATTGGACGGTCGGCCAGGATGTCATCATTCCGCCCAGCGTCTCAGACGAGGACGCCAAGCAGAAATTTGGTGAATTTGACGCTGTGCTGCCTTCCCTGCGCAAGACCAAGCTGCGTTAATCGCGGGAAAAGCAGTCGATTGGAAGCCCCGCCAGTGCCACTGTCGGGGCTTTTTTATGTTAGGCGGGTTCTAGCGTTAGGCGTTCGATAGAGTGGGAGACACTTTGAGCCCCCTGAAGTATCTCATTCACAATCGACTCGATTTCTTGCACGCTAGTTTGGCTGGTATGGCCTTGTTCAACTACCCGCTGCATCGCCTCGGTGGTGCGTAGCACTAGCGCGCTATTCTCTTTGAGTACCCGGGTAATTTCATTGACGGCTTCGCTAGAGCCTCGTGCTAGCTGGCGTACTTCGTTGGCCACTACGGCAAAGCCGCGCCCCGTGCTCGCCCGCTCTAGCCGCTTCAACAGCTGCGTTTAGAGAGAGCAGATTGGTTTGGCTGGCAATTTGGGCGATGGTATTCGCCGTTTTATTGATCTGCTCTGCTTGATTGTTCAATGCGCTGATCAGTTCCTGGGCATTTCCTAACGTATCGCTGGCATGTTGAAAGTGCGAAATCACTTTGTGTAAGTGTTCTAAGCCTTCTTGGGCGATGCGCTCCGTTTGATTAGAGGATGTGCGAGCACTGCTTACCGTTGCCTTGGCGGCTTCGCTAGCGGCAATCGCGCGGGTGATATCGGTAGCGAATTTCACCACTTTTACTACCTTGCCCTCGTTATCCACGATAGGGTTATAAGTAGCTTCTAGCCATACAACGCGGCCTTGAGCATTCAGGCGCATAAACTTGCCCTGTTTAAACTCACCATTAGCCAGTTGCTTCCAAAAGTTAGGTTGTTGCTGATATAACTCTGTAGCGCAAAACATGCGGTGGTGCTCGCCGCGTATCTTATGAAGCGGGTAGCCCCTGGCCTGCTCAAAATTCTTATTAGCGTTTAAAATGTGGCCATCGGGAGTGAATTCGATTACTGTCATGGAGTTTTTCAGCGCCTGCAAAATCGCTCGTTCACGGGACGCTTTTTGGTGTTTTTCAGTGACATCACTGGCCACTTTGAATACCTGTATGACTTTGCCGCGCCGGTTTTTAATCGGCACATAGGTTGCTTCTAGCCACACTTCTTCACCATGCGCATTGAGGCGTCTAAAGTGTCCTTTTTGACTCTCGCCAGCGGCCAAAGCTTGCCAAAAATTGCTGTATTCGCTGCTGCGAGTCTCTTCAATAAAACAGAATAGCCGATGATGCTGCCCTTTCACTTGCTCAAGCGTATAGCCAACCGTTTCGAGAAACAGCGGGCTGGCATCCCGAATGATGCCTTCAGGTGAAAAGTAGATACAGGCAGTGTGCTCGTGAAGCGCACTACGTAAGTCTCCAGAGGCAAAGGGGCTTAACATGATGGCAAGGTCTCAAGTGCAGCGCTGTAAATGCGCTTAGAATAGACCAGTTTTTTATAAAAAACACTGTTCTGTATCGCTATGGCACAAAATGTAACAACGGTAACTCTATGTACTTGTTTTTATTAAAGTTAAATTTTATAGGCTTGTAAAAAGAGTTTTTGTAGATAAGAACCCTGATTACATAGTCCAGATATACAGGCTTCCCCGGGCATGGCGGTATGCCAAAAAGCGTTATGTATCATGCTGCTTGTCTTCACGGTGAGTGGGAGTGGCAGGATGGTGGTCACCCACATGATGCGGAGGGTAAACTGACGCGCGCATGCGCGGCAGGCACTGCAGATAGACAGATGAAAGCGCAGTGCGGTGCGCTCTTTGAAGGTAAGTGCTCTATCAAGCTTGAGCGACATCAAGCGTGTCGCTTCCCGGCACATTAGCATGTGCATCTCCTCCTGCTAACGAACCCAACCGTTGTCTAAGCACTCTCTTAGGCGCAGCCGTGCTCTGTGTAAAATAACCCAGCAGTTAGTTTCAGAGACGCCGGTTTCCTTACAAATCTCCTCGGTTGATAGCCCAATAAGTTCGCGCAGGCTAAAGATACGAGCAATATTATCGGGTAGTGCGAGCATGCAGGCGTCAAACACCTGCCAAAAGTGCTGATTTTCCAATACATGTTCTGGCTTCCCCCAGTCGTTGGGGCGAGCGTTGGGTTGCCAATGCCCATTGGCTTCAAACAGGCGGTCTAGGGTATCGTCGTCTAGGTCGTCATCTAGCGGCTGCCAGCGCCCCTGTTTTTTCTGGTGGCGTAACTGATCTAGAATCTTGAATTTCAAGATGCCAAATACCCAGGTTTCAAACTCTGAGCGGCCTTCAAACGTCGTGCTTTTTTCAAAGGCGGTCAGTCCAGTTTCTTGAACGGCATCTTCGGCGGCGGCTGAGTCCCTTAGCTGTAAGCGCGCAAAGGCAAGTAGGCGAGGGCGCATGTAGCTGAAATGCGTGGCGGCCAGTGAAGCGGTGATGGTCACAGTGTCCCCTTTTCGTTGCTGGTTCCTGCTCATCGCACATCGAGTTTACGATATTCATGGAAAATACGCTGTTATTAGGATTTTTAGGCAGCTTGGTGGCTGGGCTATTGACCGCCGTGGGGGCGTTGCCCGTGCTGCTGGGCAAAACGCCAAGTCGGGGGTTTCGTGATTTAGCGCTGGGCTTTGCGGCCGGGGTGATGCTGGCGGCTTCGTTTTTTTCCCTGATCATTCCTGCCCTGGAGGCCGCAGAAATCTATTACGCCGGCGGGCCGGTGCCCGCAGCGCTGGTATGCACTGCGATTTTGCTCGGCATGGGGGCCATTGCGCTGCTCAACGAAGGTTTGCCGCACGAACACTTCCAGCAGGGGAGAGAGGGGCCGGAAGCCGCTTCGCTGCGTCGGGTATGGCTGTTTGTGTTTGCCATTGCAATTCACAACCTGCCGGAAGGCTTGGCGGTCGGCGTTGGCTTTGGTGCCAATGGCTTAGAGGGCGGAATGCCGCTGGCAATTGGGATTGGCTTGCAGAATATGCCGGAAGGGTTAGCGGTAGCCGGGGCGCTGATGGGGGAAAGCTACTCCAAGTGGCGCTCCTGGTCGCTTGCGGCGCTGACCGGGCTCATTGAGCCGATTGGCGGGCTGTTTGGCGCCAGCGTCGTCACCGTTTCTCAAGTGCTGTTGCCCTGGGGCCCGGCAGTTGCCGCAGGTGCCATGCTCTACGTGATTAGCCACGAAATCATTCCCGAAACCCATCGCTGCGGCCACCAGAAGAAAGCGACGTTTGGCCTGGCGATGGGCTTGGTGATCATGCTGTTTCTCGATGTATGGCTGGGCTAGGCTCAGCCTTTTAGGTGCTCCACCAGCGCCTGGGCGAAGGTATCGGTGGTGCCGGTGCCACCCATGTCGGGTGTGACCATATCGCGGCGTTTTTCCAGCACGGCGCGAATCCCTTGGCGAATTGCGTCACCCTTGGCGGTCATGCCGAGGTGGTCGAGCATCTGGGCGGCGGCAAGCAGCAGGGCGCAGGGATTGGCGATTTTCTTGCCTGCAATGTCGGGTGCCGAGCCGTGTACCGCTTCGAAAATCGCCGCTTTTTCACCGATGTTCGCCACTGGGGCTAAGCCCAAACCGCCCACGAGGCCCGCGCACAGGTCGGAGAGGATATCGCCGAACAGGTTAGTGGTGACGACCACATCGAATTGGTGAGGGTTCATAACCAGCTGCATACCGGCGTTATCCACGATCATCTCTTGGAATTCGATCTCGGGATACTCGCTGGCCACTTCACGGGCAACGTCTAAAAACAGGCCGGAGCTGGTCTTGATGATGTTGGCTTTGTGAACGGCGGTGACCTTCTTGCGACCCTTCTGTTTGGCTAGCTCAAAGGCGTAACGCACGATGCGCTCGGAGCCTTTGCGGGTCACTTTGATCACCGAGATGCCGGTATTGCCGTCGTCGAGCATCTCTTGGCCATCGGAGAGGTAAGCCCCTTCGGTGTTTTCCCGCACGGTGATCATGTCGATATCATCGTAGCGGGAGCTGGTGCCCGGAAAGCTGATGGCGGGGCGCACGTTGGCATAGAGGTCAAAATGGCGGCGTAACTGCACGTTGATGGATGAAAAGCCCTTACCAATCGGCGTGGTGAGCGGGCCTTTCAGGGCAATGCCGTGCTTTTCAATGGCATCCAACGAGGCTTGTGGAATCAGCGTGCCGTGCTTTTCAAGCGCTACCAGACCTGCGTCGATAAACTCGTAGTTCAGCCCGCACTGAAGGGCTTCTAATACTTGCAGGGTGGCGTCCATTATCTCAGGGCCGATGCCATCGCCTTTAATCACTGCGACTGTCTGGCTCATGTGCGGTTCCTCTCGTTGGTAGGGTAGAAAGTGGCGAGGAAAGGGCGGTGGGGCCGCCGTTTGAGTGCCATGGTAAGCCAAGCTTAGAGGGAAGGTCATCGTCTAAACGTCTAGGGTGGCGGGTGCGAATTGGCCTGTTTGCTGGTAGAATGCCGCGCTCAGACGACCAAGGCACTTGGGATCAAGATACTTAGGATCAAGTCACTTAGCGGCCACCCCTTCGTCTGAAAAACGATAATAGAACAGCGAGGTTTATTTGTAATGAACAATGCAATGGCAGCGCTTGCTCTGCCCACCCCAGGGCTGATGACTCCGCCCTAGGTTTCCCCTCCTTTATTTAGCGCCATAACGCTCTTCGCGTTATATCGGTGCTATGGCACCCCGTTGCCGCTATTTGGCTATCGGCGCGTTTGCGTCTTCGATTGGTAGCATTCAGCCGACAATCTATTACTAACGTGCGCTCTTGTGCTGCCTTTGTGTGCGGCTGCGGCGCGCAATGTCTTTAACCCCCTAACCATTGGACTCCCTGAATGGCACTTTTCATTAAGCATGAGTGGTTCTCTAACATTAAGGGCGACACGCTCTCAGGTATTGTCGTCGCGCTGGCGCTAATTCCTGACGCGATCGCCTTTTCAATTATCGCGGGCGTGGACCCGAAAGTGGGGCTTTACGCCTCGTTCTGTATCGCGGTGATTATCGCCTTTACCGGTGGCCGCGCAGGTATGATCTCTGCGGCCACAGGGGCGATGGCGCTGCTGATGGTGACACTGGTGAAAGAGCATGGCCTGGAGTACTTGCTGGCCGCCACGTTGCTGACCGGCGTGCTGCAAATTATCGCGGGCTACCTGCGGCTGGCGGAGCTGATGCGCTTTGTCTCCCGCTCGGTAGTCACCGGGTTTGTGAATGCGCTGGCGATCCTGATTTTTATGGCGCAACTGCCGGAGCTCACTAACGTGACGTGGCATGTGTATGCCATGACACTGGCCGGCCTGGGAATTATCTACCTGTTCCCTTATTTGCCGAAGATTGGCAAGTCGGTTCCTTCTCCGCTGGTGTGCATCGTGGTGCTGACCGTGGTGTATATGGTGAGCGGTATGGATATTCGCACCGTGGGAGATATGGGCGAGCTGCCGGATACGCTGCCGGTTTTCCTATGGCCGAACGTGCCGTTAAATCTTGAAACCCTGACGATTATTTTTCCCTACGCCGTGATGCTGGCAGTGGTGGGCCTGCTTGAGTCGATGATGACCGCCACGATTGTGGATGATCTTACTGATACACCCAGCGATAAAAACCGCGAGTGTAAAGGCCAAGGGGTGGCTAATATTGGCGCTGGTTTAATGGGCGGTATGGCTGGTTGCGCGATGATTGGCCAGTCGGTGATCAACATTAAATCGGGTGGCCGGACGCGTTTATCGACGCTGATTGCGGGCGTGGTGCTGCTGCTGATGGTGGTGTTCTTGTCAGACTGGGTATCGCAAATTCCCATGGCGGAGCTGGTCGCGGTGATGATTATGGTCTCGATTGGTACCTTTAGCTGGGAGTCCATTCGCGATCTGAAAAAGCATCCGATGAGCACCAATATCGTCATGCTGGCGACTGTCGCGGTGACCGTCGGTACCAATAACTTAGCGATGGGGGTTTTTGTCGGCGTGCTGCTGGCGGCGTTGTTCTTCGCCAATAAAGTTAGCTACATCATGTACGTCGGCTCAAAAGAAATAAAGGCCGGTAAAGAGCGCGAATACCAAGTGGTTGGACAGGTGTTTTTTGCCTCGTCTGAGCGCTTTATGGCCGCGTTTGATTTCAAAGAGAGCATCGATAAGGTGATCATTAACCTATCGAAGGCGCACTTCTGGGATGTGACCGCCGTTCAGGCGCTTGACCGCGCGGTGATTAAATTGCGCCGCGAAGGCACCGAGGGTGAACTGGTAGGCCTAAATGAAGCAAGCGCCACCGTGGTGGACCGCTACGCCGTTCATAACGACCCGGAAGCCGTTGAAAAACTGATGGGCGGCCACTAAGCCAGGCAAGGAGAGCACCATGACAGAACACGTACTCGCCGCCATTGACGGCTCCCAATTTGCCGAAGGCGTTTGTGATTACGCCGCCTGGGCAAGCCTGGCTCTTGATGCACCTTTGAGCTTTGTGCACGTAGTGGATAACCACTCCGGGGCACCCGAAGAGCAAAATTTATCCGGCAGCCTGCGCTTTGGCGCTCGCGAAAAGCTGATGGAAGAACTCTCAGCGCTTGATGAGCAGCGTGCCAGGGTAAATCGTGAGCAAGGCAAGCTGATGCTCAAAGCGGCCAAGGCCAGGGCGGTGGAAGATGGGGTAAGTAGCCCCACGACCCGCCAGTTAAACGGCACGCTAGTGGAAACACTGGTAGAGCTGGAAAAAGACGTGCGCCTGCTAGTGGTAGGCAAGCGCGGCGAAACCGCCCACCAGGCAAGTGGGCACCTGGGCGCTAACCTAGAGCAGGTGGTGCGCGAAATGCACCGCCCGATTTTGATGGTGCCGAAAGCCTTTCAGCGGCCGGAAAAGGTGCTGATTGCCTTTGATGGCAGCCAAACCGCCCGCAAAGGGGTGGAGATGCTGGCCCGCTCGCCGCTATTTGCGGGAGCAACCTGCCATGTGCTGATTGTAGGAGCAGAGACAGCCGAGCACCGCAGTGAGCTGGCGTGGGCGCTAAACACTTTGCGTGAAGCAGGGCATCACGCAGAAGGCGCGATTCGTGCGGGTGAAGTGGATGACGCTTTGCAAGCCTACGAGCAGGAAAACGGTATTGATCTACTGGTGATGGGGGCCTACGGGCACTCGCGCATTCGTCATTTGCTAGTAGGCAGTACCACCACGGCCATGCTGCGAAGCAGCCGGATACCTGTGTTAATACTGCGTTAACCGCTTATTAAAAGCGCTTAAGCCGGGCTGCTCGTAAGAGCAGCCCGGCTTTTTTGTGGGAAGGTGTTAATGCTGCAGTGCAATAATGTGCTATTCGATACTATGCTGTTAGGCAGGTTGTTACCTATCCACTCTCTGGAATAGCGAGGAGCCTGCCGTGAACATGCCAACGTTGGAAAAATCGCCTATTGGCTTTGATGCAACCTCACCCTCTCACCGTTTTATTGCCGAGCTATTGCGCGAGGCTGACATTCAACTGGATGGGAGCCGCCCTTGGGATATACAGCTGTACGCACCCGGCGTTATCGATGGCGCTCTTTCGCGAGGTAATCTGGGACTTGGCGAAAGCTACATGCGAGGGGAGTGGGATGCCATACGGCTAGATGAGCTGTTTTACCGCATCATGCGTGCCCAGCTTGGCCAACGCATTAAGCCCACCCAGCTGATCTACCACTCGCTACGTTCACGCCTGCTCAACCGCCAAACAGCGAAGCGTGCGTGGGAAGTGGGTGAAAAGCACTACAATCTCGGCAACGACTTTTATGCCGCGATGCTCGACCAGCGGATGACCTACACCTGTGGCTACTGGAAACATGTCCAAACGCTGGATGAAGCCCAGGAAGCCAAGCTTGACCTTATTTGTCGTAAGCTCCAGCTAAAACCAGGGATGCGTGTTCTGGATATCGGCTGCGGCTGGGGCAGTTTTATGGGCTACGCTGCCGAGCATTATGGGGTGGAGTGTGTGGGCTTGACCATTTCTAAGGAGCAGGCCGAATTCGGGCAGCGGCTGCTAAGAAAGGGCTTACCGATAGAGTTTCGCCTGCAGGATTATCGTGATGAAAGCGAGACGTTTGACCGCGTGGTGAGTATCGGTATGTTTGAGCACGTAGGTCATAAAAATTATCGCGAGTATATGAGTGCTGTCCACCGCTGCTTAAAAGATGATGGGCTATTTTTGCTGCATACCATTGGTAAAAACTTAAGCAATACCGTGACCGACCCTTGGATTGATAAGTATATTTTTCCCAATGGTGAGTTGCCTACCTTAGGGCAAATCACAGACGCCGCCGAAGCACTGTTTGTTATTGAAGATCTACATAACTTCGGGGCTGACTATGATCGCACCTTAATGGCTTGGCACCATAATTTAGATACCCACTGGCCGCGATTTAAAGAGCAGTTTGGCGAGCATTTTTACCGCATGTGGCGCTACTATCTGCTGCTTTGTGCAGGAGCTTTCCGCGCCAGGGAAATTCATCTCTGGCAACTGGTGATGAGCAAACAGGGGGTGCTTGGCGGATATTCCCGTGTTAGCTAACCACTCGCTCCGGCAGCAGTTTGCCTGGCACCCAGCGGATAAAGGCCACCATGCCAAATAGCTCGACTAGTGATTGGCAAACAATCACGACTACGGCAGCCTGCCACCCGCTGGGCAGCGTTAGGGCAATGGGCAGCATGACAAAGGAGTTACGCGTACCAAAGCTAAATGCCAGCGTCCGGGCACTAGCGGGCGGTAATTTAAACAGCCCGCCGAGCACCCTGCCCAACAGCCCTGCGACGATGAGAAAGCCCACAAAAATGAGCACTGCCTGCCATAGCAGCTGGCGTAGCGCTAGCACCTGCGTGACCTGAGTCGCCGCAATAATCAACACGACGACAGCCAGTAGCGGTACCGGCATCAGGCTAAGTGCGTGGGTGGTAAGTTCCACCGCCACATACCTGTGTGCCGCATGTTCTGTGAGCCAAGCGAGTAGCAGAGGCAGGGCGATAATCCCCAAAAAGGCGCTCAATAGCGCGGGCGATAGCGTTAAGTGAAGCCACTCGCTGCCTAAAAACAGCCACAGGTAGACCGGTAATGCGATCATCTGCACCAACAGCAGAAGTGGCGTGGCGGCAATGGCCAAGGGCCGCATCGCCTTTGCCTAAGTGGGTAAAGGTAATAAACCAGTCGGTGCAGGGCATTAACAGCACCAATAAGATACCCGCTAGTACTGGCGGCGGCAGGGGCAGCCACACCACCAACAATCCCAGCAGTGCAGGAAGAACGATAAAGTTGCCCATTAATAGCGCCGCCATAAAGCGCGTATCTTGGAGACTTTGCTTTATCTGCAGTAGCGGGATTTGGGTGAAAGTGGCGTAGAGCAGTAAACCGAGCAGCGGCCATAGCGCCTGCTCAAGCGCTGCCACTTGTTCCGGGGCCAGTAGGCCCAGGCAAAGCCCGAGCACGATAAAAGCCAGATAAATCCAGGACTGCTGCTGTTCAAGCTGTTCGCGTATCAAGAGATTAGGCCGCTGGTTGGTTGAAAAAGGCCAAATGCTCGCCCATCCAGGCGGCGAATACACAGAGGGGCAGGCTGCCTATACCGTACAGCAGCGCCAGCCCCATACTGCCCGGCTGTGCCAAGTGCAGCGTTTCCAGGCTGAAGAGCGAAAAGGTAGTGAAGCCGCCGCAAAACCCTGCCACTAACAGCGGCTGCTGGCGCGCCAGTTTGCCATGTGGCGCGCGTGAAGCTGTCGCGGCTAACCAGCCGATGAGGCAGGAGCCCAGCACGTTTACCAATAGCGTTCCCCAGGGGAAGTGGCTACCCAGCATGGCCATTGAAGCCAGCGAAACGCTATAGCGAAGAGCGCTTCCCATAGCGCTGCCAAGGCCGACGGCTAGATAGGCGTTGATACTCATCAAGGACTCCTTGCTAACCCTGGGCCAACCACCAGCCTAGCGCTGCCATGGCGATGCCTAATAGTAACTGAGCTACCATATGGAGCGCGGCGCGATTTGTCTGGCCGCTCTGCCACAGCTCAAGGGTCTGCAAGCTAAACGACGACACCGTGGTATAGCCGCCTAACAGGCCTGCTACCGCAAATAGCCAAAGGGACTGCGTATTAGCCACGCCGTAAACGCCTAGTAGCCAACCTGCTAATAGCGCTCCGCTAGCATTGACGCAGAGTGTTCCCCAGGGGAAGGCTTTACCCAGCGCATGAGCCATCGCGTTGGAAATGGCAAAGCGCCCGATACCCCCCAGTGCGCCACCCAGTGCTACGAGTAATACGCTGGTGATGCCATGTCCCATGCTGCTCCTCGCCCTATGATGAATCTATTGATAGGCGGCTAATTGTAGCATCTGTATTCATCAAGGTCGGAGCGCCTAAAAACGTGCCGCTGACGGTGTTGCTGTCCAACGTCTTCGTGTACAACAGAGTCAGAATAACGACAACGTTTGGTGCACCCTCTCAAGGAGAAGCCAGTATGTCTGATTACGTGTTAGCAGCCATTGATGGGTCCCACTATGCAGAAAGTGTGTGTGACTATGCGGTTTGGGCAGCCACGGCGCTTTCGGCACCGCTGCGTTTTCTTCACACCGTGGATAACCACACGCAGGTGGCGGAGCCTGACTTAACCGGCCATCTAGGCCTGGGCACGCGAGAACATCTTCTGGAACAGCTCTCGGATATTGAAGAGCAGCGCGGCAAGCTTGCTCGCCAGCAGGGGCGCTTGATGTTGGATGCCGCAAAAGCGCGGGTAGAAGCGGCTGGGTTTCAGAGCCGCCCTGTATGCAGCGCAATGGCACCCTGGTGGATACCTTGGCCGAGCATGAAAAAGAGATCCGCTTGCTAGTGCTAGGAAAGCGAGGGGAAACGGCCCACCAAGCCAGCGGCCACTTGGGCTCTAACCTTGAGCGCGTGGTACGTGAGCTTCACCGTCCCATCTTGATGGTGCCGAAGGCGTTTACGCTGCCCAAACGCGTGCTGATTGGCCTTCGATGGCAGCAAAACAGCGCGAAAAGGCGTTGAAATGCTGGCGAAAAGCCCCTTGTTTGATGACGCATCGTGCCATGTGGTGATTGTGGGCGCAGAGACTGCAGAGAATCACTCGCAGCTGCAGTGGGCTATGGATACCCTCCAGGCCGCAGGCCACCAAACCGAAGGCGCTATTCGCGCCGGTGAGGTGGAAGAGACGCTGCGCGCTTATAAGCAAGAAAAGGACATTGACCTGCTCGTGATGGGGGCTTACGGCCACTCGCGCATTCGCCATCTGCTGGTGGGCAGCACCACCACGGCAATGCTGCGTAACGCGCATTTACCGGTGTTGATACTGCGCTGAATTGCGGTTGACGCTAAACCCTGGCCGCCGCTACCCCTTAGCGGCGGCCAGGCGGCTTACGCGAGGCTGGTGGCGGCCTCTGGCTGAGTGGTGCGGGTTGGTTGCGCTGCGTTAATCCCCGATAGCACCGCTTTAAGCGAGGCGCTGACCGTGTCGCTATCTTCCGCCACGGCACAGATGCGCTGCCCATCAATATTAAGCTGCACGAAGGCAATGGCGTTGGCCTCGCTGTCGCCGCCTAGCGAGTGCTCGCTGTAATCGAGGATGGCCACATGGGTGCCGGTATGTTTCTTCCAGGCGTCGGTGAATGATGACATCGCGCCATTTCCCGTGCCGGATAAGCGCAGCGTTTCGGCACCCTGCCACAGCGTCATATCGATACCTTCCTGCTGCCCCTTCGAGAGCCGGTAGTCGGCCAGCGCTAGGGGGGCGTCATGGGAGAAGTTATCGAACATCACTTGGCGAATCATCTCGCTAGAGAGCTCGCTGTTACGTCGCTCGCTCTCTTTCTGTACGTAGGGGGCCAGCGCTAGCATCATCCAGCGGGGCAGGTTAATGCCGTAGTCGCGCTCTAGCAGGAAGGCCATGCCGCCCTTGCCCGACTGGCTGTTGACCCGAATAACGGCTTGGTAGTCCCGCCCAATATCATGAGGGTCGATCGGCAGGTAGGCCACTTGCCATGGCTCGTCGGGCTTCTGGTGTTTGAGCGATTTGCGAATCGCATCCTGGTGGCTGCCTGAGAAGGCGGTGTAGACCATTTCGCCTACCCAGGGGTGGCGGGGGTGCATCGTAATGCCGGTACATTCGTGAACCACTTGAATGATCTCGTCTGGATTGGAAAGATCCAGCTCGGGGTCAATCCCCTGGCTGTAGAGGTTCATCGCCAGCGTGACAATATCCATATTGCCGGTGCGTTCGCCGTTACCCAGCAAGGTGCCCTCTACCCGGTCGGCACCCGCTAACAGTGCAAGCTCAGCCGAGGCCACGGCACCGCCGCGGTCGTTATGGGTATGCACTGAAATAATCACGCTGTCGCGGCGGCTAATGTGCTGGCAGAAATACTCGATTTGGTCGGCGTGATGATGCGGGCCAGCCACTTCTACTGTGGTGGGCAGGTTAAGAATGCACTTGTTGTCTGGGGTGGGCTGCCAGACATCCATCACCGCTTCGCAAATAGCCAGTGAGAAGTCGATTTCCGTGCTGGAGAAGCTCTCCGGCGAGTACTGGAAGCGCCAATCAACGTCTGGATATTGCGCGGCATAGGTTTTCACCCAGGTCGCCCCTTGCACGGCGATATCGGTAATACCATCGCGGTCCATCTCGAACACCCGCTCTCGCTGAATGGTCGAGGTGGAGTTGTACCAGATGGATAATGGCGCGTTTAGCGCCCACCAGCGAAGCAAACGTTTTTTCGATCAGGTGTTCGCGGCACTGTACCAGCACGGCAATGGTGACGTCCTCAGGGATTTGGTCCTCTTCGATCAACCAGCGCACGAAGTCGTAATCCGGCTGGCTGGCGGAGGGGAAGCCCACCATGACTTCCTTAATGCCCACTTTAATAATCTGGTGCCAAAAGCGCTGCTTCTGCTCAACTGTCATGGGCTCCAGTAGGGCTTGGTTACCATCGCGTAGGTCTTCGCTTACCCAGATAGGAGCGTGGGTAAGCTCCCGGTCGGGCACTGGCGGTTAAAGGCGGGCACCCGCGGAGCAGGGCGATATTTGCGATGATCAAAAGCAGCCATGGTAAGTTTCCTGAAAACGTTGAGTTGTTTGGGGCGGCCGCTTGTGGCGTCAGCCGCTTTTAAGACGATCCTGCTTGTGACAGTCACACCAGTTTACTCAACTTGCCTTGAAAGGTTATTGCGAAAAAATGGCATTATTGAGAGTAAGTGGCAGAATGTATCAATATATGCTTTTTTATTGGTAGGAGCTGTCGGCTATATGTCGGTATCACCCTTGACGCTGGATCGTTTTGATCGGCGTATTCTGGATGTGCTGCAGGTGGAAGGGCGCATTAGTAACCAGGAGTTGGCCGAGCGTATTGGCCTTTCGCCATCGCCCTGCTTACGCCGGGTGCGGGCGCTGGAGGAGCATGGGCTGATTACCCAGTACCGTGCGGTGGTGGATGCGCGCCCGCTGGGGTTTCAGCTGATGGCATTGCTGCACATCTCGATGGACCAGCACACCCCTGAGCGGTTTGATAACTTCGAGCGACATATTCGCACTATCCCCAACGTGGTGGAGTGTTTGATCATTACCGGGCAAGCAGCGGATTTTCAGCTCAAAATTCTGGTGAAGGATATGGATGATTACCAGCACCTGCTGCTGCACGTCATCAACCGAATTGAAGGGGTTACCGGGGCCCATACGAGCTTCGTTTTGCGCCGCGTGTTTGAACATCGTCCCGTGCCCACCTAATGCGCGTTGGCTAACGAAGCATAGGCAGTGGCTTGGTGGCGGTTTACACTAGTTTTTTTCATCTTCTTAGGAGATTAATCTATGAGCATTCAGCGTCATGATACAAAAGCTCGTATGAGCCGCGCCGTGATTCACCAGGGCGTTGCCTATTTATGCGGTCAGGTGGCGGGTCCTGAGGCGCGCCATGGCGACATCAAAGCGCAAACTGAGAGCATGCTGGCGCGGGTAGATGCGCTGCTAAAAGAGATTGGCTCCAGCCGCGAGCAGCTGCTAAGTGCCACTATCTACCTGAAAGATGGTGGCGATTTCGCAGCGATGAACGAAGTATGGGATGCCTGGGTGCCAGATGGCTATGCACCGGCACGCACCTGCGTATGCGCGCCAATGCCTGCCGACGAGTTAAAAGTGGAAATTACCGTCACCACCGCTGTGGACGCGTAACCACTAGCGACGCTTATTTAGTGGGCTTTTCCGCTGGAAAGCGGGTATCGCGCAGGCTGTCTTTGATCTTTTTCAGGTGCGGCAGAAAATCTTCGCCGCGCCTAAGCGTTACCCCGGTGGCGAGCGCATCAATTAAGGTGAGCTGAATAACTCGTGAGGTCATCGGCATATAGTGGTCGGTGTCCTCTGGAGTGGCGACTTCAAGTGTGGCGGTGCACTCCTGTGAGAGCGGAGAGTTCGGTGCGGTAATGCCGAGTACGACGGCGCCTGCTTCCCTGGCCACTTTGGCGATATCCACCAGCTCCCTGGTACGTCCGGTATAAGAGATGATCACCACGACATCGCCGGTGTGGCAGGCGGCGGCTACCATGCGCTGCATCAGCACGTCTACATAGGCCATGACCGGCAGGTTAAAGCGGAAAAACTTATGCTGCGCGTCTTGCGCCACGGCACCTGACGCACCCAGCCCAAAAAAGTGAATCTGCTTGGCCTGCGTCAGATAATCCACCATCCGCTCGACGGCGGCCATATCCACTTCCCGCTGGGCTTCGTCCAGCGCGGCAATGGTGGCCCCAAAGATTTTATGGGTGTACTGCGTGGCAGTATCGCCGGGCTCAACGGCGCGGGTGACGTAGGGCGTGCCCCCCGCCAAGCTTTGGGCCAGTTTGATTTTAAAATCCGGGTAGCCTTTGGCGCCAAAGTTACGGCAGAAACGGTTAACGGTCGGCTCGCTGACACTAGCTGCCTGGGCAAGGCTTGCGATGCTCAGGCTGGTGGCCGCGGTGGGGTCTTCCAAAATTACGTTCGCGACTTTGCGCTCTGAGCGGTTCAACTCTTCTAAGCGTTCCCGTAAGCGGTCTAGCAGGTCATGCGCCATTAACAGACTCCGTGGCAGTGGTGAGGTGGGACGGGGGGGTCCAGTTAGAGCACCAGCGATAAAACTCATCGGCGGGCAACGGACGAGCATAGTAATACCCCTGTGCAGCTTCGCAACCAATAGAACGTAAGTAGTCTGCTTGAGCTGCGGTTTCGATGCCTTCAGCCACCACATTACAGCCTACTGCATGGGCTAACTGGGTGATGGTCAGAGCCAGTTGGCGATCCACCGTGTCTTTTTCCAAGTCCAGCACAAAGGCGCGGTCAATCTTTAGGGTTGAAAAAGGTAGTGTCTTTACATAAGCCAGCGAGGAGTGCCCGGTACCAAAATCATCGATGGCAACAGCAATCTTTGCTTCGGTCAATTGAGCTAACTGGATGCGCGCGTTGTGCATATCGCTGAGCAGGCCGGATTCGGTGACCTCTAAAGCAAAAAAGCGCTCAGGAATGTTGTGCTTAGCTAAGCGTGTTAGTAGGTTTTGAGCAAAATCCTTACGTGCCAGCTGGCGGGCCGCCACGTTAACCGCAATATGGAAGCGGTCATTAAGAAGCCCTTGCTGGCGCCACTGCACAATATAGCGCATGGCCTCTTCTAGCACCCACTCACCAATGGAGAGAATATCACCGCTTGCCTCGGCAAGGGGGATGAAATCTGCAGGTGACACATGACCAAGTTCTGGATGGTACCAGCGGAGCAGGGCTTCCGCGCCGATGACTTGCTGGGTGGCGAGCGATAGCTTGGGCTGAAACGCCAGTGACATTTCCCCCCGTTGGGTTGCCCCGCGAACCGCCTGTTGCAGGTGTAGGCGATGACGCTGCTGGGTTTCCAGAGTTTCGTTGTAGTTTTGGATACGTAAAGAGCCGTTTTGGGGCAGGGCTAGGGCGGCCATGTGCACAAGTCGCTCGGTTTCAAAATGGCCATGGGACCAGCTAATACCCATGCGGGCGTTGAGCGGTAGCAGTAAATCGCCCAGCGTCTGGTCATGGTCGAAACAGCTTAGTAGACGAGAGGCTAACTGCCGTAGCTCGGTAAGCTCAGCACTTTGGGTGATCACCAGTAGCTCGCTGCCGCCCCAGAGCCCTAATGTACATTTAGGGGATAATTGGGCGTTTAAGCGGTGGCTGATATGCATCATTAACTGGTCTGCAATACCGTAGCCAGGGAGTCGAACCGCATCGTCCAAGTGATCCAAAGCAATAAACAGCAGCCCAGTGCCGTGCCCTCGTTGAGCGGCTTCTTGCAATAGCTGTGACAGTGCCCGCCGGTTGGGTAGCTGTGTGATGGGGTCGGTGCGTGACTGGTGATCAAGCTCTTCTGTCCGCTTGGCAACCATTTGCTCCAGGGTTTCTGCTTGTTTATCGCGAACCTGGTAGCGATGCTCGACATCAAGCGTATTACGAATGCGTTGTAGCACTTCATCGTGCTTAAACGGTTTGGTAAGGAAGTCACGAATGCCCATTTTAAGCGCCCGGTGGCGGGTGTCGTCGTCAATTTGGGCGGTCAGTACAATGACAGGGGGCGTCTGGTCTGCAAAATGTTCCTGCAGCTGCTCCATCACCGCGTAGCCATCTATATGAGGCATACGGATATCGAGCAAAATCAAATCGGGCAACTGCTGCTGACAGTAGGCAAGTACGTGACGTGGGTCGCTTAGCCCATGCACATTGTCAAAACCATGGTCGTCTAATAGGTCGAGAAGCAGCTCAATATTCACGCTGTTGTCGTCAACAACAAGCAGGTGTTTATTCATAAATATCATGGAGCCTTCCTTGGTGCGTCTGTTGCCGGTGCAGCGGAAAAATAGGTGCTGAGCGTTGCCGATAGCTTGTCGATATCGATAGGTTTGGTCAGGTAATCAGCAAAACCAGCGGCTAAGCCGTGGGTTAAATCACGTTCCATCGCATTGGCAGAGAGCGCAACTACATTAATATGCTTCAGTTGCGTATCGTTTTGTATGGCAGCGAGGGCTTGGTAGCCGTTCATCCCCGGCAGGTGGATATCCATAAGTACAAGATCAGGCGGTGAGTGACGCATAATCTCAAGCCCGAGTTCAGCACTATTAACGGTTTGAAGGTCCACGTGGGGGAAGTCATCAATAATGTCTTCCATCAGGCGTTGGTTGGTGGGGTTATCCTCAATATAAAGCAGCCGATAATCGCGCTGAGCTTTTTCCGCATCGGGCAAGGTGCGTGTTGCGGTCTGTTCTGTTAGTGGGGCAACGTTGGCAACAGGGAGCGTAAACCAGAAAGTAGATCCTTTGCCCGGCTGGCTGTCCACGCCAATACACCCCGACATGCGCTCAACCAGTTCTCGAGTGATTGCTAGCCCAATACCCGTGCCTTCGATGGTACCGTACTCAGCGTCTAGGCGATTAAACGGCTCAAAGAGTTCCTCTTGCCGCTCGGGGGCAATACCCGGTCCTGTGTCACTAATGCTGCAGCGTAGTTCAGAATCTTGCTGCGTTACCCCAATGGTAATGGTGCCGTGCTCGCGGTTGTACTTGATGGCATTAGATAACAGGTTGAGCAGTATCTGTTTCGTGCGGGTGTAGTCAGCAGAAACAGACCAGGTACTGTTTATTGGGTAGCGAATTAACTGAATGCCAGTGGCATTCATATTAGCTTCTAACGTGTTGCAAGCATCTTCAATGACGCCTTCGATAGAGATCGGCTCTATGGAGAGGGTCATATGCCCAGCTTCAATTTTCGCTAGATCAAGCACTTCGTTAATTAAGCTCAACAAGTGTTGGCCGCTCTTCTCAATTTGGCCGACCTGGCGCTGTTGCTTCTCGCTAAGAGGGTCGCGTCGCCCTTTACTGAGTAACTGGGCAAAACCAATGATGGCATTTAGCGGGGTACGTAGCTCGTGGCTCATGGAAGAGAGGAATTCACTCTTCGCCTTATTCGCTTTCTCTGCCTGATCCCGTGCGGCCGCTAAGTCTTTGGTGACTTGTTCGCGCTCGGCCATTTGGCGATAGAGATTAATCAGTAGGGCGCAGGTGTCGGTAAACGGCTGTAGCCAGTCCAGCAGCGCTTGGCTAAGAGGCTGCTGGCTGTTGGCAATAGCGAACATGCCAAATCAGCTGGTCGCCGTTGAAAATAGGCGCGCCCAAATAGTTATTGATCCGTGGGTGGCCCGGTGGGAAACCGCCACGCTTGGCATGGCTATACACATCATCGGTAATCACCACGTTGCCATAGGCATAAACCTGCCCTAGTAAGGAGTTAGGGTTGGTAAGCATCATATCGCCACTGCGCAGCTTCTCCATCAGCTCGCGGGACTCTTTGTTCCACGAGAGATCGGTAATGGCGTGTATTTTCAGGGCGTTGGTGGTCTCAGTTGGTAGTACTTCACCAATCAGCGCGTAGTCGCTGTCGGTTAGCTCACGCAGTGCTTCCATCAGAAAGGTCCAAAGCCGCTCGCCGGACATTAGTGCCTGGTAGTCGGTAATGCCCTGATGAAGCACTTGTAATAAGCGGCGTTCCCGGTTTACGCGATGTTTTGCTTTATTAATATCTGAAAGGTCAGTGAGTATCGCCAGAAACTCAACAAATTCCTGACGGTCATTGTGGATGGCATTTACTACCAAGTGTACGGGAATCTGATGCCCTTGCTTGTGGCGCACCACGGTTTCGCGTCCGTTTCCAACGCTCTGTTCATTAGCATCAGAAGAGAAGTAGCGGCTAATTAAATAATTGTATTTCTCCGCGGTCTCTGGGAAGGCGAGCATTCCCACATTGTTGCCGACAACTTCTTCAGCTTGGTAGCCCAATAAGTTGAGTGCAAATGGATTAATGGCGATGACATTTCCCGCCCGATCGACGCGTAGTTTACCTGTCGCACTTTTGGTAAAGAGTGCTTCAAGCTGTTTTGCCGTACGTGAAAGCCGCTCCTTAAGCCCATGTTGGCGGAGCAATTCATCTACCTGCTTGGCTAAATTGTGCAGGATGCGATGATCACGCTCAGTAAAGGTGCGTGGTTGTTCACCAATTAAGCACAGCGTACCAACGGGTAACTGGTCATCGCTGGGGCAAAGCGGGTGGCCTGCATAAAAACGGATATGAGGCTGCTCTAATACCAATGGGTTATCAGCGAAGCGCGGGTCGTTTTTGGTATCTTCAATGACTAAGGGGCGATTAGCTGCTACGGCATGAGCACAAAATGAGATATCACGGTTGGTTTCATAGGCCTCAAGCCCGCTGTGAGCTTTAAACCATTGGCGCTCTTTATCAACCAACGATACTAAAGCAATCGGCACATCAAACAGTTCGCAGGCCAGCTCAGTGATGCGATCAAAGGCTGTGTCGGCAGGTGTATCGAGAACATTGAGTGCATGCAAGGCCGTCAGGCGCTGTGTTTCATGATTAGGTAGGTCGGCGGCTTGCATAATGTTTACTAAACGTAGTGGCCTGTAACTATAAGGCGTATTCAGTGAATATCGGACATTAGCTTAATAGCTTTAGTCAAGCCCGAGTAATTTCAGCAACCAACGTCGATAAGGGGGGCTTAACCACCGGCTGGTGGGGCGCTGGGATTGATAAAAGACGCCGCGCAAATGGCTAAAACGTTCAAAACCGTGACGGCCGGGTAAGCCCCCATGCCGCTTTCACCAACGCCTCCAAAGGGCAAAGAGGAAAAGGCGTGGTGCAGCAGCGTCTCATTAAACACCAGCGCACCAGAGCGGGTGGTATGACGAAGGGATTCCTGGAGCGCCTTGTTACGGGTGAACGCGTAGAGAACGAGTGGGTGAGGGCGAGCATTAATAAAACGAATGGCGTCGTCCATTTGCTTAACGCTAATAAGCGGCAGGATGCGGCCAAAAATCTCCTCCTGCATTAGCGCTAAACCCTGGTGCGGGTCGATGACGAGCGCGGGGGAATGGGTGCCTTGGTCAATTACACGGCAGCCGTGGTCGCGTGCTTCATCCAATAGCTGCTTGATGCGCGCTTGGTGGACATCGCCCACATAGCCGGTGGCCTCTGTTGCGTTTGGCGGGGATGTTGGATGGCTCGCTCTAAAGCGTGAGTAAGGGCGTCAAGGTGGCGGCTCTCAACCAGTACATAGTCCGGCGCTCTGCAGGATTGTCCCCCATTCATGACTTTGCCAAAGATAATCGCGGCGGCCGCCTGTTCTAAATCAGCGTCACCCGCGACAAGCGCAGGTGATTTGCCACCCAGCTCCAGCGTGACGGGGGTGAGGTGGGTTGCCGCGGCAGCGGCTACTTGGCGGCCCGTTGCGCGTGAGCCGGTAAAGAGCAAGTGATCAAACGGCAGCGCGCTAAATGCTGTGGCGATATCAGCGCCACCTTCCACCACGCCAAACTCTTCGTCGGTGAAGTATTGAGGCACCAGTTTGGCCAATAGAGCGCTGGTATGTGGCGCCTGCTCACTGGGCTTTACCAGTACCGTATTACCTGCGGCGAACGCATCTACCACCGGCATCAAAGCAAGATGCCAAGGGTAGTTCCAGGAGGACATCACTCCCACAATGCCAAGGGGCTGAGGGGCAACGTGAGCACGAGCGGGCCACATTTTCCAAGGTACGCCTGCTCGGCGAGGGCGCATCCAGTGCCATAAGTGGCGGCGTGCATGGCGAATTGCTTGCAGCACAGCGCTAATTTCAACAAGGTGTATTTCTACGTCGCTACGCTGGCCAAAGTCGGTTTGGATTGCTCGCACGATCTCTTGCTGATGGCGCTTCGTCATTTTGGCTAAGCGGGCCAAACGTTCTCGGCGCACCCCTAACGTTGGAAATGGCGCTTGGCCAGCCGTATGACGCTGAGAATTAAACATACTCGTCAGGTCGCGCTTCATAGCCTCTCCTTGGAATCATCCGTTATTGACAGTGCTGGTTTCATTGCGCGTGGGTGCAGTGTTTATCGGTCCAAAAGACGTAAGCAAAACAAGGTGGTTGGTACGCTGTCATGGCCTTGATGGTACAGTAAACGATTCACAACCTATGCCAGTGTGCCATGGGAGATGTTATGCGTTCACACTCGCTGTCCCTTACCATTCTACCTGCGATTGATACCGTTGCGGCAAGCCAGTGGGATGCGCTGGTGAGTGAAGAGCAGCCCTTTTTACGCCATGCCTTTTTGGCTGCACTTGAAGCGAGCGGTTCGGTGAGTGCAGCTACTGGCTGGGTGCCTTGCCATTTATGCGTTTGGCAAGATTCCCGATTGGTCGGGGCGCTGCCCATGTACCGCAAGGACCACTCCTATGGCGAATATGTGTTTGATTGGGGGTGGGCGGAGGCGCTGGAGCGGGCAGGTGGCGACTACTACCCCAAAGGGCTAAGCGCTATTCCTTTTACGCCCGCGCCTGGCCCCCGAGCACTGATAGCCGCGAATACCGATACTGCCGCTGTCCGTGAGCAGTTAGCCATCGGTTGGAAACAGCAGTGCGATGAGGTGGGGCTTTCCAGTTGGCACTTGCTGTTTGCCGAGGAGCCAGAGGTCGAGGCGTGGCAGCGCCAGTGTCCTGAGCTAATTGCGCGAGAAGGGGTACAGTTTCAGTGGCGAGACCGAGGTGTCGGCGATTTTGACGGCTTTTTAGCTAGTCTGACCTCAAAGCGTCGCAAAATGATAAAGCGTGAGCGGCGGTTAGTCGCTGATCAGGGCCTTACGCTGCATCGTCTGGAAGGTGCTGCGATTAGTGATGTCGATATGGCGCACTTCTATCGCTGCTACACCATTACATATCATGAGCGTGGCCGACCACCCTATCTTAATCACGTCTTCTTTGAACGCTTACGGCCAAGTAATGCCCGAGGCGCTGATGTTGGTGCAGGTGCGTTTGGAGGGCAGGCCCGTGGCCGCTGCGCTCTATTTTCGCGGTGCACACACTCTTTATGGACGCTACTGGGGCAGTGAAATCATCGCGGACTGCCTGCATTTCGAAGCCTGCTACTACCAAGGTATCGACTACTGCCTAGCCAAGGGGCTAACCCTATTTGACCCTGGCACCCAGGGCGAGCATAAACTGGTAAGGGGCTTTGCACCGCAGCGGGTTCGCTCGCTGCACTATGTGGCCCATCCAGGGCTTGCCGCAGGGGTCGCGCAGTTTTGCCAAGAAGAGGCTGCCCATATCATGGCCTATCGCCGTGCCGCCGAAGATGCCTTACCGTTTAAATAATTCCCACAGCGCTGCGGCTCGCTGCCTATCGCCCTTAATGGCATAATGCGCGCCGTTCTCGCTTTCACAAAGGATCTCTGTGATGCACAAATGGCTTGTGGTGATACTGCTTGCCGCTCTGGATTGCTGCAGTACCAGCTGTGGCTGGGAAACGGCGGCTGGCAAGACCTCCAGGAGGTAGAGCAACGCGTTGCCGTGCAGGAAGCCGATAACGTGCCAATGCGTGAGCGCAATGCAAGGCTCGCAGCGGAAGTCACTGACTTAAAAACGGGACTCGATGCCATTGAAGAGCGCGCCCGTAGCGATATGGGAATGGTGCGCACCGATGAACAATTTTATTGGGTGCCCGGTGTTGCCATCAAAAACGAGCTAGTGGGAATCAATGCGGGGCTGGTTTCCCTGCCTGGAGCTATACCACCGAGCAGTGAAGGCGCCGCAGAATGAGTAACACACTATGGCTCGTCGTTCCTGCAGCGGGGCAGGGCAGACGTATGGGGGCCGATAAGCCTAAACAGTATTTGACGTTGAACAATCAGCCCATTCTGGCCCACACCTTGGCAAGGCTTCACGCCGCTTTTCCGCAGGCGCGGTTGGTACTTTGCCTAGACAGCGACGACCGCTGGTTCGACCCCACCTGGGTGCCTTTTGCGCAGTGGCAGCGTGTGTCAGGCGGTGCTGAGCGTATGCATAGCGTATTAAACGCTTTGCAAGCGATGACCGCCGAGGGCTCAGACCTCGTGATGGTGCACGATGTCGCGCGTCCGTGCATTACTCGTGATGATCTCCACGCGCTCTATCAAGCAGCGCAGACACACTCAGGCGGTGCGCTTCTGGCAATGCCGGTGGCGGATACCATGAAGCGCGATAACGGTGACCAGCTCAGCCAAATTACCGAACCGCGGGATGGCCTATGGCACGCGCTGACGCCACAGAGTTTCCGTTACTCGCTGCTACGCCATGCGCTTGAGCAGGCTCAGCAAACCGGCACGGTGGTCACTGATGAAGCCTCGGCGGTAGAAGCGCTGGGCGAGGCGCCACGGCTAGTGAGCGGACGCCGAGATAATCTAAAAGTGACCCACCCTGACGACTTAGCCCTGGCGGCTGCCATTCTGGCCGCCCAGTCGGCAACCGCCAGCAACAGGAGTACCTAATGAGAATTGGCCACGGTTTTGACGTGCACCGCTTTGGGCCAGGTGACCATTTAATGATTGGCGGCGTTAAGCTGCCGTTTGACCACGGTTTTGTGGCCCACTCTGATGGCGACGTACTGCTCCACGCGATCAGCGATGCGCTACTGGGTGCCTGGCGCTGGGGGATATCGGCCGTCACTTCCCGGATACCGACCCCGCCTGGGCTGGTGCTGACAGCCGTGGCCTGCTGCGCCATGTGGTAACCCTGGTGCGTAGCGAGGGGTATCGCGTGGTGAATCTGGATGCAACGTTAATGGCCCAGGCGCCCAAAATGGCTCCCCATATTGACGCTATGCGCGCCGTCATCGCTGAAGATTTAGGAATTAGTCTTGGCCAGGTAAACGTCAAAGCCACCACTACTGAGCGCCTTGGCTTCACCGGGCGCGGTGAAGGCATTGCCGCAGAGGCGGTGGTACTGCTGACGGCCCCAGAGGCGCTGAGTGCTTAACCTACCCCCATGGCATCGTAGCCTAACGC
This sequence comes from Vreelandella lionensis, assembly GCF_002087295.1. Taxonomy (GTDB): domain Bacteria; phylum Pseudomonadota; class Gammaproteobacteria; order Pseudomonadales; family Halomonadaceae; genus Vreelandella; species Vreelandella lionensis. The sequence continues at coordinate 55,071 of NZ_MWVI01000050.1, read as the reverse complement.
CCGCTTTCGGCGTGCCCGCGCCAGGGCAGTACCGTGCTCAGCCGGAAGACTTTATCGTCGATGAGCAGCTTGATTTTACTCCGGAAGCTCATGGTGAACACCTGTGGCTGCGGCTTGAAAAGCGTAACCAAACCACGTTAGATATGGTGAAACAGCTAAGCCGACTGTGTGGCGTCACGCCTAGAGATATTGGCTATTCCGGCATGAAAGATCGGGTCGCGGTGGCTCGCCAATGGTTAAGCGTCCATTTGCCAGGGCGCGATGCCCCGGCGGATTTGTCGGCTTCTTTGGCAGCGCTGGGGGTTACGGTACTTGAGCAGGCGCGCCACCCACGTAAGCTAAAGCGGGGCGTGCATCGCACTAACCACTTTACGCTACGCCTGAGCGGTGAGGCGGTTCAGTCGGCCGGATTTTTGCCACGCCTGGGAAACACTCTGCGCTCAGGGCGTGCCCAACTATTTCGGCCATCAGCGCTTTGGCACAGGGGCGCGCAACTTACAGCGTGCCGCCGCCGTGCTGGCGAAAGGCTGGCGCAAGCGCGACGACCGGCAGGGCATGATGCTCTCCACTGCGCGCAGCTTTCTGTTCAACGAGCTGCTTAGCGTGCGGCTGAAGGATGGTAACTGGTGCCAGCCCATCGCTGGCGATGCTCTCATGCTTGATGGCACCCAAAGTGTGTTTGGCATTGAGGCGGTGGAGGAGAGTTTGGTGGAGCGCGCCGTTGCGCTAGACGTTCACCCAACCGGCGTGCTGTGGGGCGTTGGCCGCTCGGCTGAAGGAGATGCTGGGGCTTATGAAGCGCAGCTCGCCGCTCAGCACCCTGCACTGTGTGAAGGGCTTGAAAAAAGCGGCGTCAAGCGCGGGCAGCGTGCGCTACGCGCCCGGCTTATTGCACCGCAAATAACCTTCGAAGCAGACGCCGTGCTACTCTCGTTTGCCCTGCCGCGAGGCAGCTTTGCCACGGCGGTCATTGGCGAGTTAATTCATCATCCCGACATGGCTTAACGCTGAGGTGAGGAGATTCTGATGCGGCGACTGCTGCTTGCCAACGATGACGGTGTTCATGCCCCCGGCCTTAGAGCACTTTACGAGGCACTAACACCCCACGCTAACCTACGCGTGGTTGCCCCTGACCGTGACCGTAGCGGGGCCAGTAATTCGCTGACGCTATCTCGTCCGCTTGTGCTGACGGCGTTAGACAACGGCTTTTATAGTGTGGACGGCACTCCGGCCGACTGCGTCTATTTAGGCGTGAATGGGGTGTGGGATGAGCGTCCTGATTTGGTCATTTCAGGGATTAACCACGGCAGTAACCTCGGTGATGACGTGCTTTATTCAGGCACGGTCGCCGCCGCGATGGAGGGGCGTAATCTAGGTATGACGGCGATTGCCATGTCGCTATGCGGCACCCAGCACTTTGCCACGGCAGCCAAGTTTGCTGCCAGCTTGATCGGCGCGGCCGACCAGCTCTCGCTGCCGCCGCGCACGCTGCTGAACGTGAACGTGCCGGACGTTCCCTGGGAAGCGATCAAGGGCGTCAAGGTCACGCGTCTCGGCTATCGCGGGCCCGCAGAAAAACCGGTGCCCGTCAAAGACCCCCGGGGGCGTACGCGCTACTGGATCGCGCCTGTGGCGGCGAATGCGGATGACGGAGAGGATACTGACTTTGCCGCCGTCGATGCAGGCTATGTATCGATTACGCCACTGCAAACTGATTTAACGCGCCACCCGGCGCGTCGTGATGTGCAGGATTGGTTGGATGCCTTTGCCTGAGCTATCCCCTAGGGAGCTGCGCGGGCGGGGCATGACCTCTCAGCGCACTCGAGATCGTATGATCGAGCGCCTGGTCCAGCAAGGCGTGAGCGACCCGCGCGTACTGGACGTCATGGCCAGCGAGCCTCGCCATCTGTTCGTCGACGAAGCGCTGGCCCATCGCGCTTATGAAGACACCGCACTGCCCATTGGCTTCGGCCAAACGCTTTCCCAGCCGCTAACCGTCGCGCGCATGACCGAGCTGGTACTTCGCACGTCGCCCCAGCGCGTGCTGGAAGTGGGGACTGGTTCAGGTTATCAAACGCTGATTTTGTCGCGCCTAGTAGAAACGCTTTACTCCGTGGAGCGAATCTATACGCTGCACGAGCGAGCAGAGAGCGGCTATGGCGGCTAGGTGCCCCAGCGACATTAGCTGTGGCCGACGGCAGCGAAGGCTGGCCGGAAGCTGCGCCCTTTGACGTTATTTTGCTCACGGCCTGCGCGCAAACGCTGCCGGAAGTATTACTTGAACAGCTGAGTTATGACGGTGTGCTTATTGCACCGCTGGAAGAGTCAGATGGCAGCCAGTGGCTTACCCAAATTAAGCGTATTGGCTCTGCCTTTGAAAAACGCAGGCTTGAACCCGTGCGTTTTGTACCCCTATTGCAAGGAGTGGTGGATTGAAGCGTCGACCCATAGGACTGGTTTTAAACGGCGCTGGGATGGGCGCTGCCGATGCAGTACCTGGCGTATCGGGAGGCACGATTGCCTTTATTACCGGTATTTATGAAGAGTTAATCAACACTATTAAACATTTTGGCCCTACCGCCTTTGGCGCTTGGCGTCGCGGGGGCTGGGTGGGATTAAGTCGGCACCTGAACTTGGCGTTTCTAATACCGCTACTGCTGGGTGTTGCGGTCAGTTTGGTGAGTGTGGCTCACTTAGCGCTGTGGCTAATGGAGGCGCAACCGCTGCTGTTGGAGGGGTTCTTTTTCGGGCTTGTAGCGGCCTCGGCACTGGTGGTTGGGCAGGCTGGAGAACGATGGAAAATTTGGTACTTGCTGCCGCTGCTCATTGGCCTGATGCTTGCCGAATGGTTGCCGAGCCTAATGCCGCTGGTACTCATGGTGGGTAACGAGTCGCTGGTCGTCATCCTGGCGGGTTCCATTGCGATCAGTGCCATGTTGCTGCCCGGCGTATCCGGCAGCTTTTTATTGCTCACCGATGGGGCTCTACGGCACCATCATGGGGGCTATTCGCAGCTTCGATCTTGGCATTATCATGCTGTTTGGAGTGGGGTGCATCATCGGGTTGGCGCTCTCTTCACGACTGCTTTCGTGGCTATTGCGGCGCTACCATGGCGCGACACTACAGCTATTGTTGGGCTTTATTGTTGGCTCGCTACCGGTTCTCTGGCCCTGGCGTGAGCTGTTACGCTACCAGCTAGGTCCCGATGGGCAAATGATTCCGCTGGATTATCGCTATCTATTACCCAGCGATTACGCCGTGCTGACAGGGGCGTCGGCACAGGTAACTGGCGTGATAACGTTGATGGTCGTCGGTGCGCTACTCGTCGTAGCGCTCAACCGTCGTGCGGCCACTCATGCCCAGCATCACTCGACAGATAATCGTTCCATTGATCGTTAGCACGGCGTTGAACAGGAGTAGGGTTTCCATGCGTAAGGTTTTTATGATGACGGTGCTTGCACTGGCGGTGAGTGGCTGTGCCAGTCAGCAGTCCAACACCCCGCAGGTGCGCGATTTGAGCGACGCACGCCGTGCGGTGGAAAACTCACCACAGTACACCGTTAAAGCAGGCGATACTCTCTATGGCATCGCGTGGCAGCACAATCTGGACTATCGCCAGCTCGCCGCCATCAACAATATCGATGCGCCTTACCAAATTTATCCTGGTCAAACCATCGCTTTGCGTGAAGGCGCGGGAGGTATGTCGACTTCGTCTGGCGGCAACGCGTCACCCGCTTCGACCAGCGGTGCCGTTGCTACGGGGCTGCAACCACAAGCCACTGCCGTGGCAAGCAATGACCAGGAGCTCGACTGGCTGCTGCCGGACGAGAGTGCCATCGAGCGCAACCAGCGCCTAACCGCCGAGCGGGCTGAGCGCACGGCTGTGGAAGCATCCCAGCAGGTAGCTGCCGCTGCTAATGCCCCGGTTGAATCCACTAATCAACAGCCGCCAGCCCAGCCCGCGCAGGAGCCAGCGCCCACGCCTGAACCGACCCCAGAACCGGAACCTGCCACTGAGCCGGAACCTGCCGCTGAGCCGGAACCTGCCGCTCAGCCCACTCAAACCGTCCGCACCGATCGCTCGTCGCGTACCTTTACGCCTGCCGAAAACATCGATTGGCAATGGCCAACCGATGGTCAGGTCATCGGTGAGTTTGGGCAGGGAGGCAGCATTACAGCAGGGATTGATATCGCTGGGCAAAAGGGGCAACCTATTCGTGCAGCAGGCCCTGGTATTGTGGTCTATGCCGGTAGCGGTGTACGTGGCTACGGTAACCTAATACTACTGAAACATAACGATCAGTTTCTCAGCGCGTATGCACATAATGATAGTTTAAGCGTCAAAGAGAATGATGTCGTCGAGGCTGGTGAAGTCATCGCCACGATGGGCGATAGCGATGCAGATGCCGTCAAACTGCATTTTGAGGTGCGCCGCGATGGTCAGCCGCAAAATCCGTTGGACTATCTGCCATCGCGCTAGTCATTACCTAGCAGGTGTAACGTGTCAAGCCTGCTAGGGCAACCCGCATAGCTGAATTAGAGCGTCATATAACAATAAGGTGTATGCGCACAGGGAGTGCGACCACCCTTACTTTTCTAAATGGCGGTTAGGCGAGACAACGGGGGTATGACCATGAGTATGCTGGAGAAGGACCTACAGGAGATTGATCTGGATGAGGTTGAAGAGGCGTTAGATGACGCTGACGACGACGCCCGGCAGAGGAGGAGGCGTTTGAAAAAGCGCTGGGCCGTGAAGACCGTCAATCGACTCAAAGCTTGGATGCGACACAGATCTACCTTAACGAAATTGGCTTTTCTCCGCTGCTGACGCCGGAAGAAGAAGTGTACTATGGCCGCCTAGCGCGTAAAGGCGATGCGCTTGGCCGCTCAAGGATGATTGAGTCTAACCTGCGTCTAGTGGTCAAGATTGCCAGACGCTACCTGAACCGAGGCTTAACGCTGCTCGATTTAATCGAGGAAGGTAATCTTGGTTTGATTCGGGCGGTGGAGAAGTTTGACCCCGAACGGGGCTTCCGCTTCTCTACTTACGCCACGTGGTGGATTCGCCAAACGATAGAGCGTGCGCTGATGAACCAGACGCGTACTATTCGTCTGCCGATTCACGTGGTGAAAGAGCTCAACATTTATCTGCGTGCTGCCCGTGAGCTGACTCAAAAGCTGGATCACGAAGCTACCGCCGAAGAGATCGCTGAGCATCTTGATAAACCGGTCGAGACAGTTAAGAAAATGCTGGGGCTTAACGAGCGGGTGTCGTCGGTGGATTCTCCCATGGGCGGCGACAGCGATAAGCCGCTGATTGATACGCTCACCGACGATGAGGTGCTGGGGCCGGAAGCGTGTTTGGTGGATGGCGACGTGCGCGAACACGTAGACCACTGGCTGGATGAGCTAAGCGAAAAACAGCGCGAAGTCGTGGTACGCCGTTTCGGTTTACGCGGTCACGAGGCAGCAACGCTGGAAGAAGTGGGTGCCGAGATTGGCCTAACGCGGGAGCGCGTTCGACAAATTCAGGTAGAAGCGTTAAAGAAGCTGCGCCGCTCCCTGGAAAAACAGGGGCTTTCCCTCGACGCGATTTTCGAGAGTTAATTCCGGGTCGAGAGTTAAACCAGCTGCTTCCGACAAGCCCAACGGAAGTATTAAATAGCGCACCGAGTTATCTGCTCGGTGCGCTGTTTTTAGGGCGAACCATTTTCATTCATACATTACTGAGTGACTCCGCTCAGTCCGGCAAGTACGCCGGTCAGTGACCTAGTAAGTGAGAGAGCCATGCGCCCGTTAGTGGCCCATATTGATTTGGACGCGCTGCGTCACAACTATCAACTGGCGTGCCGCTGCGCCCCACAAAGTCGCTCAGTTGCCGTCATTAAAGCCGATGCCTACGGCCACGGTGCACTGGCTTGTGCCCGTGCCTTAGAAACGGACGTTCCGGCATTTGCAGTGGCCTGCATCGAAGAGGCGCTGAGCCTGCGCGAAGGAGGCATCAAAGCGCCCATTGTGCTGTTAGAGGGTATTTTCAGTGCCGATGAGCTGGCGCTGGTCGATCAGCACCGTTTATGGATCAGTGTGCACAGTGCGTGGCAGGTCGAAGCGCTGCTGGCGTATTCGCCACGGCAGCCTATTCCAGTTTGGTTAAAGGTGGATTCGGGGATGCACCGTTTGGGGTTCTCGCCGGAGGAGGCGACCAGTGTTTGGCAGCGTTTGGTGGATGCGCCGCAGGTAACGGCGCTGCATCTGATGAGCCACTTTGCCACCGCCGATGCGAAAGATCCTAGCTACTTCAACCGCCAGATGAATACGCTAAAAGCGCTGGCTGCCAAGCTGAAGGCACCGCTGTGTCTGGCCAACTCCCCGGCGACGCTGGCATGGCCTGCCGCACATGGTGACTGGAATCGCCCCGGCGTGATGCTCTATGGCAGCGACCCGCTGGAAGTGCCCAACGAGATCACCCAGCAGCTACGCCCGGTGATGACATTACGCTCAGAAATTATTGCGTTGCGCGAGTTGGCGGAGGGGGAGCAGGTGGGCTATAGCGGCCGCTGGAAGGCCAAGAGACCCTCTAAAATTGCCGTAGTCGCCGCAGGCTATGGCGATGGCTATGACCGCCACGCGGTCGATGGTACACCGGTACTGGTCAACGGCCAGCGCTGCCCCATTGCCGGTAAGGTCTCGATGGATATGCTGACGGTGGACGTTACCGACGTGCCTGATGCCGCGATTGGCAGTGAAGTGGTGCTCTGGGGCACTGCTAGCAATGGCAGTGTGCTGCCGGTGGACGAGGTGGCCCGCTACTGCGATACCATCAGCTATACGCTGCTGACCGGTGTGCTTCCCAGGGCTCCTCGGCGCTATCATGGGGCTCACGTTTAAACGGTTATCTGTATGTCAAAAGCGTCTTATCCGCGCTCCTTTGCGCACCCTCGCTACTGGCCGACATGGCTGGCGATTGGCCTAATGTATGTGGCCGCGTGGCTCCCCTGGCGGTTGAAGCTCTGGGTAGGTAAAGCGATTGGCCTGCTGGCGTGGCGCTTCGTGAAGCGCCGTCGGCACATCACCGCCACGAACATCGCGCTCTGCTTTCCAGAAAAAAGCGCCGACGAGCAGCGCCAACTGGTCAAAGAGACATTCATTGCCAACGGGATCGGTTTGGTTGAAACCGCAACTGGCTGGTGTCGTGATGCCGAAGGGCTGCGTCATCGAGTGGCCTATCACGGCCAAGAGCACCTTGCACGCGCTAAAGCCCAGGGCAAAGGCGTGCTGGTGGTGGGTATCCACTTTTCGACGCTGGACTTAGGCGGGGCGTTGCACTCGCTGTTCTTCCCGGCAGATGTGGTTTACCGCCCCCATAACAACCCGCTGTTCGAGCGATTCATGACCCGAGCACGTTCACGCATCTTTGGCCAAGCCATTGATCGCCATGACCTGCGCGGCGTGGTGCGCCGCATCAAAGCGGGGCACATCGTGTGGTACTCACCGGATCAGGATTTCGGCCGCGATGTGAGCGTCTTTGCGTCGCTATTTGGTCAGCAAGCGGCGACGATTCGTCTTACGGCCAAAATTGCCCGCATGACGGGCGCCCCTGTGGTGCCGCTAATGTTCCACCGTAATCCGGATAATCGCACCTACACCATTGAGTGTTTGCCCGCCTTTGAAGATTTCCCTAGCGGCGATGAACTGGCCGATGCTACGCGGGTAAATGCCTTCATCGAGCGGGCGATTCGCAAGCACCCCGAGCAGTACCTATGGCTGCATCGACGCTTTAAAACCCGTCCTGAGGGCGAGGCAGGTTTTTACTAGCCGTATCAACAAAGCGCATAAAAAAAGCTGCCCGCGGGCAGCTTTTCGGTGGCTTCATAGCTTGCTTAAGGCAACGCCTTAATCGAGATTACGGGAGTAGAATATCTCCAGCATCTCTTTACGTAGGCGGCTTTCGATATCCCGCGCTTCTTCAAAGGTGATGTCGCGGCGAGAGGTGCCGAACAGGTAGTTATCCAGAGTTCGAAGTCTTTCAGCAGCATCTTGGTGTGGAACATGTTCTCTTGATACACGTTCACGTCGATCATCTGATAGGCCTGCTTGGTGTCTTCCGCCAAGTAGTCCTGGATCGAGGTGATGTCGTGGTCAATAAACAGCTTTTTGCCATCCACATCCCGCGTAAAGCCGCGCACGCGGTAATCCATGGTCACGATATCGGAATCAAAACTATGGATCAGGTAGTTCAGCGCTTTCAGCGGGCTGATATGCCCACAGGTCGAGACATCGATATCCAGACGGAAGGTGCTGATGCCGTTGTCAGGGTGTGACTCCGGGTAGCTGTTGTACCGTCACATGGCTCTTATCCAGGTGGGCCACCACGGTTTCCGGTAGCGGGCCTGGGCCTGGTTCGGTTTGTCCAGGTGTTGGCTCATCCAGCTCGTGTTCGGCGATCAGGATGGTCACGCTTGCGCCGTGGGGCTCGTAATCTTGACGCGAAATATTCAGCACATGAGCGCCGATAATATTGGTCACGTCCTTGAGAATCTGCGTCAAACGTTCGGCGTTGTAAAGCTCATCGATATAATCGATATAAGCCGCACGCTGCTCTTCGGTTTTGGCGTAACAGATGTCGTAAATATTGAAGCTCAACGAGCTTGTCAGGTTGTTGAACCCGTGGAGTCGGAGATTATCTGACACTTCCGAACCTCCCTATGGCAGATGAAGACACCCCGACGATCCAGCGCCGGAACCGATAAACACTTGTCACCGTGCTGACGCAGCCGCCATTCATCGAGCGGCCCCGCACTACCGCAGTAGGGGGAGAAACAAGCGGGCGTATTATGCCCGCCCGAGGCGAGGGTTGCATCCGGCCAGACGATTTTTTTTGAACCTGAGTGAAGGTGTCGCGGCGTGGGGGTCAAGCTTCGACAATCTCGAAGGAGTGAGTAATCTCGACGCCGCCGTTGACGAGCATGATCGAGGCGCTGCAATACTTCTCCGCGGACAGCTCTACCGCCCGTTGTACCTGCTTTTCTTTCAGGCTGCGGCCTGTAACGACAAAGTGGACGTGAATCTTGGTAAACACAGAGGGCACTTCGTCGGCGCGCTCGGCGTCCAGCTCGGCAACGCAGTCGGTGACATCTGCGCGGGCCTTATCAAGAATGTTCAAGATATCAAAGGCGGTGCAACTGCCCATGCCCATCAACAGCATTTCCATCGGCCGAGGGCCGGTGTTGCGACCACCGTGATCGGGTGGGCCATCAATCACAACGCTGTGTCCGCTACCGGATTCCGCCACAAACTGGCGGCCATCGGTCCATTTTACCCGTGCTTTCACGTTGCTCTCCTCATCTTGGCGACGAAAGGTAAGTCGCGCAGCATAACATTTCTAGAAGGCAACGCACGGCTTCATCGTGCGCTGCCAGCTGGTATCAGGCTGATTGAAGGTGCCTATCAAGCTCGGCCAGTCGTTCAGGCGTGCCCACATCGACCCAGTGGCCCGCAAAGTGCTCGCCGCTAACGCGGTGCTCTGCCATGACCCGTTTCAGTAGTGGGGCCAGGGCGAAGGCACCGGCAGGTTCAAAGGCGACCAGTTCAGGGCGTATCAAACTGATGCCTGCAAAGGTGAAGCGAGCCTCCCCGTGTGGTGAAACGCGCCCCTGGCGAAGTGAAAAATCGCCTTCAGGGTGATGGGCGGGGTTATCCACCAATACCAGATGCGCCAAATCACCTGCTGCCAGCGTGGAAGCACTCGGTAGGTAGTCCCACCACACATCACCATTGACCAGTAAGAACGGCGCATCGCCCAGCAGCGGTAGTGCCTGTTGAATACCACCGCCGGTCTCAAGCGGGCTAGCCTCCTGGCTCCAGTGAATGCGCATTTGGTAGGCCGAGCCATCGCCCAGTGCAGAGATAATTTGCTCAGCACGGTAGCTCACGTTAATGACCACTTCATTAATGCCAGCACGCTTTAAACGCTCCAAGTGGTGCACGATCAGCGGTTTGCCCGCCACGGGCAGCAATGGTTTAGGGCAGTGGTCGGTGAGCGGGCGCATCCGTTTGCCCAGGCCTGCCGCCAAAATCATCGCTTTCATGGCGCGCCCTCTTCCAGGCGCTGCATGATCGCCGGGCGCAGCACGCCCGTTACCCAGTCGGTAAACTCGCGGTGTTGGGGTAGGGCCGCTAGGCTATCTTCCAGGTGCGCCAAAAAGTGGGGCAGGCGGGCTAAATAGCCTTCTTTGCTGTCGCGCAGCGTCAACCGACAAAAGATGCCCAGCACTTTCAGCGAGCGCTGTGCGGCCATGGCGTGGCACTGCGCTAAAAAAGTTTCCTCGCTGACCGAGCGGGTCAAACGACCTTCTTGCCGCGCCTGCTGATAGAAAGCGCCGACGAAGGAGGCAAACTGGTCAGCGCTAAAACGGCAGTAGCGGCCCCGCAGTAGCGAAATAACGTCGTAGCTGAGCGGGCCTGCCACGGCGTCCTGGAAGTCGATCATGTAAAGCGTTTGATCGTGCAGCATCAGGTTCATGGCATCGAAATCGCGGTGGACGCTCACCACCGGCTGCGCTAATGCATGCTCTATCAATTTATCGCGTACTGCCTCCCAGCTATCGGGAACTGATAGCGACAGCCAGCGCCCCAGGCACCACTCGGGAAATAGGTCCAGCTCCCGGCCAAGCAGGGCGGCATCGTAATCAGGCAGGGCGGCCGGGTTAGTGCGGTTTTGCAACTGGGCAATCACAGCAAGTGCGTCTAGATGGCTCTGCTCCGTGCGGGCCGGGTCGGTAAAGGTAGCCTGCAGTGGTGTGTCACCCAAGTCATCAAGCAGCAAAAAACCAGCGTCTAAGTCGCTGGCGTGAATGTAAGGCACAGGCAGCCCGGCGGCGTGCCAGCGCTGGCCGATAGCCACAAACGGCGCCGAGTCCTCCTGTGCCGGAGGTGCATCCATTACGATTTGGGTGTTGCCATCCGGTAGCGTTAGTCGAAAATAGCGCCTAAAACTGGCGTCACCGCCCGCAGTAGAGAGGCGAATGGTGGCGCTATCAAGGCCGTGGTGTTGCGCCGCCCACTGAGTGAGGGCGTCAATCCGAGAAGAGGACATGCAAGCTCCTTGCTGGTCGGGCATCATGCGGGCTGTATAATACCGATTCTGGATGCCAAGGATAACGAACATGGGCAAGCGAATCTCGCGCACCGTACCGGTTGCGCATACGCTGCTGGGCAGTTTGCTCGCTGGCGCCTCGTTTTCAGCGGTGGCGCAGGACCAAACCCTGCCCGCAGAAGCGCTGGACTGGCAGGCCTGGAGCCAAGACGAAGCGCCGCAACAGCTATGTCGGGGGCGCTATGTGATGCCCGCCTACCGCTTGCCAGCGGAAGAGAACCCGGAAACGCTCTCGGTAGAAACCCGGGAAGTGGATTACGCCGCAGACGGTGAAGCCCTGCTGCGTGGCGACGTGGTACTACGCCGGGGCGATACCGAACTGCAGGCAGAGCGCGTCTTTCTACCCGCAGACCGTCAGCAGGTGGATGCTGAGGGCAACCTGGCTATCCGCGATGGACAAGCCCTGGTGCGTGGCGAGCAAGCCACCCTCATGCTGAACGAAGACCGCGCCTCGCTGCGTAACAGCCACTATGTGCTCTACGACCAGCACCTGCGCGGCCAGGCCAGCCAGCTAGAGCAGACCGGCGAAAATCAGTACCGCCTTCAGGAGGCCACGTTTACCACCTGTGACCCCGGCGCCAATAGCTGGCAGTTGGTAGGTAGTGATATTCGCCTCGATCAAGCCTCGGGGTTTGGCACTGCCCGCCATGCGCGCCTGGAAGTTAAAGATGTGCCGGTATTTTACTGGCCGTGGCTGCGCTTCCCCATTGATGACCGCCGCCATACCGGGCTGCTCTCGCCGTCAGTGAGCTTCTCAAGCGATGGCTTTGATTATACCCAGCCTTTCTACTGGAACATTGCACCGAACCAGGATGCCACCATTACCCCGCGCTGGATGTCTGACCGAGGACTGCTGCTCAACGGCGAGTACCGCTACCTGCTGGAAGAGAGCCAAGGCTTGGTCGAGGGCGGTTATCTCGATAGCGACGGCGGCACCAATAGAGGTGACAACCGCTTTGAAGGCGACGACCGCTGGTACATTGATGCCCAGCACGCGGGCACGTTAACGCCCCGCAGTGATTACCGGCTCCGTTACGGCGCCGCCAGCGACGGGCGCTATTTCGACGACTTTGGCGGCGAGTTCGGCAACAGCGACCGCGTCAGTATGGAGCGCCTTGCCCAGGTCGATTATCGCGGCGAGCGCTGGCAGTTAGACGCCCGCGCCCAGGGCTTCCAACGTTTGGAAGACCCGCCCAGCGATACCGACCGTCCGTTCTACCGCCTGCCGAGTTTGACCGCCAATGCCAACTGGCAGCTAGACAACGGCCTGTATACCCAGTGGCGCTCGAACGCGACCTACTTCTGGCGCGACGTGGATGAGCGGCGAGTTCCGGAGCGCGAGGCGGCCATCGGTTCGCGCCTTCACCTGACGCCTGCGGTGGGCTGGCGCTATGAGCAGCCCTGGGGCTATATCGAGCCACGCACCGAGCTTTGGCACACCGCGTACGAATTGGATTATGGCGACCGCGTGACCGATCGCACGACCTCACCGACGCGCAGCGTGGCGATCACTTCCATCGACAGCGGCCTGGTATTTGAGCGTGAGCTTGAGCTAGGCGGGCGCGGTTATCGCCAGACGCTTGAACCCCGCGTTAACTATGCCTACGTGCCGCGTACCGACCAGACCCAGCTGCCGTACTTCGATAGCCGTGAACGGGTATTCTCCTGGGATCAGCTCTGGTCCCCGCACCGCTTCTCGGGGGCTGACCGGGTCGGTGATCTGAATCGCGTCTCGTTGGGCGTACAGTCACGCTTGATCGAAGATAGCGCTGGTCGGGACCGACTCACCTTCGGCGTCGGTCAAAGCTACTACTTCTCCGAGCGGCGCATCGATAGCGAAGGCGACCCGGACACGCTGCCGCCGCGCCCCAGCGAAGACCCTTCCGTGAATCCGGAAAGCCGCTATCAGGCCACCCGTGACCGCTCTCCGCTGGTCACTCGCCTGGATTGGCAAATATCGGATCGCTGGAGTACCGGCTACGAATGGCTCTACGATGACGAGCGTGAACAGACCGAGCGCTCCAGTGTGGATGTACGCTATCGCCACCCGGAAGGGCACGTAGTGAACCTTGGCTACCGTTGGGAGATCGAAGGGTTCGATCCGAGCGTGATACCCGGCGACTATGGCTTCCGTGACTACCGTCGCGAAGAGTGGGATCTTTCGCTGGCGTGGAAAGCGAACCCAAGGATTGATTTGATTGGCCGCTACCTGCACGATCAAACCAACAACCGTCCCCTGGAACAGCTCGCGGGCCTGCAGTGGAACGACTGCTGCTATGGCGTACAGCTGGTATGGCGTGAATGGATCGACGATAACGATACGGCGCGGGTTGGCGATGACTTCAACGACCGCGGGCTATTTTTGCGCTTTGTGTTTCGTGGTCTAGGTGGCGTGGGTCAAGAGGCCGACGGCTACTTTGAGCAGGCGATTCCTGGCTACCGTCCCACGCCCTTATGAACGACCACTTTAAAATAGCGACTGAAAGAGACTTTTTATGATGATCAGAAAGACCTTGCTGAGCTGCGCGCTGAAGAAACGAGCCACCCAGCTGTCCGCAGGCAGCCTGATGGTGCTCTGCCTGAGCACGGGTGCGGCGCTGGTTCCGCTGACCGTGCATGCGCAAAATTTCGAGTCGGCCCAGCGTCAGCAGTTGGATAGCGTCGTCGCGGTCGTCAATGATGGCGTCATCATGCGCAGCGAGTTGGATGACCGCATTGCCCAGGTGGAGCAGCAAGCAGCGGCTCAGGGCGGCAATTTGCCGCCGCGTAACCAGCTGGCCCAGCAAGTGTTGGAGCGTATGGTCATGGATGAAATCCAGCTGCAAATGGCCCGCCGAGCCAATCTGAGTGTGGATGACACCGAACTCAACCGCCAGCTACGCAGCATTGCCGAATCCAACAACATGACGCTGGATCAGTTTGCCGATGCGGTAGAAGCCGACGGCATTACTCTGGCCGACGTGCGCGAAGACGTACGCCGTGAAATGTTGATGCGTCAAGTACAGCAGCGCCAGATCAGTCAGCGCGTCACGGTCTCCGATCGCGATGTGGAGCGTTTCTTGAGCCAGCAGCCAAGCCAGCAGCAGGGGCAAGCCTTTATCGAAGAGACCCGTGCCCGCCATATCCTGGTGGAACTGACGCCTACGCGTAACGAGAACCAAGCCCGCGCCCGCGCAGAAGAGGCTCGCCAGCGTTTACAGCAGGGCGCAGACTTCGCGTCGGTGGCCCGTGAGTACAGCGACGATCGTGGTAGCGCCATGAACGGCGGCGACCTGGGCTGGGTGCGCCCTGGCCAAACGGTCCCTGCGTTCGAAGAAGCCATGACGTCTCTCAGCCCGAACCAGCTCTCCGAGCCTGTGCGCTCGCAGTTCGGCTATCACGTCATCGAAGTGCTGGAGCGTCGCCGTCAGGACGTGACCGAAGAGAGCCGTCGTGAGCAGGTGCGCCAAGCGATTTTCCAGCGTCGTGCCAACGAAGAGCTGCAAACCTGGCAGCGTGAAATCCGTGAACAGGCCTTCGTGGATATTCGTCTCTAATGACGCGGCCGCTGCTGTTGACCACCGGTGAGCCTGCGGGCATCGGGCCAGAGCTTGCGCTGATGCTGGCCGCTCGTGGGCAATTAGCCAACACGGTGGCGGTGGGTGACCCGCAGATGCTGCGCCAGCGCGCCGCGCTGCTCGGGCTGGCCGTAGAGGTCGTCGAGGCCGCGCCGGGTGGCTTGGATATATCCTCTCCAGGGCGTTTGGTGGTGTGGCCCGCCACACTGCGAGCGCCTGCCACGCCTGGGGTGCTCGATCCCGCCAATGCCCGCTACGTGTTGGAGACACTGCAAATTGCCGTAGACGCCTGCCAAGCAGGGCAGGCTGCGGCAATGGTCACCGCGCCGCTGCATAAAGGGGTCATCATCGAAGGGGGCTTTCCCCACTTCACCGGCCATACCGAGTGGTTGCGCGACGCCTGTGGCGTCGATGAGGTGGTGATGCTGCTGGCGACCGATGCCGCGCTGCATGCCAAGAACCCGCTTTGGCAAGGCAGCGGCGATTTGCGCGTGGCGCTGGTGACGACTCATCTGCCGCTGCGTGACGTGGCCGATGCCATCACGTTCGAGCGGGTCACCCAGATTAGCCGCTTACTGGCCGCTGACCTGCGGCGCCAATTTGGCATCTTGAATCCGCGCATTGCGGTGTGCGGCCTCAACCCCCATGCCGGGGAAGAAGGGCATTTGGGGCGCGAGAGCTGGACACGATCATTCCGGCCCTCGACGCGCTGCGTGCCGACGGGTTGGATATCCAAGGGCCGCTGCCCGCCGATACGCTGTTCACTCCACGCCACCTAGCCGGAGTCGATGCGGTGCTGGCGATGTATCACGACCAGGGCTTGGCAGTGCTAAAATACGCAGGCTTTGGGCAAGCTGCGAATATTACCCTCGGCCTACCGCTGGTACGTACTTCAGTGGACCACGGCACCGCGCTGGATTTGGCGGGCCGCGGCACTGCCGACCCCAACAGCCTGGGCGTCGCGCTATCGCTTGCACAGCGGCTTGCTGCCCAGCGTGCCAGCACCCTGGCCGCTCCATGAATCAACCCTCCAAGGAACACTGTTAGATGTCTCAAGTGCCTCAGCAGCACCGCGCTCGTAAACGTTTCGGTCAAAACTTTCTGCGTGACCTCGGCATCATTTCGCGTATCGTCCGCGCTATCGGGCCACGCGAAGGCGACCGACTCGTCGAAATTGGCCCTGGGCAAGGTGCACTGACGGCACCGCTGTTAGAGGCGACTGGCAAGCTGGAAGTGATCGAACTCGACCGCGACCTGATTCCTGGCCTGCGGGTACAGTTTTTTAACTACCCCGAGTTCGTGATTCATGAAGGCGACGCGCTGAAGTTCGATTTTGCCGAGCTGAAGGGCGATGGCCCGGCGCTGCGGGTAGTGGGTAACTTGCCCTACAACATCTCCACGCCTTTGATCGTGCATTTGCTGAGTATGGGCAGCGCCATCGCCGATATGCACTTCATGCTGCAAAAAGAGGTAGTGGAGCGCTTGGCCGCCGAGCCAGGCAGCACCGACTGGGGCCGTCTTTCCGTCATGGCGCAGTACTACTGCCAGGTAGACCATCTGTTCATCGTGCCGCCGGAAGCCTTTGTCCGCGTCCGAAGGTAGATTCCGCGATTGTGCGCTTAACGCCCCACGACCACCTGCCCCACACCGCCGATGACCCGACGCTGCTGTTCGAGCTGGTGAAGCTGGCCTTTGGCCAGCGGCGTAAAACCCTGCGGAATAACCTGAAAGGGCGTGTCAGCGCCGACACGTTGGAAGCGCTAGGCATTGACCCTGCACGGCGGCCGCAAACTCTAACCGTGGCGGAGTACGTGGCAATTGCCAACCAAGTAGCCGCCGATGAGGCGGCCAGCGCAGTGGCTAACGGTGATACTAAGGGGAGTGATGAGGCTTGAGCGGTTTAGACATTGAGGTGAGCGTCACGCCGGAGTTTCGTGACGCAGAGTCTAGTGACAGTGAATCCCGCTACGTGTTTAGCTACACGGTGACGGTTCATAACCAAAGCCCGCACAGCGTACAGCTAATGGCGCGTTACTGGAAAATCACCCAGGGCAGCGGCGACAGCCAAGAGGTGCGCGGCAAAGGCGTGGTGGGCCAGCAGCCGTTAATCGGCCCTGGCCAGCGTTTTCGTTATACCAGCCGGGCGATTTTGCAAACGCCGGTCGGTGTGATGGAGGGTGCCTACACCCTGCTTAATACGTATACCCAGCGGGCTTTTGATGTGCCCGTTTCGCCTTTTCGTCTAGCGGTGCCCCGTCAACTGCACTGAACTCGGTTCGCCGGGAATGCCCATGAGTATCTATGTCATTGGCGACCTGCACGGCTGCCATGTTGAATTTATTAGCCTGCTGGAAGCAATAGACTTTAACCCGACCCACGATACGCTCTGGCTGGTTGGGGATTTGATTAACCGTGGCCCAGGGTCGCTTGCCTGCCTGCAGGAAGCTAAAGCGCTGGGCAGTGCCGTGCGCTGTGTGCTCGGTAACCACGATTTTCACCTGCTGGTGGTCGCCCGCGGGGGCGGCAGATTGAAGAAAAACGATACGCTGGACGATATTCTCGCCTCGCCCCAGCGGGAAGCGCTGCTGGATTGGCTGCAGAGCCAGCCTTTGGCGGTTCAAGAAGGCAATACGTTAATGACCCACGCCGGAGTGTTGCCGAGCTGGAGTGCTGAGCAGGCTCTGGCGCTGAGCGGTGAAGTTCAGGCGGCGCTACACAGTGAAAGCGCGGGTGCGTTTCTGACCCAGTTGTTTGGTAATCAGCCTGACCGTTTCCGGGAGGACTTGGAAGGCGTGGATCGCCTGCGCTGCATCGTTAACGTGTTTACCCGCATGCGCTTCATTGATGCGCAGGAGTGCCTCGATTTTGCCGCCAAAGAGGGGCTCGATAGCGCACCGACAGGCTTTGCCCCCTGGTTTCAATTTGCTCGTCAGGATGATCTGCAGGTCCTGTTTGGCCACTGGGCGGCGCTGGAAGGGCGCACGCCGCATGCGAAGATCAGCGTTCAAGGGCTGGATACCGGCTGCGTGTGGGGTGGCTCACTCACCGCGATGAACCTAGACACTGGTGAACGCACTAGCGTGCCGAGCCTGCAAGGAGGCCGTTAAGTGTTTCAACAGGATGCATTGACTCAAGGGCTTGACGTTTACCGGGTAGGCGGTGCAGTGCGGGATGCGCTGCTGGGCTGGCCGGTAGTGGATCACGACTGGGTAGTGGTAGGCGCCACGCCGGAAGCGATGCGTCAGCGGGGCTTTAAACCCGTTGGCCGAGATTTTCCGGTGTTTTTGCACCCGCACACCGCGGAAGAGTATGCGCTGGCGCGCACCGAGCGTAAGTCCGGCCATGGCTACAGTGGTTTCGAGGTGTATGCCAGCCCCGATGTAACACTGGAAGAGGATCTCTCCCGGCGTGACCTAACGATCAATGCCATTGCCCAAGGGCCAGGCGGCCAACTGACAGACCCCTTTCACGGCCAGCAGGATATAGAGCAGCGCCTGCTGCGCCATGTATCGCCTGCGTTTAGCGAAGACCCGCTGCGGGTGCTGCGTACTGCGCGCTTTTTAGCCCGCTATGCTCACTTGGGTTTTACCATTGCCCCAGATACCCACACGCTGATGCGTGAAGTGAGCCAAAGCGGTGAGCTTGGCCACTTAGCCGCAGAGCGGGTGTGGATAGAAACCGAGAAAGCATTGGGTGAACCCAATCCTGAACAATATTTCACCACGCTAAACGAGTGCCAGGCGCTTGCCACTTGGTGGCCTGAGCTTGCCGAGGGCGAGACGTTGACTGCTGCCCTCGATGCGCTAGCCAGCGCGCCTGAGACCTCGTCACCCGCGCTGGCCCACTGGCGCTATGCGCTATTGGTATCGGTGCTTAGTGATGAGCAGCGCGACGCGCTAGCGAGCAGGTTGCGGCTGCCCAACTCAGTAGCGCAGTTGGCTCGCCATACCGCGCTGACTAAAGCGTTGCTCAATGAACCGTTAAACGGCGAGCGAGTGTTGCACTGGCTGGAGCGGCTGGATGGCTGGCGTAAACCTGCCCAGGTAGCGGCGCAGCTGGCGCTTGTTAGTCGTCTGGCACCTGAGCGCCAAGCTGTGCTGCGCGCTGCGTGGCAGGCAGCGCAAGCGGTAAGCCCGCAAGCGCTGCTGAGCGAGGGGTATCGGGGAGCGGCATTAGGAGAAGCGCTGCGCCAGCATCGGCAGAAGGCGGTGGCAGGTGCGTTAGGCGAGGGGTAGGGCATCGCCGCAGGAGGCTGCGGATCTGCTTGGGAAATCCAACGGCCCCGCCAGTGAAAATCAATCGCCCACAGGCGCTGGTCACCTAATGTGAAGCGCTTCCAGAGTGTAGCGTAGGATGTTTGGCAGGCGGGGTGGCGCTCGTTGGGTAACAGTTCAGCGAGTGGCTGGAGCACAAAGGCATTGCGGGTGATTTCCGCGCGGGGCAGGGCGACGCCATCAATCGTATCGCAGACACTGCCGACGGTCAGCAGGTCGATATCCAGAGCACGGGGGCTGTATTTAGCCATGTTGGGGGTGCGGCCATGATCAATCTCAAGCTGCTTAGACCACGCCTGGAGCTCACCCACCGACCAGTCGCTATCAAACGCCACCACTAAGTTGTAAAAGTTGCGGCTGTCCTTGAAACCTACGGGCTCGCTTTCAAAAATGCGCGATATCTGTAGGCGGCCAAACGTAGCTTCTAGAGCATCCAGGCAGAGGCGAATATGCGTGTCGGGATCAATGTTGCTGCCTAGACTGAGAGTTACCAGGCTCATAAGTTCGGGTCCTTGGTAGCCTCCGGCAGCGTACCGCGAGTGATTTCAAGACCAACGCTTGCCGCTTGAGGCACCGCGCCCGGCTTTCGGACGGTCATGCGCAGCCAGCTAATCGGGAATTCATGTTGCAAGCAGGCGGCGAGACGTTCAGCGAAGGTTTCTACCAAGGCGAACTGATGCTCGTCGGCGAACTGCTGGATTCGCTGGCATATCGCGGCATAATCAAGCGTTAAGCGTAAATCATCCGTAGCGGCCGCTGGCCGAATATCCGTTGCCAGCGATAGATCCAGGCTCAGCGATTGCGTTATCGTGCGTTCCCAGTCGTAGACACCGATGACGGTGTCTACGGTGAGTGCTTCGATCAAAATGCGGTCCACAGGCCTTCCCCAGGGCCAACAAGCGGGCGATTGTACTTGAGGATGACCAGAAACGACAGTAAGGCAGCGGCGTTGGCCGCTAACGCAAGGGTGGGCAGGCCATGATATGGATAGTGATCGGCTATTTAAGCGGCAGTTGGCTGGCGGCAGTGAGCGTATGTCGGTGGGCCGGTGTGACGGATCCACGGTTTTGCGGCTCTTACAACCCAGGATTTTCGAACGTGCTCCGCCTGTATGGTCCAAGGCTCGCCGCGGCCACGCTGCTGCTCGATGCGTTAAAAGGGGTGCCTGTAGTGCTGGCTGCCAAGCTGGTGGCGCTGCCGGTATGGCTGCAGGGGCTTGTCGGCTTGGCTGTGCTGCTGGGACACAGCTACCCGATTTGGTTTAGCTTCCGTGGTGGAAAGTCGGTCTCCAGTGCGTTTGGCGTGTTGCTGGTATTGGTGCCCAGCGTGGCGCTGATCACGGCGCTTTGCTGGGCGCTACTCGCGTGGCGGTTGCGCACGGCGGCGGCGGCATCGCTCGTTAGCGCGCTGTTGGCACCGCTGCTGCGTCTCTGGCTAGCCCCCGGCTACGTCAGCGTTGTAGGGGGCTTTAGCCTGCTCGTATTGGCCCGCCATGGCCTCAATATTCGCCGCTTACGCCGTGGGGAAGAGCCGCCCCTACGCGGATAGCCCTACGCGGATAGCCCTACGCGGATAGGCGCGAGAGCTACCGTGGTGCTGTAAGCGTATCGAGCGGCCAGCGAGGGGTCGCCTGCATTATGCCGTTGTCATCACGCTCGCCGGCTGCCAAGCGCTGCGCACCGACATAGGCAATCATGGCGCCGTTGTCGGTACAAAAGCGCCCGCGAGGGTAATAAGCACGGGCTTGGCGCTTTTGGGTCTCCAGCGCTAGCCGTTCACGCAGGCGAGTATTGGCGCTGACGCCGCCTGCCATCACGATGCGTTTTAGGCCGGTTTGGTCAAGGGCGCGGCGGCATTTGATCACCAGTGTATCGACGACGGCTTCTTCGAAGGCTCGCGCAACGTCGGCCTTCGCCTGATCATCCAGTTCGTCTGCCGCTTCTAGCTGGCGAATGGCCGTTAGGGTGTGGGTTTTAAGGCCTGAGAAACTGAAGTCCAGCCCCGGACGATCAGTCATTGGGCGCGGAAAACGAAAGCGCTTGGGTCGCCCTGTTCGGCAAGCTTTGCGACCAGCGGGCCGCCTGGATAAGCAAGGCCGAGCATTTTGGCGGCCTTGTCGAAAGCCTCCCCGGCGGCGTCATCCACCGACTCCCCCAGCAGTTGGTAGTGCCCTAACCCCTGTACTTCGACTAGCTGAGTGTGGCCGCCCGAGACCAGAAGGGCCACGAACGGGAACTCCGGCGCGTCATCTTCCAGCATCGGGGCGAGAAGGTGGCCCTCCATGTGGTGAACGCCCAGCACCGGTATGTTCAGAGCTTTGGCCATGCCGTGAGCGGTGCTAGCGCCCACCATCAAGGCACCAACCAGGCCCGGTCCGGCAGTGTAGGCGATACCGTCCAGGTCTTGACGGGTGAGGTTGGCATCCTTCAGTACTTGCTCAATTAGCGGGCAATAGCTTGCGGGTGTGATCCCGAGAGGCCAGCTCAGGCACAACGCCGCCATACTCCGCATGCATGGCGATTTGGCTATACAGCGCATCGGACAGCAGACCCTGTCCACCGGTGAACGCGGTATCGTAAATAGCGACGCCAGTTTCATCGCAAGACGTTTCAATGCCCAGTACGCGCATGGCAAAAGAACTCGTGTAGGTGGTAAGGCAGAGGTTTAAAACCGGCTAGTCTAGCATTATGGCAGTAGAGGGGCGTAAGCATTTGCAAAGATCGCCAACCGCGACTAGACTACTGTGCGCTGTAAAACTGGGTCGTACACCGTTGTGTTCGGTGTGCGAACTATCCGAACTCAAGACTCCTTAAGGTAGGTGAGTGCTTAATGCCTTCTGTAAAAGTACGTGATAACGAGCCGTTTGACGTCGCCCTGCGTCGCTTCAAGCGTTCTTGCGAAAAAGCTGGCGTTCTGTCTGAAGTACGTCGTCGCGAGCACTACGAGAAGCCGACTGCTGAGCGTAAGCGCAAAGCGGCCGCTGCCGTAAAACGTCACGCCAAGAAGTTGCAGCGTGAGCGTAAGCGTTTCGAACGGCTCTATTGATCCGTACCTGGGGATAGCCTGCGCAGTTAGCCGGTTATCTCAAGAGGGATGCCAAGCGGCCGCCACTAGGTGGCCGTTTGTTTTTCGTTCTGTGATGTGTGTTTTGCGCGGTTTAAGGTGATCAGGCGCGTTGCCTGATGACGTTAGGCCCGCCCATTAGCGCTTCGCGCGAGGATGCCCGCAGTTCATGGCAGGCCAAATTCCACAGCGTTTTATTGACGACCTGCTTGGCCGCGTTGACGTGGTGGAAGTGGTTGGCGAGCGCGTGCAGCTTAAAAAAGCGGGCCGCAACTTCTCCGGTTTGTGTCCTTTCCATCAAGAAAAAACGCCGTCGTTTACGGTGAGTGCCGATAAACAGTTCTACCACTGTTTTGGCTGTGGCGCTCATGGCAACGCGCTGCGTTTTTTAATGGAGTACGACAAGCTGCCGTTCCCCGAAGCGGTGGAGCAACTGGCTGGACGTTTAGGGCTCGACGTACCCCGCGAGGGGGCGGATGACCCGCGTGCTCAGCAGCGTGAGAAGAAGCGTAAAGAGGGCGTTAACCTGTTGGAAGTGGCTGCCAGTTTCTACCGCGAGCGGCTAAAGATGCAGGAGGGCCAGAGTGCCCAGCGCTACTTGCAGGGCCGTGGACTGTCGCCAGAGGTCATCGACACCTATGGTATTGGTTATGCACCGGGTGGCTGGGAGGCGCTCAAGCAGCATCTGTCGGCAAAAGGGATCGGCGAGCCGGTACAGGTCGAGTACGGACTGCTGATCCACCGCGAAGACACTGGGCGCACCTACGATCGTTTTCGCGACCGAGTGATGTTTCCCATCCGCGACTTGCGTGGCCGTACCCTAGGCTTTGGCGGCCGGGTCATGGGGGATGAACAGCCCAAATATCTTAATTCACCAGAAACGCCTGTCTTTCATAAAGGGCGCGAGCTATATGGTTTGTACGAGGCGCGTCAAGCGTCTAGCAAACTTGAGCAGTTGGTGATGGTCGAAGGCTATATGGACGTGGTGGCGCTGGCTCAGTTCGGCATTCATAACGCCGTCGCTACGTTGGGAACTGCCACCACGGAAGACCACTTAAGCCGCCTGTTTCGTTTGGTGAGCCGAGTAGTGTTTTGCTTTGACGGTGACCGTGCTGGCCGTCAGGCGGCAAGCCGCGCCTTGGAAACGGCGCTGCCGGAAATGATTGATGGACGTGAGGCGCGTTTCCTATTTCTGTCCGATGGCGATGACCCTGATTCACTGGTGCGTCGCGAGGGTAGCGAAGCATTTCAGGATCGTGTGACCTGTGCGATGCCGCTCTCGGAGTTTCTCTTTGAGCAGGCCGCCCAGGGGCGTGACTTGAACACGGTGGAAGGGCGCGAGCGTTTTGCCACCCAGGTGCTAGAGGCATTGAACAAAGTGCCTGAAGGCATGCTCAAATCGCTACTGCTTGAATCACTGGCAAAGCGTAGCGGGCTGGCGCAGTCGCAGTTGCAGGCGCTGTTAGATAGGCGCACGGCAGATGCCGCTGCAAAAGCGTTGCCGCAGTGGGGGCCTGTTGAGGAGCCAGCCGCTGAAATGGTGCCAGAGCAGGCGCTGCCTCGCTCGGCGGCACGTGGCCGCCGCCAAGGGGCAAGGCTGCAAACGCTCTCTACGGTGAGTCGTATTGTGCAACTGCTGCTTCATGAGCCGCGTTTGGTGGCGTCGCTACCCGAATCGCTGGATTGGCTGCCAGAAAATAGTGAAGAGGCGCCGCTGTGCCGCGCTTTAATCGAGCTGCTGCGCGCCGGACGCTATCGCAGTCCGCAGGTGGTGTTAGCGCATTTTCAGGGTAGTCATGAGGGGCAGGTGTTGGCAGAGCTGGCACAGCGGGAGCTGCTGATTCCTAAGGGGGCAAGGGAAGCAGAGCTAAGCGGGCTGGTAGAGCATTTGGTCGAGAAGCAGCGTAAGCGTTCGCCCCAGGAAGAGTACGATGCGCTGTTGGCACTAGAGCGTTCTGGCCAGAAGCTGGATAAAGCTCAGCGGCAGCGGTTGGCGAGTCTGATGATGGAGCTAATTCAGCGCATATGAGGGCGTCAAACCAAAGCAATTCGCACAGTGGGGTTGAATTAACAAGCTTCAGCACCACATACAGGGTTAGTCGCCAGGCGCTGGCCTAACCGAACAACCTAACACACCTGAATGACCGCGCAAATACGTTTCGCTGGAAAAATTCCAGCTATTTACGCTATACTGTTCGGCTTGTTGAGTTTAATCGATTCAGCGCCCCAGGTGTTTCATTCTTCTTCGTCGAGATAGGGTTTCTATGGCTGGAAATGCGCAGCAGCAGTCACGTCTGAAGGAGTTGATCGCGCGCGGCAAGGAGCAGGGCTACCTGACCTATGCCGAGGTCAACGACCATCTACCCGAGGATATCGCCGACCCGGATCAAGTGGAAGACATCATTGGCATGATCAACGACATGGGTATTAGTGTCGTTGAGGAAGCGCCAGATGAAGACACTTTGATGATGTCGGATCACTCCACGGACGAGTCCGCTGCGGAAGAGGCCGTTGCGGCACTCGCCGCCGTGGAAAGCGACGTAGGTCGCACCACCGACCCCGTACGTATGTATATGCGTGAAATGGGAACGGTTGAGCTTTTGACCCGTGAAGGCGAAATCGAAATCGCCAAGCGGATCGAAGAAGGCACGCGGGAAGTGATGTCCGCACTGGCTTATTTGCCGGGTGCAGTTGCCTCTATTCTCGAAGCCTACGACGCTACCCAGGATGAAGAAGCACCTGGGCGCCTATCTGACCTGTTCTCTGGCTTTATCGACCCCGACGAAGGTATTCCGGGTGTTGCTGAAGCGGAAGTGCCGGAGCCTGTCGTTGAGACTGAGCTGAGCGATGATGACGATATCGACAGCGACGATGACGACGAAGAGGACGACACTACCGCCAGTGAAGGTGGCCCGGACCCCGAAGAGGCGAAGGCACGTTTTGAGCAGATTCGTGAGCAAAATGCTGCCGTTGAAGCAGTGCTGGCCAAGCATGGTCGGGGTAGCGCTTAGCTCAAGGCTGAACAAGCGCGCCTAGCGGAGCTGTTCTCGCCGATTAAGCTGGTGCCTAAACACTTTGAGCGTTTGGTCGGTCAGATACGTATCAGCGTTGAACAGGTGCGTGCCCAAGAAAAAGCGGTCATGCAGCTGTGCGTCAAGAAAGCCAAGGTGCCGCGCAAGACGTTCATCAAGTCGTTCCCGGGCCACGAGTCGGATCCGACGTGGCTGGACGCCTTCCAAGAAGCGCATCCCAAGTACGCTGACCGCTTAGAGCCACTGCGTGCCGATATCGCCCGCGCTCAGCGTAAGATTGCCTTCGAAGAGGACATGGTGCAGCTCTCGGTTGCCGACCTCAAAGAGGTGAATCGCAAGCTGTCGATTGGTGAAGCAAAAGCTCGTCGCGCCAAGAAAGAGATGGTTGAGGCGAACTTGCGCTTGGTAATCTCGATTGCCAAGAAGTACACCAACCGTGGCCTGCAGTTCCTGGACCTGATCCAGGAAGGCAACATCGGCTTGATGAAGGCGGTGGACAAGTTCGAATACCGTCGTGGCTACAAGTTCTCGACCTACGCGACATGGTGGATTCGTCAGGCCATCACTCGCTCGATTGCCGATCAGGCGCGTACCATTCGCAGCCCGGCTCACATGATTGAGACGATCAACAAGCTCAACCGTGTTTCCCGCCAGATGCTGCAAGAGATGGGTCGTGAGCCGACGCCGGAAGAGCTGGGCGAACGCCTGGAAATGCCGGAAGACAAGGTGCGCAAGGTGCTCAAAATCGCCAAAGAGCCGATCTCCATGGAGACGCCGATTGGTGATGACGACGATTCGCACCTGGGTGACTTTATCGAAGACGGCACCATGTTGCTGCCGATCGATATGGCCACCGGCGAAGGCTTGATCGAAGCAACCCGCAACGTGCTGGGTGGCTTGACTGCCCGCGAAGCGAAAGTCCTGCGTATGCGCTTTGGTATTGATATGAATACTGACCACACGCTGGAAGAGGTGGGCAAACAGTTTGACGTCACCCGTGAGCGGATTCGTCAGATCGAGGCCAAAGCGCTGCGCAAGCTGCGTCACCCCAGCCGCTCAGAACCGCTTCGTTCGTTCCTAGACGAGTAAAGCCGCGAGTAGTGAAGAGTGAGTGGTGAAATAGAGTCGCCACGAAGACCGAAAAGCCCGCCGTTCTCTGAACGGCGGGCTTTTCGGTTTATGTTATGCCGTTTAAAGCTTAGAGCGTGTAGTAAGTGGCAGAGCCTGGACCAACCGGCAAGCCAAGAATAAACACCCAGATAAAGAACAGCACGCTCCAACCGATCAGCATGAACAGCGTGTAAGGCAGCATGAGAGCGACCAGCGTGCCGATGCCCATGTCGTTACGATAACGGGTCGCCACTGCGAGAATCAGGCCAAAGTAGCTCATCATGGGCGTAATCAGGTTGGTGACGGAATCGCCGATCCTATACGCCGCCTGAATGACTTCGAGCGCGTAACCCATGAGCATCAGCATGGGGACGAAGATAGGGGCAGTGACCGCCCACTGCGCCGACGCGCTACCCAGCGACAGGTTCACGAAGGCGCACATGAGGATGAACAGCGCAAACAGGCCGGGGCCGCGCAAGCCAAGGGAGTCCAGCAGGTCAGCGCCCGCCACGGCAGTCACGGTGCCAAAATTACTCCAGTTGAACAGCGCCACGAACTGAGCGGCAAAGAACACCAGTACAATATAGAGCCCCAGGCTGCTCATGCTTTTGGCCATGGCATCGACGATATCGCGATCGTTTTGCATGGTGCCCGCGAGTCGACCATAGACAAAGCCCAGCACGGTGAAGGCAATGGCGACAATAACCACAATGCCGCGCAGGAAGGGTGAGCCGCTCACAAGGCCCGTCTCCGGGTTCCGCAGAATGCCACTTTCTGGCACTACCATCACAGCGACCAGCGCAATGAGGGCCAGGGTGGCTAAGCCGGTACCTTTTAGTGCCCGCTTTTCAGTGGGCGTCAGGCCCTCCATACGGTTCTGGTCGATATCGCTATCCGCATAGGCGGAGTCAAACTTGCCAAGCTTAGGTTCCACAATGCGTTCGGTGACCAAGCCGCCAATGAGAGTCACAAAGAAGGTGCTGGCAAACATAAAGAACCAGTTGGCTTCAGCCCCGACTGAATAGGTAGGGTCGAGCAACCGTGCCGCTTCCTGGGTAATGCCAGAGAGCAGCGGGTCGACGGTGCCAATCAATAAGTTGGCGCTGTAGCCGCCGGAGACGCCACAAAACGCCGCCGCCAGGCCCGCTAGCGGGTGCCGACCTAAGGAATGAAAGATCATCGCTGCTAGCGGAATCAGTACCACATAGCCAAGCTCGGCGGCCATGTTCGACATGATTCCGGCAAACACCACTGCATAGGTGACGATGCGTGGTGAACGGTTAAGCACTAGTGCGCGCATGCTAGCGGACAACAAGCCAGAGTGTTCGGCAACTCCCACCCCTAGCATGGCCACTAGTACCGTGCCCAGGGGCGCAAAGCTGGTGAAGTTAGTCACCATTTCGGTAACCAGGCGGCGTAGACCTTCCGCGTTTAAGAGTGAGTTCACTGCAATCCACTCGCCCTCATTGGCGGGGCGCGGGTCAGCGACTGAAACGCCAAGCGCTGCCGCAATGCCGCTCGCCACAACGACCAGTACGCAGAGAATGGCAAATAGTGTGACCGGGTGCGGCAGCAGATTACCTAGCCACTCGACGCTATCGAGAAAGCGGGTAAATGCTCCGCGTTTTAGGTTTTCTTCACGATTTTGTGGGTTTGTCATAAGGTTTATATCGTTGATAGGTTATTTTTCAGCAAAAATGCCTATATAGGTTTGGTGGCTGACACTACGTTGATGATGCAAGCGGCGCAAATGGCTTTACGCATAGCGGAATTTAAAAAATGAAACGCCGCTGACTGAGCCAGTCAGCGGCGCTTGAGAAGGGGCGAACGTCAGGAGGTATTAAAGCGTCAGCCGTGCGCGATGCAGGCGGCGAGCGAGGAAAAATAGTTCAATTAGGGCGAACAGAATTAAGCTGTAGCCCAGCAGTTCAATGGCCTCTTCGGCGATATCTTTAAAGTCGCGAATGTAGCTCTCTTCAAGCACGGCGCGCCAAAAATCCTGACGTCCATATAGACGAGAAAAGATATAAGTGACCAGGACACCTGCCGCGAACAGCCCAAATGAAAACGTATTGCTGTAGTAGCGGAACTCATCCAGGAAACGCTGACGATGAATAATGACCCAGGCAAGGCTCGGTAGCACAATCAGCGCGACGAGATATTTCCAGGTGTCTTCCGCCACGTAGTGATCGAGAAAGTAGTCCTGCTCACGCACGAGCGATGCGCTGATAAACGCCAGCAGCAGCGTGACGGTGGGCCATACGTTCAATACGTGGCGAATATAGATCAGTAGCGCGCAGCAGCTTGCTAATACCAAGGTTTGGGTGAATTCGGTAAAACCAAGCTCGGTGTAGCGAACTTCAGGCAGGTAAAGCACTTCCAGGTAACCGCCTTGGGCGATACCACCGATGGCGAGCGTGTACAGAGTGGCACGAAGTAGCGCGGTGCGAAAGCTAATCGCCCAGGGGGGAGATGGTGACATACCAGTGTCCTTATCGGAGATAAAATGTTACGGGAGGTAAACAAACATGCAGGGGTGAATGTTAATTATATCGTCACATTTCTATGCTCGCACGTCTAACTAGCTGAGAATTGCTCGACGGCTAGCCGGTTAGGCTACAAAGTAGCGCTACAAGAAGCGTAATAATTACCTCTAGGGGCAGGCACTTTTATGGCAATTAGTGTGTTTGATCTGTTTCGGATTGGCATTGGCCCATCCAGCTCACATACCGTTGGGCCCATGCGGGCAGCGCGAGATTTCGTCATGGCGCTGACAGCGCCCAAGGTCAGCCGTGTTGTGGTAAGGCTGCACGGCTCGCTGGCAGCGACTGGTGTCGGTCACGGCACTGATAATGCCGTGGTGATGGGGTTGATGGGCGAGACGCCAGAGGCGGTTGACCTTGATACTATCGCCGAGCGCTTAGCCGCATTGGATAACAGCGAGCCATTGAGGCTTCCCAACGGCCAAGCGCTAGCGTTTCAGCGCGCACGTGATATCGAATGGGATGAGGCCTGCCTGCCGTTTCATCCTAACGCCATGGTACTCACGGCGTATGAAGGAGATACGGTGATCAGTACGAACACCTATTACTCCCTGGGCGGTGGATTTTATGTGGACCAGGCCTGCGCTGACCGAGGCGGGCTGGATGAAGACAAAACAGCGTTGCCTTATCCCTTTGAGTCAGCAAATGAGTTACTGACACTGTGCCAGCAGCACGGCCTAAGCATCAGCGAGCTGATGTTAGAAAACGAGAAAGCTTGGCGTAGCGAAGCCGCGATACGTGACGAATTACTCACCATCTGGCACGCCATGCGCCAGAGCATTGATAATGGCCTGGAGGCCACCGGGCGCCTACCGGGCGGCTTAAATGTCCGCCGCCGCGCCCATTCACTGCATCAGCAATTGCTCTCGCCGCCCGACAATCAGCGCCTGATTGTGACCAGTTTTACCGTGATGGACTGGGTCAACCTGTTTGCGCTAGCAGTGAACGAAGAGAATGCCGCTGGTAAGCGGATGGTGACCGCGCCTACCAACGGTGCCGCGGGTATCGTGCCCGCCGTGCTGGCGTACTATCTAAAGTTCGAGCCGGACGCCTGCGATGCCGATGTAGTGAATTTTTTGCTGACTGCCGGTGCCATGGGCATTCTATGCAAAAAGAACGCTTCAATTTCCGGCGCTGAAGTGGGGTGCCAAGGGGAGGTGGGCTCTGCCTGCGCCATGGCCGCGGCCGGGCTGGCCGAAGTGCTGGGCGGTACGCCCAAGCAGGTAGAAAACGCCGCGGAAATTGGCCTGGAACACAACTTAGGGCTCACCTGCGACCCGGTGGCAGGGTTGGTGCAGGTACCCTGTATTGAGCGCAACGCCATTGCCTCGGTGAAGGCGATCAATGCCGCACGCATGGCGCTGCACGGTGACGGCGACCACTTCGTCTCGCTGGATAAAGTGATCCGCACCATGCGCGATACCGGGCGCGATATGCAGGATAAGTACAAAGAGACCTCGAAAGGTGGTCTCGCAGTCAATGCCATCGAATGCTAATGAGCGGGTAACAGAAGTGTCGATATGGTCGACCAAATGGTCGACCAACTGACGAATCTTGGGCGAAAGTGGCGGTGGCGAGGGTACACCGCCCACACCGCCGTGTCGTGGTGTTGGAATGGCTCCAGCACCGACACTAACTCTCCACTGGCCAGATAAGGCGCCACGTAGTAATCCGGCAGCTGGGCGAGCCCCAGCCCTTTGAGGGCGGCATCCAGCAGGGCAGGCCCCGAGTTGCTGCTCCAGCACCCCTCTACCTTGACCTCTCGCCGCTGACCGTGCACTTCGAACAGCCAGTTGGGGCGCGACCCCAGCAGGCAGCGGTGTTGGCTCAGCTCGCCCAGCGTGTGGGGACGGGGCGCCTGACGAAAATAGGCCTGTGAGCCCACCACGTATTCGCGGCGTCCGCACAGCCGCCGGGCAATCAGGCTGGAGTCTTTCAACACCCCCATGCGAATGGCGATGTCGAAACCCTCTTCGATCAACTCCACCGGGCGATTGGTGAAGTGCATGTGTACTTCGAGCTGAGGGTGCAGGCGCTGGAAGTCATTGACTAGCGGGGCAACGTAGCGCTCACCGAAAGTCGTTGCCGAGGTCAGTTTTAGTAGCCCATGGGGTTTGGCCTGCAGCTCGCTGATCGCCTGCTCGGCATCACGCAGCCCATCGAACAAATGGCGGCAGTGCTCCGCGTACAAGGCCCCAGCATCGGTCAGCCGAATCTGCCGTGTGGTGCGGTAGAGTAGCTGCACGCCTAGTTGGTTCTCTAGCTGGCTGACCAAACGGCTGATATGCGAGGTAGAGACTTTGAGGTGTCGAGCGGCGGCGGAAAAGGTGCCCAGCCTGACCACCTCGACGAAGGCTTCGATACGATCCCAGCGCTGCATGGCGAACCCTTAATGAAAGAGATTGTTGCTCAGGAGCAATAATCTTGTGAGTGTATCCCGCTTTATCTTTCTCGCCTAGCTGACCTACACTTCAGGTCTATCTCGCGTTTTCATGGAGTGTTTGATGATGTCGATGATCTCTTCACGCTGGCCACGGCGTGCTTTGGTGGCTGCTATCAGCGCCAGGTTGGGTCGCTGCCGCTCAGGCAGAGGTGCCTGCCCAGCAGCAAGAGCAGGCATCGGGCTGGTTCCGTATGATGGTAGGCGATACCGAAGTGACGGCGCTGTACGATGGCCATACCACACTAGACACCTCGCTCTTAAAAGGCATGGAGCATGACGAGATTCTGCGCCATCTCGACGCATTATTCATCGATGCTGAGAAACGGCATGCAAACTGCCGTGAACGCTTTTTTGATTCACACCGGCCAGAACCTGGTGCTCGTTGATGCAGGGTCGGCGGCGTGTTTTGGTCCCACACTGGGCCAGGTCGAGCAGAACTTACGCGCGTCGGGCTATGCACCGGAACAGGTCGATACGATCTTGATGACCCACCTGCACCCGGACCATGTGTGCGGTTTGGTGGATGAGAACGGTGAGGCGGTCTATCCCAATGCCGAGCTGCGCGCCAGCGAAGGCGACGCTGACTTCTGGTTGGACGAAGAGCGCTCTCAAGCGCTTCCGAGGAGGAGCGTGCCTTCTTTACCATGGCACAAGAGGCCGTGGCGCCCTATCAAGAGGCTGGCCGATTCAGCCCCTTTGCGTCGGGCGATGAGCTGCTGATGGGCATCGTTGCGCGGGATACTCACGGCCATACGCCGGGCCATGCGAGCTTTATGCTCAATAGTGATGACGACGCCATGTTGGTATGGGGCGATGTCGTCCACAGCTACGGCGTGCAGTTTGCTGACCCAAGCGTTGCCATCGAATTCGATTCCGACCCCGAGCAAGCGGTACACACACGTGAAGCGGTGCTGGAGAGAGCGGTCGATGAGAAGCACTGGGTGGCCGGTGCTCACATGCCGTTCCCGGGCATCGGTCACATCGTCGAAGACGAAGAAGGCTACCGCTGGCTGCCCATTGAGTTTGCGCCTATCGCCCGCGATAGCGAGTAATCCACACCCTTGGTAAGTCGAGTGCGCCACGGCGTGCTCACTCACAGACATTTAAACGATAGTCAATAAACTTTAGCTAGGAGTGACCATGAAATCACGTGCTGCGGTTGCATTAGAAGCGGGTAAGCCGCTTGAGCTGGTTGAGATTGATGTTGAAGGCCCGAAGGCGGGAGAAGTGCTGGTGAAAATGGCCGCCACCAGCGTGTGTCACACAGACGCCTTTACGCTGTCCGGTGCCGACCCTGAGGGCAACTTCCCTGCCGTACTGGGCCACGAGGGCGCGGGCGTTGTTCAAGAAGTGGGCGAAGGTGTTACCAGCGTGAAACCTGGCGACCACGTTATTCCGCTCTACACCGCCGAGTGCGGTAAGTGTAAATTCTGCCTCTCAGGTAAAACCAACCTCTGTGGTAGCGTACGTGCGACCCAAGGTAAAGGTGTCATGCCAGACGGCACATCACGCTTCTCGCTAGACGGCAAAATGCTGCACCACTACATGGGCACCTCCACGTTTAGTGAGTACACCGTGTTGGCCGGAAGTATCGCTGGCGGTGGTCTCCAAAGAAGCGCCGATGGATAAAATCTGCCTGCTGGGCTGCGGTGTTACCACGGGTATTGGTGCCGTTATGAATACCGCGAAAGTAGAGCCCGGCTCTACCGTTGCCGTGTTCGGCTTGGGTGCCATTGGCTTGGCGGTGATTCAGGGGGCGGTGATGGCGAAAGCTTCTAAAATCATCGCGATTGATGTCAATCCAGACAAATTTGTGCTGGCCAAGCAGTTCGGCGCGACTGATTTCGTCAACCCCAAAGATTACAGTGACCCGATCCAACAGGTCATCGTTGATATGACCGATGGCGGCGTCGACTACTCGTTTGAGTGTATCGGCAACGTCAACGTGATGCGTTCAGCGCTTGAGTGCTGCCACAAAGGCTGGGGTGAATCGATCATTGTCGGCGTGGCAGGCGCAGGCGAAGAGATCTCAACCCGTCCCTTCCAGCTGGTGACAGGCCGCGTTTGGAAAGGCTCGGCGTTCGGTGGTGTGAAAGGCCGTAGCGAGCTGCCGGGCTACGTGGATCGCTATATGAACGGCGAGCTGAACATCGACGACTTCATTACCCATGACATGCCGTTTGAGAAGATCAACGAAGCCTTCGACCTGCTCCATGCCGGCAAGAGCATTCGTACCGTTCTGCATTACTGAGTATGATGAAAGCAGCCTGAAAGAACGCGGCCGGGGCAACCCGCCGCGTTTCACTGTTTAAGGAGCCTGCCCATGAGCATGAGTGAAACTTTAGAACTGGTGTCGGCAAACCGCAGTTTTGGCGGTTGGCACAAGCGCTACCGCCACTACTCCCGGGCGCTGGATTGCGACATGGTCTTCGCCGTGTACCTGCCACCCCAGGCAGAAAACGAGCGTGTTCCGCTGTTATGGTGGCTATCGGGCCTGACCTGCAACGACGAAAACTTTATGCAGAAGGCTGGCGCGCACCGCATTGCCGCCGAATTAGGCGTGGCGATTATCTGTCCGGATACCAGCCCGCGTGGCACCGATCTCCCCGGCGAGCACGATAGCTATGACCTTGGCTCCGGGGCGGGTTTCTACGTGAACGCCACCCAGGCGCCGTGGAAATCCAACTACCGTATGTACGATTACGTGATTGAAGAGTTACCGTCGGTGGTGCGCCAGCACTTCCCCGTTAATGGGCGCGAATCTATCAGCGGTCACTCCATGGGTGGCCATGGGGCGCTGATTCTTGCCCTGCGCCATCCTGGCCGCTTCCGCTCGGTATCGGCCTTTGCGCCGATCGTGAACCCGACGAACTGCCCTTGGGGGCAAAAAGCCTTCACCAGCTACCTTGGGGAAGATCAGACCCGCTGGCGCCAGTACGATGCCTGCGAGCTGGTGGCCAATGGCGCTTCCCGGCAACGGTTGTTCATCGATCAAGGAGAAGCCGATCAGTTCCTGGAAGAGCAGCTGATGCCCGAGCGTCTGGAAGCGGTATGCGCCGAGCATGATCACCCGCTAACGCTGCGCCGTCAGCCAGGCTACGATCATAGTTACTTCTTCATCGCCTCGTTCATCGAGGACCATTTGCGCTATCATGCGGAACACCTCATGAAACGTTAAGGGTACCGAGACATGGTCAATCGCGCGCTGCGCCGAGTTCTTCGTCTGCTTTGGCGTCTTGTTTGGCGTGGCGCGCTGGCCTTTGTGCTGCTCTCGGTGGCCTTGGTGTGGCTGTTTCGCTTCGTGCCGCCGCCGGGTTCCATGGTGATGGTGGAGCGCAAGGTACAAAGCTGGGTCCATCGCGAACCCATCACCATCCAGCGCCAGTGGCGTAGCTGGGACAATCTCTCGAATAACGCCAAGCTGGCGGTGATTGCCGCCGAGGACCAGCGCTTCCCGATTCATCGTGGTTTCGATGTGGTGGAGCTGCGTCGTGCCTGGGAGGCCAGCCGCGATGGCTCGAGGCTGCGGGGGGCCAGTACGCTCAGCCAGCAAACGGCCAAGAACGTTTTCCTATGGAGTGGGCGCAGCTGGCTGCGCAAAGGGCTGGAAGCCTGGTTCACCCTGCTGATCGAAACCTTCTGGAGCAAGCAGCGGATTCTGGAGGTGTACCTGAACGTGGCCGAGTGGGATACCGGGGTGTTTGGGCTGGAAGCTGCCGCCGACCACTACTTTGGTGCTTCCGGAAGTGCCTTGACCGAGCGCCAGGCCAGTTTGCTGGCGGCCATCCTGCCTAGCCCGCGCACTCGCAGCGCATCGCGACCCGACGCCCAGGTCGAGCGCCGCGGCCAGTGGATTCGCCAACAGATGCGTAATCTGGGCGGCACGGCTTACCTCGAACGGCTTTGAACGTTCTTCAGTCGTATTGCTCGTCAGCCACGCTGGCCAGCACGCCTACCTGTGGCCTGGCGAAGTAATACCCCTGCTGTACCGAAATGCCCAAGGCCAGCAGGCAGCGTGACTCCGCACGTGTCTCGACCCCTTCGGCCACCAGTTGGGTGCCCAGAGTGCGCGCCAGGGCGACCAGGCTCTTGAGAATGGCCTGCCGCCGTGGATTGCCGTCGCAGCCCATGACCAGCTCTCGGTCTATCTTCAGCGTATCCGGTCGCAAATCGGTCAACAGGTCCAGGTTGGCATAGCCGTTGCCAAAATCATCCAGCGACGTGGTGAACCCCATCCGGCGATAGCTATCGATGATGTTGCGCAGGTGTGTTCGGTCGACCACCCGTTCGGTTTCGGTGATTTCGAAGTTCAGCCGTTCGGTGGGCCAGCCTACCCGGCGTGATGTCTCCAGGGTAGATTGAATACAGGCTTCGGGTTCGTAGACGGCATTGGGAAGAAAGTTGATCGAGAGACGCGCCGCCATCCCCAGCTCACTGGCCAACTCGATGGCTTTGACCCGACACGCCTGGTCAAAGCGATACAACAGGTCGTCGGTCACCTGCTCCAGAATGGAAAAGGCGGACTCACCGTTGATGCCTCGTACCAGCGCTTCGTAATAGATCACTTCACGACGAGCTACGTCCACGATGGGCTGAAAGGCCATGGTAAACGCGAAAGGTACCGGTGTGTCGCAGCGGTTGCAGACGCCGTTTACTCTGGCGCAATGAGGTTGTGCTGTCATGTTCTTCCAAGCCCTGGAACGATCAAAATTATTAGGGTTATTTGCTGGCGGATTTGACGACCATCACCACCCCTGCGATGGCAATGACCATGCCGATGAGCCCCATCAGCGGCAGCCGTTCATCAAATAACCACCACGCCTGCAGCGCGGTCACGGGAGGCACCAGATAAAAGAGGCTTGCCACGCGGGAAGCCTCCCCCTTTTTTATCAAGGCCATCAATAACAGGATAGCGGCAATTGAGAGAGCCAGCACGAGCCAGCCAACCGTGAGTATGAACGTTGTGCTCCACTCCACCTCGCGGCTTTCGAACAGTAGGGCGCCAATGCCCAACAGTCCACCTGCCGCCATGTACTGGATCGCTGCGCCCGACAGTAGTGGCATGCTGGTGCAGTAGCGCTTTTGGTATAGGGTGCCAAGCGAGATACCCACTAGGGCAGCCATCACGCTCACCAATGCGCCCATCCCAAAGCCGCTAAAGAGCGTGCTGCCGAGTTCCAGCTTACTGCCCAGAACCAAGCTGATGCCGACCAATCCCAACAACAGGCCTAACCACTGCCGTCTGGTCAACCGCTCGCCGAGCAGCGGTCCTGCGCAGGCGGCGGTGAGGAGTGGCTGCAGGCCAACCAAAAGCGCGGCCAGACCCGCAGGCATGCCCCAATAGATACCGTAAAATACACCGCCTAAGTAGGTGCCATGAACCAGCAAACCCGATACCGCGATATGTTTCCATAACGTAGGGGATGAAGGCCATGAAATTCGCATTATCCATATCAAGGGAGTCAGTAGCAGTAGGGTGAGTACGAAGCGGAGGAACAAAAAGGTGAAGGGTTCGGCGTAAGGGAGGCCAAATTTTGCGCCAATAAAGCCCGTGCTCCATAAAAGAACGAAGATACCAGGCATGGCGGCAAGCCCGAGAGAGGCAGCGTCTTTTTCTTTTAAAGCATTGAAAATACTAGACATAATTCTCCTATAGCAGCATGAGTTGCTGCGTGAATAACTTACGCTTTGTTCTTTTTGTTACTGAGTTTTACATAAAAGATTGAACCAGCGCCCAAACGACGCGTCACACTGGGCACATTTATAACGCGTCAATGAGGTTTCTTACCATGCAACGTATGACTGCTCTGTTCTCTGCTGCACTTCTTGCGACGGGTCTGATGGCGGGCACCGCTCACGCCCAACAAGCCGACGGTCAAACGCAAGACCCAATGGCTACTCAACAAGCCCCGACTCAGGATTTCTCTGATCAGCAGCTACAGCAGTTCGCCGATGCTTCTCAAGAAATCGCCGTGATCTCGCAAGAGTACACCCAGCGTCTGCAGGAAGCAGAAGACGAAGCCACACAACAGGAAGTTCGCGCTGAAGCTAACGACCGCATGATCGAAGTCGTCGAAGATAGCGGCTTGGACGTCGACACGTTCAATGCTATCGGTCAATCCATCCAGCAAGATCCTGAAATGATGCAGCGCGTTCAAGAGATGGCTAACCAGTCATAAGCGCCATTTCTTAAGTGATTCATCTAAGGCTATGCGGATAGTGACAGATTTTCCTTAACGTGCGAAGTAACTGTCACGCCGCAAGCCGACCAAAGCCCAACGTACATGCGTTGGGCTTTTTCTGTGCGGGTCATTGAGTCCGGCACTTTCGTTTCACCTCAAAGGGTTGTCCAAGGTGAATGTTCACGACACACTGAGACCAGGACGACCTATTTGTCGTCCCATGATGCATCAAAGCACAGCCCGTTCAACAGAGTCAGCGCCCAGCAGGAGAGCGTATGGACGTCGAGTTATTAGAAATACGCCAGCATATGGGGCAGTTTCCCCCGTTTGATGGTTTGTCGGATGAACTGCTGGACGCGATTGCCGAGCAGGTAGAGGTAAGCTACTTCAAAACGGGCAGCGATATTCTGGAGCTCAACGATACCCTCGACGAGCTTTACTACATTCGCAGCGGCGCAGTTGAAGTCTATCGCCGCCAAGGGGAGCTTTATAACCGCCTAGGCGAGGGGGATATTTTTGGCCACTTTAGCCTGCTGCGTAACCACAAGGTGCGTTTTCCCGCCAAAGCTATTGAAGATTCCTTGATTTACTTTATTCCCAATGAGGTATTTCAACGGCTATGCGAAGAGGATGTTGACTTCGCTGACTTCGTCGAGTTGGAGCGTCCTCGATTAGAGACCGCCGCAGAACAACAGAAAAAGTCTAACGACATGATGGTGACCCGTATTCGTAAGCTGGTCACCCGTTACCCGGTGATGGTCGAATCCACCACCAGCGTACAACAGGCGGCCAAGCAGATTAGCGATGCCCAGGCCTCTGCGGTGCTGGTGATTAATGAAGGTAGCGATAACCCCCGTTACAGCTTCCAGGACAGCGAAGGCAAAACCTGGCAGATGTGCGGTATTCTGACTGACAGCGATTTCCGTACCCGCGTGGTGGCTGAAGGGTTATCGTCCAGCACGCCTATTGGCGAGGTCGTGTCGGAACGGCTAATTACCGTGCAGTCTGATGCGTCAATATTTGAAGCAATGCGCACTATGCTGCGTAACAACGTGCATCACCTGCCGGTGCTTTACCGCCAGCGCCCGGAGGGGGTCGTGCACCTTTCCGATATTATTCGCTATGAAACCCAGAGCGGTCTTTATCTGGTGAGCAATATCTTCAACCAGTCCAGCGCCCAGGGGCTTGCCAAGCTAGCGCCAGACGTACGCGCCGCCTTTGTGCGGATGGTACAGGAGGGGGCCAACTCACAAATGGTGGGCAGTGCGCTTTCCACTATTGGGCGTAGCTTTACTCGACGGTTGTTAGAACTGGCAGAAGATACCCTTGGGCCGCCGCCAGTGCCTTATTGCTATATGGTCAATGGCTCCATGGCGCGTAATGAGCAGAGCATTGTCACCGACCAGGATAATGCGCTGATTCTCTCTGATGACTTCGTCGCCGAGAGCACGACGAGTACTTCCATGCCCTGGCGGCGTTCGTCAGCGATGGCTTGGCCGCCTGTGGCTACACCTATTGCAAGGGCGATGTGATGGCGACCAATCGCCAGTGGCGTCAGCCGCTGTCGGTATGGAAACGCTACTTCTAGGACTGGATGGCGAACCCAACGCCCGAGAAGCTGCTGCACAGCTCGATATTTTTTGATCTGGATAGCGTCTATGGGGAAGACCTGTTCGTTGAAACGTTGCAGGATTTGATTGCCCAAACCGCTCCCAAGTCGCCGCTGTTCCTGGCGGCGATGGCGCGTAATGCGCTTAATCGCACGCCGCCTTTGGGGTTCTTCCGCACCTTCGTGATGGAAAAAGATGGCAAGCACAACAACTCCATCAACCTAAAGCGGCGCGGAACGGCACCGATGGTGGATTTGATTCGCGTGCATGCATTGGCCTGCGGTTCCAAAGCGCAAAACTCCTTCCAGCGCTTGGACGACATCAGCAAAACCCAGCTGCTAGCCACCGGGGTGAGTGACAAACTCAGCTATGCGCTCGAGTTCTTGTGCATGTCGCGGATCCGTCACCAAATGATCGACCTGCAGGAGGAGCGTGAGCCGGACAACAATATCGAGCCGGAGAACGTAGAAGATAGCGAACGGCACACCCTAAAGGATGCTTTTCAGGTGTTGAGCAATGCTCAGAAGTTTTTGAAGTTCCGCTATCCCGTTCCCACCCAACGGCAGGGGCGCTGATATGCACGGCATACGACCGCGCCAAAAAGTTACTCAGGCCGACTGGGCGAGTTATATGGAAGCCCGCGCTGAGCGAGCTCAAGATGAGATGTTGAAGCGCTTTTTCAACACGCCCATGCCTGATCCTGATACGCCCTTGTCAGAAGTGCCCATGGTGGCGCTGGATATGGAAGCCACCGGACTCGATGAGCGACGCCATGCGATCGTCAGCATTGGCGTCGTGCCGTTTACGTTAGGGCGTATATCCATGGCTCAGCGCCGTTACTGGGTAGTGAAACCGCCCCGTCCGTTAGATGAGGAATCGATAGCGTATCACCACATCACGCACTCGGAGATTGCCGATGCGCCAGACTTGGATAGCGTGCTAGACGAGCTGTTGGCGGTGTTGGCCGGGCGGGTCGTGGTGGTTCACTTTCGTAATATCGAGCGGCCTTTTCTCGATGCGGCGGTGAAGGCGCGCCGTGGGGAGGGGGGGTTGTTTCCCATGATCGATACCATGTCGTTGGAAGCGCGGTGGCATCGACAAACACTGGGGGCGCGCTTTCGCCGCTGGCTGGGGCGTCCGCCGGTATCGATTCGCCTCAACGCCAGCCGCGAGCGCTACGGCTTACCCGTTTACCAAGGCCACCATGCGCTCATTGATGCTCTTGCCACTGCCGAGCTTTTGCAGGCGCAAATCGCCAATCGCTATAGCCCTGAGACGCCTTTAAAAGCGCTTTGGTGTTAGCGCTCGCACCTTCTTTGCATAATAAAACGGGCAGCCCTTGAGCTGCCCGTTGACTTCTTGCCGAGTTGAAGCTGTTACTTACACTGCTTTGGGTTCGCTCATCAAGCCTTTGATGATGGCGTAGCAGGCCACCAGTAGAATGATGGTGAACGGGAACCCGGTCGACACGGCCATGGTTTGCAGGGCCGTCAAACCGCCCCCCAGCAGCAGTGCAATGGCAATCGCGCCTTCGATGATCGCCCAGAACACACGCTGCGGTTTCGGTGCATCGACCTTGCCACCTGCGGTAATGGAGTCGATGACCAGCGAGCCCGAGTCAGACGAGGTCACGAAGAAGATGATGACCAGCAGAATCGCAATGAACGAGGTCATCTGCGACAGCGGCCACTGCTCCAGCATCACGAACAGCTGCAGGTCCACACCGGCGTCGCGCACGGCCTCGATGCCTTGGCTGACGTACTGATCGATGGCGGTGCCACCGAAGGTCGTCATCCACAGTACCGAGACGACCGAAGGCACCAGCAGCACCGAGATCAGGAATTCACGAACGGTCCGGCCACGGGAAACCCGCGCGATGAACATGCCGACGTAGGGTGACCAGGAGATCCACCAGGCCCAGTAGAAGGCCGTCCAGCCTTGGCTGAAGTTGGCATCTTCACGGCCAAAGGGGTTGGAGAGGGCCGGAAGATGAACCACATAGTTCACCAGGTTCTCGAAGAAACCAGTGGCAATCAGCAGCGTCGGGCCGACACCGATCACGAAGAACAGCAGCGCGGCAGCCATGGCGATGTTGATTTTCGACAGCAGCTGTACGCCCTTGTCGACACCGGCAACGATCGAGCCAGTCGCTATTATCGTGATACCGATGATGAGCAGAATCATCGTGATATCACTTTCCGGCGCGCCAAACAGATAGGTCAAGCCAGCAGCGGCCTGGGTAGCGCCCAGCCCCAAGTGACGTGGCCAGACCAAACAGTGTGGCAAACACCGCCAGAATGTCGATCAAGTGGCCCGGCCAACCCCAAACGCGTTCACCCAGTAGCGGGTAGAACACCGAGCGCATGGAGAGCGGCAAGCCTTTGTTGAACGAGAATAGCGCCAATGACAGAGCCACCACGGCATAAATCGCCCACGGATGCAGACCCCAGTGGAAGATCGTTGCCGCCATGCCCAGCGCCGCTGCGCCTGCCGTATCGCCCTCAGCGCCAGCCAACGGTGCCCAGTCGCCACCCTCCAAAGAGGTGCCGAAGTGGGTCAGCGGCTCATTGACGCCAAAGAACATCAGGCCAATACCCATGCCAGCGGCAAACAGCATGAAGAACCAGCCGGTATAGGTAAAGTCTGGCTTGGCATCTGCCCCGCCAATGCGGATTTTACCTAACGGCGAGACAATCAAGCCCAGGCACAGAATGACGAAGATATTGGCGGCCAGGATAAAGAACCAAGCCAGATTACCGGTTAAGAAACCAAAAATGGCGTCGTAAACCGGTGAAATCGCATCTTGCAGTGCTAGGGTTAGCACTACAAATAGCAACACCACGAGCGCAGAAATGGTAAATACCTTGCCATGTAGATCAAGGTTAAAGCCCACAGCACTGGTAGCAATATTGTCCTGACCGATCACATAATCGGTATCGATCAGGTTAGCCGGACCATCAGGGGCGGGGATGCCTTCTGATACCGGCTCATCAGCGGGATGCTTAGAGTCAGGATTATCCACGGGAGCCTCTCCATGTCGGACAGAAACCGCCAAACGCGCCTGGATGGGCCAGCAGTTACCTTCTGGCCAATCACCAATGCGTTAGCAGGCGTGTATTACATCAGTAACAGTAGCAAACGTTGCTTAATCTTTGTTCAACGCGCGGGCACATTAGCACGAAAAAGCGTCACATTTACAACGACACATTTACAACGACGACAGAGGGCCGAAGCCCTCTGTCATTTAACGCTCGGGGCAGAGTATGACTAGCCGTTGAGCCACTGCTCGACCACGTCTTGGTTCTCTTCTACCCACTGCTTGGCATTTTCGTAGGGGTCGCTGCCATCTTCTTGGTTCATCAGCATCACCTCGCCCACCTGCTCGGGCGTCCACTCGAAGGCATCCAGAATGGCGTAGGCTTCTGGCATGTCTTCTTCCAGACCGCTACGTACGACGGTATGGATCTGCTCGGCACCGCCGTAGACGTTTTCTGGGTCTTCGAGGTACTTCAGATCGAACCGAGCAAACATCCAATGCGGCGTCCAGCCAGTGACGACCACATCCTCTTCGTTTTGGATGGCACTGGCCAAAGCAGCCGTCATGGTAGCACCGCTGCCGCTGCGCAGGTTCAGCCCGAGGTCATAGGTATCCACGACCTCTTCGGTGAGTGCCATCAGGCCGGCACCGGGGTCAATACCGATGATCTCGCCGTTGAAGCTGTCGGCGTTGTCGTTCAGATCGGCGATGGAGTCCACGTCGGTGTACTCAGGTACGACCAAGCCGAGCTTGGTGCCATCCAGATTGGGGCCTAAGTCTTCGGTATTGTCACCGACACGATCCATGTACTCTGCGTGAGTGGTGGGCAGCCAAGCGGCGACGATGGCATCGGCCTCACCCGTGGAGAGGGCTTGGAACATGGCCGCTGCGGACAGCGAGGTCAGTTCCACCTCGAACCCTGCCTGCTCGAGAACCGCAGCAATGACGTTAGTGGAAGCGACTTCAGAGGACCACTCGACATAGGCCAAGTTGACCGTGCCTTGATCTTGGGCGTGGGCCATGCTGCCGGCAGCGAGACCTGTGCCAGCGACGAGGCCTAATGAGGCGAGACGGATGCGGTGATTCAACGTCCGAGTTTTCATTCACTTGCTCCCTGTTGATGGGCAGTGGCGAGCGCCACTGCAGTATAAATAGTGTGTTGTGGTTTAACGTAAATTACCTTTTGGCGCTTTCAGCATGGTCAATCATCACGGAGGGATCAAATGCCATGGTCAACGCAGCGCCGAGAGCGGCTATGAGCGGCGCGATTTGCGCAGCGACTGCGTCAGACGATCCAGCAGCATGGCTAGAATGACCACGGCAATCCCGGCTTCGAAGCCATCCCCTGGACGCAAACGCTGAATGGCTCGCCAGACTTCGCTACCCAAACCATCGGCGCCGATCATGGCGGCAATGACCACCATCGACAGTGCCAGCATGAGGGTTTGGTTGATGCCCGCCATCACCGTGGGCAGCGACAGCGGCAGCTGTACCTTGAACAGCTTTTGACCACGCGTGGCGCCATAGGCATCGGAGGCTTCAATGAGCTCCACCGGCACCTGACGAATACCTAGAGTGGTAAAGCGAATCGCGGGGGGCATGGAGAAAATGACCGTGGCAAAAATCGCCGACACCGAGCCAATACCGAAAAATGGAATGGCAGGGAGCAGACACACAAACGCTGGCATGGTCTGCATAAAGTCCAGCACTGGCATGATCACCCGGTAGAGCCGCTCCGATAGTGCGGCGGCAATCCCCACAGGCAGGGCGATGACTACTGCGACCAGCGTGGTAATCACCACCAGCGTCAGCGTCTCGATCATCGGGTTCCAAAGCCCTAGGTTCCAGATCAAAGCCAGCCCGGCAACCGCACCAATGGCCAGGGGAGTGCTGGCGAGTTTCCAGCACAGCAGTGCAATAATCGCCAGTAGCGCCCACTCGGGTAGCCACATTAGGCCATCGTTGAGGCTGTTGATCCCTGTCTGTGTCACGCGGGAAATGCCGCGGATAACCACCGAATATTCACTTGTCAGCCACGTCATGCCGCTTCCGATCCAGCTACCTAAAGGAATGCGTGTTATCTCCATTACTGTTCTCCTGCTCGTGCCAGTTCATCCAGGACTGCGCCTTTCACTACAACGCCCAGCAGGCGCTGCTGCTCATCCACCACGGCAATCGGGTAACTCTTTTCGCTAAACATGGCGAAGAGGTTTTGCAGCGGCTCGTCTGGCGGCACTTTGCGGAAATCTTGAGTCAGATGGGCGGTAATGGTCTCGGCTTTTGCCTCAATGGCGCGGCTGGCAGCGTCCGCTTCCAGCAGGCCTAACAACTGACGGTCACGGTCAGTGACGTAGATGGAGTCAATGCTGTGATCGCGCATCCGATGCAGCGCTGTACGTGGGCCCTAGCTGTCGCGTGCGCTGGTGCGTACCGGGCGCATGGCGCTCTCGGCGGTCAGAATGCGCGAGCGGTCCACCCCTTCAATAAAGCGGCGGACGTAGTCATCGGCGGGCTTGGTCAGAATCTCTTCTGGCGTGCCAATTTGTACGACTTCACCATCTTTCAGCAGC
This sequence comes from Vreelandella lionensis, assembly GCF_002087295.1. Taxonomy (GTDB): domain Bacteria; phylum Pseudomonadota; class Gammaproteobacteria; order Pseudomonadales; family Halomonadaceae; genus Vreelandella; species Vreelandella lionensis. The sequence goes on along the minus strand of NZ_MWVI01000050.1, from coordinate 10,495 downwards.
ACGATGCGGTCGCCGATATTGAGCGCTTCATCGAGGTCGTGGGTGATGAAGACAGTGGTCTTCTGCATTTTGCTTTGCAGCTGCAGTAGCTCTTGCTGCATATCCTTACGGATCAGCGGGTCGAGGGCCGAGAACGCCTCGTCCATTAAGAGCACGCTGGCATCGTTCGCCAGGGCGCGAGCAAGCCCAACGCGTTGCTGCATACCACCTGATAGTTGATTGGGGTATGCGTCTTCCCAGCCCTCTAAGCCCACCTGCTTCAGCGCGTTATGAGCAATCGACTGGCGCTCCGATTTTTCGACGCCGCGAATTTCCAGGCCGAACTCGGCGTTCTGTTGAACCGTGCGATGGGGGAACAGGGCGAAGTTTTGGAAAACCATCGAGAAGTGGCGGCGGCGGCACTCCAGCAGCGCTTTTTCACCCAACGTGGGGATGTTCTCTCCGTCGATGATGATCTCGCCTTCGGTAGTATCGATCAGGCGATTCAAACAGCGAATCAGCGTGGATTTACCCGAGCCAGACAGGCCCATGATGACCAGTAGTTCACCTTCGTAGACGTCGAAGGAGATATCGGAAAGGCCGAGGGTTTGGCCGGTTTTTTCGAGAATCTCAGGGCGTTTGAGGCCCTGGTCGCGTAACTCGAGGGCTTTTTTGGGCTGTTTGCCAAAGACCTTACTCAAGCCGCGTACCTGAATTTTGACAGGGCGTGTCTCGTCCATCGGCGGTGCCTTTTGATTGAATGAGCAGCCTTGTGTCGTTACTCAATGCGCTTACCTGCGGCATTTACGTGCTCCCTGCAAGCAACGACACAAAACGGTTCATAAGTAGAAGATGAGGTTATGTTTAATAAATTATTAAAAATTATTATACATAAATGGGTGGGATGTGTCACAACGCGCCCGCCAGCCAGGCCATATTACGCCACATGTGCCATTTTGAACCCACGCCCATGACCCTGTCGTGACAGCGAACGGTGGCTACGATTTTTTAATAAGCTATTGTTTTTTTAAATATAAATGTATTTTTTTCAATGTTGGCATGAAGTGTGAATGTGCCTTTTTAGAAAAGCTTGGCAAGTGACGCAAGCACGTTAGTCGAAAAAGGAGGCAATCTTTATGGATAAACAAGTGAGCCAATCGCGCAAGCGTCCACGTGTGCTGACACTGTGCATGTTAGCCGCAACCGGCAGCACCTTGGCCCTGGCGGGGTGTGGCAACGGCGAAGATGAAATGCCCCCGGCGCAGCAACCTGACACCATGGAGCAGGATGCGACGACCACGACGGCTCCGGCTACCGGGAACGAGCCTACCATGGCAGACGAGCCGATGAATGAAGACCCGGGCTTGGGCGAAGATCCCGCGGCGACGCAAGAGCCAATGCCGAGTGAGAATACCCAAGCGGGCGCTGTCAACAATCCTGAAGAGAATCCTGGTTTCGGTGAAGGCACCGATCCCATGCCCGGTGCTAGCGAGACCACTACCGACGACGTTAACACTACCGATGATGAAGACGACATGACTAACGGCCAATAGCCGTCAACGCTCCCTACGATGGTAAGCCAACCCAGCTGTCTGTTCCCTGCGGCTGCTCCACACGGTTTATCATCCTTTCGCCCCCGCGCCCGCGGGGGCTTTTTTTGCTTGTTTAAAGCGTATGACGGTGAGTTTGGGCGGTTGCAAACCAGTCAGCTGATAAGGTTAGGGGGCAGGCGCTACTGTTGAGCGCACTGCTCATGGCGGGCGTGCTGACAGGCTGCGGTGATTCCGAAGCACCGACCACCGATTCGAAAGTACCGACCGACGAACCTCAAGAGCCCATGGATACCGGCCCCATGGCGAATGATGGGCAAGCGACACGTGAGTCGACCGGCGATGGCGTGAGTGACCCGGAGTAAGCATGAAAAAGCCGGGCGGCGAGTGCGACCGGCTTGGACTTACTCTTCGCTATCTTCCAAACGCCGATAAAGAGTGCGGCGGGCGATGCCTAATACTTCGGCCGTCCGCCGGTTATTTCCCCCTGTCGCTTCCAACACTTTGCGAATATAGCGCTTTTCCACCTCTTCCAAACTTGGCCAACGGGCAGGCGCTGGGGCAGGAATCTGCGTGCCGGGTAGCACCTCGCCGCTTAGCGTTGGGGTACTGTCGGCACTGCTTTTTTGCTTAGACTGTTCGCGCAGGCGCTCAGGTAAATCCTGATGCTGCAGTACGCCCGCTTCGCTGAGCGTTACCGCGCGCATAATTGCGTTTTCCAGCTCACGCACATTACCAGGGTAGGCGTAGTTCAGCAGGCTATTAGCGCCTCTGGCTCGATCTGTTCGATCTGGTTGCCTTGGGCTTCTGCGTGCTTATCAATCAGTGCGAACACCAAGTGTTCGATATCCGTGCCGCGCTCGCGTAGCGGTGGAATGCGCAGTGAGAATGTCTCTAAGCGGTAGAACAAGTCACTGCGAAAGTTCTCCTGCTCAATCTCTTTTTCCAAGTGGCGGTGCGTAGCGGCAATGATGCGCACATCTACTGGTTCCTCACGCTCGCCGCCCACGGGGCGAACGGTTTTCTCTTGCAGGGCGCGTAGTAGCTTGGCCTGCAGATTGATCGGCATTTCGCCAATCTCATCGAGAAACAGGCTGCCGCCCTGGGCGCTATGAAACAGTCCTTTTCTGGCCTCGTTAGCACCGGTAAAGGCACCTTTCACATGACCAAAAAACTCGCTCTCCATCAAGTCGGCGGGAATGCTGGCGCAGTTAACGGGAACGAAAGGAGCTTCGTTGGCGGCTACTTTCTTGATGAATCGCTCGGGCCAGCAGCTCTTTACCCGTGCCGCTTTCACCCAGGATCAAAATAGGTGCATCGCTTTTGGCTAATCGAGACGCATCGTGGAACAGTGACTGCATGGCTTGGCTTTTACCCACAATACCGTGGAAGTGACTGAGTTCCGTATCGTGGGGAAGGGACAAACGCTGTCGCTCCAGTACGCGAAATACGGCTTCGAGGATAGCATCTAAATCAAGTGGCTTAGTTAAAAAATCATCTGCGCCAAGCTTTAAGGCTTCTACCGCCTGGTCAATCGTGCCAAACGCGGTAATGACAATAATGCCTAGCTCGCTGCCACTCTGGCGTAGCTGCTGCAGCAGTTGAATGCCCGTCATGCCGGGTAGCCGTACATCGGTAATCATCATGGCCACTGGCGTGTGGCTAAGCAGGGCGATGGCCTCTTCAGCGCTGGGGACACCCAGTGTGTCATAGCCCGCGTCGTTGAGCTCTTCCTCTAATAACTCACGGATAGCGGCGTCATCTTCCACCACCAATAACGGTAAAAGGTGTTCCTGATGGGTCACAAACGTCGTCCTCAAGCGGATGCGGTTTCACTAAGGGGAAGCGTAATTTCAAAGCCAGCGCCGCCAAGCGCGCTGTCAAATACGCCAATCGTCCCGCCGTGGTCGTTAATAATGCGGTGCACCATCGATAGTCCCAAGCCGCTGCCCTGGCCCACCGGCTTGGTGGTGAAAAAGGGGTCGAACACTTGATGATGATGCGAAGTCGGTATGCCTGACCCGTTATCTTCGACCCATACCGTAAGCTCGTCGCTGTGCGACTGGGCGCGAACACGAATATGGCTAACGTCCGGGGCTTGGGCGGCGTTGCGTAATAAGTTGGTCAGTACCTGCACAATTTGTTGACCGTTAACTAATAAATGGGGAGGAGGGGACGGAAGCTCAATATCCAGATAGATATTTCGTGGTTCCAGCTCCTCCTCGACTAGCTCGCTGGCACTAATGATAAGCTGGTTAAGGGCTTGGTGTCCTTTCTCCACGTTATGTTGTCGGCCTAATTCCATCAGTTGGCGGACAATTTCGACGATTCGCTCTACCTCGCCGCGAATCCGGCCAAGCCTAGCACGCTCGTCGTCGCCAATCGTATCCCTGCGGGCCAACCGTTGGGCCTGGCCGTTGATGACTGTCAGCGGTCCGCCAATTTCGTGGGCCACCCCGGCGGCCAACACGCCAAGCTCTGCCAGCTTTTTCGATTTGCGCAGGCGTTTTTCCAGCTCGATTTCTCTCCGTTGGCGAGCATCGATATCACGATCTTTTTCGGCCATAGCGTCCAGCATGCCGTTCAAGCCCGACGCTAAACGGCGATACTCCGTCGGGCCGTCTACTGTGGCACGTTGGCTGCGGTCGCCATCTTCCACTAGCAGCATGACGCGCAACAGACGGTTGAGCGGCCCCTCGATGTAGTGACGAAACCCCCACCAAATGCTGAACACGATGCCCGCCGCGCCAATCACGAAGACCAGCACGGCCACAATGCTGATAAACCCGGTGTAATTCTCAATGCCGGTATTGAGTCGGTTGACCTGCAGCACCCCTTGCACAGTGCCAGCTTGGGTGCGTAGTGGCGTGAGAGCAGAGTAGTAGGTCCACCCTTCCTGTTGTCGGTAGCTGCTGTGCAGGTCGTCGCTATCGATGACCTGCTGAATCTCTTCCGGTGTGAACAGATCTTTACCCAGCCCAAGGCCGTATACCTCACGGCCTTGGGTATCGAATACGTAGGCCCCGTAGATGCGGTTAAACGAAAACGCCGACTGCAGCGCCTCTTCTAGCGGCGTGGCGCTGTCTCGAGCCACCGCATAGCTCAACGACGTGCTCAGCGCGCGAGTAATGATCTCGACTTCGGGTTGCAGTTTGGAACGAACGTTGTCTTCCAGCGATTTGATCGCCACCAGACTAAACACCACCAGGATCACGAAGAGCGGCACGATGACCGTTAAGATGATGAGGTTACGTAATCGCATCGTGCTTCCTGGTGGTGTCTCGGGAGTCGAACAAGGTTAGCGCTGTGTGGGCGTCAAGCGATAAAGGCTGCCTTGGCCGCCGTCGGTTAGCAAATACATCGCTTCATCTAGCCCTTGGCGCACATCGCGAATACGGCCGATCTCACCTTCTAAAATCAGCTCTTCATCGGCCACTTGACCCTCTTCAAGGGTAAGGCGCAGCAGCTTTTGGCTGCCCAGACCACCCGCCAGCAGGCTTCCTTGCCAGGGCTCAAAGGCATCGCTAGTCACCTCGGCAAGACCTGAGGGGGCAAAGCGCCCATCAAAGCGATACACCGGGTCAACCATGCCAGGCTTAGATTCAACGCCTATCGGCTCGTTGGTGCTGTAGTCATTGCCTAAACTCAACCCCGGCCAGCCGGAGTTATTGCCAGGTACAATCTGATTCAGCTCATCACCCGGTCGCGGGCCGTGCTCGGTGGCCCAAGGTTCACCATTGCTGAGAACGGTCATGCCCTGAATGTTGCGATTGCCCATGGTGTAAATTTCATCCAGTGTATCGTCATCATCCACAAAGGGATTATCGCCAGGGGCCTCTCCGGTCTCGGTGAGCCGAAGGGTAGAGCCTGCGTGGTCATCGCTGGCCTGAGCGCGAGAAGGGGATACGCCGCGGTCTCCGATGCTCATCAGCATGATGCCATCTTTGAGCCATGCCAAACGGGAGCCGTAGTGTCGGTCGGGAGAGGAGGCGCGATCCTGCTCGAAAAGGTGCTCAACGTCGCCTAACGAATCCCCTTTCCACTTAACGCGGGAGAGCGCTGAACGGCTGTTATTGCCCTCAGGCTTGCTCCAGGTAAAGTAGATCCAATCGTGCTCGCCATCGCCAAACTCAGGGTGCAGCGCCACATCGAGCAGGCCTCCCTGGCCGTTTTGGCTGACGCGGGGCATGCCTTCAAGCACTTGCGTTTGCCCGTCAGAGTCAACGAGATTTAACTCACCGCTGCGCTCGCTCACCAAGTAGCGACCATCGGGAAGAAACGCCACCGCCCACGGGTTCGCAAAGCCATTGGCCACGCGCTCAATGGTAATAGCGAAGTGGTCGGTTTCCAGGGCATCATGAACCACCTCTGCCTGGGCAGTGCTGGCAAGCATCAGCCCCACCAGGGAAGGAGCCACCCAGCGTTTAGCCTGTAAACGTAGCGAGCGGTGTGGGGTCATCAACGGCGTAGCGTATCGAGTTGGCATCGAGTGTCCTCTGTTAGCGCTGGATCAGAGTCTAAGTCTAGCAGTGACTGCCGTAAGCGGCCGGGGGTTCCCCGGCGCTACATCAACAGTGCCAACAGTATCGGTAAATAGATCAGCGCCATGAGCGTTGAGCAGAAGACTAAACTGGCCACATAAGCGGGTTCGCGCCGGGCGCGCTGGGCAAACAGATAGTTGAATACCGCCACGCGCATGCACATTTGCACCACCAAAATGCTCTGCGCCAGCGGCGGTAAGCCAAGCCCACCAGAAATAAACCAAGCGGCAGCGGCGGCCAGAGGGATACGGATCAAGCTAAAGCCAATCCCTGAGCGTAAGCTTTCCACCTGAATACTAGCGAGCGATCCACCGAGGGCGATGAGCATCAGCAGTACTGTGAACCCAGACATTAAATCAACGGTGTTGGCCATCCATAGCGGGAGCGGCGTGTCGGTCAACAGCAGGGTCATGGAAATTAAGATGGCATAAACCGTGGGGGGTTTAATCAGCGTTTTAATCGGGTTTCCGCTACTGCTGAGCACGGCTCCTAAGGTGAACTGAAACAGCGATACCGTCACCATCACCGTAATACCGTAAGCAAAACCTGCGCTGCCGAAGCCGTAAAGCACGCCAGGCAGCCCCATATTACCCTTGTGGGAATACATCAGCGGCGCGATCAGTACCCGCCAATCTCGACGCAGCAGTTTGGCCACGGCAAAGCTGGCTGCCCCCATGCTGATAATGACCAGCGCGGTGGCTAACATCATCTGCCCAAAGGTGCCGGCATCAATGTTGGCACCAGAGAGCGACGCCAGTACCAGCGCAGGGGTACCAATGTTGAAGACCAAACGCGTAATAAAATCGACGGGGTAGGGTTGCCCAAGGCGAACCCATAAAAAACCCAGCCCGGCACCGGCCAGCACTGGTGCCATGACGGCGAAGAGTTCAGCGAGCATTAACGTTCCTTGGCGATCATCGGTCGCCTATTGTGGGTAATTAGGCGGCTAACTGGCAAGGCGAATTGCTAATGGGCGTAAACGGCGTTTGCGTGGGTTTGCCACTCGTTAGGCACCTGGTCACGCAGAAAGTCTAGCAGCGCATTGACCCGGCGGGAGTGATGCCCATAGGCATACAGCAGCGTCACGGGTAAGGGGGCGGGCTCCCAGCCGGGCAGGCAGTTGACCAGATCCCCAGGGTGGTGGCGTTCGCGCTTCTCGACCACCCAGTGGGGCAGCAGGCCGATCCCTTGGCCATAGGCAATGGCATCGATGTGCCACGCCGTGAGATCTACCCGGAGCCGCGAGCGGGGCGCGTTCATCAGGTAGTCGGCGTGTTCGGGGTGATGCAGCAGCAGGCCGCTAGAGGCAGTATCCAACAAGTCGATCCAGGCATGCGCATCCAGCTCTTGGGGGTGTTGCGGTGTTCCCGCGTGGGCCAGATAGTGTGGGTTGGCGTAGAGGCCGCGGGTGAGGTGGCCCAAGCGCTCTTGATTCAGCCCACACTCATGGGTAGCGCCTAGCCAGATATGCACGCTATTGCTGTGCATTTTACTAGGCGGCGTTTCCCGGGTGTGCAAGGTCAGCTCGACCTTGGGGTAGCGGGTCAGAAACGCATCCACGACGCCCGCCATCCAGCCACGGGCCAGCGCACCGTGTACCTCCAGCGTCACTTTACCGCTGATCTCCTCGCGAAGTTCTGCCAGCGCCTCTTGGCTGTGGGCGGCCATGGCCAGCAGCTCGGTGCAGTACTGATGAAACAGCAGGCCCGCTTCGGTGGGAATCAAACGGTTCGCCTGGCGACGCAGCAGCGGCTGGTTCAGCCGGGCTTCTAGCTGACTAATGCGCCGGCTTAACGTGGATTTAGCAAGCCCGAGCTTCTGTGCGCTGCGCGTCAGGCTGCCGGTGGTCATCACATCGGCAAAAGCGGCGAGTTCATCAAAATCGTACATAGTCGGGGCCACTGGGGGAAAGAGGTCACGCCATTGTGCCACTTAATTGTTTGATTGTAAATAATTGCCATTTGTTTTCCGGTGGGTTGAACGCACCGTCCCGCCTCTTTGTGCAAAGAGTATGCAAAAATACAAATGCTAATAATTCGTATTTAACTATAAGTGCTCTTTCAATTCAAAGGAACCCGCTATGTCTTTACGTTTGCGCCGTACGCTGCTGGCCAGCGCTATCTCATCTCTCGCCTGCGGGGCAGTTGCGGCTCAAGAAACGCCTCAGCTCAACGATATCGTGGTCACCGCTTCTGGTTTTGAGCAGCAAATTAGCGGTGCGCCCGCCTCAATCAGCGTCATCTCCCGCGAAGAGCTGGAGCGTGGTCACTATCAAAACGTCACCGATGCGCTGCGGGATGTCCCCGGCGTGGTAGTGACTGGGGGCGGAGCAGGCGATAACGGCAATGACCTGTCCATTCGCGGTATGCCTTCCCAATACACGCTGATTCTGGTGGATGGCCGCCCACAAAACTCCCGCGAATCACGCCCCAACGGCAGCGCAGGCTTCGAACAGGATTGGCTGCCGCCGCTGCAAGCCATCGAGCGTATCGCGGTGGTGCGCGGGCCGATGTCAACGCTATACGGCTCCGATGCCATCGGCGGGGTGATCAACGTGATTACCCGCAAGGTAGCGGATACCTGGCACGGCAATATCCAGCTCGATACCGTGCTGCAGGAAGACAGCGCCTCCGGCGACAGCCGCCAAGCCAACTTCTACCTAAGCGGGCCGCTGGTGGCGGATCGTTTAGGCCTGCAGCTGTATGGCCGCACCTCAGAACGCGACGAAGACGATATTGAAAACGGCTACGAAGAGAAGAGCTTGCAAAGCCTGACCGCACGGCTAAGCCTGGCCGCCAGCGATAACCACGACTTTACTGCAGAAGCGGGGATCACCGAGCAGGATCGCCGCTCGCTGGTTGGGCGCTCGGCGCCTGCGGAAGGGTGCCGTGGCGGCTGCACCGACAGTATCGGTGAATACACCAATAGCCATGTAGCGCTGACCCATAGCGGCCGCTTCGAGTGGGGCACCAGCGAAACCTTCGTGCAGCGTGAGCGCAGCGAAAACCAATCGCGGGATATCGAGATTACCAACACCACCGCGAAAACCAGCGCAGTGATTCCCTTGGGTATGCACATGCTCACCGTCGGCGCGAGCTGGGAAGAGGAGTCGCTGGAGGATGGCACCACCAACCAAATCTCCGACCGTACGGCGGTTGAAAACAGCCAGTGGGCGCTGTTTATGGAAGATGAGTGGATGCTGACAGACGCTTGGGCACTGACAGGCGGGTTGCGCTTGGACGATGGCGACAACTACGGCAGCCATCTGAGCCCGCGCCTTTACAGCGTATGGAACATGACGCCAGAATGGACGCTGAAAGGCGGCGTATCCACCGGCTACCGTTCCCCCAACCTGCGGGAAATTACCCCGGACTGGGGTCAGATCAGCCGTGGCGGTAATGTTTATGGCGACCCTGACCTTGAGCCGGAAACATCGCTCAACAAAGAGATCACGCTGCTGTACGGCAGCGACGCAGGCCTGAACGGCAGCCTGACGCTGTTCCATAACGATTTCGAGGACAAAATCCCCCGGATCGCCTGCCCGATCAATATTTGCAATGCAGGCCCGAACCAGTTCGGCAGTGACCCCACGTACCGGGTCAATATCGACGATGCAGTGACGCAAGGGGTCGAGGCCAGTCTGAGCGCACCGTTGAGCGATACGCTGGCGCTTACCGCCAGCTACACCTTCACCGATTCCGAACAGAAAAGCGGTGAGTACGCCGGCGAGCCGCTGACCCAGCTGCCCCGCCACCAAGTGTCGGCCACGCTAGATTGGGATGTGAACGCACGGCTTAGTCAGTGGACCAAAGTGAGCTACCGGGGCGAGGAGAGCCAGCCCACCACCGGGCCGTCGCAAAGCTCGATTGTCGCACCGTCTTACACCTTTGTGGATGCGGGTATTGGCTATCAGCTCAACGATAGCACCACGGTGAATGCCGGAATCTACAACCTGTTTGATGAGCGCATCACCTACGACGAATACGGCTATGTGGATGACGGCCGCCGGGTGTGGCTTGGCCTGAACGTTGCTTTCTAAACATACTGTTATTAGGCGATAGACGCGGCCACCGATGGGTGGCCGCGTTTTTTTATGCCCGCGACCAGCCCGGCCACCGACGAGGAGAGCAGCGCATCCTCCCGGGAGTTCTCCCCGTGCCGACCAGGTTAAGCTCTTGATAAATCGGCTCCCGGTTGACGCTCGCCAGCTCGACTCGTGGGGCAGATTGGGCCAGCGCGGTGCCAGCAACGAGTGAAAAGGCCAGTAGCAGCACAAAAGAAAGAGGGCAAGTAAAGGCACCGTCATAACAGGTTGTTTCCTAACATGAGTGAAAGGTGGTAAATGCGAAGGCGAGTAAAAGGCGCGCTGCTCATACTACCCAAGCGAGTGCGTTGACATATACCTGAATCCGTGAAGCCGGCGCC
>NZ_MWVI01000049.1 GCF_002087295.1 Vreelandella lionensis | reverse complement strand
TGGCCATCCGATGGATGGCCCCAGTCATCACGCGGTGACTGGCCGTGGGGGGCGCTTTAAGCGGTAGACACGACGCTGGGGGGAACCGCGGCGTTCGCCTAGCCGCAGGGCATGACGGACGTTGGGTGCGATGGCAATGCTCGCCCCCAACCGGTCCGCTTGTTCGTGGAAGTGACTGCCACTCTCATGGGGGAATTGGTGACCGTCTTCATGCATGTGGCCATGGGTATGACCATGGCCACTGAGATCACTTGTATGGTCGCTGACTGTTGCTCGCCGCCCCATGCGCTTGCGCCTCGCCAATGCTGGTAATGACCAGGCTGGGCAAGAACACTAGTAAAAACATCAGGTAGCCAAGACGGTGGCGCAGCCGATGGAGCATGGAAAAAACAACCAGAGTGAAAGTGACAATTGATAAATACATGCTGCTTCACCGCGAGCGTTGGCAGCATGATACCAATAGATTAACATCCCCCCTAGGGGGATAGAAACAATGAAAAGGAAAAGAGCATGACACCGCATACCCACCAGTCGCATCCCGATATCATCAAGCGACTCAATCGCGCTCGCGGCCATTTGCAGAGCGTGACGCACATGATGGAAGAGGGGCGCCACTGCCTTGACATCGCGCAGCAGCTCCACGCGGTCGAGAAAGCTGTCCAGCAGGCTAAGCGCGTATTGATCCATGACCATATTGAACACTGTCTGGATGACGCCCTTAGCCCGCTCTCACCGGAACAGCAACACCATGTCGACGATTTCAAAGCGATTGCGCGTTATCTGTGATGAGCTAACGCCAATCCAGTACTTTGGTCTTCCTCACAGGGCAATATCTCCACCGTGATGTGAACGAGAGAAGAACAATGAGCTTGGATATGGCGTTTAATATGCCATGGGTGACTCAGGCTCATGGGCCACGATGGAGACGATAGCAGCATAAATATTGGGGCCAATCGACCACACATGGAGATCAATCACACGGGCATCATCGTTCTCAACGGCCTGTTTGACGGCTTTTTCCATCGATTGATGCTGATGATCCAGCAGTACTGTCGATGTCTCTTTAAGCAATTGCCAGGACCAGGGGGTGACCAAGATAGCGCCCACGATGCCCATGGCAGGATCCATCCAACCCCAACCCGCATACTTACCCGCCAGCAGCGCCACAATCGCGAGCACTGATGTCAGTGCATCCGCCAATACATGCAGGTAAGCGGCACGACGATTATGGTCATGATGATGGCTGTGGTCATGATCGTGCCCATGATGGTGGTCATGACCGGTCTCGCCTAATATCCAGGCAGAAATACCGTTGACCACCAAACCTATAAACGCGACAAAAATAGCGCCATTGAACGAGATCTCAACGGGTTGAATAAAGCGGCCCACGCTTTCTATCACCATGTACAGGGCGAATACGGCCAACAGTATCGCGCCGGTAAACCCGCCCAACGCGTTGACCTTTCCAGTGCCAAATGAGAAACGGTCATTCGTAGCCTGCTTCCGAGCATAGGTATACGCGAAGGCGGCAATGCCCAGTGCCACCGCATGAGAGCCCATGTGCAACCCATCGGCCAGCAGCGCCATTGATCCGTAGATTACACCCGCCGTAATTTCCCAAATCATCATAGCCAAGGTCAGCCCGACCACAATGAGTGTTCGCGACTCACCGGAGCGTTTATGGTTCTGGCCAAACGTATGATCGTGTTGCCATTGGTCAAGGCGATGGTGATGCATGACGGGCGTACCTAAGGAAAGAAGACCATATTCAGCGTATGCACTATCGAGCATTGCGACGCCACCTATCCCCCCAGGGGGGATAGGTGGGATGTTAGTGGAGAATAGGTGGGTTCACAACTGGCTATGCGATAGCATCGCTTTACTTGTGAATCTATTTGTTTTTTCAGGGCTATACTGTCTGATCTATTCTTTTTCATTGGCTCCGGCAGGGGCCTTTTTTCTTGTATTGACCCTTCCTGAATAGAGTTGACACGTTA
>NZ_MWVI01000005.1 GCF_002087295.1 Vreelandella lionensis | reverse complement strand
TTTGATTTTTTCGACTTTCTGTCGCCTGGCATCTAGCTGCTTGCGGGTGCCAGGCCGTTTGGCAATATACCAAGAGACGTCGTTGCGGTGCTTGTGCTCGTCTCGTTTTTGAATACCCAGGTAACCATGCCGGTATCGGCCAGGCGAATAGGATTGGGGCATAGCGGTACCGGCCGCGCCCTAGACGAGTAGCGTTGTTACCCGCCTAAGGCGCAGGGGCTAGTGTGCGGTACGTTTGCCAGTGGCGCTATTAAACGGGTGAAGCGCATCGCTGGTCACGTACACCTGCAGCGTTTCACCTTCGCTGACCGGCGGCTGGCCTGCGGTACGCACCACCGTAGGTTGGTCGCTGCCTGCCAAGTTTAGGTAGAGATGGCTCTCTGCCCCGGCGGCTTCAAACAGCATCAAGGTAGCGTTCAACGTTATATAGGGCGCGGCCGGCGGGGCGAGCTGCATATCGTCTGGGCGGATGCCGACGGTATCAGTCTCTTTCGGCAACTGGCTCAGCACGCCCTGGGTATCCTGCTGCGCAAGGTAATCCAGCGGCAGCATGTTCATAGCCGGGGAGCAAATAAACTCCGCTACAAACATAGTGGCTGGACGGGCGTAGATCTCCATCGGGGTGCCCACCTGCTCAATCTGACCGGCGTTTAGTACCACCAAGCGATCGCCAAGTGTCATGGCTCCCAACTGGTCATGGGTCACGTAGAGGCTGGTGGTTTTTAACCGCCGCTGAAGCTGCTTGATCTCAACGCGCATCTGCACGCGCAGCTTGGCATCCAGGTTAGAGAGCGGTTCGTCAAACAGAAACGCGGCGGGCTCGCGCACTAACGCACGGCCCATCGCCACCCGCTGGCGCTGGCCGCCGGATAGCTTGCGCGGTTTGCGCTCCAAAAAGTCCTCAATCTCCAGCATCTTGGCCGCCGTGCGCACCCGCTGGTCGATGTCGTCTTTCTTGAAGCCGCGATTCTTCAGGCCATATGCCAGGTTGTTGTACACCGTCATATGCGGGTAGAGGGCGTAGTTTTGGAACACCATGGGCGATATCCCGCTCGGCGGGCTCAAGTTGGTTCACCACTCGCTCGCCGATCTTTAACGTGCCTTCAGTGATGCTCTCCAGGCCTGCCACCATGCGCAGCAGCGTGGATTTACCGCAGCCAGAAGGCCCCACCAGCACCACAAACTCGCCATCTTGGATATGTAAATCGACGCCTTTGACCGCTGCCACGTTGCCCGCGTAGGTTTTTTTCAGCCCTTCCAAGGTAATGCTGGCCATGGTTATTTCTCCGTCTCGGTCAGGCCTTTCACAAACAGGCGTTGCATGAACAAAATCACTAATACCGGCGGCAGAGCCGCCATCACCACGGCGGCCATAATGAGATGCCACTGAGGGTTCTCTTCAGAGGTCATGCGCTGAATGCCCATCACAATGGTGTAGTAGTCCGGGTCGGTGGTGATCAGCAGCGGCCACAGATACTGGTTCCAGCCGTAAATAAACATGATCACGAACAGTGCGGCGATATTGGTGATCGAGAGCGGCATCAGAATGTCTTTAAAGAATTTCAGTGGGCCTGCGCCATCGACCCGCGCGGCTTCCAACATCTCCTCGGGGATGGTCATGAAAAACTGCCGAAACAGAAACGTCGCGGTGGCGGAAGCAATCAGCGGTATCGAAAGCCCCGCGAAGCTGTTTAGCATATTGAGATCTGCAACGACCTGAAATGTCGGAATAATGCGGACTTCGACGGGTAGCATCAGCGTGATGAAAATCAGCCAGAAGAAGAACATCCGAAAGCGGAAGCGGAAGTAGACAATCGCAAACGCGGAAAGCAGCGAGATCGACAGCTTACCCACGGTAATCGCCATGGCCATGATGAAGCTGTTCCATAGCATGGTGCCGGCCGGCGGCGCGCCCGCGTTTGAGACGCCGGATTGCCACATACGGGTAAAGTTTTCGATGCCGTGGGCACCTGGCAACATTGGTAGCGTGCCGCGCAGCAGGTCGCCCGGCGCTTGGGTCGAGGCCACCAGCGCTACGTAGACGGGAAACACCACCACCGCGACGCCGAGCATCAGCGTTAAGTGGGCAAAAAAGTTCGCCCAGGGACGATTTTCAACCATGACAAGACTCCAACAGTTAGCCTGCGGCTAGTAGTTCACCCGGCGCTCAATAAAGCGGAACTGCACCACCGTGAGTGCGACCACAATCACCATCAAAATCACCGACTGCGCGGCGGATGACCCCAGGTTCAGGCCCACGAAACCATCGGCGTACACCTTGTACACTAGTGTGTTGGTGGCCTGGGCGGGGCCGCCCTGGGTAGTGGCGTGAGTAATCCCGAAGGTATCGAACATCGCGTACACCACGTTCACTACCATCAGGAAGAAGGTGGTGGGAGACAGTAGGGGAAACACAATGGTCCAGAAGCGCTTCATGGGGCTGGCACCATCAAATGGCGGCGGCTTCGATAAGCGATTGGGGGATCGACTGCAGCCCGGCCAGGAAGAACAGAAAGTTATAGGAGATCTGTTTCCAGGCGGCGGCAAAAATCACCAGCAGCATGGCGTCCGCCCCTGAGGTTCGGTGGTTCCACTGATAGCCCACCATATCCAGCATATAAGGCACGATGCCGATGGAGGGATTGAAGATGAACCACCACAGTACCCCGGCAATGGCGGGGGCAATGGCATAGGGCCATACCAGTAGTGTGGTGTAGGTGCTGCGCGAGCGAATCATGCGATTCACCGTGCAGGCCAGCAGCAGCGCCGCCGCCATGGACAGCAGCGTGGTGCCAATGGCAAAAATGGCCGTCACCGAGAGCGAGTTGAGATAGTTGCCGTCACGAAACAGGCGGGAAAAATTCTCCAGCCCCACGAAGGTCGTGCGTAGCCCAAAACATCTTCACGAAGTAGCGACTGATAGAGCGCTTGTCCGGCCGGCCAGATAAAGAAAATCAGCGTGACAATGACCTGAGGAGCCAGCAGGGCGTAGGGCAAAAAACGCCCTGGGAAGGTCATGCGTTTGGTTTGCATAGGCAACGTATCCTGCGTCTATAAACGGCACCAATAAGTGGGGCACTTAAAAACAGGCTCGCCGCCTGCCAAGGGCAGGCGGCGAAGCAGGTGCTTACTTACTGATTCGCGGATTCAAAGTCGCGCAGTAGTTGGTTGCCGCGCTCTACTGCCGCATCGGCCGCTTCTTGGCCCGACTTGTTGCCGGTCATCACAGCTTCCATCTCTTCAGAGATGATGTCGCGGATCTGGACGAAGTTGCCAAAGCGCAGGCCTTTGGAGTTCTCGGTGGGCTCGTTCAGCGTCATCTGCTTGAGCGAAATATCCGCACCGGGGTTCTCATCGTAGTAACCCTGCTCTTGGCTCAGATCCCAAGCGGCTTGCGTGATCGGCAGGTAGCCGGTCTGCTGGTGCCACTCGGCCTGAACTTCCGGCTGGGAGAGATACTCGAAAAACGCTGCTACGGCGGCGTACTCCTCATCGGTGTGGCCTTGCAAAGCCCACAAGGTAGCCCCGCCAATGATGGAGTTTTGCGGCGCACCTTCTACGTCCGTCGTAGTAGGGCTGCATGCCAAAGCCCACTTCGAAGTCGGCATTGGCAGCGACGTCGGCACGGGAAGCAGAGGAGCCAAAGAAGATCGCGCACTCCTGGGAGTAGAACATGGGTTCGGCATCCGGGCCAGAACCCGGGCCGCCCCATTTGAACGCGCCAGCGTCTTGCCAGGTTTTCAGGTTGTCCCAGTGGCGGGCGACCAGCTCGTTGTTGAAGTTCAGCTCGGTTTCCATGCCGCCAAAGCCGTTTTCCAGCGTACCCAACGGCGAGTTGTGCATAGCGGAGAAGTTCTCCAGCATCACCCAGCTCGGCCAAGAGGTGGTAAAGCCGCAGTTAGCAGCACCAGACTCGGTAATTTGAGTGGCGTACTCTGCGAGCTCTTCCCAGGTTTGCGGCGGCTGTTCTGGGTCTAGGTCAGCTTCCTCAAACGCATCACGGTTGTAGTACATGATGGGCGTGGAGGAGTTAAACGGGAACGACAGCATATTGCCGTTGGTATCGGTGTAGTAGCCCACCACGGCGGGCAGGAAGGCTTCGCGATCAAACGCACGGCCATGAGCTTCCATCAGCTCATACACCGGATAAATCGCCCCTTCGGCGTTCATCATGGTGCCGGTGCCGACTTCAAACACCTGCAGGATGTGCGGCTGCTCGCCTGCGCGGAACGCTGCAATGGCGCCGGTCATGGTTTCGGTGTAGTTGCCGCGGTAGCTGGGCGTCACGCGGTACTCGTCTTGAGAGGCGTTGAACTCCTCGGTCATGCCTTCCAGAATTTCACCGAGTTGACCGCCCATCGCGTGCCACCAGGTCACTTCGGTAGCGGCATTGGCGGAAACACTTAACGTGGCGGTCGCCACACCGAGGGCAAGCGCGTGCAACGTGAAACGAGACATAACGGCTCCTTGTAGGTCGGGCGCAGTACGTTTATTAAGGTTTTTGGGTGCACTGAACAGTAGAAAGTGTAGATGACGATTTCATGAATGCACGGTGAACTTGTCGTGACGGACAACATTCGGCGAGACGCTGGTAGCGCTCAGTAGGCAAAGGGAATGCGGGGTGCTAGGGTGGCTAAAAAGCCTAACCAACGAGATAAACATGACGAACGTAACTGCGCTGCTGACCCAACTGGTGGCGTTTGATACCACCTCTAGCGAGTCGAACCTGGCGCTGATTGAGTTTGTTGAGCGCTATTTAGCCGATTACGGCGTGACCGCTGAGCGTGTGATGAGCCCCTGCGGTACCAAAGCCAACCTGATTGCGCGCATCGGCCCTGATGCGCCCGGCGGGGTGATGCTTTCCGGGCATACGGATGTGGTGCCCGTCGTAGGGCAGCCGTGGAGTAGCGACCCGTTCACCCTGCGCGATGGCGTTGATGGCCGTTTGCATGGCCGCGGCACTTGCGATATGAAGGGCTTTATTGCCTGCGCGCTCGCCATGGTGCCCACCTGGGCGAAGGCACCGCTGAAGCAGCCGATCTACTTCGGCTTCTCTTATGACGAAGAGATCGGTTGCGTGGGCGCCCCAAGCCTGATTAAGCGCTTTTATGAGCACTACTCCACCACGGCCCACGTGATTGTCGGCGAGCCCACCAGCATGCAGCCGGTGGTGGCGCAAAAAGGTGCGACCAACCTGCGTACCACAGTGATTGGCCGTGAAGCGCACAGCAGCCAAGTGAATCAAGGTACGTCCGCCATTCATGTGGAGGCAAGGCTAGTCACCTTTATTGAAGATACTATGGCAGTGCTAGTGGAAGAGGGTCGGGTGGATCATGCCTTTAACGTGCCCCATACCAGTCTGCATGTGGGTAAAATCAAAGGCGGCACGGCCATTAATCTCCTGGCTCGGGAGTGCCAGTTCGAGTGGGAAATTCGCCACCTACCCACAGAAACCTTTGAAGAGGTGTACGGGCGCTTTAGCGACTACTGCGCAATGCTCAGTGAGGCGTTAAGTGCTCAGGGCAAAACCGTGGAAATTATTACTGAACCGCTGAACGTGACGGTACCGGGGCTGGCCGACCGAGACAATCAGCAGGTGCTGCGGTTAGCGCAGGATCACCTGCCCAGCGGCTGCTGCCAGCACGCGGTGGCCTATGCGACGGAGGCCGGACAGTTCCAGGGGCAGGGGCTGCAAACCATCATTTTAGGGCCGGGCAGTATTGCCCAGGCCCACCAGCTGGATGAGTATATTGAAACGGCGCAGCTCGATGAACGTAGTGCGTTTATGCAGCGCTTAGGCAGCGCTCGGAAACGCCATATTCAGGCTAACGCGTTTATTTTCCCCAAAAAAAAACACCCGCCAGTGTGATCGGGCGGGTGTTTTCTTGAGACGCTTACGGTCTGGCTGTTAGTGCTGATGCTGCTCTTCGTAAAGCTCTGCTTTCGCATGGCGCATCACATCTTCGCACGCCTGTTGATGGGCAAGCTGGGTAAGCAGCCGTTGCGTGACTTCAAACCCTTTCCCCAAGCAGGTATCTACTTCGTCACGGCTCACCTGTGGTGAGACGTTGTAGTCGATTTTTATCGTGCGGCCACCGCCTTCTAGCCGGTCGGCAAACCCTCTAAGCCGCCACGCGATTCGCTCTTTCCAGTTTGCTGATTCTTCCGCGCCTTCGTTTACGCTAAACGTGCACTGCCATTCCGGTTTGTAAACCCTTCATAGGAGAACCTCCACTGCGTTTGGAAAGAATGATTGATCGTGTTGTCGTACTCCGTCTGTCTAGGGATCTTGCTCTGTTACTATACCTAACTCAGGGCTAATACCGAAACAAAACATCTACATGGTTTGCTCCTTGCACAAGCCAGAGCCACTCCTATGACTCACTCATTGCCTAAAAGTTGCCCCTGCGGTAGCAATACTCCGCTGGCAGCCTGCTGCCAGCCCTATTATCAAGGGGTCACGCTGCCACCAACTCCCGCAGCGCTGATGCGATCACGATACACTGCTTTCGCGTTGAATCAGCGTGACTACCTACTTGCCACCTGGCATTCCTCGACCCGCCCTCAGCAGCTACCACTCGATTCTGATACCCAGTGGGTCGCGCTCGATATTGTGGCCGCGCCAACCGTGCAAAATGACCAAGGCTCCGTGCATTTTCGCGCCACTTTTCGTGAGTCGGGTGGCTGGCATGTGCTAGAGGAAGTCTCGCGTTTTGTACGGGAAGAGGGGCGCTGGTGGTATATCGACGGTACGCCTAGTGTCATGCGTTTAAAACCACGCCGGAATGAGCCTTGCCCTTGTGGCAGTGGGCGAAAATTCAAGGTATGTTGCCAGCAAGGCTAAGTAGTATGAGGCAGGAGAGGGGGTGAACGCTTTGCAGGTACTGTTGACTATTTGCCGTAGGATACTGCTACGCACTTCCTTTGCGGTCGCTCTTGGTATTGGGCTGCCTGCCAGCACCCAAGCGAGTGATCAGGCAGAGCTGAGCAGCGCCCCTTTTCCTGCTTCTGATATTACCCTGGTGGTGCCGTTTGGCGAAGGCGGCGCTACGGATGTGCTGTTCCGGGCGATCGCAGAGCAAGCGCAAACGTATCTGGAAGTGCCGGTTACGCCAATCAATATGCCGGGTAATGGCGCAACGCTTGGCTCGCAGTTTGTTAAAGAGGCGCCCGCTGATGGCTACACTCTGCTTGGCAGCCATCAAACGATTGATCTTGCCTATTTTGCTGGCTTTGCGGATTACTACCACGATGCCTTTGCACCAGTGGCACTATTAACACGCACCGTTAATATTCCCGCGACCTATGCAGGGCACTCTGTTACTCAGGCCAGCCAAATTGCCACCATGGTGGTGCAGCAGCCCGGCGAGTTGTTGTTTGGCATGATACCGCACTCAACGGATCACTTGTTCTGGTTACAGTTTTTTGAGCAAACGGGTATTTCGATCGACGACGTGCAGTTTGTGCACTATCCCGATACCGGCGCACAGGTAGTGGCTCTGTTAGGCGGCGAATTGGATTTCGCGATGCTGAATTTGCCGTCAGCAAGCCAGCTGTTCAAAGCGGGAGCACTCACCCCCCTTGGCGTTGCCAGCGAAACGCGCCTGTCGGCATTGCCGCAGGTGCCAACGCTCATGGAGCAAGGCGTTGAGTTAGTGAATACGACTGATCGAGGCTTGTTTGCCCCGTTGGATACACCACCAGAACGTCTGGCGCGATTGGCAGGCGCATTTGAACAGGCCCTAGCCCAACCATCGCTTGTCCATACACTGCAGCATATCCACGGTTCCGGCGTAGACTTCCGGCCGCGAGAAGCTTACGGACGCTACCTTGATGAACAATACCAGCAGCTTAAAGCGCTGGCGGAGGCTGTTTCGTTTGAACGCTAGCAGCCGACTGACCACGCACAGGAGCGAGTGGGATTCATGCCATCAAACACGCGTGACTTAGCAGCTGAGACGCTGCTATTAATGGTGTCAGCGACGCTGCTCTTTATGGGCGGCGCAGGTCTGTTGGTAGGGCTTGTGCTGCCGAAGATGCTGCTTGGGCCTATGTTGGTTCCTGATGCTTCGTTGGCGATCCTCTTGATCGGCATGAGCTTATTGGCGACATTGTGCCACTGGCCTTGGCTGCGTTGGGGCGCTGCAGGCGCACTGTTGGCGCTCACGGCATATACCCTGGCCCATAACTCTCTTGATCAAGGGGTTGGCGAGTCACTGATTACCGGCGAAAGGCGCATGACCTCGCTATCAACGCTCTTTTTGCTTTGGGTTAGTGCTTGTTTGGGGGGCGGCGTTGGCAGCTCACCATGGCGCTTGTTATGGCGGATCACAGGGGTTGGGCTCCTGCTTTTTGGCGGCTTTGTGCTGGCCCAGCTTTGGCAAAGCGATGAGCTGTATCAACCGCTGTTTAGCTCTTCGCCCATCGCAGTCCTGGTATTTATTGTGCTGTTAGGGGCTGCTCTATTGGTGGCAGGCTGGCGACATCGTGCTGCACGCCTAAGCCCTGGCCGGTTAACCGTTATAGTCGGGTTGGCAGGTGTGCTGGCTAGCAGCTTGGCGTGGCTTCTGCTTAGCATGCACCAGCGTGACTCAATTGAGAAGCAGGCGAGCTATCTACTAGATAGTGTTCAGCTTAACGCTGAGCAGGCCATGACAGAGCAGCTTCGGTTAATGCAGCGCATGGCCGAGCGGCTAGAGATTGTCTCTGCTGACCAGGGCCAGAGCGAAGGCCTGTTTGAACAAGATGCCCAAAACTATTTTCGCGATACGCTGAGTTTAATAGAGATTGCGCTGGCTGATGACCAGGGCAGGGTAATCTGGTCGCAGGGGCGCAATGAAGAGAACGGCGACTGGCTATTGAGCCCAGCTCAGCAAGCCCACCGTACAAATCTTGGCTCAGTATTCCTTTTGAGCGCCCGCGCTTGCTAGTGCCCGATAACCAGCAGCGCAGCATGATGCTGATGGCCATTCCTGTCTCTAGCCAATCGCAACAGCTATTGGCCGCGATAGATTTAAGCACGTTGCTGAATAATGAG
Organism: Vreelandella lionensis; assembly: GCF_002087295.1. GTDB lineage: Bacteria > Pseudomonadota > Gammaproteobacteria > Pseudomonadales > Halomonadaceae > Vreelandella > Vreelandella lionensis. The sequence goes on along the minus strand of NZ_MWVI01000005.1, from coordinate 20,855 downwards.
CTGCGGTTAGCCTTAGGGCCATTTCAGGTCAGCGTCAGCCGAGGCGAGCAACTGCTGCTGACGCTTCATCCCTCCGGGTTTGCTAGGGCTAACATCACTTCTTCCTCATTGGCATTAGCAAGCCGCCTGGCTGGGCTGCCAGGGGGCGTTAACCTAACGCTGCGCGCCTACCCAGGCCAGCATTACAACTGGTATTTATTAGGTGTAATGCCCATTAGCGTCACGGTGGGTGGCTTGGTGATGAGCTGGTTGCTGGCATTTAGTGTGGGATTAGCCGGGGCAAGTACCGCCCGCGCAAGAGAGCTGGCGGCGGCTAGTCACTCCCTTGAGGAGAGTGAGCAGCGCTACCGTTCGCTGTTTGTACATCATCCGGACGCGGTATTTTCGCTGGATAAAAGCGGCTATTTCATGACGGCCAATACAACCTGCGGCAAGGTGATCGGCTTTCCTCTTGAGGAAGTTGTCGCGCGTCATTTCTCTGACTTTGTAGAAGAGCATGGGCGTGATTATATCAAATCGTATTTTAAGCACGTTCTGCAGGGCGGTATTTCACGTAATGAAATTACCATCACCGATAGTCAATCGCAGCGTCGTATTCTGGATTTGATCAGCTTACCCATCACAGTGAATGGCAGTGTTGAAGGGGTTTACGGTATCGCCCAAGACGTTACAGAGAAACGCAGGCAGCAGACTCGGCTGCGTATCCTTGAGCGCAGCGTGGAAGCCAGTGTGAACGGCGTGCTGATTGCCGATGCCCGCGCACCGGATTTGCCGATCATCTACGCCAACCGTGCGTTTAGCGTGATGACCGGCTACTCGCTGGAAGACGTCATGGGTCGGAACTGTCGTTTTCTGCAAGGGCCGGAGCGCGACCCGGATATGGTGGAGAGGCTGCGCAACGGTATCCAGCATCAGCATGAGACCCACGTCACGCTGTGCAATTATCGCAAGGATGGTACGCCGTTCTGGAACGACCTCTACGTCGCACCGGTACGGGGCCAGGATGGCGGGGTGACCCATTTCGTCGGCGTTCAGCACGATATTTCCAAGCACAAGGCCTACGAAGCTCGCCTAGCCTATCATGCCACCCATGACGACCTGACTCGCTTGCCTAACCGCATGCATTTCGAAGAAGTCCTGCAGACACAGTTTGCCCAGGCACAGCTGGGGGGGCATGCCATCAGCGTGCTGTTCGTGGATCTGGACGACTTCAAGCCGATCAACGACAGCCTGGGGCATGCCGTGGGTGATCAGGTATTGATCGAAGTAGGCCAGCGGCTGAAGGCGGCACTGCGCCAGGAAGATACGGTGGCCCGCTTGGGCGGTGACGAGTTCGTGCTGCTGATTTCGTCGGTCAGTGACGAAAAGCAGGTGATCGACATCGTCGAGCGCCTGTTGCCCGCCTTGGCTCGCCCTTACTGCATCGATGGCCATGAGCTGTATTTGACCGCCAGCGTGGGTATTGCCATGAGCCAGCCCGATACTCCCCAGCCACAAAGCTTGATTCAGCAAGCGGATATGGCGATGTACAAAGCGAAGCAGCAAGGCCGTAACGCCTATGCGTGGTTCAGCCACGACATCAACGAAGTGGCCAACGAGCGGGTCAGCCTGCGTAACGACCTGCAGGAAGCCATCGACCACCAAGGCTTTGAATTGCATTATCAGCCGCTGTTTAACCGGCATGGGCGAATCGACAGCGTGGAAGCACTGCTGCGCTGGCCGCACCCTATTAAAGGTTATATTTCCCCTGCCCGCTTTATTCCCTTGGCGGAGGCTACTGGGCAAATTATGCCGATTAGCGAATGGGTGCTGCAGCGGGCCTGTAAGGATATGCTCAAGTTGCAGCGCAGCGGGTTGGGGGAGCTGCGGGTCGCGGTGAATCTTTCGCCTTTGCAGTTCCACCGTGACAGTTTTCTAGCCACGCTGCGTCAAACGTTATTGGGATACTGGATTGCCAGCAGAGCAGTTGGCCCTAGAGTTGACCGAAGGCATCCTGATGGATAATACCGACGCAGCAATCAATATTCTTAATGAGTTACACACTATGCAGGTCAGTGTGTCGATTGATGACTTTGGTACTGGCTACTCAAGTTTGAGCTATCTCAAGCACTTGCCGATCAGCACGATCAAAATTGATCGCAGTTTTATCAGTGAGATCACCAGCAGCGACGGTGATTCAGCTATTGTGCAGGGGGTAATCTCCATGGCTCACCACCTAGGCCTTAATGTGGTGGCTGAAGGCGTGGAAACCAACGAGCAGCATCAGCGACTGTTGGCGTACCGCTGTGATTTATTCCAAGGTTTTGGGCTAGCGAAACCCATGCCGCTGGCAGAGCTTGAGCGTTTAATGGCCGAACAGGAAGTGTCTACCTCTACGAACAGCTAACGAGCCGCTATGGAAAACACAGCCACTTCTCCATGGTATTTGTACCTGCTTGAGTGTAGGCGCGGTACCTATGTAGGGATTACTAACAACCTCGCCAAACGCTACCAAGCCCACGCGACGGGTAAAGGCGCGCGCTATACCCGGGCAAACCCGCCACTAGCGTTACTGGGCGCGCAACCCTTTGCCGACCGTGCCGCTGCCAGCCGTGCTGAGTATCAGTTAAAGCAGCAGACCCCAGCCCAAAAGCGTCGTTGGGCAGCTGACTGGCCGTATCACGCATAAAGAAGGAAACCGCATGCTAACGTTTTTTTCCGAAGGTAGCCGCCAGCGCCAAGCCCGTAGCGAACTGCACGATGGCGCTTTAGTTACCCCCTTTGAGTGCCCCGAGCGGATGGATTTGGTATTGGCTGCCTTGAGCAAAGCCGCGTTTGAAGTTCGTTCGCCCAGTGACTACGGCCTTGCGCCCGTACTGGCGGTTCACGATGCTGATTACGTCGCGTTCTTGGAAAACTGCTGGCAGGCATGGCAAGCGGCGGGCCACGCGGGCGAGGCCATCCCCAATATCTGGCCAGCCCGTACGATGCGCGGTGACCGTATTCCCCAGTCGGTGAGCGGCCAGTTGGGCTACTACGCCCTTGCTGGCTGAAACCTCAATTACGGAAGGCACCTTTGCCGCTGCCTTGGCAAGTAAAGATACCGCGCTGGCGGCAATCGATCATACCCTAGCCACTGGCGAGCCGACCTTCGGCCTGTGCCGTCCGCCGGGCCACCACGCAGCGGTGGATCAATTTGGCGGCTACTGCTTTTTTAATAATGCCGCCATCGCTGCCCAGCGCGCGCTGGACGCTGGCAAGCGCCGTGTCGCGATTCTCGACGTGGATTTTCATCACGGTAACGGCACCCAGCAGATCTTCTATCGCCGTGACGACGTGCTGTTCGCCTCGCTCCACGGCGACCCTGACGTGACCTTCCCCTACTTTTCGGGCTACACCGACGAAACCGGCGAAGGAGTAGGTGAAGGCTTCACGATCAATTACCCGCTGCCGCCGGGCACCTCCGTTGCGACGTGGATGGCCGCGTTGGATGAGGCGCTGGCGCATATCCATAGAGCAGAGTGTGAATTGCTGGTGGTATCGCTGGGTGTGGATATTTTTGAAGGTGACCCGATCAGCGCCTTTACCTTTCAGCACGTCGACTTTATTGCCCTTGGGCAACGTCTCGCGGCCGCTGGGCTACCCTGCGTGTTTTTAATGGAAGGGGGCTACGCCGTTGAGGATATCGGGGTCAACGTGGTGAACGTCTTACAAGGGTTTGAGGAGGTCACGCAGGGCGTGAAATAAGGCATTAAGGTGACAGTTGCACGAAATTCGGGCAGTCTTATGCCTTTTTGGCCTATCCTGTAGGCGGTTATCTCTTTTTCACCTTATCGTTCAACGTGGGGAGCGGCGCGTGGCAGTTTACGGCGGTATTCAGGCACATGAAGTGGAGCGTTGGCTAAATGCCCTCACCAACGCGGCCTACGACCGACGCTGCCCGCTCTCTAAAGTGCACGGGGGCAACGCCCGTGCTCGCACGGCCCGCCAGGATTTATTCATCTTGCGACCGCGTTTCGCGGCGGTGAGCGCAGCCGCGAAACGGTAGCGGATGGTTTAAGCCGCTGGTGCCAGCACTATCTGACCGAAGCAGAGTGGTACGTGCTGGTAGGCGGACGCCAGCCCGTTGCCCAGGCGAAGCCCACCCCGCGTGTGATGGAGCAACCTACCGAAGTGCCTACAGCCGACGAGCAAGCCGCTGACGATGCCTTGGAAGTGCTTTACCAACACCGCGTGGGTTAACCCACGGACGTTTGCGCTGTTACAATGGATGCATGAACAGTGCCTCTGCCGCTCCGGCGACCGCCTCCCTCGATGATCCTTTCTACTACTTAGCGAATTTTCGCTTTGTGGTCGCGTGGGTGCAGGCGCGCCACGGTGATTTGCTCAGTGCCGACGAGCATCACACGCTCCAGCAGTGGTCGCAACTGCCCCGCGCTTCTCAAGCGCTGTTAGTGCGGATGGTGATGCGTAAAGGCGAGCTATTTCGTGTGGATAAGCTCAGCTACCCTGAAATTGGCGATACCCATCAGGCGCTGGCGCCGCTACTGGCGCTTGGTTGGGTAGATGGCGCGCCGCTGTTAAGTGTGGAGGAACTGTTTCGGCTGCTGCGCTTAAGCGAGCTGCGCCACGCCTTGCAAGCTTCTATCAGCGCCGCTGGGCTGTCGTCTAATGCCACCAAAACGGCGCTTCAAGCCGCGTTAATGCCGGTGCTTACCGATTCAATGCCGCTGCGCCAGTGGTGGCCTGCCGCAACAACGCACATCGTGCGGCTCAACGTCATGGCGCTGTGCGACCGCCTGCGGCTGATGTTTTTTGGCAACCTGCGCCAGGACTGGGCCGAATTTGTGCTTACCGAGCTTGGCTTGCAGCGTTTTGAACAAGTGCCGCTGACCGCCGAATCACGGGCGTTTCAGCATCGAGACGAGGTGGACACCTACCTGGCACTACACCACCTGCGCGAACGCCTAGAAAACGGTGAGCTGCCTGAACGGCTGGCCACAGAAGTGCCCGCGGCCTCCAACAACCGTTGGCTAGACGCACGCCGCTCGCGGCTGCTGCTTACCCTGGGGCAAACGGCGGAACGCAGCGGTGAAGCAGAACAAGCGCTTTTGCTGTACGCCGAATCGAATAACAGCGAGGCGCGCATTCGCAGGCTGCGGGTGTTAGAGCGGTTAGGCCGTTACCAGGAAGGTTTCGAGCTGGCCCAGGCCGCGCTGGGGCAGGCGAGAGAGAGCGAAGCCCAAGCGCTTGGGCGCTTGTTGCCGCGCTTGGCGCGCAAGCTGAACCAGCCCGCCCCCCAGGTCGTGAAAGTGGCGGACGCCCCGACCTACGTGCTGGAGCTTCCTGGCCCTCAATCGGTAGAGCGCGCCGTTGCCGAACACTTATCCACCGCCAGTGCTCCGGTGTTCTATGTGGAAAACTGCCTAATCACCGGGCTTTTTGGTCTGCTGCTCTGGGCGGCGATTTTCAAACCGCTGCCGGGGGCGTTTTTTCACCCGTTTCATAGTGGGCCTGCGGATTTGTACCGCGAGGACTTTGTTCGTCAGCGCCAAGCCGAGATCGACGTCTGCCTGGCGCAGCTAGAAGACGGGCGCTACCGCGAGACGATGCGCGCGACTTGGCACGCCAAGCAGGGCATTACCTCGCCGTTTGTGCACTGGGGTGTCTTGAGCGAACCACTGCTAACAGCCGCGCTTAGCTGCCTGCCCGCCGCGCACCTACGCGCCTGCTTTACCCGCTTGTTGAGTGACCTAAAGCACAATCGGGCAGGCCTGCCGGATCTTATTCAGCTAATGCCCGATGCGCCCGCCGGGAAGCCTCGCTACCGTATGATCGAAGTGAAAGGCCCCGGTGACCGCCTGCAGGATAACCAGCGCCGCTGGATTGATTTCTTCTGCCGCCACGACATGCCGGTCGAGGTTTGCCACGTGCGCTGGCAGCCAACTTCATGAGCCGCTATCGGGTCGCAGTGCGCACGCTGTGCGATTTCACCGCACGCCAAGGCGACCTCGACCACCGTTTTACCCCCGCTCCCAGCGCCCAAGAGGGCATTGAAGGCCACGCGCTGGTGGCCAAACGGCGGGAAAACATAGCGGGCTACCTGGCCGAATTGCCGCTCTCCGGCGAATATCAGGGGCTACGCGTGGCGGGTCGAGCCGATGGCTTCGATGTGGCGGCGAATTGCGTTGAAGAGGTCAAAACCCATCGCGGCAGCCTAGCGCGCATGTCGGATAACCAGCGTGCACTGCACTGGGCCCAGGTGAAGATATACGGCGCGCTGCTCTGCGCCGAGCGCGGCCTTTCACACATCACGCTGGCGCTGGTGTACCTGGATATTGCCAGCAGCCAGGAAACCCGGCTGACGCTTGATACCCGTGCCGAGGAGCTAGCGGCGTTTTTTGCCGACCAATGCCAGCGCTTTTTAGCCTGGGCCGAGCAGGAGGCCGCCCACCGCGAGTGCCGCGATGCGTGGCTCGCCACGCTGACCTTTCCCCACGTGGACTTTCGTCCAGGGCAGCGGGCGTTGGCCGAAGATGTGTTCAAAGCCGCCAGCACCGGACGCTGCCTGCTGGCCCAAGCGCCCACCGGCATTGGCAAAACCCTGGGCACGCTGTTTCCCATGCTCTCAGCGATGCCCCGCCAGCGGCTCGACCGCATCGCTTTTCTCACTATGAAAACCCCTGGCCGCCGCCTCGCGCTGGATGCCTTGGCGAGCCTAGAAGCTCCTGCCCAGCCGCTGAGGGTGCTGGAACTCGTCGCCCGCGATAAAGCCTGTGAATACCCCGGCACCGCCTGCCAAGGCGATGCCTGCCCGTTAGCAAAAGGGTTTTACGACCGCTTGCCTGCCGCCCGCCAAGCGGCGGTGGAAAAAGGCTGGCTAGCGCGCGATGCGCTGCGCGAAGTGGCGCTGGCGCATCAGGTTTGCCCCTACTACTTAGGCCAGGAGCTAGCCCGCTGGGCCGATGTGGTGGTGGGGGATGTGAACCACTGGTTCGATAGCCACGCACTGCTGCACGGGCTTGCTCAAGCCAACGACTGGCGAGTGGGGCTGCTGGTAGATGAGGCGCATAACCTGGTAGAGACCGTGCTCGTGGCATGTACAGCGCCGCGCTCTCCCAGCAGCGCTTGAGCTTCCTGCGCCGTCACTCCCCGCCCGCCTTAGCCAAGCCGCTGGCCCGCGTAGGCAGGCAGTGGCAGGCGCTCAATAAAGAGGTGGCCGCCCAAGCGGCGGAGCGGCGTTACCACTTGCTAGAAACGCTGCCCACCAAACTGGTGAGCGCACTGCATACCCTGGCCGGGGCGATGACTGATTATCTCGTGGAACATCCCGAAGGGGCGAATCAGGCGCTTCAAGAGCTGCTGTTTGAAACGCTGGCGTTCTGCCGCTTAGCGGAGCAGTTTGACGAGCACTCCCTCTGTGACCTGGAAAGTCAGGGCAAAGGAAGTGCGGTGCTTGGGCTACGCAATGTGGTCCCGGCGGACTTTCTCGCCCCGCGCTTTAAGCGCGCTCACTGCACGGTGCTGTTTTCCGCCACGCTGTCGCCTTTTTACTACTACCGCGACTTACTGGGGTTGCCGGAGCGCAGCGTATGGCGCGAGGTGGAATCTCCCTTCGTGGCGCAACAGCTAGAGGTTCATGTGCGTAGCGATATCTCGACCCGCTACCATCAGCGCACGGCGTCGGTGCCCCCGATTGTAGCGACACTGGCGGCGCACTATCAGCACAAGCCGGGCCACTACTTGGCGTTTTTTAGTAGCTTTGCCTACCTCAAGCAGGTGATGGACGCGTTCGAGCAGGCGCACCCTGAGATTCCGGTGTTTGCGCAAACGCGCAGCATGCAGGAGCCCGAGCGAGAGGCGTTTTTGGCGCGCTTTACTCCCAGCGGTAAAGGCATTGGTTTTGCGGTACTGGGCGGAGCCTTCGCGGAGGGCATTGACCTACCCGGTGAGCGATTGATCGGTGCCTTTGTGGCAACGCTGGGCTTGCCGCCGTTTAACGACTTTAACGAAGCGCTGAAAGCTCGATTGCAGGCGCGCTTTGGCCGGGGAGACGACTACACCTAGCGGATTCCTGGGATGATCAAGGTGATACAGGCCGCCGGGCGAGTGATCCGCAGCCCCGACGATGAAGGGGTTGTGGTATTAATGGATGACCGTTTTGCCCATGCCCAGGTGCGCGCACTGCTGCCGCGCTGGTGGCAGTTGGGCTGATCCCATCACTGTAAGGAAACCTATCAACGCTATGGCAGATTTACTTTGGTATCAGTACGTGCTGATTGGGCTTATCTTTGCCTGGAGCGGCTTTGTGCGCACCAGTCTTGGCTTTGGTGGCGCGGTATTGGCGCTGCCGTTTCTCCTGCTCGTCGTCAACGAACCATTGGTGTTCCTGCCGATTATTGCCATTCATCTGCTGATTTTTTCCAGTTGGATTGCCTGGAATGGGCATCGTCAGCTGCAGCAGGCGGGCAGCAGCGCTGCGGTTCAGAGCAACATCGACTGGGGCTATTTAGGCAAAGCGCTCAAGATCATGATCGTGCCCAGCTGGTGGGGGTGGTTGGGTTGCTCACCCTGCCCGCCAATGTGATGACCAGTATCATCTTCGGTATCGTGATCATCTACGCCATCGGCTATGTGTTGAATAAACCGTTTAGAAGTAACAATAAGTACGTGGATTATGTACTGCTGGGGCTGGGGGGCTACGTTAGCGGCACGTCGCTGATTGGCGCACCGCTGATTGTGTCCGTGTTCGCCACTCACGTCGCGAAAGAGCAGTTACGCGACACCATGTTTGTGCTGTGGTTTATTTTGGTCGTGATCAAAATGGTGTCGTTTGTGATTGCAGGCGTTGACCTACAGCTCATTCATCAACTGTGGCTGCTGCCCTGTGCCTTTATCGGCCACTTGCTTGGTGAAAAAGCCCACCGCTACTTGCTCAATGCCGATACGGGTCTATTTTTCCGCGTGCTGGGGGCGGTGTTGATTTTAGTCAGCGTCGTGGGGCTGATTCATCCACCTGGGTAAGCCAGCCATCGCTAAAGTTTGGCATCTGCCTTCAGGTAGGTTTGACCAAGCAGAGCCAGTATCAGCGCAAGTAGGCAGCACAGCACCGCCATGGCAACAAACACGCTGCGTAGCGTGTCGAGCCATAGTAACGCCGGGGCGACCACCACCGGAGAGATAAACTGGCCAAAAAAGAAAGTAGACGTAAAACCACCAAACACGCGCCCTCGCACTCGCTGGGGCGTAATGCGCATTAGCCACGCCGTGGTATTAGGCATAAACGCACCTAGCCCAAACCCTGAGACAGCGGCACCGATAATGGCCATCGCGTAGCTATTGGTTAAACCTACGATGAAAAATCCGGTGGCGGCAAGGATAAAGCCAAGTACATAAATGGTCATTACCGAAAGAAAAGGTTTGTAATAGCCATAGCCGAACGCAACGATGCTGGCCGAAAACGCTGCCATGGATAAGGGCAATGCCGATGGCGACGCCACTAATGGGGCCTTGTTGAGAGAGCAGAAAAGGTAACTGAGCAGGAAATAGGTAGAACATCATCATGCTAATCATGGCAATGAGATAGGCAAGGGCGGTACGCCCGTAATCTACCTTTACCGGCTCATCACTGGCATGACTACTTTGAGTACTGGCCGACGTCGGCTCTTGCAGGATGGCCCAGGCATAGGGAAGCAGCAATAAACCGGTCATATAGAGTAGAAATGGGCCGCGCCAGCTCCAGTCGGAAAGTATCCCGCCCAGGTTGATAAAAATCACACCCCCGAGCGCCATGCAGCTGCTTTGTAGCCCTAAAAAACGCACACGCTCATTGCCATCAAAATAATCGCCTACCAGCGTGGTGCTAATGCTAAGGTGCCCGCTACGGAAATGCCCAGAGCGCACGGGAGCTCAAGAGCAAATCGACACGGTCGATGAAAAAGCCTGCCACTCCGGCAAAGCCGTAAATAAATAGCATCATCAACAGCAGTTTCTTGCGCCCAAAGCGATCTGCTAAATAGCCCATCAGTGGGCTAAAAAGCGTAATCATGAGAGCAGGAATCGTCAGTACCAGTTGAATCAAGACTTGAGGGTGCTCAGGGAAGTGACGGCTGATACCCGGCAGAGCAGGGGCAATAATGGCACCTGACATCACTGTCATGGTGCTGGCGAGTAAGAGGACCGCTTTGATATGGGCTAAGTGTTTAATGGGTCTGCTTCCAAATGACGAGTATGGAGAAGGAGTTACCTTAGCATGCCGTTAGCAAGCTATCTTTATTTTTTTGTGACAAGCCAAGGAGTCATTAAGCGGCAGGCGGCGATAGGTAGAACGGATGTTCGCGCACACGAAAACGGCCACTTGCTCTAAAAGCTAAGTGGCCGTTTTCATTGAATTCTTGGTCGGAATAGCAGGATTCGAACCTACGACCTCTGCCTCCCGAAGGCCTGTGGATAAGATAACTCGATATATCCCCAGAAACATGTGGGTAAGTATATATTCTATAAATCAATGGCTTATTTAACGCTTTCTATTTCTACTTGTTGCTGGCTTTGACCCCATTTATCCTCATCTTGCTACCTATTTGCTACCTGGTTTTTCGACTTATCGGAGTATGGAGTGGGCAAGAGCACTGAGAAAGCAAAGCTGACCGCACGTTTTTTATTAGAGCTTAGTAAATCGCCACCTGGCAATGATGTTTTTGATACTGAGCTGGCAGGCTTTCATGTGCGCCATGGCCAGCGGGGTTTGTCATTTCGTCTTTATTATCGGACTAAGACGGGCAACCAACGCATGCTCACCATTGGCAAGTACGGTGTCTTAACTGCTACTCAAGCTCGAGAAACCGCGCGCGAGGCGTTGGCAGTCGTTGCGCAAGGCGGCGATCCCCGCGCGGTGATTGAAGAGACAAAGGCCGAAGCGGAACGTCAGCATCAGCAAACGCTTAGAACTTACCTGCAGACCGATTATGCCGACCACCAGAAGCGGCGCAAGGATGGCGATTCCACCTTAAGGCGTATCGAAAATAGCTTTACCGAGTGGCTTGATAAGCCTAGGGATACCCTTAGCCTGGCTGACGTTGAGCGTGGCAATCCCAAAAAGAGGCGGGAGCCCCCGATGCAGACCCACCGATAAAGCCCCAGGCCTACCAAACCCTGAAACGCTCTTATGGAGCGCTGCAAACACTGCTTAACCACGCAGCTAAGCGCGGTGTCATTACGCAAAACCCACTAAAGGACATCAAGCTCCAAAAGCCAGCGCTTACTGATGACCAGCTCGAAGCGGACGAGGGGCGCCGTTATCTGGAAGGTAGCGAGCGTGACGCCTTTTTTGCTGGCCTGGACGCCTACCAAGAGGAAAAACGGTCGCAACGGCGAAGCAGCCGGGCTCATGGTAAGCGGTATTTACCCGACCTGGATGGGGTGGCATACGTCGATCATGCCGCGCCGTGGCTACTGCTCATGTATTACACCGGGTTTCGACCTGGTGATTTGTTTGGCCTTCGTTGGCCGCATGTGAATTTCGAATTTAAGAGCATTCGCAAAATCATCGAAAAAACGGCGCACCAATCTCCCGAGCCGCAGACCGTCCCGCTTTCAGACCCGGCCATGGATGTGCTGGAAAAATGGTGGGAGCAGCAAGGAAAGCCCAGCAGCGGGTATGTGTTCTCCATCACCTGTTAATGGCAAGCGGCTAGGCAAGGATGCAATGCGGAAACCGTGGAAGCGGGTACGTGAGCTGGCAGGGCTAAACGATGGAATGGTGCTATATACGCTGCGCCATACTTTGCGAGTCAGTTGGTCATGGCGGGAGTGGATCTTCTCACGGTGAGCAAGCTGATGGCTCACTCGGATATTCAGACGACGATCAAATATTATGCCCACCTCCAGCCCGACCATAAGCGTAATGCGGTGCAGCTTTTTGCTCAGATCGGGCAGGGGAAAGAGGTCATAAGCGAGTAGTTACGAGGCGATGGAAGTAGCGGTGCGCATTGACGCTTCAGCGGTGCTGGAATAGCTCTCGCTCGATTCCAGCCAGGCGTATACGTCAGATAAACGATAGCGCACATGGTGGCCACGTTTAACAAACTTGGGGCCAGGCCTGCCAAGCAATATGCCGGTGCTGCGTGCTTTGCGCGCGGTCGCGGGCATTGCCGGAATCAACCTGGGGAACACCACTACGTCCGGCAGCTCAATCATTGTCAGATCTACCCCAGCCTTTGCGCGGGCCAAAGCATCGGTCAGCTCTTTATCGATATCCCGTTGGTCGTTAATTCTCATGGGCTCTTTTCTCCTTTTTCTTTCGCCCGCCAGTGGTTGACACGGTTGCGAATGATGCGAAACGTTTGGCGCGCGGCTGGGTTGCTGTCCAGCTCGGCGCGGCTGTTGATTTGGCAGGCCGCGATTAACCAATCCCGGGCGTCCTGTTCGTTGTGAGTACCGTCGTGCAAGGCGCTGGGCTCAATGCCAAACTTGGCCCGGCGACGACGGTCCAGGTAGAGCCGGAAGACGCGATCTTGGCAGAGCATGGCGGCTTGCCTTGCCACAGTGCCGCCTTTGGGTGGAGCGTGATTGCTCTCCATGCTTCCTCCTAAAACTCCAACCGTTGCGCGATGCCCTTGGGCGCTGCTTTTGCTTGGGTGCGGATCTCGATCACCTCAACGCGGGGCTTGAAGTGGCTAATGGTGCTTACGCCTAGCTGGAAAGCAGCGCCCAAGCCAAAACCTGCAGCGAGCAAGGTGATGGCAAAACGGTGGTTAGCGGGTATCGGTTTTTTCATTGCTTACCGTCCTTGCTTGTTTTTCAGTTCACGAATGCCTTGGCACTCGATGCAGGTTGTGGCCCAGGGTGCGGCTTCGCGGCGTGCGGCTGGGATTGGGTAGCCGCAGTCGTCGCATTCGCTGTTGGTGGCCTGGGTGGCGAGCGTGGCGCGGCGTGCCAGCGTGGCCTCCAGGATTTGTTGGATGGTGACCGCGGCGCGGTCGGCGTTATCTGCCATCGTTCTTCCTTCAGTTAACAAAGTTCGGGCGGGAAGTACTCTTCCTGCTGGGTAGGTTTGGACGGCGCGAAGAGTTTTCGCGCCGCTTCTCTGGCTTCCTGGGCTTCGCGGTAGGCGTCTTCCGCTTCGGCTCGGTAAATTTCTGAGCGCTTCCACTCTTCGAGACGTTCGCGTTGGGCTTTTTTCTCGTCGGGTGATGGCTCTCGGGGCTGGATATCTGGCCCCTGCGTACAGTTAGTGACACGAGTCCAAGGGGACGCGGCTTCGCCGCCTCCCGAAACCCCCTGGTGGCGCTGCGCTTTACTGCGCACTTCCCACTTATAAAAGTGGGTCAGGTATTCGTGTTCGTTGCCTCGGCCGTCGGAGACGACGATGCCGAAGGTGCCGAGCTTGCTTTCGCCGTGACGGCCTTTGGCTTCGACGCCTTCGCGCACTTCGCCGGTGGCGTGGCTGAATTCGGCTTGTTGGAGATCCACGCGGGGCATCGTCCAGGGTTTGATCGGGCGCTGTTTGCGGGGCAGATTGGGGCCGCCCATCAAGCGTAAGAATTGGTCCCACTGGCCCGCGTTGGCGGCCTTGCGGATCTGGTGCAGGCGATCCGCCACGCGGCGCTCGGGGCGGGTGGCGGCTTCCCAGGCGGCTAGCTCCTCGATGTGCTTTTCGTTCAGTCGGCGCACTTCACGCCACACGGTGACGCTTGGCAGCCCCCCGCACTGAAACTGGCGACTGCCCCACACGGCCGCCCAGGATTCAATGCGCGGCGCGATGCTGGTGAGTTCGTGGCCATAGCGGTCTTTGTCATCGTTGGCCACGCCTTCGCGGGTGAACTGCTCGCCGTTGATGTTTTTCGAGATGTACTTGGCCACGTAGCCAGCGGCGGTGCCCTTCGTGTAGTTGATGCGTTCCACCTTGAACCGCGCGGTGGTTTTGCGGCCACGGCGGTCGTAAAGCTCTTCGGACGTGTCGGCTTCGGCGTGGCTCTGCATGATCTGGTTGATGCGCTTGGTGTCTTCGCGCTTCATCCAGATCAGTAGATGCCAATGCGGGGTGCCGTCGTGGTGAGGCTCCACCACGCGAATGCCGTAAATGCCCAGGTTCTCGCGGGCCAACGCCGCCCGGGTGCGCGCCCATACCTTCTGCAAGTAGGCTTGCGCATCCCGTGGGGTGCTGCCGTCGTACTTTGAATTGCGCCCGCTGTTCTCAGAGATCACCGGGTGAAAACGGCTAGGCGCGGTGATGGTGTAGAACATGCCTACATGGCCCATGCGGCGTGATTCCGCCTCGGTGTCGCTGATGCGCAGCATCAATGCTGCCCGTCGGTGGCGGGGTTGGCTAAGCCCAGCTCGGCCAGTTCGGCCAGCGTGTAGACCTGGCCTTCCTGGTTGATGGCTTCCAGCGCTTCCAGCAGGGCGCGGGTACGGTTCTTTTGGGAACGACGGCGGTCGAGCGTGACGTTGCTGCAGTAAATGCCTGCGCGTTTGTGCACACGGTGCGCCTCGCGCTGCACCTGCTCTAACCGGCGACCGCACAAACGGCGTAGCTGCCGACGCCACCAAAGGTAGTCGGTGAGCTTGGCAAGCTGCACGCTGCTTTTCAGCTTGAGGCTAGGCGGGTTAATGCCCTGCAGGCGCGCCCGGTGACGGGCCTTTTCGAGCGCCATTTCATTGACGACGGCGAGGTTCATCACCGGGGCGCGATGCCACCGGAAAACAGCCATCAATGGAATGATGCCCAGGGGTGGGCTTAACGGGTTGCGTGAGGTGGCGATTTGCAGCGCCACTTCACGCGCTTGGCCGGAAAGGGTGCGCGCCTTTGGCGTTTTCAGGTTGAGCGGGGGTGGAAGCAGGCCCAAACGTAGGCGGCGGTTATGCTCGGCGATGCCGCCTACCAGCTTGCTGTACTCGCGTTCCAGTGCCACGGCTTGGGCTTGGGCGTGGTTTGTCATCGCTTCATCGTCGTGGGTGGCATTCAAGCCATGCACCACTAAGCGATCCTGAACGCTGGCCAGCCACTCGCAGGCGGCTTTCAGGCCTTCGATAGTGGTAGAAGCTCGCTTCACCAGGGTGTTAAAGCCGCGCTCCAGGTCATGGTTGATGGCTTGAAAGCGGCGGTAGATGCTGGCCGGGTCGATCAGATCTTGCGCGTTGCGGCGTAGCCAGCAGTTAGCCGCCGCGTGGCCATGCCGCTTGGACACATGCGCGTATCCCTCGGCCAGCGTCTGAGCCAACGACGGCAAGCGCTCAAAGTGCGCCTGCAGGAAGGTGTAGCAATCCTTGGTGCCAGAGCTGTGCTGAAAGGCTAGGGCTAACGCGCTCACGCTGTTACCTCTTGAACTGCTGTGCACTCACAGCCCACGGCCGCCATATCCATGCCGATAAAGCGCGGCAGTGCAGGGGGAAGCTGAACCGCCGCAATGTCGACGCGGTATTCATCCAGTACGCTTTCGATTTGCGTGAGCTGGCAGCCGAAGTGATGGGCTTCGCGCTTGAGTTCCTCGGCAGCCATGCGGTGGCCTGCTTGCTCCAGCTGCTTGGCGAGGTAGTCAAAACGAGCCTTGATGACGTACAGGCCGTGCATGGTGGTGGGTAGGTTCATGCGACCCCCTCTTCGATCAGGCTTAGCCAGTGCAGTGCGGCTTTGGTGTTGCCTTCCGCGATGGCTTGGCGGGCGTGGCTGGCCAGTTCGCAGCTAGGGTGATGGGCGCGGTTGCGCAGTTGATCCTTAAGGCCGTTGGCGTAGTCGCTCATACGGTGGATGGCGGCGCGCACGGCGGCGCGTTCCGGCTTGGCTAGCTTGGTGATTTGTTGGGGTGCCTCCGGGGTTAGTCCGGCGCTTTTCAGCACAAAGCGGCGTTCTGGAAAGGGGAGATCCGCCCAGACGCTGATCAAGTCTTGATCCGCCGCGCGGCTGTGCAGCTCGGCGCGGAGTTCACCGAACCCAGCGCGGTCGGTGTGGACGATGGCCGCGGGTTGGCGTGTGGGTAACGGCGTTACGTTAGCCATGACGATCACCTCAATGCTCAAGGACGACAGGACGGCGGGTATCGGCATCGACCACTTGAGCCAAGCCAGCATCGCGGGCCTGCTGGATCATGCGGTCGAGGTCGCGGGCGGTGAACCACCACCGGGCAGCCGTTGCGGGTGCGCAGCACGACTACATGGGCGGTGCTGGCGTTCAGATCGATGGTGGAATCCAGATTGATGCTATCCAGATCCGCAAACGCCTGAATGGCCGCCACTTCGGCGGTGGCTTCCGCAATGCCGTAGTCATTCACCAGCGTACCGATGGTGATGCGCAGCGCTTCGGCGCGGTTATCCCAGCGGTTCTGCCAGAGCACTTCGGTGGCGATATCGAACGGTGCTTTCGCGGCGTTAATGGGTGCGACGTTCATGGTGTGGTTCCTTCTTGGTTTGATGTTCGAGACCAAGACGCATCTGGCCTTCGGCTTCCAGGCGAATTTGCCGCTTCAGCCACGCACCAAATTTGATGTTCACGTGAGGGTTCGGGTGGTAGCTGGGAACGATGGTTTCGATAATTCCCAGGCTGGCCTTGCAGCGGAACCCGCAGGCAAACTCATTGGTGCAGTTCAGATACAGTTCGCGGTAGTCAGGTAGATGCGTCTTCGAAGTTCGCACCTTCATGTGGCTACCGCAGTGAGGGCAGTCGACGCGTAATCGGCGGCCCGCATGCATGGCTATCTCTGTGTGCTCAGTCACTGCGCCCCCTTATTTCGTAAAGGGCGCGGCCTCTTCCGGTGAGGTTGCCCACGCCCTTGCGTAAACGACGGCGGGCGAGCCATTCGGCGGCCTGGTCGATCGTTTCCAGGCCAAGTTGTTGCCGCACCGCCTCTAGCTGGCGTTCGAGTTCGTCATCCAGCACTAGGTGGTTCTGGGGCATTTTGGGTGCTCCTTTTGGGCCTTTTTTGTGCCTGTTTTTACGATGCACGTTGGCCCACACTGGTATTCACAAGGTCGCTAACGCCGAGTGTTTCGAGCGCTTCTTTCAGCACCAAATTGGCGCAGCAAGGTGGCTTTCGACATGCCGGTGTAGTCGACCAGGGCGTCAATCAACTTGGCTTCGTAGTCGTCCAAATTGATGGCGGCATAGCGTTGACGGATGCGACGGGTGTCTTGGTGCATGGCGGCATTCCTTATGCAGAAGCACGAACAACGGGTTATTCAGCGGAGAGGGTGTCTTGGTCGTATTGGGCAATGCTGCGCAGCATGAGCATGCGAGCGGTGGCCGACATCGAACGCATTTCCAGCTGGGTGATACGTTCGAGATTGGAACGCTCGGCCTCGGTGAGGTAGGTCATGATTGGGCTTTTGCAAGCAGCGGCTGCTAAAGGCTTTTGGTCGATGGTGTTAGCGGTGGCCATGGGTTAGGCTTCCTTAATGAAGTAAAAGGCTTTAAAAGGGTCGTGTTAAAGAGAGCTAGGGATGAAAGCAGCCAATATTCGTAAGCCGCATACGCTAGCCTTCTGCCAGGAGGTCGTTTCTGGGGGAAAGCCCGTTCATGTCCCCCATGAACCCTTGGCGGGTGCAGAAGAAAATGAATGTTTCGACGTCGTGCCAGAGGCACTGAAGGCTATAGGCGGCGAACAGGTGTTCGGCTGGGCTATCTGGGAGTGGCCACGTGTCATGATTGAAGCCGAGTTTCACACCGTTATCCGAACACCGGACGGAAAGCTGCTCGATGTGACGCCCCGTCCCGTCGGATTCCGCAAGATTGCTTTCCTCGAAGACCCGAATCGCCGTTACGAAGGACGTCAGGTCGACAATATCCGTAAGGCGCTCCGTTCCGACCCGTTGATTGAGCGCTTTATAGGGCTGGCTCATCGGCATTACGAATTGCTGAATGAAGGAGATTTGGCCGATCAGCACGGTGTAATTGAGGCCCCTGAAGGACTGACTGAAGTAGAAAATGCGATGGCAGAGCTTGGCTCCGAGTTAGTACGCAAATACGGGGCCTCCCGCTGAGCGTGCTTTGTGCATGGTGTGTCGAATAGGCAGTGTCATAGTTTGACTAGTAGCAGGTGTGGCCATGGCAGTGGCTCCCTTGCAAAGTATTGTGAAGTAAGAGACATGATCAGAATGGAATCAAATGATTTCATTGTCAATGGGGAATGAAATTAAATGACTTCAATTGGGATGCGTTTGCGTGAAGAGCGAGTGCGGCTGGGGTTCTCTCAGACCGAGCTTGGTGATATCGCAGGCATTACGAAAAATACTCAAATGCTCTATGAGAGCGAGAAACGCATTCCAAAAGCTGACTATCTATCGGCGTTGGATGCTGTCGGCGTCAATACCCACTACGTGCTGACTGGTAATCGTTCGATTTCATCTAATGTTGAGGTCTTTGATTCCTCTGAAGGCATGGCATCCATTCCGATGTATGACATAGAGGCTGCTGCCGGAGCAGGACTCAGCCTCGAAGGGGAGCCGATCAAGACCACTTTGCAGTTCCCACTCAGTGAACTAGGCGAACAGGGGCTAGACCCTGCCCAGGTGGTGGGCATCAAAGTGCGCGGCGATTCGATGGACGGCACCCTGGCCGATGGTGACTGGGTGCTGGTGGATCGGAGTAACCGCGACCCTAAGCAGGAAGGGGTGTTTTTGCTGCTGGTCAGTGGGGAGCGCCGGATTAAACGAGTACAGCGCCTGGCGGGCGGGGCGTTGTACTTGATTAGTGATACCGAGCACTACCAGCCGGACATGATCAAGCCTCAGGATATGCATGATGTGGAGATTCTGGGGCGGTGTGAGATTCGGATTGGGCGGATTGTTTGAGTGTTGACTATTCGCTGCTTAAATGTACTTTAGTTTGGAAACAGTCATTTAAACCCTATTTTGAAGTATCAACTATGAGCAGCTATTTCGATAACCTTGAGCCTGTACAGTTATCAGCCTTATTTACGAGCCGAACTTCACGCGTTTATCTGAAAGTGATGATGCGGCTGAGGTGCTGCGTGACGTACTTGGATTGCAAGAGTTGTCCCGGTTCAGTGGGAAAACAATTGCTGAAATTTACGATAGTGCATGGATGGTAATCAGAAAATTTTATCGTATTGAGTATGTTTACAAAAGTGAAGTTGCAAATCGAATTGTGTTTGGACGCCATAATCCGCGCACAGCGGGGCTGCATGTCGAACTACCTGTGGCGGGATCAATTGCAGATTTAGCCCTTTATAACGGCACTTCAACGGCTTATGAGATTAAAACTGATTTAGATAGTGCCACTCGGTTGCCTACTCAAAGCCAAAATTATCTTCAAGCTTTTTATAAGGTCTATGTAGTTGTTTCTGAGAAGAATTTATATAAATACCAGAGCAATCTTCACGAGAATGTAGGGTTATTGGCTTTGACAAAGCGTGGTAGTTTAAGAGAGATTAAAAAAGCATCATCTAATGTTATTGAAGTTGATCATTTGTCAATGTATCAGTGCTTGAGACAAGTCGAGAAAGTTAATGTTGCTGAAATAATTTCAGGCCAGAAAATAAGCTTACCAAATGGCCTTATATATCAGCATTGGCTATCGCTATTTGAAAAAGTAAGTGTTGAGACTGCTCATCATTTGTATGTGGAGCAAATGAGGGCACGTAAAACTGATACTAAAATTCAGTCATTCGTAAAGTCTCTGTGCCTTATAGCCTTCGTGTGCTTGGCTATGCAACACCTCTATCAGAAAAGAAAAGAAAGGTAGTGACTGAAAAGCTATCGGAAGTTTTGCTATAAAATAAATCCTAAAGGGAGCAAGTGGAACATGTATTTTCCTTATCTATATGGCAAGCAGTATGAGTTATTAGCATTAAGAGATTTTGCAAGCACACATTATTTTGATGGTACGGTAACGCCTATTATTGAGCCGGTTCGCCATAACCCAAGAGACTTATTTGCTTCTCTTGATGCTTTGATAAAGGGTGGTTTTTCTCCTTTGGTTATAGTAAATCCTTCAAAGTCTAATTTTAAAGCAGGAGATAAAGGCTGGTATAATAAATTAATGGGAAACAGCCTAGCAAACGCAAATTGGATTCCCACCTTTTTAGTTGAAAATACTCATTCTTCACAAGAGATTTTAAATTTCATCAATTACTTTTCAAATAGTAATATAGCCATTGCTTACAATACATCTAATATTTCTGCTTCTGATTTGCAGATTATCGATAGCCAAGCAAATGTTGTTTTCCAGGTGATGCTACCTAATAGCTTAAATGTCCAACAAAGAAGCGCTGTTTCTAGTGGCAAAGCAATCGATATCATAGACTGTTTTAGGTCTCAGCCCAGAAATGCTGATTATGGTGGCCCAGAGTTTTTTTCTAATCAAATCAATAGTTATCAGCATAATTCTTATGGTTATGGTGATTTTACTGTCTTGCCAAATGAGGTGCGTGATGAAGGTGGGCCTGCAAGCGCTGTGGCAATTCATGGCACCTATAAAGAACCGAATTCAGGTAATATCTATGTTGAGCATTACGTTTCAACAGTTACGCAGCAGCATCTAAGTGATGTAGCAAGTAAGTTTTTGGATGCTGCTGGTCAATTAGTGACTGCTGCTAATAGCCGTCCCGCCGAGTTTGGAAATAATGTTGCTCTTGATAGTTATAGGTATCAAGTTGCTCAAACCCATTTTCCAAATTTGGCTGGTAGTAAGCGGCAGCAGATGTTGCACCATATCTGTCTTAATAGGCAAATGCTGTTGGGTCAAATATAGCTTTTAAATGAGTGGAATCTTAGCAGTGTGTAACAGCACTGCTTTTTTATAAGCAGGTTTTGTATGATGAATAGCTCTAGTTTTAAGAGTTATATGATATTTTTGTTTGTGTATATGCAGGCTCTATCTCTGCTTTATACTTATTCCTGAATCCGTGAGACCGGCCCCCGGA
>NZ_MWVI01000048.1 GCF_002087295.1 Vreelandella lionensis | reverse complement strand
CGGCGCCGGCTTCACGGATTCAGGATAATGCTTGATGTAACTCTGGCGTAGCATTCGTTTCCAATAGCCAACCAAAAAACGTACACGTCATTTCAGCGGCTTTTTCGGCGTTTATTAATAGATGATGCCCCATATTTTCATCTACAACGAAGAAGTGCTTACTCATTTTATTGAAAAATGGAGGTTCCTTCTGGTGGTTAGCATTTGCGCAAGCGCCAAGCTCCAGCTGCCTTGCCACTTCCTGCAAACTACAAAGTCTATGCACACACTCCATGCCAATCGCATCCATCAAGCGGCTGATAGGTGGATCAAAAGGCAGAAAGCTCAGTGCTAAGCCTCGGTAGCGATTTAGCTCCCGAACTTCATGCGAATAAGCTAAATCTAGCTGGTCTTGCGGCAGAAAAGTAAGTGCTGTCAAATTATCCATCAGTGGCCTCCCATCAAACAAAAAATAGCCCAACATTGGGCAGCTTTTCCAGAGGGCATCCTAGCTCGAGGTAAACCTCATTTTCTATGACTTCTGTCAATTTTTTACGCCCACATTAATAAATTAGCACCCCTCAAAAATCTCCCCCGTCATTATAATTAGTAAATTTTTAATACTTTTCCACTATATCGATAACTAGAAATATAATTCATTGTATTACCACTTTAAAAAAACCAAAAACTCAAAACGAACAACCCTAAAATATTGATTAATTTATCGACTACTCCTATCAGAAAATTAACCTTTATTACGACTAATACCACTCTATATTTTAAGAATGCATTTTAATTTATCAACTCACAACGTCCAGCAATGCCACCCCCAAAAGTCTTATAAAGCAATATTTTATACGGAGCACTATTGAACCAATACGTTCCCAGAAACCAACACAAAACTCAAACAATGAATAACAACCGATTAACATCCAGCGCTGGAGCACCCAACAATGTTACGGCTAAGTCGACGCAATTTTCTAAAGCTTACTGGCAGCGGCGCCGCAGTGGGCACCCTCTCACTGTCACCCTTATCGCATGGGCAGCAGCCTGATGTACGCCCTACCGCTTCAGGTAATACGACGCTTCCCTACCCACGAAGCAAGGTCGCTAAACTGGCTGACTTAAACATCAACGAGCCCTTTTACTTCACTTATCCTGATGACCGCTCCCCTTGCGCCGTTATTCGCAGAGAGAAGGCAATCAAAGGCGGTATAGGTCCCCAAAAATCCGTCGTCGCTTACAGTACCCAGTGCACGCATATGGGATGCCCAGTCAACTACGACAAAGACGCCGGTACCTTTAAGTGCCCTTGCCACTACAGCATCTTTGATGCTGATAACGCAGGCCAGATGGTGATTGGCCAAGCCACGGAAAATCTACCCAGAGTCGTCCTAGCCTACGAAGAAACTGAAGATACCCTCTACGCCATCTCCGTCGACGGCCTGATTTATGGTCGCCAGGCCAATATTCTTTGATTACGACCAAGCGGTTTCTCTAGGAGAACAACGATGAGCCAGTTCAAGGACCGCATTCCCCTTCCACCAATGAATGCTCAGAAAACTAATATGGCCTGTCATTTCTGTATCGTGGGTTGTGGCTACCACGTTTATAAGTGGCCAGCCAACACAGAAGGAGGAAGAGCGTCGGATCAAAACGCGCTGCGGCTAGATTTCACCCAGCAGCTCTCGCCCATGCAGGTCACCATGACACCCGCCATGGTGAACCAGATCAAGGATCACGATGGCAGTGAACACACCATCATGATCGTTCCCGACAAGGAGTGCAGCGTTAACAAGGGGCTCTCATCCACCCGTGGCGGCCAGATGGCGAGCATTATGTATGCTGAAAATACCCCGATTGGCGAACGGCGTCTGAAGTATCCGCTTCAATACACCGGTGATGATTGGGTAGAGAGCAACTGGGAAACGTCCTTAGCTCTCTATGCGGGCGTAACCCAGCGCATCCTCGACAATGACGGCCCTGATCAGCTGTTTTTTAATTTATTTGACCATGGCGGCGCTGGCGGTGGTTTTGAGAATACCTGGGCTACCGGCAAGCTGATTTTTAGCGGCCTGCAAAGCCAGATGGTCAGAATTCACAACCGGCCTGCCTATAATTCAGAGTGCCATGCCACCCGTGATATGGGTATAGGCGAGCTCAACAACAGCTATGAAGACGCCGAGGTGGCCGATGTCATCTTCTCCATTGGCGGCAACTCCTATGAGACCCAAACCAACTGGTTTCTGGCGCACTGGGAGCCGAACCTCAACGGCTCCAATATCAGTAAGAAGCAGGCATGGTTTCCCGAAGAGACGGTCAGGCGGGGCAAAGTGATCCTGGTGGACCCGCGCCGCACGCCCACCGTTGCCATCTGCGAGACCATTGCCGGCAAAGAGAACGTGCTTCACCTAGCGATACAGCCCGGCACCGATACTGCCCTATTTAACGGGCTTCTTAGCTATGTCGTAGAGCAAGGCTGGCATGACCAAGCATTCATCGCAGCGTTTACCAGCGGCTTCGATGCCATGCTGGATGCCAATCGGCTAGGGTTGGATGAGTGCAGCCGGATTACCGGCGTGCCCAGAGACGCCCTTATCAAAGCAGCCGAGTGGGCCTACCAACCCAAAGCGAGTGGCCACCCTCCCCGTACAATGCACGCCTATGAGAAAGGAATCATCTGGGGCAATGACAACTACCGCATCCAATCCTCCCTCGTCAATCTAGTGCTGGCCACGCATAACGTCGGCCGACGCGGTACCGGGGTGGTGAGAATGGGAGGACACCAGGAAGGCTACACACGGCCACCCTACCCAGGTGGTCGGCCAGCGCCTTATATCGATCAAGAGCTGATCAAAGACAATGGCATGATGTTAACGGTGTGGGCTTGTAACGCGTTTCAGACCACGGTCAATGCTGAGACCTATCGGCAGGCCATTAAGCGTCGTGCCACTATTGTTAACCAAGCCCTTGCCGAAGCGCGTGGTGCCACCACTGAAGAGCTGGTCGATATTGTCTATGATGCCGTTAAAAACAAAGGTGGCCTATTCATTGTCGATATCGATCTCTACCGAACTAAATTTGCCGAGTACGCCCATCTAGTGCTGCCTGCTACCCATCCCGGCGAGATGAACTTAACCTCTATGAATGGAGAGCGTCGGCTCCGACTGTCTGAGCGTTTTATGGACCCTCCCGGCATCGCCAAGCCGGACTGCCTTATTGCTGCCGATATCGCCAACGCACTCAAAGCGCGCTATGAGACTGCTGGCAACCAAGAGATGGCTGGACGCTTCTCAGGTTTCGATTGGACCACCGAGGAGGATGCCTTCAACGATGGCTTCCGTATGGCGCACGAAAAAGCGATCGATAGCCAAGGCGGGCCAACCGGCCATTTGGCAACCTACGAGCGCCTCAGAGCTGCCGGTAACAATGGTGTGCAGCTACCGATCAAGGAGTATCGGGACGGCAAACTGATTGGTACCGAGATGCTATACACCGACAACCGCTTTGATACCGATGACGGTAAGGCGCATTTCCAGCCCTCCCCGTGGAATGGGCTACCGGGAGTTGTCCAGCAGCAGAAAGAGACGTACGACTTCTGGATTAATAACGGCCGCACCAACCTGATTTGGCAGTCTGCCTATCATGATCAGCATTTGGCGTTCCGCAAGGGCCGCTTCCCGATGGCGCCCATAGAAATAAACCCGCAGGATGCCGAGGCATTGGGTATCTCCAATGGGGATATTGTCGAAGTCTATAACAACTACGGCGCGACCAACGCCATGGCCTATTTGGAACCGGATATTGAGAGAGGCCAAGTATTTATGATGTTCGGCTACCCCAATGGGGTGCAGGGAGATGTCATCAGCGAATGGACGGACCGTGAACCGCCCCGGTTATTCCGGAGACCGG
>NZ_MWVI01000047.1 GCF_002087295.1 Vreelandella lionensis | reverse complement strand
CGGGGGCCGGTCTCACGGATTCAGGATATCTTTAATGCCGTGGGCTTCCAAACTGTCGGCTAGGCACTCGCGGAACAGCTCACTCATAGCCAGACTTTTATCGCGCAGTGCCTGCATATCTACTTCGGCCCATAGAGAAAGCGAGGCTTCGAGCGCTGTGTAGGCAAGGGCGGAGTGTGTGCCAGTGCGAAAACGAGAAATATCGCCAGCAGGGGCGTAATCGGCATCAAACGCAAACGGCGAGGCGTGACCGTGCCAACCGGAAAGCGGCTGCCAGCCGCCGTCTTGCACATCTTTATGGACATAGAGAAACGCCGGAGCACCAGGGCCGCCATTCAGATACTTATAGGTGCAGCCCACCGCATAGCGTGCCCCCGCGCCGTTAAGGTCAATAGGCAGAGCACCTGCCGAGTGGGCAAGGTCCCAGATCACTTCGGCACCGTGATCGTTAATCAGCTTCGTAGTAGCGGCTATATCGCGGAGCTTGCCCGTGCGGTAGTTCACTTGGCTAAGCACCACTACTGCCACACCATCCAAGTGTGCAGCCAGATCTCCATCTTCGGGCAGAAAACTGTGCTCAGCACCGCTTACTCTGCAAAAGCCTTGAGCAATATAGCCATCGGTGGGGAAGTTGCCGCCTTCGGACAGCACTGCCTGCCGCTCCGCCGGTCGTTGCTGCCAGATATACCCTAGTAACTTAAAGATATTCAAAGTGATATTGTCGGTAACGCTCACTTCGCCGTGCCTGGCGCCAATAATCGGAGCCAATAGGTTGCCCAGGCGCTCTGGTGCATCGAACCAGCCCTGGTTCCAGCCTTTGATTAACTCGTCGCGCCATTTGGTCTAGGGTATTAGTGACGGCCTGCTTGGCCGCCATTGGTTGGGCGCCCAGGGAGTTACCATCCAGGTAAAGCACGCCTTCGGGCAGGGCGAAGCGCTGTTTGAAGTGGGCCAGCGGGTCTTGTTGGTCGCGCTCTCGAACGCTTGCCAGGGTTACACCGTTGAGGCTTAAGCTCATATCCATTCTCCAGACAATCGAATGCCATCACGTTCAGTTCAGGGTGGGCTAGGCGTCGCCGTTAAATAGACGTTCTGACGCTCCACAGTTCAGGGAAGAACTGTAAATCCAGCGCCTTGACCAGATAGTTGACTCCCGCCGTACCCCCGGTGCCGCGCCGGTAACCAATAATGCGCTCCACCGTTTTCATGTGGTTAAAACGCCAGCGCTGGAAGTTGAATTCAATATCTACCAACTTCTCGGCAAGCTCATAGAGATCCCAGTGCTTTTGACTGTTGTGATAGATCGCGCTCCAGGCTGCTTCCACCTCGCTACTGGCGGTATAGGGAATGCTCCAATCGCGCTCGATTTTCTCTTGCGGAATAGCAAACCCCCGTCGCGCTAGCAGCTGCAGTGCAATGTCGTAAAGGCTCGGCGCGTTCAGCACTTTCTGAAGTTTTTGATAATGCTGAGGTCTAGAGCGGTGCGCTTCGATTAGTTTGGCATTCTTGTTGCCCAACAGAAACTCGATTTCGCGGTACTGATACGATTGAAATCCCGAGCTTTGGCCTAGGCTGTCCCTAAAGCTGGCGTAATCCGCCGGAGTCATGGTTACCAGCACTTCCCAGGCTTTGATTAACTGCTCCTGTATGCGGGAAACCCGGCTTAGCATCTTGAAGGCTGGAGAAAGATTGTCTTGCTGGATATACGCAGCCGCCCCGTGTGCTTCATGTAGGCAGAGCTTGATCCAAAGCTCCGAGACCTGATGAATCACGATAAAGAGCAGTTCGTCGTGCTCTTTGGATAATGGATTCTGGCAGGCCAGGAGTGGCTCAAGGTCTAAATATTGACCGTAGCTAATGTCCTGGTCCCAGTGAATGGCTTCGTGATCATCGTTGTTATTGGGGAGTTGCATAGTTAGCCTGCCTTGCTTATTGATGTTTGTACGTTCGGCTCGCTTAGATCCCAGAATATGTCAGTCGCCAGTTTAAGTCTCTGATTGAGTACGCTTTCAATCAAAGTCTGCGGAGGCCAAAACGTGGTTTATCATCGCTGTAGACAGATTATATTTTGATTGGGTGGGTAGGGGCAGGGTGACTTCATAGAGTTCCGCTAAAGGAACAGTCAATTTGATAATGGTGGTGGCGATATTGAGCTCAGCCCTGCTTTCACTCAAATTGAGGCGTTTTAATGCTAAGAGTGCCACATGCCTAAGAGCGAAAGCAGGTTGATTGATTGCCGCATGTTGCAGGAGAGTTTAAATAGCGAGCTTATGCTTGATATGGTCGATAACCAAACCATGCTCATGTTGTGGGCTGAACATCACGATATCCGTATCCTCTTCCGCACGAACGCTGTGCCCAGGTGGCCAGTAAAACAAATCACCTTCCTTCGAGGTTTCCTCGCTGTGGTCAGAGAATAGCGCAGTGATAGCGCCTTTGACGACATAACCCCAGTGCGGGCATTGGCAACTGTCCCCCTCAAGGCCGTGCAGCAGTTCGGTGATATCAGTGCCGGAACCAAAGGAGAAGTATTCAGCACCCATTTTCCCAAACCCTGTTACGTCTCCAAAGTCGGTTTGCTGTCGGGCGACTGCTCCAGGTACGTCTAACTGGACAGGGATAGCTTCTTTTGAAATGTGCATAACGCGCCCTCCTTTCGAGGTGCAGGGCCACTTGGCCCGCAAGAAGTATAGTTGAGAAGAGGTGGATAGCTATGTTGTTGCGTTTTAGGATGCTTTTATACCGTTACCTTGATTGATTTCAATAAATTGGCTTGGCTATTTATTTAACAACAAGTGCCTAGCTGCTGCGCCTCTTTCCCGTACTCCGCTTACCTGCTGCACTACTTCGACTCCCCGTAGTTTTCTTACTGCCGGTACTTTTACGCCGTGTGTAGCTTTTCTTAGTGGCTCCGCTGCGTTTGGCGGGGCCTCCAACTTCGCCTTGGGCGGTTTGTAGGCTGTGGCGTAGTTTGGCCGCGTCGCTTTGGCTTAGTAGGGCGCGTAAGTCTTCCAGCAGCGCGTGTTGGAAGGCGTTGGGGTCGTCTTGCTGTTCAGAGATCGCTCGCAGGCGTTGCTCCCAGAGGGCAGTGCGTTCCGGTGTGCTGACGGCGCTAGGCAGCGCGGCGATCAGTGCGCAGCCGAGTTTGGTGGCGCGTAGGGCTTTTTGCTGGCGCACCAGGTAGCCGCGCTGCACCAGAGTTTCGATAATGCCTGCGCGGGTGGCTTCGGTGCCCAGGCCGTCGGTGTCGCGCAGAGTGCGGCGCACGTTTGGGTCGTCCACGTAGCGGCCAATGTTCATCATTGCTTTGATTAAGCTGGCATCGGTGAACGGTTCTGGTGGCCGGGTCTCTTTTTCCTCCACGCCTGCGGCGAGTGCTTGGCAGGTTTCGCCTTGGGTGAGCGGCGGTAGCGGCGGGGTGTCTTCGCGGGTGGTGAACAGTGGCTTCCAGCCGGGGTCGAGAATGCTTTGGCCGCGAGCGCGGAAGGCTTCGTTCAGCAGAGTGAACTCGGCTTTCACTTCAAAAGTGCGCAGCGGTCGGTAGAACTGCGCCATCACGTTGCGCACGATCAGTCGAAACACATGGCCTTCGGTGGCGGAAAGTTGGCTGAAATCGGCGGGCTTGCCGGTCGGTGCTAAGGCG
The DNA here is from genome assembly GCF_002087295.1 of Vreelandella lionensis. GTDB lineage: Bacteria > Pseudomonadota > Gammaproteobacteria > Pseudomonadales > Halomonadaceae > Vreelandella > Vreelandella lionensis. The sequence goes on along the minus strand of NZ_MWVI01000047.1, from coordinate 32,457 downwards.
TGGTGCGCGCCCACCTGCTTATCGTTCCAGGCTTTCGAGCGCAGGGTAAAGTCGGCCCCGTTGAGCCAACCTCGTAACGTGTCGTCATTCTGGCAAGCACCGGAGAGGCTACGCTGGGCAAGCGCTAGGTGCTCCTCCGGCAGGTAGCGGCAGTCTGAGCGGGGGTAGGTGATCAGTTTGTGCTGCTCGTAAAGCCGCTGGCAAATATCCAGCACCATCTGCGCGGAAAGCCCAAAGCGGCGGGCGGCATCTACCTGCAAGGCAGAAAGCGAGTAGGGCAGCGGTGGCGCTTGGCGCTTCTCCTGTTGGTCTAATGTGGTGAGCGTGCCGCGTGCGCCGGGTAGCTGAGCGGCCAGGGCATCGGCGGGCGTGCGGTCAATCAGTCGCCCTTGCTCATCCAAAGGTTGATGCGCTTTAGGAGCCCACCAGGCACGCAGCTGGCCTTGCGCCACCTGTAAATCTACCCAAAGCGGGTAGAAAGGATGGGGTTTGAAATCACGAATGCTGTTGTCCCGCCGCACAATCAGCCCAAGCACGGGGGTTTGTACGCGGCCTACCGAGAGCACGCCATCGTGCCCGGCTTGGCGGCCGGTGAGCGTCCAGGCGCGGGTGAGATTAATGCCATACAGCCAGTCAGCCCGAGAGCGCGCCTGGGCCGCCTGAAACAGCGGCTGAAACTCCGTATTCGGGCGCAGGCTGGCCAGCGCTCGGCTTACCGCTGGGCGGTTGAGGTCGCTAATCAATAGCCGCTGCACCGGGCCACGGTACTTCAAATGCTCGATCACCTCCTGCACCAGCAGCTGGCCTTCGCGGTCCGGGTCGCCAGCGTGCACCACGCTGGTAGCCTGCTTGATCAGTTTACGAATCACCGCTAGCTGGCCACGGGCTTTGGGGCGCGGCGCGAGCTGCCACGTGCCGGGCACGATGGGTAGCCGGTCGAGCCGCCACTGTTTATCGACGGGGTCGTAGGCTTCAGGAGGAGCTTGTTCCAACAAGTGGCCCAGGCACCAAGTCACCGTGGTATCGCCGCAGATAATCGCCCCTTCCTGACGTTGACCGCCGCCGGGCAGGGCATCGGCAATGGCACGGGCGAGGCTGGGTTTCTCAGCGATAATCAAACGCATACGTTATGGCCCTGGCATATATAGAAAACAGACGTTTATGTTAGCAGAACCTGCCCTGCTGATAGAGGGATTAGGAGTGAAAATTTATACAGGTATAGAACATGTCTAGTGCGTTCGTGATGTATAGTTTTTGTATAAAATTATCGGATTGAGTAAGCTGTCGCAAAGCACTGGGAGGCGGTTTTTATGCGCGAGCGCGGAAGAACACGACGTTTATTTGGGCTGGGTGCGCGTACGGGTGGTGCCCTGCTGAAAACGCGGCTAGGCGGCCAAGCGGATTGGCAAGCGCTAGGTGAGGCGCTGTTTGAAGGGCTTTCTGAATTAAAAGGCCCGGCCATGAAGCTAGCTCAAATTATGTCCCAGTGGGATGACCTGCTGCCGCCGGAGCTGGCCAACGAGTTGGCCCGCCTGCAACGCCAGGCTGAGCCGATGCCCTGGCCGAAAATTCGCGAGGCGCTAGTGCTGCAGTACGGTGATATCCAAACGCACTTCCGCGAGATTGAAGAGCGCCCCTTTGCCAGCGCTTCGATGGGGCAGGTGCACAAGGCGGTGACCCACGAAGGTGAAACCGTGGTGCTCAAAGTGCAGTACCCAGGGCTTGCTGAGGTTTTAGAGAGCGACCTTAAACAAGTGAGGCGCATTATGGGACTTGGGCGCTGGTTCAACGTCCCTCAGGCACGGCTAGATGCGCTGTTTGAGGAGTTGGCAGCCGGGCTGCGGGACGAGCTGGACTACCACGCCGAGGCCCAAGCGCTGGCCCGTTACCGGGAGCGCTACCAAGATAACCCAGCGCTGGTGATCCCCGAGCCGCTGTTTGAACTCTCCGGCCAGCACGTATTGGCCATGCGCTTTGTCGACGGCACCCCGCTACGGGATTTAGAAAGCGCGGATGACGCGACCCGTCAAAAAGTGGCCGTTGCACTGGCGGACTGGATTACCGAGGAGCTATTTACCTACCGTGAGCTGCACGCTGACCCCCACGCAGGCAACTTTGCCTGCGATGAGCAGGGCCGCTTAGTGATTTACGATTTGGGCGCAGTGATTCCCGTTCCCGAGGCGCGGCTAAAGGCCATGATGCAACTGCTGGATGCTACCCTGGCCCAAGACCCAATGGCCATGGATGACGCGCTGATGAAGATGGGCGGCCGCCAGGGCCAAGGCGCTCCGCTGGCGCTGTATCGCGAGTCCGCTGAGTGTATTACGCCGCTGTTTGCCCCCGGTGAGCAGGATTTCAGCGATGTGCGCGTTCACCGCCGTCTGCGGGAGCTCACCCCCAAAGTGTGGGCGGCCATGGACCGCCTTCAGCCACCGGCAGATACGCTGCTGCTCTCTCGAGCGCTCAACGGCCATTACTGGAACTTGGTCCGCTTAAAGGCCCGTTTAGATATGCACGACCGAACTCAGCCGCTGCTGGGCTGGGCGCGTACTGCTTAGCCAAGGCCCTGCCAAGCGATGACCGCTGCGGTAGCCCCGCCAGCCATGCTAGACTATTGCGCTTTTTAATCGGTTTTACAGATTTTATAGTCTTGAAGACAGTGGAGACGGCAATGCTGGCGGTATGGGTCGATCAACTGCTGGGATTTGCCTCTGGGGCACTCTCGGCAATCAGGCAGCAGGAACACTACCCCGATTTTATGACGTGGGTACGTGACAAAGGCGCGCAGGCGTTTAACGGCGATGTGGCCACCGCACAGGCGCTAGCGCCCATTCTATGGTCGCAAACTCCGCTAGAGCGGCTGGATTTTGCTAGCGAGCCCTTGGCAACACCTGGCCGCAACGAGCCGTGCTGGTGCGATTCCGGACGTAAATATAAGCAGTGCTGCTACCGCGTTAATTTCCCGACCGACATCCCTGAACAGATGATGTGGATGCTCTCGCTGCGCGAATGGAAGGGGGCCACGCTGAAGGCGGCGCTAGATAGCCAGCAGGCACCGCCACAAGCGCTGCTAGAAGCTGGGCTGATTGCCGCAGAGAGTGGTCAAACCGGCCGTTCCATGCAGATTCTTGAGTCGCTGTTTGATGGCAGCGACTGGTCGCGCCTGCCAGAGCAGGCTGAGCCTGCTTTTGAAATCCTGCTGGATATCTATCAAGAACGTGGTTTTACCCGCAAGCGTGCCGACCTGTTGGACGACGTGATGGAGCGCTGGCCTGCTGTTTTTGCGCGGCGTGGCGCTTGAGCGGCTGTGCTTGATGCACCTGGATAACGATGATTTAGACAGCGCCCGTGCGGCGTTCGTCAAAGCTCAGCAGGCGCTGCCCGATTCGCCAACGCTGGCCTACATTGAAGCCATGCTGCTACTCCATGAAGGCCATGAGAAAGAGGCCAAAGAGCGCGCTAACTTCTGGTATCGCCGGTTGGTGCGCCAGGGGGATCTAGATGAAGACCAGCTTGATTTCCTGGCCGCTCTGGCAGATAACCCCGGCGCAACGCTAGCCGACCAGCTTTTGAGCGCTGAAGAAGATATGGCGACGCCGCTGGTCTCGCTTCAGGCGCTGCTAGCGGCGCTGCCCATTGCTCCCAAGCTTTCCATTGAGCAGGATGCTGAGACCGGCCGCCTGCACTATACCACTACCGCCCGTGAAGAGACGCTGTTTGCCGCGTGGCACGAGCAGTTCCAGGTCATGGTGGATGAAGAGGTGGCGCTGGGCTTCCGTGATGACCCTTGGGGCAACGCGGTGGAGTGGATGTCGGAACTGTGTGCCCATCCGGAGTGGCTGGATGCGCCCCAGGTGGTGCAAGACCTAACGCTGGCGCTAACCAGCCGATTTGGCAGCCTGCCGTGGATGGCACCCAGCCTGCTGGAACCGTTGGCGCTGCGCCTTTCACGCTGGCTGGAACAGGCCCGTGCTGCGGGCGACGGCAGCCTGTGCTGGGACGACGCCGATAATGCCATGCTGCTGCGCACCGGCTTGGCGCTGGTCGTCGGCATGGAGCGTGGCGCGCGCCAACACTCCCGGGAGCTAGCCGAAGAGCTGCTGGCGATTGATCAGGAAGATAGCTTGGGTCTGAAAGAGCTGGTGCTTGACCAACTGCTGCGCGACGACCGCAACAAAGAGGCGCTAGCGCTGACTGAAGAGCCGCAAAAGGATGACGGTTCACTAGTGCTTGGGCTATTGATGGGGCGTACGTTGGCGTTGTATCGGTTAGAGCAGCAGGAAGCCGCTGAAACCGCACTGGCCGAGGTGATTGCTCATAACCGCCATGCGCTTGAGCTGCTATGTGCCGAGAACCCGCGGCCTTCCATGCCTCATGCCGATGGGCAGGTGGACCCCGGCTCGCGCGCAGAGGCATGGCAGTACCGTACGCTAATGCGTGATCAGTGGCGCACCACGCCAGGGGCGCTGGATTGGTTAGCCAGCCACCGCTGAGCTGTTTGCTGACTGTTTTTAGCTGCCTGCCTCGGGAACCGGAGTAGGCACTAGTTGCTTATCTCGGCTTATCCAAATGGCCAGTAAAATGGCGGGTAAGCCGAGCACTGTGGCCACCACAAAAAAAGTGGCGTAACCCTGAGCGCTCACCACATCCCGCCAAACCCCGCTCAGGAATTTCCCCGGTAGCGTCATGAGCGACGAAAACAGCGCGTACTGCGTGGCGGTGTACGCCCGTGAGGTCAAGCTTGAAAGAAACGCGATAAACACCGCACTGGCAAGGCCGTTGGCGAGGTTATCGCCAATGATCGTGACTACCAGCATCGGCACCTGATTACCGGTCAGCGCAAGCATCGCAAACAGCAGGTTGGTGACCATCACCAGCCCCGCGCCAAAAATCAGCAGTGGGCCAATGCCATAACGGGCCACCAGCAGCCCGCCCAGAATGCCTCCTGCAATGCTCATCGCAATCCCGAAAATATTGGTGACGTTGGCAATAGTCGCCAGTGAAAAGCCCAGGTCGATATAGAGCGGGTTGGCCATTGATGCCATGGCCAGGTCGCTGATACGGAACACGGCAATAAACACCAAAATACCCATCGCCTTCACCCCATAGCGGCGGAAGAAGTCGGTAAACGGGCCCACAATTGCTCCAATCACCCAAGCGCCCAAGCGGCGCAACGTTTTGGGCTTTCCACGGCTGGCGCGAATAAAGGCGCGCACTTTGGGTTCGTGAATTAATTGCACGGTTAATGAAGCGCGCTTGGGTTCTGGGCGAATCAGCACGGTAAGCACGCCAATGCCCACCAGGGCGGCCATGGTCAGGTAAGCCGCGTTCCACGATACCGCCGATGCCACATAAAGCGCACCGGCCCCTGCCGCCAGCAGCCCGCCGCGATAGCCAATAATGTACGTGGAGGCCATGGCCGCCTGGACATCGTCATCCGCGGATTCAATACGGTAGGCGTCTATCGCAATATCCTGCGTGGCGGAGCCAAATGCCACCAAGAGCGCAAAGGCGGCGACCCAGCCTAGGTTGCCGATTGGGTCTACTCCTGCGAGGCCAATGAGACCGGCGGCAATCATGCCCTGGGCCAACAGCATCCAGCCGCGTCGTTGTCCAAAAGCGCGGGTGAGCAGAGGCAGCGCGAGCCGGTCTACCACCGGTGCCCAGAAGAATTTGATGGAGTAGAGCATGCCGATCCAGGCAAAAAAACCGATGGCAGCTACTTCGACCCCGTCGCTACGTAGCCATGCGGAGAGCGTCGAAAACACCAATAGAAAGGGCACACCAGCGGAAAAGCCTAAAAACAGCATGGTGATGACAGGCGCTTTGCAGTAAATACCAAGCGCCGCCAGCCAACTGCGCTGAGGAGTCGGGGTGGGCATGTAAGGGTGTACTCCAAAAAGAAAACATCGGTGTCTAGGCCCGCTCAAAAACCGGTCGGTGTTAGACTAGCCCTGAGGTTGATGGACTGAGTTCCATGACAAAGCCGACAGCTTACCGGAGAGGAGTTTTCCATGTCGATTACCGCCCATCAGGTAGTGACCCTGCACTACGTGCTTAGCGATGTGCTCAGCGATGGCAGCCCCCGCGTGCTGGATGACTCCAATGCACGTCAAAAACCCCTGGAGTATCTTCACGGCCACGATAATATTTTGCCGGGCTTGGAGCGAGATTTAACCGGCAAAGCCGCAGGTGATGAACTAAGCGTCACGCTGGCTCCCGCTGATGCTTACGGCCTGCGTAACGAAGAGTTAGTGCAAGAGGTGAGTCGCGCGTCATTTGGCGGTGCGGAGATTGAGCCAGGTAGCCGTTTTCAAACCGAAGGCGAGGCTGGCCCGCAGATTGTCACCGTGCTGAACATCGACGGCGATAACGTGACGGTGGATACCAACCACCCCTTGGCAGGTCATACGCTGCGCTATCAGGTGAAGATTCTGGACGTTCGCGATGCCACCCGCGCAGAGCTTGCTAAAGGCCATCCGCTGCCACCGGGCACTGAACACAGTAAAGTAGAAGACCGTAAGGTGCTCTAAAAAAGCCGTTTTTATCGGGTGAAGCGCGTTAAAAACTGACCTGTATCAAGTTCCCGTTTACCCTTGCGGCCACCATTTTAAAAGCTTGACCCAGGTCAGTGTCCCCTTCTCTGAACGCAGTACGATGGCCCCATACATCACGGCGGGAGGGGAGCACCATGTACTGGGATGATGCGGTAATTTTCGGCCTAGTTACTGTCGCGCTAATGATCACCTTTATGGTCGGTTGGGTAGGCTTTGTGGTACGTGACCATTTGCGTAAGGATGAACGTAAGAAGCCTTAATTCAGCAGGCTGTGTCAGTCGTCAGGGGAGGGGGCTTACGTTAATGTGTAAGCTTCCTGTTGCCGGCCCAAGGGGCCGGCTTTTTTGCGTCTTTTTTTTAAGTTGTATTAATAACCGTTGAAGCGCATTGGCAGTTATGCTTTGGTAAAGTGCCTGATTTAAGCCTAAAGTACTCAACCACATTAGGAAATTCACTGCTATGAATGCTGTCTTTTCACGCTTGCCGATGCATTGGCGCTGTGGGGCGCTAATAAAAGCAGGATTAGTACTCGTCTTTACCACTGTTGGGGGGGCACCTGTCTCGGCAAATGCTCAGGCATTAAGCCTGATTAATGGTGAGTCAACGCAAAAGATCGCGCTCGGCGAGCTACGCCACCAATCGGATGTCACGTTTACAGTGTTCGACCCTTATCAGGGCCGCGACGTTGAAATGCGCGGCGTTGCGTTTCGTGATTTTTTAATCGAACACTTTGGTGAGATACCGCCAGCATTGTACTTTACGGCCTGGGATGACTACGAAGTGAGCCTGGGGGGCTGGGATGACCCAACCTGGTACTTGGTGACGTTTGAAGATGGCGAGCCGCTGACGCTACGCTCACGGGGGCCTATTCGGTTAGTTGAGCGCGAATATTCGGGCCGCGATGTGGCTAACCTGCGTGATTTCAACGATTGGGTCTGGATGATTCGCAGTATTGAGGCGCAATGGTGAGTGCCACGCCGCCTAATAAATCGCCGGTCTCGTCACGCTTACGGCGTGGAGGGCGGCGTTACGTCACATGGTTGACGCTAAGCCTTATGAGCTTTGTTGGGCTGATGGTACTGATTGTGTACGAGGCGCGCTGGGTTTACCCAGAAATACAGGCTTATTTCAGCCAGACGGGCAGCTTAACTGGCCAACAGTTGGCGACTCGTGCGCGTGGTTACGTGCAGCGCGCCCAGGAAAAGCTGCTGATGGCCTCGTCGCCCGTTGAGCTAGGCGAAGCGCGCCTTTCATTGGACCTGGCCTATGGCCTGTTTGATGTGCATATCTACCACCAGTATTACGCCTGCACTGCATCTAGCCTAGCGTTGATAGATGAGTTGGCTGAGCTCATTGACGCCCAACAGATCGATCCTTTTGATGCGGCCCATGCGCTGTTTATTCCAGTGGAGTGCTTAACTCGTATTGAGATGGATCAGCTGGATCGCCGTGGTATGGCCATCAATGATTTCTCCTCCAGCACGCGCCGTCATAATCAGGTATTGATCTACTCCAGTCTGCTGATTTTTGTCTTAGGCTTGCTCTTTTGGGCGATGCTCGAGCGCCAATTGCGGCGCACGGAACGGGCAACTGCCGAGAAGTTCTCCTGGATGGCCCGCGCAATGCGCGACCCACTCACCGGTATCGGTAACCGCAGTGCGCTCCATCAGGATGTCGCCGCTTACTCAGGCCGCTCCATGGGGCTGATTCTGGTCGATATCGATTTCTTTAAGCAGTATAACGATGCCTTGGGCCACCCTGAGGGGGACCGCCTGCTGCGCCTGCTGGCGAATTTACTAGGGGATGCGCTCGGTGCCGAGGCCACGCTATATCGCCTTGGGGGCGATGAGTTTGCCGCGTTGCTGCCGTGTCCCACTGATCAAGCGCTGACCCAGTATTGTGAGGCGTTACAAGTAGAGCTTGAGGCGGCGCAGTTCTCGCACCCTGCCCATCCCGATAACAAAGATGTCACCTTAAGTCTTGGTGGAACGCGCTTTGTGGCCGATGCAAACTCGTTTGCGATGGCCTATGAGGCGGCCGACAAAGCGCTCTATCAGGTGAAAACAGCGGGGCGTGATGGCTGGCAGGTTACTGCAAGCGCATAACATCTTTGTACATCGGTGCCAGGCGGCCTAGCATATCGTTGCGGGCCGCTAGCGGCACCCCTTCCTCTACCATGGCCGCATCCAGGTACTCCACTACTCGATTAAAATGCGCATCGGTAATGCCCATGGTTTGGTGGGCGCGGTCCATGGGTGGGCCTTCGTACTGGCAGGGGCCGTCGCTTACATCACACAGCTGAGAGGCCAGCGATGCCGCCAACAGGTCAATATTGCTATTGGCAAAGTAGCTGACGATCTCTTCGTCATCGGCAATGCGGTAAAGCAGGTTTTCGACCACGGCTTCAATGGTGGGCTGGCCGCCGATACGCTCATACAGCGTGGCGTGTTGGTGATGCTGGGCACAGCCGGTTAGCAGCAGCGTACCGATGAACGCACTGGCCATTAGCAGGCTGCGCGAAGTGCTTTTCAACGTCGTGTTTAACAGTCCCATGGCGGTTCCTTTTACATAGCCCTTGTAGTCTTTTACGCAGCTCGGTGAAGTAGCAAGAGCGGTTTAAAACGCCGCCTGTAATGAGAGGTAGCCGCCACGCTGGGGGGGCAGACCCGCAATATCGCCAAAATCTAGCCAAGCGCCGGTGAGCGAAACATGCTTATTAAAGAAGTAGGCGCTGTATACGCTTTGCCAATCCTCTTCATCGGCGGCGCTGAGGTTATCCGGCTTTTGGCGGTACTCGGTGCCCACTACCCAATTAGGCGTAACGAAGACGCCAACGCTGCCTTCTGCCATCCAGGCGTGACCACCTTGGTCGCCGCCAAACCCCAACAGGCCGCCTTGGTTAGCGGATGTGTTGCGTAACGTGGCGTTAAGTAGAACATTGCGGCCTAAAAAGGCGTTAAACAGCAGCTTGCTGGCGCTCAGGTAGGCATCGGTGCCGTTCACATCATCTGCGCCTAGGGCCGTGGGCACGGTGCCATCCACTAAGCGTTGGTGCATGACGCCCGCGCTCCACACGACCAGGGGGTGATAAAGCACATCGCCAAACAGGCGCACTTTCGCGCCATAAATATCCTGCTCTAGCTCGCCACCGAGGGTGGAAAGCTCGAAGGTTTGGCGGGCAATCGAAAATTCCATGCGGTCGTGGAGATTGACGCTGGCGCCGGTGACGGTGAGCTGATAATCATCGACCCACGCCCGAGTGGCGGCAGCAGTGACACCTATCTCATCGTCGCTTGCAGTGCTGGAAAGTACAGCCCAGGGAGAAAGGCCACCCCCTGCCGCTCCTTCAATGGCACTTACCGCGCCGGTGCCTAAAATGCGGCTACCCGCCACGCTGGGCGTTGCTGCTAACAGAGCGCTGAGCGCTGCTGCCGCTACGATGGTGCGCTGCTTTGATGAGCCATTTTTGCGCATAGTATTCCCTTTTTTCGTTAATTAATTGCCGCGGTGGAGAGGTGCAATGGCTTAAACTCATCTAGCCAGCCGGTAATGGCATCGGCTGGCATGGGTTTGGAAATCCAGTAGCCCTGCAGGTAGTCGCAGCGCAGCTGGCTCAAAATCTCCGCACTGGCGCTGTTCTCTACCCCCTCCGCAACAATTTTTAGCCCCAAGTGATGGCCCATCTCGATCGTCGAACGGACGATGGTGAGGTCTTCTTGCTGAGTGTCGATCTTCAAGACAAAAGATTTATCGATTTTCAGCTCATCCACCGGTAGGCGCTTAATTTGTGCAAGTGATGAGTAACCGGTGCCGTAATCATCTATGGCGATCTTTAGGCCCATCTGGCTGAGCGCCATCAGCGTTTCTGTAGCAGCTTCTACATCCTGCATCACGGCACTTTCGGTGACTTCCAGCGCCAACTGGTCAGGCGTTAAATCGTAGCTCTCAAAAAGCTCGGTGATATGCATGGGCAGGCCAGGGTCAATGACATCGCGGGCCGAAAGGTTGATCGCCACAGAGAGGTGGTGGCCTCGGCGTTTCCAGTGATGAAGCTGGTCGCAGACGTGGGCTAACATCCAGTCTGACAGTAGCCCAATATTGCCCGAACGCTCGGCCAAGCCGATAAACTCATCCGGGGGCACAAACCCGAGGGTGGGGTGACGCCAGCGCATCAGCGCTTCAAATTGGCAAACACGGCCCGTGGTGGTATCCACCTTCGGCTGGTAGGCCATCCACAGCTCGCCATTATCGACGGCCTCCTGAAGGTCGCGGATGAGCATCAGCTGACGTAGATGCTGCTCATCCTGGCCTTCTTCATAGCGCTCGTGGCTATGGCGATGACGCCGGGCCTTGTCGAGCGCAATATCCGAGCGGCGCAGCAGCAGCTGGGCGTTGTCGCCATGTGCGGGATAGTTGACTTCCCCGGCGGAGAGCGAAGGCATAATCAGCGATTTATCCAGGCTGATGGGTTCGCTGATCAACGCCATGATCTCTTCGCGTTTGTGCCGGTTAACATCTGCCTGCTCAAGCACCAGCATCAGTTCGTCACCGTCTAGGCGGTAAGACTTTATGACCGGAGAAGGCAGGTCTTGCATGCGCTTGGCGAGCGTCACTAGCAGATGATCGCCCAATTCGTAGCCGAAGGTGTCGTTAATGCTGCGAAAATCGTTGATCGAAAAGCGCAGCAGTGTGAAAGGTTGCCCCCGCTGAGTTAACCGCTGAATATCTTCAAAAGCGCTGACTCGGTTAGGCAGGTTGGTCAAAAGATCATGGCGCGATTGGTGCAACAGCGTGGCTTCGCGCTTGGCGATATCTTCCTGCATGGAGAGCAGGGTAGTGGCCAACTGGTTAGTTTCTGTGACCGAGCTGCCGCTTGAAATGTGTTCAATACGCTCGCCTTGGCCAATGCGCTTCGCGGCCTGTGCCAGGGCAATCAGCGGTTGACTAATGCTGCGGGCGCTCCACATGGCCGCTGCCAGCGTCAGCAGTAGCATCAAAGCGACAATACTTAATAGCTGCCACTGTAAATGGCTATAGGCACCTAGTAGCTCTTCACGGGATAGCTGAATTAAGGCAAAGGATTGGTGCTGTTGGTCTGCTAGCAGTGTGGAGGCATAAGACAGGTAATTGTCATCTTCCGACATTTGGCTGCGGGCTGTGTAGGCGCCTTCCATCAGTTTATCGCTATGGCCGCTCATTAGACCCATTGCCAGTTGCGCCTGGTGCGAACTGGCGAGATAGCTGATATTGCCGCTGGCATCATAGGTAACAATGCTGATTTCCAGGCCGGTTAGTGCATTGATCTCTTCGGTTACCCCTTCGTCAATCAGAAAGCCCATACCGACCCAACCAATCAGATTAGGCGCACGTACAGGCATGAGCACAAATTCGTAGGGTTCGCCTGCGGCAATGACCACACCCACGCCGCTGCCCGTTTGCTGGGCGCGCTCAAACAGCTCGGGGAAAGGCATCCGGCTGTCTTCCGGGTGATGGCTGCTGGCCAGCACATTGCCGCTTAAATCACTGAGCATCACCATATCAGCGCTTGCACGATCCCCATGATTCGCCAGTACTGAAAAGAGAGTGGCTGTATCCTCGGTGGCGACGGCGCTTTTAAAACCAAAATCGTCAGCCAAAATCGCTACGTTATTGCGCAACTGCTCGCCTCGAATATCGAGCAGTTGTTGAAATACACGTGCTCCTACCTCTAGGCGCTGGTTACCCTTCGCTAGCGCATCGTTTTGGGTGGCACGCAAAAACGCCACACCTGTGGCGAGCTGCGAAATGATTACTACCGTCAGTAGCACTAGTGTCAAGCGCGTGCGAAAGCGCATAGTCACCTCTGAAATTAAAAGGCGCCGTTGTCAGCGCCTGTCATCAATGGTTGTGCGTCGCATCACGGAAGCGTTGCTGCAAGGGTGAGAGCTTAGGAGGTTGCGGCGGGAGGGCGTTTAGCTCTAGTGCCACGGTAATGTTATCGGTGTCGCTAATCTCGCCTTCCCACCAGACGTTTTGGCTATCATCCACACGGCTATGCCATACCCGCCTACGGTGGCGACCTTCGGGAAGTTCAGGTAGTTCGAGCGTGCCTGTGCTATTGGTGAGGGCCGCGTAGGGGGCATCGCTTACTACAATAAACGCTTGCATTTGGTCGTGGATATTGCAGCCGAGCACCACGACACCTGCTTGTTCAAAATGAACAGGCGGCGGTGTTTCGCTCAGAAATAGCTCAAGATCAAATGTTTTTGCAGGCGAGAAAGAGAAAACATGATGGCGAGTAGTATCTTCATTTGGAAATGCCACATAGCTACCGGTGGGTACCGTTGTTACGTGGGGGTTAAACGTGGCATCCCGTTGGATAATATTGTTAGTTTGCACTTCAGAGGGCGTCGCTTTTTCAAAATAAACTTCAACGACAGCGTTTTCTAAAGGCGTTCCCTCCACATCCGTTACGCTAACGTTTGCCGCATGAGCGTGTAAGCTGAATAATGCGGCCAAACAGCCTAATGGCCAGGCAGATGGAGAAAAGCATGAGCCATTACGCGATAAGAGCATGGGGAGGTACCTAAATAAGAGCAATCGAAGTGGCTAATCATGTAACTATTGTGTTGAAAAGTCATGCTTTCGCACTAACGATATACTCACAGAAAGTAAAAAAGAGTAAACAATAGGGAAGACAAGCGCCTACTATGGTGTCGCTTGGTCGGTGAAGCTAGAGTAATTTCAGAAACAGTGTTCGTTAACCTGTTGGCCTTATCGATCAGGAGACAGGTGATGTGTGACTCTACCGACAACACTAAAGACCTTTTAAGCAAGCGCCGTTCACGCCGCCAAGTACTGGCTAGTCTGGGTTTAGGTGCAGCTGCCCTTTACGTTGCGCCTACCTTGTTATCAATGGGGCAGGCCGAAGCCCGGGAGCATCGTCATTCGCGCCCAAGTCGCTCACGGCCTAGCTATTCGCGTCCTAGCTACTCTCGCCCTCATTATTCTCGACCTCATTACTCTCGGCCGCACTATTCGCGTCCCCGTTACTCCCGGCCTGATTATTCCAGAGCGCGCCATTCTCATCAGCATCATTCACGCCATGGCCATGGCTATCCTGAGCGTTATTACTCTCGGCCCCAGCGCTCACGTTGGGAGCGCGACGGCGTCATTGAAATTCGCCTAAGCCGTGTGCTGCCGCGCTGGTAAGGGAACGGCTATGCCGAGCCACCATCAAGATTATACGCTCGAAGGCGTTGGGCCTTGCCTTCGGTTAGTGAATGCCGACGAGTTGCTGCCCGTCCTAACAGCCGCCATGCCAGGCTGGCCCTTGACGCCTTGCGCCGCGCAAACCCAATCGCCGGAGATCTGCGTATGGCGGCACCCGCAAGGGTGTTGGCAAGAGGCGCCCGCGCTTCCTGAAGGAGCGCTGCTGGACAGTGCGGTAGGAACTGCCTGTAGCGTTATCGCGGATGCGGCCGGCGCGTATTTTTATCGTCACCCGGAGTTAGTGGGTTTGCACTGCGGATCAGTGGAAATCAATGGCCAGCTAGTGATCTTTCCCGATACATACCGGGCGGGCAAAAGCACCTTAACCGCCGCCTTTGCTGCGGCCGGGCAGCGTGTGTTTGGCGATGATGTGCTGGCGCTCAACAAGCAAGGGGAAGGGATTGCGCTGGGCGTGGCACCTCGCTTGCGGCTACCGCTGCCTGACGCGATGTCTCTTGAGTTTCGTCAGTTTGTACAAACGCACCTTGGCCCCCAGGATGCCCGCTATGGTTACCTTCGTTTGGACAATACGCAGTTAGCTAGCCACGGCCAGCGCTGCCCGCTGGGGGCGATATTACTGATTGACCGCGATGAATCGCTAAACGAGCCCCAGCTTACCCGCCTTCAGCCAGGCGATGGGTTATGGCAGCTGTTACAGCAAAATTTTGCCGAGCACGAATCTGACCAGGCGCTGATCGAGCGCTTCTTGCCACTGCTTCAGGGCTTACCCTGTTTTCTGCTGCGCTACCGTGATGCCTTTGATGCAGTCCAGTGGCTCACGAAACGCTGGGGTAGTGACACCCTAGAGAGCTTGGCACCGGCCAGCCAGCCCCGTGGCGATACTCCTGACGTGATACCTGCCCTTGAGCCAACGGATGCGCGCCAGTGGCAAGCCAGTGAGGCAGCGTTTGAGTTTCCACTAGGCGACGAGCTATTTGTGATTGCCGAGGAGGGCGGCGCGATTCATCGGCTGAATACCACCAGGCGGGCCGCGTGGGCGCTGTTGAATCACGAACCGCTGGATCTGGAATCCGTGAGTGACACGCTCACAGGCTTTTTTGCAGGCGCAAAATTTGAGCAGGTTCGCCAAGACATCGCTCAGCTACTCGCGCAGTTCTATCACGCTGGATTAATTAAAGACGTTAACGCTTAGCGCCAGTGATCTCGCCATGCTTTGAGCACTCGCTCCGGGTACCACGTCTTCCCCAGGCTGCCGTTATAGCGAGCGAGAGCGCGGGTAAAGTCGCCCCGTTCGATGGCAAGGTAGTGGGCTAAAATCGTGCACCCATAGCGCAGGTTGCGGTTGGGTTCGGAAAGGTCGTCCATGGGCAGGCCAAGCTCAGCGACCCAAAAAGGCATGATCTGCATGAGACCTACCGCGCCCGCCGAGGAGACCGCATCGGCATTAAAGGCGCTCTCGACCTGGATTAACGCCAGCACCAGCTCAGGCGGTAACCCGGCCAGTCGGGCCTCTTGGTAGAGTCGAGTGAGTAAGGTGTGGCGTTGTTCAGGCGAGGCGACAAAGCGGGAAAGCGGCGCATCCATACGGCTGCGCCACTGCTGTAACTGCCACTGAACGTAGGGCGTTTGTGGGTCGGATGCCTCCAGCGTGGGGCGTAGGGCAGGCTCGGCTACGCTTGGCGCGGGGTGGGCAGCCACCATTATGCTGCCCACCAGCGCCCACTTCACGTACCGAGGCGACAAACGCCAACAAAGGAGTGCTCAGTGACATACCTGCCGATTACTCGGCGCTAACAAGGCCCGCTTGTTCACGCAGGAAGTCGACAATCTTGTCGGCAGGAATCATAGTGGCTTCGCTATCGCGACGGCCTTTGTACTCCAGTTCGCCGTTGTCTAGGCCACGGTCGCCAATCACCAAACGGTGTGGGACGCCCATCAGTTCCAGGTCGGCAAACTTCACGCCAGGGCGAGTGTCACGGTCGTCCAGCAGTACGTCTAAACCAGCGGCGGTCAGCGTTTGGTAGAGGCGCTCGGACTCTTCACGCACGCGCTGTGACCTATGCGCGTTCATCGGTACTAGCGCGACCTGGAAAGGTGCGATGGCATTGGGCCAAATAATGCCAGACTCATCGTGGTTCTGTTCAATCGCCGCCGCCACCACGCGGGTCACGCCAATGCCGTAGCAGCCCATCCACGGGTGGCTGGTTTTGCCGTTGTCGCCCAGCACGCTGGCATTCATCGCTTCGGAGTACTTCTGGCCAAGCTGGAACACGTGGCCGACTTCGATGCCGCGCTTGATCGAGAGCGTGCCTTGGCCATCGGGTGACGGGTCGCCTTCTACGACGTTACGCAGGTCAGCGACCTGAGGCAGAGCCGCATCACGCTCCCAGTTGATGCCGAAGTAGTGCTTGCCATCGACGTTGGCACCCGCGCCGAAGTCGCTCATTAAGGCAACGCTGCGGTCGATGATAATCGGCATTTTTAAACCGACTGGGCCTAAAGAGCCCGGGCCTGCACCCACGGCGGCACGAATTTCCTCTTCGCTGGCCATGGACAGCGGGGCTTTCACCTGAGGCAGGTTTTCCGCTTTGACTTCGTTGAGTTCGTGGTCGCCGCGTACCAGCAGTGCAATCAGGCCACCTTCCGCCGCGTGAACCATTAGCGTTTTGACGGTTTTCTCAATGGGCAGCTTGAACTGCTCTACCAGCGTGGCGATGGTTTTGGCATCCGGTGTATCAACCAAACGCATCTCTTCGCTGGGGGCCGCGCGCTCGACGTTGCTGCCCAGCGGCGCGGGCAGCGCTTCGGCTTTTTCGATGTTAGCAGCGTAATCAGACGCGTTGGAGAACACGATATCGTCTTCGCCGGAGTCGGCCAGCACGTGGAATTCGTGAGAGCCCGTGCCGCCAATAGAGCCGTTATCAGCAATCACCGGGCGGAAGTCGAGGCCCAGGCGCGTGAAAATACGCGAATAGGCGTCGTACATGCCTTGGTAAGTCTCTTTGAGCGAGGCTTCGTCCAGGTGGAAGGAGTAGGCATCTTTCATGATGAACTCACGCGAGCGCATCACGCCAAAGCGCGGGCGAATCTCATCACGGAATTTGGTTTGAATCTGGTAGAAGTTCACCGGCAGCTGCTTGTAGCTGGCGATCTCTTTGCGCACCAGGTCAGTGATGACTTCTTCATGAGTCGGGCCCACGCAGTAATCGCGGTCATGGCGATCTTTTAAACGCAGCAGCTCAGGGCCGTACTGTTCCCAGCGGCCAGACTCCTGCCACAGGTCGGCGGGTTGAACGGCAGGCATCAATACTTCTTGGGCTCCTGCACGGTTCATCTCTTCACGCACGATGGCTTCAACTTTGCGCAGGGTACGCAGCCCCAGTGGCAGCCAGGTGTACAGGCCCGAGGTGAGACGGCGGATCATCCCGGCGCGCAGCATTAACTGGTGGCTGATAACTTCAGCGTCGGCCGGGGTTTCTTTTAATGTCGCAATCAATAATTGGCTGGCGCGCATGGGCGTGAGCATTCCTTGGTTGGTAGCGGTGATGCTGAATCGTTGTGTCGAACGTAGCGCTTAATTGAGCGTTGAATTCGGCATTGTACGGCTAAGCGGGTAAGGCGGCAAAATCCTTACTAGGCTGCCAAGCGTGTGCTGATCTTGAAGTGTGCTAGAATCAAGCTGCTTTTGATGCGATAGCCCTTGATTTGAACATAATAAGCGCGACGATATTGGCTATCGGTACGTTAAGATTTCGAGGGAACCTCCATGCAGCAAGCAGTTCGCCGTTGGTTAACGGGGGCCGTTGTAGGTGTCTCCATTGTGGCATTAAGCGGTTGCGGTACCATGTTTTACCCTGAACGTAAGGGGCAGTTGAGCGGTGATGTTGACCCGGTGGTGGCGATTGCCAATGGCGTGGGTTTGCTGTTTTTCATCGTTCCAGGTGTGATTGCCTATGCCGTGGATTTCTCTAATGGCACTATCTACCTGCCCAGCGCGAGTAGCGCATCGGTGGATATTCACCATTTAGACGACGCTATGGATATGGCTTCATTAGAGAAGCTGCTGTCAGATAAAGCGGGCCAGCCGGTGAGCTTGGAGAACGAGCTGCTGGTGATTGAAGAGATGGGCAGCTTGGATGAAGCGCTGGCCATGGTTCGGATGTCGGGCGTGCTGGATGAAGAGCGGCTGGCCACGATGTAGAGGGTTAGCGTCTTTATCTGAACGGACGTCTTAAACGCCCCTGGCAGGTTAACCTGCCAGGGGCGTTTATGTATGGCCGCACAGCTTTTAGGATGTTGCTTTCGCTGTGGTGATTTTCAATACCGCTAAGCCAGCCACCAAGCCCCAAAAGGCTCCTCCGATCCCCAGCAGCGTAATGCCCGAACCGGTTAGCAAAAACGTCACGATGGCCGCATCGCGCTGTTCGCTTTTTTCAAATGCGCCTGCTAAGCCACCGCTTAGAGTACCCAGCAGCGCAATACCTGCCAGTGCCAAGACGAGTGCGCTGGGCAGGGCGTTAAATATGCCGGTCACCGTTGCCCCAAAAATACCCATGGTTATATAGAAAATGCCTGCGGCAACGCCTGCGGTATAGCGCCGTTTGGGGTTGGGATGAGCATCCGGCCCCATGCACACGGCGGCGCTAATAGCGGCCATATTGAGCGCGTAACCACCAAACGGTGCGAGCAGCAGCGTAGCGCCGCCTGTCCAGGCGATCAGCGGCGAGCTGTTGGGATGGTAGCCTGCCGCCCGCAGTACCGCCACGCCGGGTAGATTTTGAGTTGCCATAGTGATCACGAACAGCGGTACGCCAATACTCAGCAGCGTCATTGGGTTGAACGCGGGGGCAGTAAAAACCGGGAGCGTGGGCGTGAGTGGTATACCTTGCGTGCTGATTTGGCCTTGCAACAGGGCAACAGCCACGCCGGTGAGCAGGACGCCGGGCACTGCCAGCGTGGGCCATAAACGCCTGCCTGCCACCCAGGCGGCCAGCATTGCTAGCGGCAGCAGCCACTGACGCTCCATCACGTTAAAAAGCTCAAGTCCAAAGCGCAGCAGAATACCGGCTAGCATGGCGGAGGCAATGGCGCTGGGAATGTGGCGCATCAAGCGCTCGAACAGCCCCGTGACGCCGCATAAGGTGATCAGTAGCGCCGAGAACAGAAACGCGCCGATAGCTTCCTCGATGGGAATGCCGGGAAGGCTCGTCGCCAGAAACGCCGCTCCCGGTGTCGACCACGCCGTTAATAGCGGCATCCGGTAGCGCAGCGATAGCCCCAGCGAGGTCAGGCCCATCCCAATGCCTAGCGCCCACAGCCATGAACTGATTTGTGCGGTGCTGGCACCGGCGGCCGCTGCGGCTTGGAAGATAATTGCCGCTGAACTGGTATAGCCAATCACCACGGCGACGAAGCCCGCAATGACCGTAGACAAACTAATATCGCGCCAAAGACTGGGCGCAGCGGAGTCGTGGCAGGTGGATGGCGCTTCCATGGGTGGCCTCTCCCAAGCGGTGATGGCAAAATGTGCGTTATAGCGCACAATCGCCACGTTACCACTGTGCGTTATAGCGCACAATAGGGGCTGCAGGCTGTGTCACATATCCAAAGCGGTAGTCAGGAGAAGCCAATGGCCAGTGAGCCACACACCATTGCGGAACATATTGCGGGGACGATGCGGCAACTGCGCAAAGAGCGTGGCTGGAGCCTGGATCGTGCTGCCGGTGAAACCGGGGTGAGCAAAGCCATGCTCGGCCAGATCGAACGGGGCGAGTCCAGCCCGACGGTCTCGACGCTCTGGAAGATTGCCAGCGGCTTTCGGGTGTCGTTTTCGACGCTGTTCGATAGCGACAAGCCCGCATTAGGGGAGCTGCACCGGGATGGCTGGGAGTCGGTATGGGGCGACGACAGCGCCGGTATGCAGGCGCGGCTGCTGTTTCCTTACGACCCGCTGCTGGGCTTCGAGATGTTCATGATCGAGCTCGCCCCTGGGGCGCTCAGTGAATCGTCGGCCCACGCCAGCGGGGTGGTGGAGCACATCGTGGTGGTGGAAGGAGAGATGGAGCTGCGTATTGACGAGCGCTGGCAAACGCTTCGGGCAGGCGAGGGGCTGCGCTTTTTTGCTGATCGGCCCCACGCCATGCGTAATAACACCGCGACGCGATTACGCTTTCACGACGTGATTCACTACTTGCCCGGCGCGGCCTCTGGCACTTGAGCGCGTAGCCAGTTGAGCTCATCGGCCCAGATCTCGGGTTCGATGGTCTCTAAAATCATCGGAATGCCGTGGATGCGCTCGTCTTGCATAATGGTGCTAAAGGCATCCAGCCCGATATTGCCCTTACCCAGGCTGTGGTGGCGGTCAACGCGGCTGGCAAAGGCGCTTTTGGCATCGTTCAAATGCATGCCGCGCAAGTACTCAAAACCTACGACCTTGCCAAGCTCATCTAGGGTGGCCTGTGTCGCGTCGCGGGTGCGGAGATCGTACCCGGCAGCGAAAGCGTGGCAGGTATCGATACACACGCCCACCCGGGATTTATCCTCTACCTGATCGATAATTTCGGCCAAGTGCTCAAAACGCCAGCCGAGGTTGGTGCCTTGGCCCGCGGTGTTTTCGATCACGGCGGTCACGCCCTGGGTGTCAGCCAGCGCTTCATTGATGGAGTCGGCAATGCGCGCCAGGCACTCGGCTTCGCTGGTCTTGTTCAGGTGGCTGCCTGGATGGAAGTTGAGCAACGTCAGCCCTAGCTGCTCGCAGCGCTGCATCTCATCCAAAAACGCCGCGCGGGACTTGGCTAGCCCTTCAGCTTCTGGGTGACCCAGGTTAATCAGATAGCTGTCGTGGGGCAGAATCTGCTCAGGGCCAAAGCCGTGGGTTTTGCAGGCCTGCTTGAAGGCCGAAATGGCCTCGTCCGTTAGCGGTTTCCCTTTCCACTGACGCTGGTTTTTGGTGAACAGCGCAAACGCCGTTGCACCGATATCAACAGCACGAAGGACGGCCTGATCCGCGCCGCCCGCCGCGCTAACGTGCGCACCAAGATAGTTCATCGTTCTCCTTATCATATTGTCCCAGCGACGTTGCCCCAGTGTCATTGCTTAAGTTTAAGCAGGTTAAACAGGTTAAGCGGGCTGGCCTGCGCATTTGCGGTTGTCTAGGTAGCGTTTAAAGGCAGCAGGTTCATCGGTAATGGCGCTGGCAATGCCCCAGGCCCAGCGGCTATCAAACGCGCTGGGGTCGTTGGCGGTGTAGCAAAGAATTTGGTAGCCGTCGCGGCACATGGCGGCGGCCTGGGTCTGTTTGAGCCGCGGCCAATGAGGGTGAATACTAAACGCCTCGACCGCTTCGCACTGTTCGCGCCAGTTTTTGGGCACACTGCCAAACAGCGCGCCTAACGCCAGGGCCTCTTTAGGGGCATGTTGGCGGCAGTGGGCTAAGGCTACGGGGTCGAACGACGAGATCACTAGCCGCTCAGGGGGGAGGGCGGCTAGAACAGCAGGCAAGACCACGTCCACCAAACGGATGGGGTCACGCCCTTTGTTGACCTTGATTTCTAAGTTAACGCCCATCTCCAGCTCGTTTAGAAGGGCGAGCATAGCCTCCAGGCTGGCCATCTTTTCCCCCGCAAAGCGGTCACCAAACCAACTGCCCACATCTAACTGCTGTGCCTGTTGCCATGTCAGGTTGGCGAGCTCGCCACGGCCATCTGAGCAGCGGCGAACGTCGCCATCGTGCCACATGACCGGTGTATCATCCTTCAGCAGCTGTACATCCAATTCCACCCAGGTTGCGCCTGCTTGGTGGGCGGCGCGTACGGCTGCCAGGGTGTTTTCGGGCGCGGCAGCGGAGTAGCCGCGGTGGGCGATGAGCGTGGGGACAGAAATTGCGGGATGGGTCATAGCCACTCCGTGTAGTGGTCGCCAATTGAGCGTCATGAAGCACAATGTTGCCAAGTTTAGCATGGGTGCATGACGACGACGTGTCGGCCTAGTGAGCTAATGGCTTGATTAATGACGCCCAACGCGGTTGGATAGCGCGCAGGGTATGTCCAATAATTAACAACAGGAGTGTCATTGATGTCTAAGCGTATACAACTTGCTAACACTGGTGGGTCAGAGGTATTGGAGTGGGTCGATGTCGAACCTGCCGCTCCCGCTGCCGGTGAAGTGCGCATCGCTAACAAAGCGGTGGGGCTGAATTTTATCGATATCTACTTCCGTACGGGACTTTACCCTGCGCCCGCCATGCCAACAGGGCTAGGCACCGAAGGCGCGGGCATTGTGGATGCGGTCGGTGAGGGCGTCACGCATCTCAAAGTGGGTGACCGGGTGGCTTACGCCCAAGGCCCGCTGGGCGCATACCGCCGAACTGCACACGCTGCCTGCGTCCAAAGTCGTCAAGCTCCCGGATTTTATCGATTTTGAAACCGCTGCCGCTAGCCTGCTAAAAGGCTTAACGGTGCAGTATCTGCTGCGTCAAACCTATGAGCTTAAAGGCGGTGAGACCATTCTGTTCCACGCGGCGGCCGGGGGCGTTGGCTCTATTGCCTGCCAGTGGGCTAAAGCGCTGGGCGTGAAGCTGATCGGTACGGTTAGCTCTCAGGAAAAAGCCGACCTAGCCATGGCCAACGGTGCATGGGCGACCATCAACTACACCGAAGAGAACGTGGTGGAGCGTGTGCGCGAGCTGACCAACGGCGAGATGTGTGACGTGGTGTATGACTCGGTGGGTAAAGACACCTGGGAAATGTCGCTGGACTGCTTGAAGCCCCGCTCGCTGATGGTGAGTTTCGGCAACTCTTCTGGCCCAGTGGATGGCGTGAATATCGGTATTTTGAACCAAAAAGGCGCGCTGTTTGTGACTCGCCCAAGCCTGAACGGCTACGCCGACACCCGTGAAGCGCCTAGAGATGATGTGCGACGAGTTTTTCGCCATGATTGAGAGCGGCAAAATCAAAATTGACGTGGCCAACCGCTACCCGCTGCAAGACGCCGGTAAGGCTCAGGATGCGCTACAGAGCCGTAAAACTACCGGTTCTACTATTTTATTGCCGTGATAATGGTACTAGAGATGATCGGAATCATCCCGTAGCGGGGGTCTTTCGCCATGGATGGCGAAAGTAGCGTCCATGGAAGGATTCACAGCGCCCCCGCCTAGGGTTGTTCCGATCTGATGACATTACTAAGCGACTGTTTAGGCAATCTCTATATACGCTCCCAACTGACGCATTCGGCTCTCAAAGCGGGTCACGTTATCGACCAGCTGGTCGGGGCCGAATGCCACGCACTCCGCCAAAATCGCTTCGCTGAGCGTAATTGCCGCTAATATCGACGGGAAAAAGTGCGGCGTAGCGTTGGCAACGGTAAACGTTACGCTGGCCCCCGGCACCAGCGGCGAGCGCAGCGTGTCGGTAATTACAATCGCCTGCACGCCGTTGGCGCGAGTAATCTCCAGCGCCTTCACCGTCTCGGCGCAGTAGGGTTCAAAGCCAAACGCCACTACCACATCCTGCTCGTTGAACGGGGCCAACTCGGTGAGCAAGCCTCCCTCCTGTCCGCGAATGAGCGTCACTTCCGGCATCGCAATGCGCCCCACGTAGGCAAAGTGGTACGCGCAGGCGAAGGTGTCGCGAAACCCGACCACGGCGACTCGCCGCGCGGCCAAGATTCGCTCGGCGGCCTCTTTGACGCGCGTTTGGTTATCCGCCGTAAACAGCCTGCCAATATTATCGAAGGCTGCGTCGCCTACCTCCGCAAACAGCGCCGCTTCTGGGTTTCTATGCTGCTGCTTCAACTGGCTGGCGCGGCCGGATAGCTCCACCGGCGCTGCCTGCACCGCCGATTGAAACACCTCCCGAAACGGCTCGTAGCTCTCGAACCCAAGCCGCTTGGCTAGCCTGACCAGGGTGGAGGGAGTGACGGATGCTGCCTGAGCCGTTTTGCGGATCGACTGAAACGCCATCTCAGCAGGATGTTCCAGCACATAGCTGGCGGCGCGCTTGAGCTGTGGGCTAAGCGCCGCGTAGCTCTCGGCTAGCTGCTGGTGAATGCTGTCCAGGCTGGTGGCGTGAGTGGCGTTGTCTGGCATGGCACCCTCTTTTATGAAAATAAAACATTTGTGCCAATGATAAATGTTTTTGCAACAGATGTATTGACGTCGTCCCAGCGACTACTCTATCGTTCAAAAAAACACATTCGTTTCTTTTTATTTAAAATAAAGAAACAAACGTTTCGTTAAGTTTTGACGACTGATCCGAGGAGGTTAGAAAAAGCACCATGTCTGCTGACGTTACTGCGCTGCCCAATTATGAAACGCTGCTGGTCACTCTGGATGCCCGCGTATTGACCGTGCGACTAAATCGCCCGCAGCGCCTCAACGCCGTTGTTGAGGCGCTCTACCAAGAGCTGCTGGATGTGCTGCGAATAGCACAGCAGTTGCCTCAGGTCCGGACGGTGGTGCTGACCGGTGAAGGGCGCGCGTTCTGTGTCGGTGCCGATATGAAGGCCCACGGCAGCGCTAAGCGCACGCTGTTTCAGCGCCGGACGTACTTGCAGCTAGGCAATGATGTGTGCGAGGCCATTACCAAACTCAGTAAGCCGGTGGTAGCTGCTGTGAACGGCTATGCGCTGGGGGCTGGCGCGGAAATAGCGGTCTCCTGTGATTTTATCGTGATGGCCAATGAGGCGCAGATTGGTTTTCCAGAAACCAGTATTGGCACTTGCGTGGGCGGCGGTGTTTCAAAACTACTGCCTCAACTGGTGGGGCTTACCCAAGCCCGGCGCTTGCTCTATTTAGGCGACAAACTTCATGGGCCAGAAGCCGCCAGGATCGGCTTGGCGCTGGCCAGCTACCCCCAAGCGCAGCTGATGGCCGAAGCGCAAACACTTGCCGAGCGGCTTGCCAAGCAGGCACCGGTTTCTATGGCGATGCTCAAGCCGCTGGTCAATCGCAGCGCCCATACCAGCATGGAGAGCCAGCTGCAGCAGGAGCTGGATGCGGTGTTTACCTGCTCCACCACCGACGACTGGCAAGAGGGGGTCGATGCCTTTGCCGAGCGGCGCCCGCCTAATTTTCAGGGCCAATGAGTGTGGGCTTAACCCTTAGAAACGAGCTCTGAATCAAGTCGTTGCGCACTTCTTTGTCAAACAGGTTACGCCATGAACACTATCGAAGGTCATCTTCCAGTCCGCAGCCCGCTGCACGACATCTTAGCCCCCACCGGCATTGCCATCGTTGGAGCCTCTGCAGACCCGACCAAGCGAGGCTATAAAGCCATGGTAGGGCTGATCAACGGCGGCTACCGGGGGAGCATCTACCCGATCAACCCAAAAGCCGATCATATTCTAGGTGTGAAGGCATGGCCCTCTATTGCCGAGATGCCGGGCAGCCCCGAACTTGCGCTGCTGTGTACGCCTGCCGCCACCGTACCTGCGCTGATTGCCGAGTGTGGCCGCCGTGGCGTGAAGGGGGCGGTGATTCTGGCCAGCGGGTTTGGCGAAACCGGTGAAGCGGGTGCGGCATTGGAGGCGCAAATGGTGGAGGCCGCCCGTGCCCACGGTGTGCGTATTATCGGCCCGAACACCTCAGGCATGTTTAACCTGCACCATCAGATTAACTTGCTGGCGCTGGATAACGTTAAGCCGGGTGATATTGGCATCGTGTCTCAATCCGGCAATATGCTGCTCTCCTTGGCGCTGGAGGCACAGCACAACGGGCAGGTGGGGTTTAGCACCTACGTTGGCCCGGGCAATCAGAGTGATATCGGCTTTAACGATTACCTGCGCTACCTAGGGGAAGACGAGCACACGCGTGTGGCGACGCTCTACGTGGAAGGCTTCCGTGATGGGCAGCAGTTTCTGAAAGTGGCCCGTGACGTGACCGCCATGAAGCCGGTGGTGGTGTATAAATCCGGTGCCACCGAGCAGGGCCAAAAGGCTGCCAGCTCTCATACCGGTGCGTTGGCCGGTAGTTACCAAATGACCGTCGATTTGTTGCGCCAGGCAGGCGTTAGCGTGGTGCAGTACTCCGATGAAATCCTGCCCGTGGCGGAAGGCTTGGGGCGGCTGCAAAAAGCCCCCGGTAAGCGCGTGGCGGTGATTTCTGACGGCGGCGGCCAAGCCACCATTGCCGCCGACCGGTTATCAGAGGCGGGCCTGACGCTGGCCGAGCTTTCTGACGCTACCCGCTCTGCACTGCGCGAGGTGTTACTGCCTCAGGCATCTACCCTTAACCCGGTGGACGTGGCGGGCTCCTCGGATGCGAACCCCTCGCTGCTGGCAAGCTGCATTGAGCTGGTGATGGCGGATGAAGGCGTCGATAGCGTCTTCCTGGTCGGCATGTTCGGCGGGTATAGCCTGCGCTTTGCGGAGTCGCTGATGGGCGACGAGATGCGTGGCGCGGAGCGCATGGTAGAGCTTGCTCAAGCCTCCGAGAAGCCGCTGGTGATTTACAGCCTCTACGCACCCATCAAGCCGCCTGCGCTGCGCCGTTTACACGAAGCCGGTTTGCCGGTGTATTCCTCGATTGAGCATGCAGTGCGCGTGCTTGCTGCCTTAGGTGAGCGAGGAGAGTACCTGGCCAGCCAACAAGTGCAGGAGACGATAGCGCCCGCCGCGCCATCGGAAACAGGCAAGGCCATGCTAAAAGCGGCCAAGGCGGAAGGGCGCGATTTACTGGAGTTTGAGGCGAAGGGGCTGCTGGCGGAACACGGTATCGCGGTGCCCGAGGAGTGGTTGGTGCGTCGTGAGGACGAACTCGCCGAGATCGCCCAGCGTACGCAGGGCAAGCCGCTGGCGATGAAGGTGGTCTCGAAAGATATTCTGCATAAATCCGACGCGGGCGGGGTCAAGCTAAACCTGGTGGGTGAAGCCCCACTGCGCGATGCCTTTCAGGCCATTCACTCAAACGCCCAGGCTTACGATCCGAACGCCCAGATAGAGGGCGTGCTGGTCACGCCAATGGCGGAGAAGGGCGTTGAGGTGATTATCGGCATGCTCCGCGACCCGATTTTCGGCCCGGTGCTGATGTTTGGCTTGGGCGGTATCTTTGTGGAGGTGCTTGAGGACGTAGCCTTCCGCTCGCTGCCGCAGACCCTGCGCGACGCGCAGTCCATGGTCGATCAACTCAAAGCGCAAAAAGTGCTGGCGGGAGTACGCGGGGCGGCGGGTGTCGATAAGCAGGCGCTGGTGTCACTGCTGATGCAGGTATCCCAATTGGTGGAGGCCTACCCGGAGATTTGCGAGCTAGACTTGAACCCGGTGATTGCCTACCCAGAAGGTCATTCTGCCGCTAACTATGCCATCGTCGATGCACGAATCATCGTGGAGCGCCAATCATGAGCCAAACGCTACCTGAATTAACCGACGCTACCCTAACGCTGGAAAACCGTGTGGCAACCTCACGCTTAACCGCCACGACGTGCGCAATGCGCTTACCGGCACGGCGCTGGTGGATGATATCGTCGCCACCGCCGCATGGGTGAACCGTTGCCAGGATGTTTCAGTGTTGGTGATCACAGGGGCGGGTAGCGCTTTTTGCGCGGGTGGCAATGTAAAAGACATGGCCGAACGCTGCGGCGATTTTGCGGGGGATGTAGCCGAAGTCGCTGAGCGCTACCGCACGGGGATTCAGCGAATGCCCCTGGCGCTTCATCAGGTAGAAGTGCCCATCATCGCCGCCGTGAACGGGGCAGCGATTGGTGCCGGGTTTGATTTGGCCAACATGGCCGATCTGCGTATTGCGTCCCGTAAGGCGAGTTTTGGGGAGACGTTTCTCAACCTAGGCATTATCCCCGGCGATGGCGGGGCGTGGTTTATGCAGCGCCAAATTGGTTACCAGCGTGCCTTTGAGCTAACCCTTTCAGGCCGGGTTATCAGCGCTGATGAAGCGCTTGCCTACGGTGTAGTGCTGGAAGTCGTGGAGCCGGAGCAACTGATGGAAGCCGCTCTGGCCCATGCCAACCGCATCGTGGCCCAGCCGCCGAAAGCGACACGCCTCACCAAGCGGCTCATGAAAATGGCCACGGATATGGAGCTACATCCGTTTCTGGATGTGTGCGCCGTTTTCCAAGGCATGTGCCACAACGAGCCGGAACATCTAGAAGCCGTCGAGCGGTTACTGGCACGAATGAAACGCTAACCCGCGCGCTATTTTTCCCTATTTTTCAGTGCTTGTACGGCTGTATAGTCATCGCCTAATGTGATGCTGAACACTCCACGCTTTCCGTGTCAGGGAAGAGGAGCGACAACATAGGGAGATGGCACGCGAATGACTCTGGAAAGTTTAGGACTGACCCCCAGCACGCTGGTGTTTATCGTGCTGGGGCTCACGCTAGTGGCCTTTATCTGGGGCCGGTTTCGTTATGATTTGGTGGCTTTGGCGGCCCTGCTAGGTTCCGTAATGCTCGGGCTGGTGCCAGCGGATGAAGCCTTTGCAGGCTTTGGCCATCCTGCAGTGATTACCGTGGCAGCGGTGCTGGTGTTAAGCCGTGGCTTTGAGCGCTCTGGCGTGGTGGATGTCATCGCCAATCAGGTGCTCAAAGTGGGTGAGCGCTTAATGCTGCAACTGCTCGTACTGGTGGGTACTGTCGTTGTGCTGTCCGGTGTGATGAAGAACGTAGGGGCGCTGGCGCTGCTGCTGCCGGTGGCAATGCGGCTTGCCCGTGAACACAATACGTCTCCTTCGCTGCTGCTAATGCCCTTGGCGTTTGGCTCTCTGCTGGGAGGGCTGACCACGCTGACTGGTACGCCTCCCAATATTATTATTTCTGCCTACCGGGGAAATATCACCGGTGAGAACTTTGGCATGTTCAGCTTCTCGCCCGTCGGGATTGTGGTCGCACTGGCTGGTTTGGCGTTTATTGTGCTGGTGGGGTGGCGTCTAACGCCTAAACGCAGCGGTCAAGCGGCGGCAGACGATATGTTTGATACCGCGAATTATCTGGTAGAACTCAACGTTACCAAAGACTCTAAAGCCAACGGCCTTACCCTGCAGCAACTGCGCGACGAGCTGGATGAGACCATCCCAGTCTTGGCGGTCGTTCGGGAAGATAACCGCCGGGCGGGCTATCAGTTTCATGGGGTGCTCCAAGAGGGCGATATCCTCTTGCTGGAAGCAGGGCCCGATGAGCTAAAACTGCTGGAAGACAAAGTAGGCCTAAGCGCCATCGCTGAGCCCGAAGAGCCAGAGGAGGAGCAGGAGCAGGAAACTGACGCTAAGAAGGACGATGAGCGCCAACCGGTCGATACTGAAGGCCTGCAGCTCATTGAAGCCGTTGTCCGCAATGATTCGATGATGATCAATCGCAGCGTCCGGCAGCTTCGCCTCAACCATCAGTTTGGTTTGCATTTAGTGGCCGTGGCCCGAGATGGTGGTCGCTTGAAGCAACGCCTGCGGGATATCCGTTTCCAAACGGGTGACGTGTTGCTGCTGCAAGGCAGTGAAAACGAAATCACCGACAGTTTATCGAGCCTAGGGTGCCTGCCGCTGGCCAGCCGAGAGCTGCATTTAGGCCAGCCGCGTAAGCTGGCTATTTCGGTGGGTATTTTCGCGCTAGCGATTGGCGCGATGCTGTTTGATCTTTTGCCCGCGGCTGTTGCGATGAGCACGGCGGCGCTAGTATCGCTGCTGATTGGCGTGCTGCCGCTAAGGGATGGCTACCAGGCTATTGATGGTCCGGTGATTGTGCTGCTTGCCGCCATGTTGCCAGTGGGCGAAGCGCTGGAGACCAGCGGCGGTGCTGATATCATTGCCGATGCGCTGCTGCGGTTTGGCGTAGAGTGGCCGATTGTCGTTTCCTTGGTGGGGCTGTTCTGCTCTCCATGCTCCTCTCCAACGTGGTAAACAACGCGGCAGCGGCTCTACTTATGGCGCCGATTGCGGCGAGCCTCGCCAACGGCTTCGATGCCTCGCTGGACCCGTTTTTGATGGTGGTAGCCGTCAGCGCCTCCTGTGCGTTTTTAACCCCGATTGGACACCAGTCGAATACCCTGGTGCTGGGCCCCGGGGGGTACCGGTTTGGAGATTACTGGAAACTGGGGTTGCCGCTTTCGCTTGTGGTGATGGCCGTAGCCATTCCCGCGATTTTGTGGGTGTGGCCGCTCTAACATAGCCTAAAGTAATGGCAGCACCTGGCCTGTTCGAATGTTCGCGCTATTAGATTCCGAAAATTTTGCTAATCTATAACGCACATAGACCAACAAATATCGAACAGGCCGGGCTTATGAACCAACAGTACCGCCAGGATGCCATCGTCGAACTGGTTCGCCAGCACGGCTATATGAGCATTGAGCAGCTCACTGAACACTTCGCGGTGACGCCGCAAACCATTCGCCGTGACTTAAATACACTGGCCAACGAAGGCCGCGTGCGCCGGGTTCACGGCGGCGTTGGGATAGAGTCCAGCACCGTTAACACTGCTTACAGCACCCGTAAAACCCTGCACTTAGAAGAGAAAGAGCGCATTGCCCGTTGCTTGGCGCAGCACATTCCTCACCACGCATCGCTGTTCATTAATATCGGTACCAGTAACGAGATGATTGCCCAGGCGCTTTTAGAGCATCAGGGGCTGGAGATTATTACCAACAACCTGAATGTGGCCGCCATCCTGCAGCATAAAGAGGACTTCACCGTGATCATCGCGGGCGGGCAGGTACGCTCACGGGATGGCGGTATTATCGGCGAGGCCACCATCGACTTTATTAATCAGTTCAAGGTGGATTACGGCATCATCGGGATCAGCGGCATCGACGAGGATGGCTCGCTGCTGGAGTTCGACTATCAAGAGGTGCGCGTTGCCCAGGCGATCATTGCCAACTCCCGCCGGGTGTATCTAGCCGCCGACTACTCGAAATTCCACCGTAATCCGGTGGTGCGTCAGGGCAATATCTCACAGTTGGATGCGCTGTTTACCGACCGTAAGCCCCCCGAGGCGATTCAACGGCTGCTCACCCAACACGATGTAGCGCTGCACATTGCTTAGCGCCTGCTACAACAGCGCTTAGGGGTGCTTTGGCTAAGGTGGCAGAGTGTCATACTTGAGCATTCCAGACGCCTGGAGTAGCCTTGAATGATAATAAAACGAAACAAAACAGACAAAATCGAAAGATCCTACAACAAAGTGAACGCGATATGTCCTCCTTTATTCTCGCCATCGATCAAGGCACGACCAGCTCCCGCGCGATTCTGTTTGACCGCCAAGGCCAAATAGCGGCAGTTGCCCAGCAAGAGTTTCCTCAACACTTTCCGCAAGATGGGTGGATTGAACACAATCCCGAAGACATTTGGGATTCAGTGATTGCCACCTGCCGCGAAGTGTTAAGCAAAGCCAAGATAACGCCAGAACAAGTGGATGGCGTAGGCATTACTAACCAACGTGAAACTACCGTGGTGTGGGGCCGCGCCACCGGTAAGCCGCTTTACAACGCCATTGTGTGGCAAGACCGGCGCACCTCCGAGCGCTGTCAGGCGCTACGTGACGAGGGCCACACCGAGGCCGTGCAGGCCAAAACCGGCCTGTTGATTGACCCGTATTTTTCAGCGACTAAACTTGCCTGGATACTCGATAACGTAGAAGGGGCGCGCGAACGCGCCGCCAGGGGCGAGCTGGCGTTTGGCACCGTCGATAGCTTCTTGATGTGGCGCTTGACCGATGGCAAGCAGCACGTGACCGATGCCACCAATGCCTCGCGCACGGCGCTGTTTAATATTCATAACCAAACTTGGGATGACGAGCTGCTGGCACTGTTTAACGTGCCCGCCAATATGCTCCCCGAGGTGAAAGATTCAAGCGACGATTTTGGCACCGTGGAAGCCCACTGGCTGGGTGCGCCACTGCCGATTGCAGGGGTGGCGGGCGACCAGCAGGCGGCGCTTGTTGGGCAGGCGTGCTTTAAACCCGGTATGGGTAAAAGCACTTACGGTACTGGCTGTTTTATGATCGTGAACACCGGGGAAACAGCCTCGGTATCGCGTAATCGCCTGCTGACCACCATTGGCTACCGCATTAACGGCAAGCCCACCTATGCCATGGAGGGCAGCATCTTTGTGGCGGGAGCAACGGTGCAGTGGCTACGAGATGGTTTGAACCTGTTTGCCGATGCCTCTGAAACCGAAGCGCTGGCCCAGAAAACCCGCAGCGGCCACAGCGTTTATTTGGTGCCAGCCTTTACCGGGCTAGGCGCGCCCCACTGGGACCCCAAAGCCCGTGGCGCGATTTTTGGCTTAACCCGCGATACTGGCATTGCCGAAATCGTTGCGGCGGGGCTGCAGGCGGTGTGTTACCAAACCCGCGACCTGCAGCACTGTATGAACGATGATATGGAGGCTGCACCGGGCAACCTGCGTGTCGATGGCGGCATGGTGAAGAACAGCTGGGTCATGCAGTTCTTGGCCGATATGCTCAATGTTCAGGTGGATCGCCCGACGATTCTAGAAACCACTGCGCTAGGGGCTGCCTATTTGGCCGGTTTACGCTTGGGTTGGTACGACACCTTAGAAGAGATCGAGCAGCTTTGGCGCTGCGAGCGAAGCTTTACGCCTACCATGGAAGAAGCTACTCGCGAAAAGCTCTATCAAGGCTGGCTAGATGCGGTTTCTCGAGTGCGCTCCAGCTAAATTTACGACAGTTGAGTAAGTCATGTAACGCCGCTACCGCATAGCGGCGCTTTTTATGGTGCGCCAGGCATGGCGCGC
>NZ_MWVI01000046.1 GCF_002087295.1 Vreelandella lionensis | reverse complement strand
GCGCCGGCTTCACGGATTCAGGTAATAATCAAAAATAAAATATTTTTGATCTGAATTCGAGGCAACTATTACAACCCCACTCTTCCATATAGCTCAAATATTTTATTTATGCTAAAAATTCGGCTCTAGAGCAAAGCAACAAAACCGGCTGAATACACACCACTATCGGATATAAAATAAACTCTATTTATTTATCGTCATTACATCTCTTCGTGGCTCTGTAAGAATAGACTCACCTTGCTTACTCCTAAACACTGGCACATCAGGTATAAATTTCGCATGTGCCAATTTCAAATATTGCTTAGCACTTTCACTATCGGCTTCATAAGACAATCTACTATTTACAAACGAGAGCTTAGCTCTAGCATCATTAATTATATCAGCCCAACTTTTTGCCCATACAGTTATATTTAACTCATCATCTTCAAAAATTACACCAGGCGGCTTTCCGCGTTGCTTAGCACGCCTCTTAGCAAAATCATCGAGCTCGTTTGATACAGCGACAAAATTCCATCTAACTTTGACACCATGGAATCTTTCATCATTTGCAACAGCTATCGCATATTTTTCGATCTGTGTCAGAACATCAGAATTTATTTTCTGGCTTGGACGTTTCAGCTCTACCACTAGATAATCATACTCATCCGATCTCGGTTGCACCGCTCTATGCAACATAAGATCAAGACGACCAGTAGAGCCTTCACCAAGATCAACTATATCAGGGTTATCCTCACGAATTCCGAGCTTATCTAAGTGCTTTTTCAGCACTTCCTCCAGCCTCTCCTCACTGGCTGCCAAAGCAAACTCCTCATGGAAAACCCATGCTTCATCTTCAAGTATTTTGTGTAATTGATCTCGCTCCAGAAGCTTACGCTTGCTTTCTTTGTCAAACAACAACGTTTCTAGACCATTAAGAAAATCTAGGCGATTCGCAACAATTTTAGCTGAGCTTATTATCGATGACAGGCTCGTTTTCTTTAAAAGCTCAGCAAGATCATTCTGGGCTTCTCGCTTTAAACCTAACACTTCTTCAAATAACTTGTACAGACCCAGGATTTTGACGCAAAGCTTGCGCAAGAAGCCTGAAAGTAAATTTTTTTGATTTAATATCTGATTTATCGAAAGATGGCAAATAGCTTTGAACATTTACTGCAACAATATCGAAAACTTGCCGCTCAATGGATTCAATCGAGCCAATATCCTCCTTATCTTCATATGGATAGATTTTCTGCTTTTTCCAATCTTCGACTATAGCGCTCTGCTGCTCGGCAATACGACGCCTAAAATGTGACTTTAAGCATATAATAGCAGATTCAACTACTCTTGTTACGCCTTCATCCATAAAGGCAACTGCAAGCAAGCCACTTTTATCAAGTTTTTTAAAGTAATCAGATTTCACA
Organism: Vreelandella lionensis; assembly: GCF_002087295.1. GTDB lineage: Bacteria > Pseudomonadota > Gammaproteobacteria > Pseudomonadales > Halomonadaceae > Vreelandella > Vreelandella lionensis. The sequence goes on along the minus strand of NZ_MWVI01000046.1, from coordinate 21,596 downwards.
TAGGCTGTAAAGTTGTATCCGGGCGCTCTTACTTTTTGACCAATAGGCATTTCATGAAGTGAAACGCCATTACTGTCACACAAATGAATAGTGCGCTCTGTTGGCGTCTTCCACTCAACAATTACAACTGTAGAACTAATTATCGATCCATCACTTAAAACGATATCATTTAGTGAGTATTCTCGCCTATCTAACTGAGCATCTTTAGCATCAATATTTTGACCGTCGTATTCAATTCGTACACCAGGGTACTCGGTCAGGTATGCCGAAAATATTTTGGCTATCTCATGAGGAGCGTCATCTCCCTGGAGAGATCGAAAATTCCGGAGTGGGTTTGTTATAGTTACGGTCGTTCCAGATACCGCACCTGGTCCACACTCAGCAGGGTCAGTTACGTTGAAGTCATCAAGTGCATTTGCATCACCTCTTATGCTAAACGAGTAAAGTTTTCCATCTTTCTCATATACTGTGCTCCACTCTACACGGAAGCCCAATGCAAATGCTTTAAAACGACCGCGGCCGTTTTTTCCATGTAGCGCGCGGCCTTTGTATTTTTCTGTTTCTTTTTTCCAAGAGTCCCCAAGGTTACCAAATAGAGCTTCTACCTGGACATGATCTATACCATCACCATAATCACGGATAATAATGGCTTCGATCCCATCCATGTCATCGCGTTTTAAATTGATAGTAACCCGATCAGACCCTGCATCAAGCCCATTCCAGATAAGCTCAGCAAGGGCAGGCAATGGCCGCGAAGAAGCAGTTATTGACTCAATAAAATCACGTTTCGCAACAACCTTAATCTTTGCCATCACCCCCTCCTTTGCCTTATAGTAAATACCTTGATTTTTCTACACTAACAGTGGCTAATGGCATCGTCGATAGATATTCCCTGCCACCTCCAATATCTAGATAGAACCTTCTCCCCCCTAATGAATAAGTATTCTGGGAACGAGCCAACAAGCATCCGCTAATGGTCGAAAGCTAATACTCAAGCCAAGCATAAATACACGTATTCGTAGGCTCAGGCACCATCATTAAGCTTTTGTAGCTAAACAAGGACCATCTTTGCAACCCTTTGGCGCAAGAAAGTGGATGCGCACAAGCTCACACTCACTTTAATTATTATTAGCATTATTGCTCACATAGCCCGGTTAGAACAACCCAACCACTCGCTATTTTAGTCCTTCTTGCGCCATGTCTTTTGGAATATCTCGGCACTATTAGGCTTTGTCAAAAATGCACTTTTTCGCTACCGGTCAGCCAGTGGCGAGGCTTAGGCAGCGTAAAGAGTAGCGCTTAGGCCTTAGCTATCCAGCTCAAGCCAGTGATAAAATCAATTATTTTCAAACACTTAGATGAATTCTCGCAGCAAGAAAGGAAATTGAGGCCAACGCTAACAACATCACGCAAGCGCCAAATAAAAACAGCCACGCACAAAAAATCACCCAAAATGCCATATGGCAGCGGGCGATAGAATCATCAAATGGGGAAGGTGTTACGCTAGATGGCTCCCTGAGCAGGGCTCGAACCTGCGACCCAATGATTAACAGTCATTTGCTCTACCAACTGAGCTATCAGGGAACAACAGAAAAAAACTTTAGCAGAACAGCAGCTTGGCTCCTCGAGCAGGGCTCGAACCTGCGACCCAATGATTAACAGTCATTTGCTCTACCAACTGAGCTATCGAGGAACTGCTCAAACACGGTGCGTAGTATACTGATTGAAACGCTCGGGTCAAGTATCGATTACGGGGGAATGCCTAGCCCCTGGTTTCTTGTATCCGTATAATGCACGCATTCAACGGCCGCACCAATCGCTGCCCAACCGTTATTTCATTCATCCCTCGTCTCCCCGACGACCCATAGATGACAGGTACCGATGGCGAAGAAGCTCTTCATCAAAACGCACGGCTGCCAAATGAACGAGTACGACTCCTCGCGTATGGCGGACCTACTCGGCGAATCTCACCAGCTGGAGCTCACCGATAACGAGAAGGAAGCAGATGTGATTCTGCTGAACACCTGCTCGATTCGTGAAAAAGCTCAGGATAAGGTCTACCACCAGTTAGGCCGCTGGAAAAAGCTCAAAGACGCCAATCCGGATCTTGTGATTGGCGTAGGCGGCTGCGTGGCCAGCCAAGAAGGTGAAGCGCTGCGTAAACGCGCTCCTTTCGTAGATATGATTTTTGGCCCGCAAACCCTGCATCGGGTGCCGAAGATGCTCGACGCCCGCGCCAATAATCAAATTGCGGCGGTGGATGTCACCTTCCCCGAAATCGAGAAGTTCGACCACCTGCCGCAGCCTAAATCCGATGGTGCCACGGCGTTTGTGTCGATCATGGAAGGCTGCTCGAAGTACTGCACCTTCTGCGTGGTGCCTTACACTCGCGGTGAAGAAGTCTCCCGCCCGTTTGAAGCGGTGATGGATGAAGTCATGCACTTAGCCGACCAGGGCGTGCGTGAAATCAACCTGCTGGGCCAGAACGTGAACGCCTACCGTGGCGACAACGAAGACGGCGACGAGATTGACCTTGCCGAGCTGATCGCCTGCATCGCGGCGGTGGATGGCATCGACCGTATTCGCTTCACCACCTCTCACCCGGTGGAGTTTACGGATAGCTTAGTAGACGCCTATGCGGATATTCCTGAGCTGGTAAGCCACCTGCACCTGCCGGTACAGTCTGGCTCTGACCGTATTCTGAGCGCCATGAAGCGCGGCCACACGGCGGAAGAGTACATCGAGAAGATGGAGCGTATCCGCGCTAATCGCCCGGATATCAGTTTCTCCTCTGACTTTATTGTCGGCTTCCCCGGTGAAACAGAAGAGGATTTCGAAGCCACGATGGACCTGATCCACCGTATCGGTTTCGATCACTCGTTCAGCTTTGTTTACTCGGCGCGCCCCGGCACCCCAGCTTCCGGCTTGCCAGACGACACCCCTGAAAGCGTGAAGAAGCAGCGCTTGGCTATTCTGCAGGAGCGCATCCTTCAGCAGGCCGCTCAGATTAGCCGCCGCATGGTGGGCACTACTCAGCGCATTCTGGTTACCGGGTTTTCTCCGAAAGACCCCGGCCAGCTTTCTGGGCGTACCGAGAACAACCGCGTGGTGAACTTCCGCGCTGCCAATCCTACCGAGTTAATCGGCTACTTTGTCGATGTAGAGATCACCGAAGCGCTGCCCAATTCGCTGCGCGCTGAACTCGCCTCTGCCGAGCGTTATTGATCGCTTGCTTATCGTAGGTAATTGCCCCGGCATCGCCGGGGCAGTAAGCTGAGCCTCACATACATCAACTGACGGGTTTCTTACTCTTGAGCCAGCCATCACCTCAGGCCAATCGCATTATCACCCTAAGCCTTGAACCCAATGACCCGCAGCGTCTCGCTAGCCTCTGCGGCCAACAGGACGAGCATCTAAAGCTGATTGAGAGCCGCCTGGATGTGACGTTACGCAACCGTGGCAACGTATTTCAGCTGGCCGGTGCCGCTAACCGTATTAAAGCGGCGGCTAACGTGCTGGAACACCTTTACCGTGAAACCGCCGCCGACGAGCTATCGGCGGATACCGTGCATCTGTTCCTCCAAGAATCCGGGCTTGAAGCCCTGGAAGAGGAAGACGATGGTGAAGGCGGTAGCGATGAAGTCATCATGCGCACGCCGCGCACTATGATTAAGCCACGCGGGCTGAATCAGCAGCGCTACGTGCAGAGCATTCGCGAGCACGATATCAACTTCGGCATTGGGCCAGCGGGTACCGGTAAAACCTACCTGGCCGTGGCCGCTGCGGTAGAAGCGCTCAATCAGCAAGAAGTGCGCCGCATTCTGCTGGTGCGCCCAGCGGTAGAAGCCGGTGAGAAACTCGGCTTCTTGCCGGGCGACCTTGCTCAAAAAATCGACCCCTACCTGCGCCCGCTGTACGACGCGCTGTATGAAATGATCGGTTTTGAGCAGGTGGCGAAGCTGATCGAGCGTCAGGTGATCGAGATTGCTCCGCTGGCCTATATGCGTGGCCGTACGCTGAACAACTCCTACATCATTCTGGATGAGAGCCAGAACACCACGCCGGAGCAGATGAAAATGTTCCTGACGCGGATTGGTTTTGGTTCCACCGCCGTGATTACCGGGGATATTACCCAGGTCGACTTACCGCGCGGGCAGCGTTCAGGCCTCTCGCAAGTGCTCGACGTGCTCAAAGATACGCCAGGAATCGGCGTGACCCACTTTGCCGCGAAAGATGTGTGCGCCACCCGCTGGTTCAGCGCATCATTGAGGCTTACGACGAGTTTGAATCCGAGAAGGAAGTTCAAGAGCGCGCCCGCCGCGAAGCACGCCAGCAAGAGCGTGAAGCGCGTATGCAGGCGTTAGAGCGAAATAGCGAACGTTCGGGAGAAGCCTAACGATGAGCGACATCATAATCGACCGGCAAGCGGCGATTGATGAGCCACTGCTACCCTCGCTTGAACAGCTCACCCATTGGGTGGGCTGTGTCTTTTCTCGCCACCCGGATGATGACCGCCTAGAGCTCACCATTCGTTTTGTGGATGAAGAAGAGAGCCAGGCGCTTAACCGTGACTACCGGGAAAAAGATAAGCCCACCAACGTGCTCTCTTTCCCGTTTGAAAACCCACCCGGCATTACCCTGCCGCTGCTGGGCGACCTGATTATTTGCCATGCCGTAGTCGCCCGTGAAGCCGAAGAGCAGCAGAAGCCGCTGGCCCACCACTATGCCCACATGGTCGTACACGGCACCCTGCACCTGATGGGGTACGACCATATCGAAGAGCAGGAAGCCGAAGAGATGGAGCAGCTAGAACGCGAGCTGCTGGCCACCCTTAATATTCCTGATCCTTATCACGTGTAAGCTGCTACCTTGAGCCAAACGTACGTTTAGGGTGGTGTCTGCTGCCACTCAGTGATAAAACGGTCACTTGAAGCGTGGTCACCCATTCGTGACCGCTTCTCCGTACAATATTTTCCGAACTACCTTTTCCGTAACATTCTGTCCGTAACTGAGAGAGATTTGACGCAATGAGCGAAGACCGATCGAGCAACCCTAATCAAAAATCATGGCTCGAGAAACTCTTTGGCGCCCTTTCCGGAGACAATGACGAACCCAGCTCGCGAGACGAGCTGATGACGTTTTTACGCCACACCGCAGGGAAACTGAAGCTGGATCAAGACGCCATCATGATTATTGAGGGCGCGCTTGAGATCAGCGATCAGCAAGTGCGTGAAATCTTGATCCCACGCTCTCAGGTATCGGCGATTACCCTTGACCAAACCCGGGATGACTACCTACCGTTGATCCAAGAGACTGGCCATTCACGCTACCCGGTGGTGGGCGAAAACCTAGACGACGTAAAAGGCATCCTGCTGGTCAAAGACCTGCTGCCGCTGCTGTCGCAATCGCAAGAGAGCCGCGATGCGTTCAAGCTGGAAGACGTGCTGCGCCCTGCCATGTTTATTCCTGAGTCAAAGCGTTTGAACACGCTGCTCAAAGAGTTCCGCGAAACCCATAACCATATGGCGATCGTGGTGGATGAGTATGGCGGCACGGCGGGCATCATCACCATTGAAGATATTCTTGAGCAGATTGTCGGGGATATCGAAGATGAGCACGATACCGATGAAGAGGACGATATCCGCACGCTGGAGAACGGCCACTTCGCGATTCGCGCCCTCACCCCGATTGAAGACTTCAACGAACGCTTTGGCACCGAGTTCTCTGATGACGAATTCGATACGGTGGGCGGCCTTGTGATGCAGCAGTTTGGTCATCTGCCAGGCCGAGGCGAGCACACCAGCTTAGGCGGCTGGCGGTTTGTGATTCTAAATGCCGACAACCGCCGGATACGCCTACTTGAGGCCTATCGCGACAGCGAAGCCGACGACGACGAAAGCCAAGACGACTAGCCTGTCGCCCCCACACTGCCTACACCACCCTGCTGATAGGATATCGCCATGGGGTTTACACCCACGTTGACGCTACAGCTGCTAGCCGCTTTAGTGGCTGGCGGCTTTACAACGCTTACCGCCTCCCCGTTTGAACTATGGTGGCTTGGCCCCGTGGCCATCGGCCTGCTGTATGCAGGTTTGCACACTTTAAGCCCTGCCCAGGCGGCCTTAAAAGGCTGGCTGTATGGCGTGGCGCTGTTTGAGAGCGGCACCTCATGGGTTTACGTATCGATTCACGACTACGGCTACACCGGTGTGCCGCTCGCGGTCTTTTTAACCGCGCTGTTTGTGAGCGTCCTGGCGCTGTTCTTCGCAGGCACGTTTTGGCTCTACCGGCGCTTTATCGGCCCCCGCTGGTCACTTCTCACTTTTGCAGGTACCTGGGTGCTGGGTGAAGTGCTGCGCACTTACTTGTTTACCGGCTTCCCCTGGCTGTTGGTGGGGTCCAGCTACGTGGATTCTCCGCTGGCCAGCTGGGCACCCGCTGGAGGTGTGTACTTACTCTCGCTGCTGGTGGTGCTGACCGGCACTCTGGGGGCGGAACTGCTGCGCCGCCAGTGGTGGGCGGCGCTACCGCTGGCCGCTATCTGGCTGGCCCCTTTCGTACTGCCAAGCCAGTGGACAACGCCGGTAAGCGAACCCACTCGCGTCGCGCTTCTGCAGGGCAACCTGCCCCAGCTGTTAAAATGGACGCCTGAAGGCCAGCGCACCGCTGCGAATACTTACAGCGACTTAACCCGCGAAGTGGCGGATGAAGCGGATCTGATCTTATGGCCTGAAACCGCGCTACCCATGATTGATAGCCAAGCGCGCCCGGTGCTTGAGCGCGTGCAGGCCAACCTGCCGCCAGAAGCCGCCCTGCTGACCGGCATCGTTCAGCAGGATGAAAACAACCGCTACTTCAACAGCGTGATTGGCGTAGGCAACGTGGAAGGCAGCTACCAAAAAGAGCACTTGGTTCCGTTTGGGGAGTACCTGCCGCTAGAGAGCGTGCTGCGGGGCGCGATCGACTTCTTCAACCTGCCGATGTCCAGCTTTAGCAAAGGTGCGTCGGAGCAGGTGCCTATGCAGGCAGCAGGCGTCGCGATTGGTAACGCTATTTGCTACGAAATTATTTACCCACAGCTCGTGGCACAGCGGGCAGCCGATACGGTGTGATCGTGACGGTTTCCAACGATACTTGGTTTGGTGCCTCCATTGGCCCGCACCAGCACCTGCAAATGGCCCGCCTGCGCGCTCTGGAAAATGGCCGCTACGTGGTTCGCGTTACCGGCAACGGCATCACCGCCATTATTAACCCCCGTGGCGAACTGGTAGACCGCGCTCCGCAGTTTGAAACTACCTATCTCACTGGCGAGTTCTACGCTATGGAAGGGCTAACCCCCTTCAACCGCATGGGCAGCCTGCCAATCTGGCTACTCGCCGGGCTGTTCCTGCTGCCGGGGTTTGTGCGTCGGCGTTGATGCCAATAGCACCTCGGCCATGAAAAAGCCCCCTGCCACATTCGTGGCAGGGGGCTTCGTTTTAGGCGGCTTCTTAAAAAGCCGTCTGCTGAGTGCCGGTTAGGTGCTGCTGGGGATTTCCCCTAGCACCTCGGGAATCGTCATCCGCACATAGCGGCCCGGCGCGGGTTCGATCACTGTTAGCTCCCCTTCCCCAGGCTGGCGGGCAGGTACCATTTTCTTCGGGTCTGTATCCACGTAGCCGTTGTCCGTCATCCACGCTTGCCAATGGGGCCACCAGGAGCCTTCGTTAAACGTGGCGCCTTCCATCCACTCCTCGTGGGTCTCGGGCAGCGTGTCGTTGGTCCAGTAGCCGTACTTGTTTTTATGGGGCGGGTTCACGATACCGGCAATATGCCCAGAGCCGCCCAGCACGAAGGTTACCGGGCCTTTGGGCAGCAGCGCACCGTAGTAAGTGCTGTTCCACTTGGCGATATGATCTTCTTTAGTGGAGACAAAGTAACTAGGTGTTGAGACTTTGCGCAGGTCGATTTTGACCCCGTCTAGCTCGATTCCACCGGGCTCTACCAAGCGGTTTTCCAGATACATATGGCGCAGGTACCAAGCGTGGGTGCCTGCCGTCAGATTGGTGCCATCAGTATTCCAGTAGAGCAAATCGAAGGCGGCGGGAATCTCGCCCTTCAGGTAGTTATTGATATAGAACGACCAGAACAGATCTTGTTCCCGCAGCAGGTTGAAGGTGTAGGCCATGGAGCGGCCATCCAGATAGCCCTTCATCTGCATGGTTTGCTCAATACCCTGCACCACGCGCTCGTTCAGGAACACGCCGATATCGCCCGGATCGCGGAAGTCCTGCAGCGTGGCCATGTAAGTGACCGACTTCACCTTGCGGCCACGGCGCGTGCTGGTGAGATACGCCACGGTGGAGGCGGTCAGCGTGCCGCCTACGCAGTAGCTCAGCAGGTTGACCGACTTCTCGCCGCAGGCTTGCTCAATCGCTTCCATCGCGCTGATGGGGCCCATCTGCATATAGTCGGCCCAGGTAATATCGCTCTGCTCGGGGCCAGGGTTACGCCAGGAGATCAGAAATACCGTGTGGCCTTGATCCACCAACCACTTCACCAGCGAGTTATCTTGCCGCAGGTCTAGGATGTAGTACTTATTGATCCAGGGCGGCACAATCAGCAGCGGCGTTTTAAAGGTGTTTTCGGTGGTTGGCGTGTACTGAATCAGCTGAATCAGCTCGTTTTCATACACCACAGAGCCAGGCGTTACGGCAATGTTCTCGCCCACGCCAAAGGCGCTGCGGTCGGTCATGCGTACGTTGATGCCTTCCGCTGAGTTGGCTAAATCTTCCCGCAGCCGAGTGAGGCCATCGACGAGATTCTGCCCCTTGGTTTTCAGGGGGCGGCGCATCACTTCCGGGTTGGTGGAGACGAAGTTGGTAGGCGACATCGCATTCACCAACTGGCGCGCGTAGAACGTTAAGTTGCGCTTGAGGGTAGGGTCTACATCCAGATCGTTAATCAGCTCTTCGACCATCTGCGAAAACAGCAAATACTGCTGCATGATCGCCATGTAGTAGGGGTCTGTGGACCAGGCCTCATCTTTAAAGCGGCGGTCGTTCTTGGGCGGCGTTACCAGGGGTGCCACCTGCTCACCGGCCATGGCGCGTACGCCCTGCTGCCACAGCAACCACTGGTCTTGCATCAAGCGCGACTGGGTTTGCCACAGCAAATTCGGGTTACTCATCAGCGAACGTGCAGCGGCTTCAAAGCTTTCGCGCATGTCGCTATAAACGGAGTCAGCGGCTTCGCTGGGCGCCATACGTGACAGCAGGTCCTCTAGCAGACCTTTGTACTGTTTACCTACGTCGTCAAGCTGTGCCTTCCATGCCTCCATATCTTGCTGGGACAACGGTTGAGACGGCATTTTCCACCCTGACTGCATACGACTTTCCCCCTCACCAACTGGGCAATGGTTGCCCTGGCAACACGCTTAAGAACGCTGTAAAAGAACGCGGCGCCTCAAGAGGCGCCGCGGACTCTACTGACGATTAGCTTTTACGAGACGACTGGCTTGAGGCCTTCGCGGGCTGTTCACCCTTGGCGGTAGCGCTCGCTTGTTCGCTCATTTTTTGTCCGGCTTCGCTAAACAGCTTTTCCCTTTCAGATTTGAACTGGAGGCTCATCTCGCTCATCACCCGCGCGTCTTCCTGCATCTGCTGAGAAAGCTCGTTCATCATTTCCTCTTGCTTGGTACCGAAATCGCGCAGGCTCTCGGCATCATTAATTTCTGTCGCGCTGCGGATGCGCTCGGTGCCCATCTGGCTGTAGCGTTTCATCGCTTCCAGCTGGTACTGGGTCATTTTTTCCATGTTATTGAGCATCAGCGAGTTCATCTTGCGCATCGGCTCAAACATCTGGCGAGTTTGGGCGTTAAAGGCGCCCATCATTTTGTCTTGCATTGTGGTTGCTCCTGTCTCTCATTCCTTGGCATGAGCCTGGAGTGGCTCATCACATCGCAAATTGCTGCACTGCAAAAAGAGTAATGCTTAGCATGCTGCTTTGCAACAAGGAGCTTCCTACGGCCCCTCTGCATACCCTACAGCCGCCTATGACTCAGCCTCACAGTGCCACGTATTTGATAGCGCCTTTATCGCCTACTCTTTGGCGCGAGAGCGAGAAGAAGCCGTGGCTTTCGCCTTGGTACTTTTCTCGTTTGCCGCTGACGATGGTTCGCTATCTTGGGTGCCGTTACTGGCACCACCCGTATGGGCACTACCGGCCTGACGTAGCATATCCAGCATCATTTGCTGATAGGTGCCAAAGTTAGCAAGCCCCTGTGAAAGCCCCTGCTGCATCATGGGTTGCTGCAGGAAAGGGCGCATTAAGCTCATGGGGTCATAACCTTCTACCCCCGATTCCATCTGCCGCTGAATATTATCCAGCAGGCTCTGCTGAAAGGCCTCCACATCGGGCAACCCCAGCGACTGCCGAAACTCATCCGGCGTCAGGTCAAACTCAACGTTAATTTTCATAGGCGACTCCTTAACCGTCTTCCTTGAGTGTAGCAGCGAACCACTCAGCACACCTTGGCGTTATCGCTGACTTAATCGCGGTGTATCAACGCTAACATCAGCGTTTTGGCCCCGGTGGCGCAACCAGTGATCAAGCAGCGTGATCGCCATCATGGCTTCCGCAATCGGCGTTGCCCGAATACCGACACAAGGGTCGTGACGCCCTTTGGTAATCACTTCGACTGGTTCACCATGAACATCAATGGAGCGGCCCGGCGTGGTAATGCTGGAGGTTGGCTTCGGGGCCAACCGAGCCACAATGGGCTGCCCGCTGGAAATACCGCCCAGCACGCCGCCCGCGTGGTTGGAGAGAAAGCCTTCCGGCGTCATCTCGTCGCGGTGTTCGCTGCCGCGCTGGGCAATGCAGCCAAAGCCCGCGCCAATCTCGATTCCTTTTACCGCGTTAATGCTCATCAAACCGTGCGCTAGGTCAGCATCCAGGCGGTCGAAGACTGGCTCGCCCAAGCCTACGGGCACGCCATCGGCAATCACGGTAATTTCCGCGCCCACGGAGTCTTGGTCCCGTCGCAGTTGATCCATGTAGCTTTCCAGCTCGGCTACTTTATCGGGGTCGGGGCAGAAGAAGGCGTTCTGATCGACAGCCTCCCAGGTTTTGAAGTCGATCTTGATCGGGCCAAGCTGGCTCATATAGCCACGGATTTGAATGCCCTGTGCCGCCAGCACCTTTTTAGCAATGGCACCCGCCGCTACGCGCATGGCGGTTTCACGGGCGCTGGAGCGGCCGCCACCCCGGTAGTCCCGGTGGCCATACTTGTGGTGGTAGGTGTAGTCCGCGTGGGCGGGGCGGAACTGGTCTTTGATCTTGGAGTAATCTTTCGAGCGCTGGTCAGTGTTCTCGATCAGCAGGCCAATCGAGGTGCCGGTGGTTTTACCTTCAAACACGCCGGAAAGAATGCGCACCTGATCCGGCTCTTTGCGCTGGGTGGTGTGGCGCGAGCTGCCGGGGCGGCGGCGGTCTAAATCGCCCTGCAAATCCTCTTCGCTAATCGCAATGCCCGGAGGGCAACCATCCACAATGGCCCCTAATGCGGGGCCGTGGCTTTCGCCAAAAGTGGTGACGGTAAATAGTTTGCCAAACGTATTGCCAGACATGGGCGTTAATTCCTCACGCAAAAGACGCCGCATGGGCGTCGAGTTCAGCGGCGCTCAGGGCAAACACGCCCTGGCCGCCACGCTCGAATTCAAGCCAGATAAAGGGCACCTCGGGGAAGGCGGCCTCCACATGGCGGTCAGAGTTGCCAACTTCAACAATCAGCCAGCCCTCTGAAGTTAGGTGCTCGCGGGCCTCGCGCAGAATACGCCGCACGATATCAAGACCGTCGCTGCCCGCTCCCAGCGCCAGCGAGGGCTCGTGGCGGAACTCGGCGGGCATGGTGGCCAGGTCCCGCTCATCCACATAGGGAGGGTTGGAAACGATCAGGTCGAAGCGCTGGCCTTCCAGACCGTTGAACACGTCCGATTCCACGGCGCGCACGCGATCGCCGACATCGTGGCGAGTGATGTTCTGCCGTGCCACGGCCAAGGCATCCTGGCTGATATCCGCCAGGGCCACTTCGCAGGTCGGCAGCACCAGCGCCGTGGCGATGCCAATGCAACCGGAGCCGGTGCATAAATCCAGCACGCGGGCGGGTGGCTCTTCTGGGAACCAGGCCGCAAAGCCATCTTCGATCAGCTCGGCAATCGGCGAGCGGGGAATCAGCACGCGCTCATCCACGTTAAACGGGTAGCCTGCAAAGAAGGCCTCTCCCAGCAGGTAAGGCAGCGGGCGGCGCGTGGTGACGCGCTCGCGGGCGAGGCGAATAATCCGCTCGCGCTCAACTGGCAGCAGCCGCGCATCCAGCACGGGGGGGTCGGCGTTCCAAGGCAGGTGCAGCGCGCCTAAGCAGAGCGCGACCGCCTCATCCCAGGGTGACTGCGTGCCGTGCCCATAGTGCAACCCCGCCAGATAGAACTCGCTGGATACCCAGCGCAAATAGTCCCGCAGTGTGTAAAGATCGCTTATCAGCGCCGTATCAGGCAGTGATAGCGTTGAGGGGGAGGACTCATCAGAGAGATGCGTGGTCACAAGGGCTCCTGGCGTCAAAAGTTCGTTAGGGGATTGTACCTTTGCCGCCGCCCGGTTCACAGCAGCGCCAAGCTCGCTATACTGTCTCGCCTTAGCATTTTCTATCCACCGCCCCTTTTTCACCACTACTTAGTTGATTCGAGCCGACCATGACGCGACACCTGCCCAACGATGACGATATCAGTGCCTTTCGCCAAGCGCTGCAGGCGGCAGGCGTACGCCGTATTGCCACGAACCAAGCCGACCCCGGTAAGCCCAAACGCCAGTCAGACGCCAGCGAAGCGCGCCGCCGAGCGGCGGTAGAGAGCAATACACTGCAAACCAGCGGGCGCACCTCCGATGGCCGTGTAGAAGCCGTGCGGCCGTCAGAGTACCTGGAGTTCAGCGTGCCCGATCTGCCCTGGCGCACGTTTAGCCAGCTCAAGCGTGGCCAAACGGTGTGGCAGGCGGGGTTGGATCTGCACGGCTATACCCTGGAAGAAGCGCGGCTGGAACTAGAGAGCTTCCTGCGCGATGCCGCCGGCCACGGGCTGCGCTGCGTGCTGGTGGTACATGGCAAGGCGTGGGGCACCACGTCTGATTTCCCGGTATTGAAAAGCCACACCAACGCGTGGCTGCGCGAGTGGCCCGGCGTGCTGGCGTTCTGCTCCGCCACTGATATCGATGGCGGCACCGGGGCGGTGTATATTCTGCTGCGCAAACGCGGCCAGTAATTCATGTTGTTTATTTAGTAGCGTCAGAGGCAATGCTAGGCATGCGCCGCTCCAAGGCTTCATCGGCCAAATGGCGGCCTAAGCGGATGAGCTCCTTCGCCCGGTGAAACTCGTAGGTGCTGCATACCGTTTTAGGAATTTCGATCAGCACATCCGGTGGGTAGCCGGCTACCTTATATTTCGCCAGCGCTGCCTGGGTAATATCAAACGATTCCAGAATCATATCCAGCTTGCCCCACTCGCGCTTGCCGCGCAGGTCTACTGTTTCATCGTCGTCGCTCTCTTCACTGCTGCCGCCTAGGCCACCCCATAGCCGCCGCGTGGTCCCGCGCACCTCCTCCATCCAGCCGCCAATATTGGCGTCGCGGTCCCGCTCCAGGGCGGTGCGGCTGTCGCTACTCTCTTCTTGTGGCAGCAGCTCCTCTAGCGTGACCGGCTGCGGGCTGTGAGCGGTGACGTTCACCGCCACCACGAAATCCGCCTCATGGGCAGCCAACACTGGCATCATTGGCAGCGGGTTGAGTAACCCGCCATCCACCAGTACCTGTTCGCCAATGTGCACGGGGGTAATCACCCCTGGCACCGCAATCGAGGCGCGAATGGCGCGTAGCAGCGGGCCGTTTTGAAACCATACTTCCCGCTGGCGCACGAGGTCGGTGGCCACGGTGGTCACTGGAATGGGCAGGTCTTCAATCAGCCGGTCGCCCACTAGCTCCTCCAGCTTGCTCATCACTTTGTTGGCACGCATCGCCCCCATGGGGCTCCAGGTCACATCGACCAGCTTGAGCACGTCCAAGTAATCAAGGTTACACACCCACTCCCGGTCCTCCGGCAGCTTGCCCGAGGCGAAATCCCGCCGATCAGCGCCCCCATGGAGCATCCGGCAATCGAAATAATCTCGAAACCACGCGCCTCCAGCGCTTCAACCACCAAATATGCGCATACCCCCTAGCACCGCCGCTACCGAGCACCAGCGCTACTTTATTGCCACCGCCCAGCGTCCTCCCCGTTAATTGGCTGACCACGTTCTGCCCCTCCATTGTGGCATGGCGTCTCATACGCACGCGCTTTTCTTTTGATGCAACGTTAACTGGTCGTGCATCCTTCTAAGCAAATCACCTCGGCCACACGCTCAACGGCCTGTGGTTCCAAATGCAGATGGTGGCCACCTGCCAGCACGTGCCGGGTGAGTCGCGGCACCGCCTGCCTTGCCTGGGCTGCCCAGGCGCGCTCGCCCAAAATCCCTTGCTCTCCTTCTATTAATAGCACGGGGGCTTGGATCTCAGCCAAAACGGCCAGCACCTGCTGCGGTGTAAAGCGCACCAGCGAGGGCTTGAGCAGGCGGCTATCGGTACGCATTTGTACTTTGCCATCGGCGGTGGCCTGGGGATTACGCTCCACTAACGGGGTAGCAGTGAGGCTATCCCGCGGCGTGACACCACCTGCGACGCGGGCCGCCACGGCACTCTCAATATCTAGGTAGCGGGGCGCGCGGGAAGGCGGCCGCCGGTGGGCGATAATGCCTTTGCGTAGCTGGCTTGCCGTCTCTTCAGCGGGTGTATTCAACGCGCCTAAACCATCTATCAAAATTAAGCGGGCTACTTTTTCAGGCAGCGCTGCGGCCAGCAGGCAGGAAACCGCTGCCCCCATCGAGTGCGCCAGCAGCGTGGTCTGCTCAAGGCCTACCGCCTCCATGGCATCCAGCACATCATGGGTGTAATCCCATAGCGCGTAGTCGTTGCCAGCAGGGGCATGGGCTGAGAGCCCGTGGCCACGCAAATCGATCGCCACGATGCGAATATCCAGCGCGTTCACCAACTGCGGGGCTAAGCGTGAAAAGCTGGCGGCGTTATCCAGCCAGCCATGCAGCGCTAGCCATGTGGGCGCGTCACTACGCCCCCAGCTCAGCGCCGCTAGCCGCCCATCAGACAAGGAAAGCGGCTGAGGGGTCGTGCCCGCTCGGGAAGAGTCATTCATAAATGGGTATCTCACAGCGAAAATCCGGCGCGTCAGATGACGCTCTTAGGCGCAAACGTTACCATGCTCAGCGCAGCGCTTGTGCTGCTTTTACGCGGCCATGGGCCACAACGCGTTTCTTATTCTGATTGGAGAGATTGCCATGAAACCTCGCCGCGATACCCGCGCCCGCAACCTTGTGTTCTTTATTACTGTCGTGAGCGCCCTAGTCGTGGGGCTATGGTTAGCCCGCTGAGGGCAGCGCTTGCAATTTCTCCCCCATGAATAAATACTGTTTAAATATACTGTACATAAACACACTATTTATTCATGAGGATGCCGACGATGCCGTCTCAACCCATCCATCTTGCAACAACCGTGGTTGCGACAGCCTTGCCGTTAACTTCTCAGCCGCTGCCTTTTCCTCTGCTCACAGGCCGTGCAGGCTTTAGCGGCTTTCCCTCTCCTGCCCAAGATTACGAGCCGCGCACTCTCGCCCTCAATGCGCGGCTGATCAAGCACCCTACCCAAACGTTTTACCTCGCCGCGACAGGGGACAGCATGGAGGGTTGGGGCATCTTTGACGGTGATTTACTGGTCGTCGACCGCAGCGTCACGCCGCGCCTAGGGCATATTTTGGTCGCCATGCTGGATGAAGAAGTGCTAATCAAACGCTATGCGCTGCATCGCGGCACGCCGCACCTCTGCTCGGCCCATCCCCACTATCCGCCGCTGCCCCTGGAAGGTACCGACTGCCAGCTATGGGGCGTGGTGCGCGCGGTGATTCACGAGTATCTGCCGTGATCGGGCTGGTGGATGCCAATAATTTTTACGTCTCCTGTGAGCGGGTGTTCAATCCGGCGTTGGAAGGCAAACCCGTTGGCGTGATGTCGAATAACGACGGCTGCGTTATTGCCCGTTCAGCAGAGATGAAAGCCATGGAGATCGCCATGGGCACGCCCGCATACCAGTTAGAGGGGCTACGCCGCCGCGGGGTAATCCACCTGCTCTCTTCTAACTACGAGCTGTACGGCGATATGTCAGCGAGGCTTGCCCAGCTGCTGCGCGATGCGTGCCCCGAAGTGGCCCCCTACTCGATTGATGAGATGTTTATTTATCTGGATGGTCTCAGTGATACCCAGTGCCAAGCGCTGGGCACAGCACTGCGCCGCCGCATTCGTCGCTATTTGGGGCTTCCGGTGTGTATCGGGCTGGCCCCTACGCATACGCTGGCGAAGCTCGCCAATCACCTAGCCAAAAAACAGCCTCACTACGCAGGAGTGTGTTTACTCCACGGTGAAAGCGCTACCACCCAGGCAGTGCTGAAACAGCTGCCGGTAAGCGATGTGTGGGGAGTGGGCAGGCGCCTTGCAGAACGATTAGCGGTCAGCGGCATTCGCACCGCCTGGGATTTGCGGGAGCACGACCCCAAACGGCTACGCAAACGCTTCTCGGTGGTTCTAGCCCGCACCGCCTTAGAGCTGCGCGGTACGCCCTGCCTAGAGTTGAATGCCGTTGAGCAGCCTCGCCAACGCATCATGACCTCACGCTCGTTTGGTAAAACCACCGGCGTGAAAGAGGAGCTTCACGCGGCGCTGCGCCGCCACGCCCAGCGCAGTGCCGAAAAACTGCGCCAGCAAGGCAGCCTTGCCCGCGCCGTCCTACTGTTTTTAAACACCAACCGCCACCGCAAGGACCAGCCCCAGCTGTCGCCTAGCGCGATGATTCCGCTTGAAGCGCCCACCGACGATACTCGCGTCATTCTGGAAGCCGTTCGCGAAGGGCTCGACCAGATGTATCGCCCTGGCTTTCAGTTTATGAAGGCAGGCGTGATGCTGCTGGACTTGGTGGATGCACAGCAGTATCAGCTCTCTCTGCTACAGCCAACCACCAAGGCGCACCCTCACTTGATGAAGGCGGTAGACGAGATTAATCAGAAGATGGGGCAAGGCACGCTGCGCTTTGGGATGACTGACGCCGACGCGCCTTGGCAGCTGCGCTGTGAGCACCGCTCAAGACGCTACACCACCTGTTGGGATGAGTTAATGGAGGCAGGCACTCACCCTGGCGCGATTGCCGCCGCCAGGGTGAAGCGTGAACAGCAGCGCTTAGCGGGCGGAAAGCGCTTGGCGAAGGCGCGGGTTAATGGCTTCCCCCCCCACCGCCACTAGGACCAGCAGCGCTAGCAGCACCGGCCAGTGGGCAGCAAAAGAGACTTGGTACAGGCCAAGGGCATCGACAAAAATCACCAAAATACCCAGCGGACTCACGTAGCGCACCATGGCTAGCCACAGCGTATAGGGAAGCGGCGCCAGCCCCAGCTCGTCGCGGAAGGTTTCGCTTTTCAGCACAAAACCGGCCAGTAGTACCATGCCCAGGCCACCCAGCGGCATCATCCAACGGGAGGTGAGGTAATCCAGCCAATCAAAGAAGTTCTTGCCTGCCAGCGTCCAATCAGCGCCCAGGTTGAACGACAGCATCGCCAGCGTGCTGATCAGCCACAGCACAATACCGGTGGCCCACGAGGCGGATTTACGGCTCATGCCTTTGTTATCGCACAACCAAGAGACCGTCGCTTCCACCATGGAAATTGAGGAGGTTAGTGCGGCCATGGAGAGCATTAAGAAGAACAGCGCTCCGAACAGCGTGCCCAGCGGCATCGCCTGGAAACGCTAACGGCAGGCTCATAAACAGTAACCCTGGGCCTTCACCAGGGTCCATGCCGTTGGCAAAAATCACCGGAAAAATTGCTAACCCTGCCATCAGCGCCACCACGGTATCCGCCACGGCCACGCTCAGCGTCGTGCGGCCAATGGAGGCACCTTTAGGCAGGTAGCTGCCGTAAGTCAGGATGGCACCCGATGCCAATGAGAGCGTAAAGAAAGCGTGGCCCAAGGCCGCCAGCATCCCTTCACTAGAGAGGCTGCCCGCCTTAAAGGAGAACAGGAAATCAACCGCGTCGCCGAAACCGCCGGAAAACATGCCGAATCCAATCAACAACATCAGCATGAGCACCAGCCCCGGCATCATCCAGCTAACGCTTTTCTCGATGCCTTCCTGAACGCCTTTGCCGACAATGATCATGGTCAGCAGCGTGACCAGGGTACTCCAGCCACCCAGCGTGATGGGGTTAGCGTTATTGGCACCAAACACGGCCGCCATCTCGTCCACACTGGTGCCCGCCAAGCCGCCGGTGAGCATTTTCCATAAATAGGAGAAGGACCAGCCGGCCACCACGACGTAAAACGATAGAACCATAAAGCCACACAGCATGGCCATCCAGCCAATCAGCGACCACATAGAGGAGCGGCCAGACTCATTCACTACACGGCAAATAGCATCAATGGGGCTACCACGCCCCCGGCGACCAAACGCAATTTCGGTCATCATTACCGGTACGCCCACCGCTAAGATGCACGCTAAATAGACCAGTACGAAGGCACCACCGCCATACTCCCCAGTGATATAAGGGAATTTCCAGATATTGCCTAGCCCCACCGCCGAGCCGGTGGCTGCCAACATAAAGCCCCAGCGGCCTAGCCACTGAATGCGAGGTTG
The DNA here is from genome assembly GCF_002087295.1 of Vreelandella lionensis. Lineage (GTDB taxonomy): Bacteria > Pseudomonadota > Gammaproteobacteria > Pseudomonadales > Halomonadaceae > Vreelandella > Vreelandella lionensis. Next base: position 2,787 of record NZ_MWVI01000046.1, on the reverse strand, counting down.
CCCAGAAGACGCCATGACCTTCCACCCTGTCAGAAAAAAGCGCCTATCCTAGTGGATTTTGCTGCGAAAGCCCACGTATCACGGCGTGGCATAGCTTGCTTTTGCCTCGGCATCTAGCCGCTGGGCGGTTTGATCCACTCTGCGCAACCACGCCAACAGCAGCGCCCCGGCCCCTACAAAGCCACCAGCCAGCCATAGGCCCACATAATAATGACCAGAGGCTTCCGCGAGCATGCCGGTGAGCGCAGGGGCCACAATCTGCGCTGCGCCGTAGGCCAACGTCATTTGTCCCATCAAGCGGGCGGGGCTGGCGGGGTACAGCCTACCCGCCATGGTCAGCACTAAACTGACGCAGCCCAGGAACGTGCCGCCGTAGAGCACTGCGCTAATCAACACGCCCGGTAACGTTGGGCTGATCGCAGGCAGCACAATGCCTACTACCTGCACCAGCATGGCCACAATCAGCGCGCCTAAGTAACCAATCCGCCGCGCGATTAAATCCCACAGCATCACGGCGGGTGCTGCGGCCAGCCCCACCAACGCAAAGGCCCAGTTCCCGGCCCCAGCCAGCAGCGGTTCGCGCTCCACAATCGGACCAAAAACGTTGCGCTGATCACATAGCCATAGCCCGCACAAAAGTAGGCAGGCAGCATAAGACGCATAAAGGTGCGGCTAGGCGGCGTTGCAGGTGCTTGATGACTGGCAGCGCTGCCTACCACCGGTTTCACCGGGCGCGGTAACCAGCACCAGGCAGGCACCAGCAGCACCGCCCCCAACGCGCTAAAGCCCCACCACTGCGCTTGCCAGTTCATTGCCAGCGCCAGCATCAGTTCTACCGCTAAAGCCGCCACCACAATGCCAATGCCAACGCCTGCAAAGTGGATGCCCAGTTCGCCCCGCTGACGGTGTTGAATCAGCCAGTGCAAAATCAGCCCTGACGCCAACAGCATCGAGCCACTGCTGGAGAGCCCCGCCAAAAAGCGCAGCCCCGCCCATACCCAAAAGTGTTCGGTCAGCGCCATACCGGCGGTGGTTAATACGGCCAGCACTAAGCCAATGCGAAACAGCGTGTCTTTGAGATAAATCGTGCGAATAGAGGCCGCCAGCACCGCTCCTACCATATAGCCTGCGTAGTTCAACGCCGCTAGCCAGCCGCCATCGGCGTCGCTAATCCAGCTCTGCTGCTGCATCACCGGCAGTAGCGGCGTATCGGCAAACCGCGCAATGCCGATACATAAAATTTGGCGAAATACCCCCGCCAACAGCACTTTAAAGCGCTGGGCCTGAACGCTTGCAGTAGGCATGGACACTCCCTCGTCGTCACTATTTTTGTTGTGGTAGTGTGGCTTCAATGGATAGCCAGCTATCTTCCATCATACGCGGAAACCAGCGCCGTACTATCGGCTAAACGTGGCATGTGGAAGCAGCGCATTAGTGCTCGGAATCTGGCAGACTAACTCTCACGTTTCACCACCGTCATAAGCGAGTAAGCACGATGAGCGATACTGCAAAACCCTGGACGCAACCGATGCCCGACGCGCAGTTCAAACTGATGCGCGATATTTTGGCGGCCCCCAGCCCTGTTGGCCTGGAAGGCGCGATGACCTACGGCGTGCTGAAGCCCTACTTCGAGAGCTTCGCTCCCAGCGACTGGCATTTGCACCAGTTTAAAGGCAATGCGGGCGTGGTGCTGGATACCCACCCAGGCCGCGATGATATGTTCAAGCTGATGATCATCGGCCATGCGGACAAAATCCGCATGCAGGTTCGCTCGATTGGTGAAGATGGCAAGATTTGGATTAACACCGACTCCTTCCTGCCCGGCGTATTGATCGGCCATGAAGTCACGCTGTTCAGCGAAGACCCGGAAGCCCCCGGCAGCTACCGCAGCATTGAAGGCGGCACGGTGGAAGCGCTTGGTGCTATCCACTTTTCTGACCCCGCCCAGCGCGATGGCAGCAAAGGCATTAAGAAAGAGCAGATCTATCTCGACCTGCAGATTCACGGCGAGAACAAGAAGCAGCAGGTGCTGAACCTGGGCGTGCGCGCGGGCGATTCGATTATCTTCAACCGCCCCATTCGCCCTGGCTTTAGCCCGAACACCTTCTACGGCGCGTATCTGGATAACGGCCTGGGATGCTTTGGGACGGCGGAAGTCGCGCGCTTGATCGCCGAAGCGGGCGGTACCGAAAACGTGCGGGTGATGTTTGCCATTGCCAGCTACGAAGAGATTGGCCGCTTCGGCAGCCGCGTGCTGGCCGGTGAACTCAAGCCCGATGCGCTGATTGGCGTGGATGTAAATCACGACTACGTCGCCGCCCCTGGCATTGGCGACAAGCGCATGCAATCGCTGGAGATGGGCAAAGGCTTTACGCTGTCGGTGGGTTCTATTGCCAGCGAGCAGCTCAACCGCATCATCGCCAGCGCCGCGAAAACGCAGGACATCCCCATGCAGCGAGACATTGTGGGTGTAGATACCGGCACCGACGGCATGGCGGGCGTGCTGGCCTCCATTGATAGCGCAGCAACCTCCATGGGTTTCCCGATCCCCAACATGCACACCATTTCGGAAACCGGCAATACTCAGGACGTGCTGGCCGCTATTTATGCGCTGCACCACACCATTCAAGCGCTGGATGCCCTGCCGGATCTCAAACGGGAGTTCTTGGATAACCATCCCTCGTTTAGACCAAGCCAGCCCGCTTGCCCACCAAGGCAGCGCCAAGCCCGAAAGCGACGAAGAAGCCTCCGCTTAAACGGATCAAGTAGGAAGGGGAGTCGCCTCCC
>NZ_MWVI01000045.1 GCF_002087295.1 Vreelandella lionensis | reverse complement strand
TGTCCGGGATTAGTTGACCACTACAGCCAGAGGAGCCACCACACCTCCCTGATGACGACGACGATCCTGATGATTGGGATTATCACAGCGGCAGATAGTGAGGAATTCTCATGAATACAAGTGCCACTGGCCAAAAGGCAGACGTTTCTTACAAAGCTAAAGCCGAAACCCAATACTCCATTCGCTACCTTCTGCTCCAAGAAAGGCTGTTCCATCGAGTGGCTAACGCTTTCAAGTTCATAAACTTGTTGGGAGGGAGCGCTGCATTTTTTAGCGTCCTCGTTAACCAGACGCCCATCGCTGCAGTCAGCGGCTTGTTGGTCGCAATAACAACCACCCTGGATATTGTCATCAAGACTGATGAAAGAGCTCGCCAATGCTTGGACGTAAGGTTGAGATACCAAAAGCTGCTTAATGACAGAAGGCGTTACACCCCTGAGGAATACGAGTTTGAGTCTGGAAAAATTGGCATGATGCAAGCTCCATCGATATCGGGACTTCAGTATCCGGCCTATAACGACACAGTGAGGCAGCTTGGTCATTCGAAGCGCGTGCGACGCCTGACAAAGTGGCAAAGCTTCCTGAAATGCATGGTTTAATGCTACGTCTTGGCTCAAGTGAGGCTGCTTCATACCACCTCCCACAAATAGAAAGCCACGCCGCCGCCCACTACAGTGGTAGTTGCGACACCACCCACCAACAGAAGGAAAACGGCGTGGCTAAACCGGTTTAAACGCACCTGGCCGCCCAGATTGAAAAGACCGACGCCCCTAGGCATGAGAAGAACCTCCTGCGCCAGCAGCTTCGGGCGCTTTCGGCAGAGGCCCAGCCAGCCAACTGATTCACCTAGGCCTTGAGGCGGTTCCTCGCTCCATCCAAGCGCTGAAAACACTGATCGACCCATGACCACATCAATCTGCTTGAACAGCAGATACCCCGTGGACAGGCAAAAACACAGGTACTCCACTGGTTGAGCACGGCAGGCGAAGCGCAGCTCTAAGGCTTGCCCCTTGCCCTCCTCGAACCAAACACGGCTATCGAGCATGTGGGCAGCGCTGGGGAAGCCAGAGCGGGCGTCGTCAAAGAATGGCGTTGCCTTCATTGGCTCGCCAATGAGCTATCGGTAAGTAGTTGGCTCATGGCTGCCCCTCTTTCAGCGCCAGCCCCACCGCCATGATCAGCGCCAGCGCGCCATCGATGCGCTGGCCTGGGGAGCGGCTGGGGTAATGCTGAGTGAGTGGTGATGACGGCGGAGAGCCCTTATCCAGCACTTGCAGCACATGCTGGGTCAGAACGGCATCACCGGAATGGAACAGCTGCCCTTCACAAACCCACTGGCGGGCGGCCTGCATGGCGGGGGAAATATTGGCAACGGTGCAGCGGAACGGTGCCACCGATAAGCCAACGCCTGACAGCACCATGGCGGTCGTGGTATCTCGCCACGGGTCATAGGCGATGGGGCCCGCGCCTTTTAGAAATGTGGCTAGCTCGTCGGCGCTCTCCGTTTGGTAGAACAGCACTTCATAGCGATCGCTAGCCGTTTTTGTCAGCTTCACTGCTGAAACAGGTGCTTGACGGCCAGTGCAAATAGCCGCCCACTTTGCGACGGGGGGCGCCACATTCAGGATGCTCGCCGCATTCTTCCAGGATTGAGCAGGCATCCAGAGCGGATATGGTGTAGGCACTTGTGAGAGTTGCGTGCATTGCTGCAGGTCTGAAAGCGCACGGTCTAACGCCTCACCCTGACCTGCCCGTGTGGCACGCACAACAAAGTAGAGACGACGTAGCAAGTTCATACCGCCTCCCACTTATAGAAAGCCACACCGAAGCCCGCTAAGGTGTTAGTTGCGACACCATCCACCAATAGAAGGAAAGCGGAGTGGGTAAACATATTGATTACGATAAACGCTGGTATGACTTGCTCGATAAAGCAGCAGGTGGTGATCGTGGTGTGATTGACAGCATGACACCCCAAAAAGCAGACGAAGCTATCTTGGTTGCTTTTCGCCATTTCCTGTTGGAGTGCTATGCAGATCAAATTTTGTACGAAATGGGGCGGGCACTGACACATGACGATAGCGAACAAGCCCTCCGCATGAAGGTAGTTTCTTTGCATCACTGGAAGCCCGACGACGTAGAAGCCTTGGATACTGAGGCTCTGATTTATGCATTGAGTGGAGAGCTCTCGCATTTCAAGCTTCCTTCTGACGCAGTTGAAGTGGTTCAACCTCAAATGAATCGTCGTCCTTATCTAAGTGGCGCCCTCTCTCATCACCAGCCGGAATAAGTGACTGACCAATAGGCGTATAAGCCAACCCCAAGCGCTGGCGCACTTTGCAGAGCTGCGCCAGCGCCTCCTCCTCCGCTTCTCGATGTTTCCGTGCGCACTTTTCCGCTTCTGCTGCTGAATTACGTGACGCGACAACCCAGCCAATCAAGTGGGCGAGTTCCACCTCCAGCTCCCACTGCTGCATGTCATCGATATTTCTAAGCATCTCGGCACCTCATTAGACCTGTATACCCATTCACGGCTTTGCAGCCGGTGCGCACGCACCAACGGAACGGATATGCTGTTGAGTATTGGCGGCCAGTTCCGGCCAGATCGTGGACCAGTCTTTCGGGCGTAGGGCTTTGCGCGTACACCGCGCCGCCGTTGCACGCTCGATACGGGCAGCGATTTCGGGCGACGCCTGTTTATGGCCATACGCAATCTGGCGGAGGTAGGCACGGGTGGTGCCGGTTTGAAGCACCTGGTCATCAGAGGCGTGGCGTAGCCAATCGAGAAGGGATTGTTGTCGCGTTTTCATCGGAAGCTCCAAAGCACTGTATGCACAAACAGACCAACGCCGTGGGCTGTGCTGTCTTGAGCGATTGCATACACTGGGATCATTAAGTGGAGGCCTCTTCCGAGGGCGGCTGAACAAAAACAGACGGGCAAAGCTGAGCAGCGGTGAACCTACCTTCCGTCAACTTCTCAGCTCTCAGAGCAACTGCAGGAGACATTCCATGCTTCCCACGTACCCAGTTGGAAACAGCCCCCTGGTTAACGTTGAGAGCCTCTGCGGTTTGGCTCTGCCCGCCAAAATGGCTAACAAGACTTTTAAATACAGTGTCCATCGGTCGCCCTCTTATGCGAACTCTCATATAATAGACTATGCGCAAACTCATTTGCAACGCTATGAGGGCGCGCATAATAATTCATTCATGGAACTCAAAGACCGAATCAGGGTGGCACGCAAGCAGGCAAAGCTGAGTCAAGTACAGGCGGCCGAAAAAGCGGGCATAGACCAAGCCACCATTTCAAACCTGGAGCGCGGCAGACACCACAGCTCTACACATCTGCTAAAAATCGCGGACGCTTTAGGTGTGAGCTATCGCTGGCTAACAACAGGCCTCGGTGAAATGAAAGGCGTAGAAGACGAGCGCTACAGCCAAATTGCTAACACAAGCCCCACTACTCAGCCTTTTCGCTACTACCGATACCCTGTTATCTCCAGTGTTAAGGCTGGCAAGTTCGCAGAGTGCGTAGTGCCGTACCCCTCCGGTATGGAAGATCAACATGAGAGCACCGACTATGACGCTAAAGGGCCAGCTTTTTGGTTAGAGGTCTCAGGGGATTCAATGACCGCGCCAGCAGGCGTTAGACCAAGCATCCCTGAGGGAACACTGGTGCTGGTCGATACTGGCATTGAAGCGATGCCCGGCAAGCTCGTGGTTGCACAGCTTGATGAAAGCAACGAAGCCACTTTCAAAAAACTGATCATCGACGGCGGGCAGAAGTATCTAAAGCCTCTCAATCCAGCCTACCCACTGATTCCCATAAATGGTAACTGTCGCATCATTGGGGTAGCAGTAGAAGCCAAAACAAAGCTTTAGCAAGGAGGCTTGATGGGCAAAACCAAAAGAGTGAGCTATGCCCTTGCCACTGAATTCATTCATAAAGAAAAAACTTGGGTAGGTCCCAAGACTTTTGCCAAAGGCTGGGTAGGTTCAGATAGCACACCTTCGACCTTCAAAATCCGTGCCCCTCTAGAAGTCGAAGGAATGATCATAGAAGGCTGTTTTGCTGAGGTGCTCTACAAAAGGTCACCTAGCGGCTTAGCAAGAGATACTTTCTCAGCATCGTTTTTTGTAGATAATGCGCGTATTGTTGGCATAGATGATGGAAAGCCATCTACCCACACTAACCGGGTAGGTGCTGACCTGGATCATTATGGGCAAATCATCCCCCACCCACACCTACATTTGCCGATTGAGTCAGCTAGCTATGGCTATGCCATTCCGCTTGTACCAATGAGCACACCTGCACTTTGGCAGCTATTCTTGAATGAAGCAGGTATCAGATCGGCACCTGATTTCACTATGCCCCCTGAAGAACAAGGGAGTTTATTACCATGAACTGTATGCACATCAAGGAGGCGCTTGGGTATCAATGCACCCCTGTAAAGGAGGGTGTCTTTTTCCTTAATTCAGCTTTCACGCATGGGTATGACCCTGAGTCTCTGGGCGCCTATGTCGTGGATGATGGGCAAGGAAAGCTGACAATCACCGATGACGGCAATCAGCTTTTTACAGCACAGACCCATGGCGTTAACATCACCCCGCGACGTATTAGAAAGCTGGATGAACTGCTATCAGCCTATCAACTTTCAATCAAAAACACTGGCGAAGTCACCGGTACCTGCCGAGAGGAAGAGGTCGGCCACTTTTTATCCAGATATTTTGAGGCATCCATTCGCCTAAGCGATGCGATTAGCGAGATGTTTCCGGGCGCCCCCAAGAGTTTTGAAGACAGGGTTGGTGACATTCTAAACAAAGGGCTGACTAAGCAACGAATCACGCGCAACTTCACTACCCAGGGGTCTAGTGGCCACCAGCTCACGTTCCCTTTCGCAATTGATGCTAATACAGACCATGCCAAAGTTATTCAGCCTATTTCTACTCGCGGGCAAGATCCTCGCTGGTCCACCGTCATGCAAACCCTCGGCAAGCTAGTAGAGTTCAAACAAGCGCACGAAAGTACCCAAGCCTTCGTTATTCTGGAGCCCGGCGCTAATGCTGAAGGCGCTGCACAGGCCAAGGCTGCTTTAGTGAAGTATGCCAACATCCTCGAACTCAGCAGTGATGATCTACTGATAAACCGCTTAGCCGCTTAGCCCTTATCGTTTTTTCATATAACTAGCCGCCCATCGAGGCGGTTTTTTATGCTCTGCTCCTAACATCTACGCTAGCTTTAAAGGCAGTTTTCCCATTTTGTAAGAGATCTCTTACAAACAATCATTAGGCATTATGTCAAGATAGCTCCTGACAAAGTATCACAACCACAACTACCCTTTAGGGAGCTAGCCATGTCTGATGGTGCCATTTTCTTACTCATTCTTATCGCGCTAATACTTTCTGGGTGGGTAGTAGCCTTCTCTTTCCGGAGGGAGCTCAACCAGCAGAAAAAAGAGACCGAGCGCGTGCGTCGGTAATCCCCCCGAAAAACCAGGGTGCTC
>NZ_MWVI01000044.1 GCF_002087295.1 Vreelandella lionensis | reverse complement strand
ATGGTTACAGAGAATGCATCAAAACAGGGCGCTGGTCCGGGCCGGTGACAGGTTCTGGGGCGCTAGGTGTTGCGGTCGTTTTTCGGGGGCAAGCTCAGAATGCGCCGATTTGTCTCTATAATTATGATAAACAAGAATAAATAAGATGTGGCAGGAATTTTGCTAAATCATATTTGGAGCAATGAAACCCAACCGAAGGTATCCATTATGAAGAAGCATTTTTTCACCAAATCAGGTTTTATCAGTATCACTTTGCTTGCAGCACTTCAGGCTGCGCCCGCCATTGTTAGCGCTGACGTCAGCTCAAATGTGAGCGCCAGCAGCAACTATCTGTTCCGGGGCGTCACCCAGACAGACGGGGCTGCGGCTGTCCAGGGAGGGTTGGATTATGAGCATGCGTCGGGCTTCTACGCCGGTGGTTGGGGTTCCAATGTCGATTTTGGTGACGGCACCAGCTATGAGCTTGATCTTTATGCCGGATTCTCCGGCTCTGTGGAAGAACTGGGTTATGACGTTGGGTACATTTATTATGCGTATCCTGACGCGCCGGGCTCCATCGACTTCGGCGAACTGTACGGCGAGATCAGTTATGGCATTGCGGCCATCGGCCTGGCCTACACGATCAACAGCGACACCAGTGGTGATGGGGTGTTCGTGCAGGGGGATGCCTATTACTACGCCTCTGTTGGGGTGCCTCTGGAGGACAGCTACAGTGCCGGTGTGACGCTTGGCTATTACGACTTCGCTGATGACGGCAAGGCTTCTGTCGGCGAGGCAAGTTATTCACACGTCGCCGCCAACGTTACAAAGGATGCGGGAAACTTCGGTTCTTTCAGTGTTAACGTGGAGTACGCGGACATTGAGTCAACCGACGCGCTTGGCTCTGTCAACTCGGATGATCCGAAGTTCTGGCTGGGTTGGAGCCAGGAGTTTCTGATCGGCCAAGTGATCACAAGCAATTCAGATCCAGAATATCGAGTAGGGTGAGGCGTTACCGCCTC
>NZ_MWVI01000043.1 GCF_002087295.1 Vreelandella lionensis | reverse complement strand
ATATCGGCAGTTATTCAGACCTTCCCTAACTAATTTATATCCTGCTTTATACTTTAAAGTATGAGTAAGGGTTGTTGATTTTCCCGACCCAGGAGTTCCAAGCAATGCGATATAGCCCTGTTGGTTTGTGATAAAACATCAGATATAGAACCAACAGTGTCTTCAATTTCTTGATAGGTTCGATCGATAGGAAATTCGTGAACAAATTTATGCTTAAACCTATGACTCCACGCCATCGATCCAGCATATCATCTTTGGAAAGCTCAATAATTCGACGTTCACCTCCCGCCATTTTCGTCAGGAGGTTATATATTTTTTCAATATCTTCTTGCTTTCTTGCTTGCCCCTGATTGGTTATAGGGATATCAGCTGGTCGCTTATAGTTGAATTCAAGCTCACAACAACGAATAAAATTCAAAAATTGTTCATCATTAAAATTTGACCGTTTCTTTAGGTCCAACAGTGCCTCTTTCCAACATACGGCTACTTGATCAAGGCCAGTTTCACACCATCTTCTATCAAACCAACATTCTTTTAAGAAAGATTGAAAGTGAGCATGTTGAGGGGCTGTATCGCCTAAAGGAATCTTTGCGCTAGGGTTTGAACTAGGTACTAATTTGTGAAGCAGATGAACTGTTACAGTTCTTTCTTTGTAATTTTCATTTAAGTGTTTCCATCCTTCTGCAAGCTGCCTGAAAAGGCTAAGCTTTTCATCTCCCTGCTTTGTAGAGCCATCTCTTACAAAGTCTGCATAACTAATTGATTCAATGTATTCCGCCCATTTCACCTGATACGCATCAAGCTTACCAGTAGTTGCTATAAGTATGTCATCCAAGCTTCCCGCATCAGGATCGGCCACTCGAAACCATTCAAGGCTTCCATTGAGCAAAGCTTCATATATTAGGCCTGCTGCTATTTCATACTGCGGAACATACCCCAGCATTGCAGTGCGTTCACCATCTCCGGAGTTAGTATTCATAACCTTCCCATGGCTCCTCTAATCTTTCAACTTTGCTATACACGCCTATCTATTTGCAATCACCAATACAGCTATTGCCGCAGCACCTAGTAGCAACAACACAATATTTGATTTCTTCTCGGTCTCTACAGCTATACCATTCTTGATCGCGTTATCGAAGATCTGCTCAATACTGGCCGTCACTTCTGCCATAGGCACGCCATAGCGTCTCGACAACTCAAAGAGCTGTGGTCTTACCAAGCAACAGTGGTTGCGCAGCTTGGTATCGGTCAGCAAGAGTCTTATCCTTCTTCGATTCCGGTACCATGCTAAAAGGCCACCCAAAAATCAGGCTATAAGCTCAATAAAACAGTCGCTTAAATAAATTCAATACCATGAAAATACAGGATCAAGCATCATGGTATCGACTATCACTCATGGCATCATGTCTCGATAATACCACCTTGGATACCACGCTCAAGCGGTGCTTCCCGCTGCCATCAGTTGCCAAGCACTGCCAGACATAAAAACAAAAAAGCCCATGAAAACATGGGCTTAAGTGTCGTTAAATGCTAGTTAGTACCAGCTAGTGCCTAACGTATAATCACTCCCACTCAATCGTAGCAGGCGGCTTACTACTCACATCATAAGTCACCCGTGACACCCCTTCCAACTCATTGATAATCCGGTTGGAGACCTTCTCCAGCAGCTCGTAGGGCAGGTGCGCCCAGCGGGCGGTCATGAAGTCGATGGTTTCGACGGCGCGTAGCGCGATGACCCATTCGTAGCGGCGGCCGTCGCCTACTACACCTACGGATTTCACCGGCAAGAACACGGCGAAGGCTTGGCTGGTTTTTTCGTACCAACCAGCGGCGCGCAGTTCTTCGATGTAGATGGCATCCGCATCGCGCAGAATGTCGGCGTACTCTTTCTTCACTTCGCCGAGAATACGCACGCCCAGGCCGGGGCCAGGGAACGGGTGGCGGTAGACCATATCGTAGGGCAGGCCGAGTTCAAGGCCGAGTTTGCGCACTTCGTCTTTGAACAGTTCGCGCAGCGGCTCGACGAGCTTGAGCTTCATGGTTTCCGGCAGGCCACCCACGTTGTGGTGGGATTTGATCACGTGCGCTTTGCCGGTTTTCGAGGCAGCAGATTCGATCACGTCCGGGTAGATGGTGCCCTGGGCCAGGAACTCCACGCCTTCAATCTTGCTGGCTTCTTCATCGAACACGTCGATAAAGGTGTTGCCGATAATTTTGCGCTTGGCTTCCGGGTCTTTCTCGCCTTCCAGCTTGCTGAGGAACAGCTCTTCGGCGTCTACGCGAATCACCTTCACGCCCATGTGCTTAGCGAAGGTTTCCATCACTTGGTCGCCTTCGTTCTTACGCAGCAGGCCGTTATCCACGAACACGCAGGTGAGCTGGTCGCCAATCGCTTTGTGCAGCAGCGCGGCCACAACAGAAGAGTCGACACCGCCGGAAAGGCCCAGCAGTACGTGGCGGTCGCCCACTTGCTCGCGTACGCGCTGTACTTGGTCTTCGATGATTTGCGCGGGCGTCCACAGCTTTTCGGCTTTACAGATATCCAGCACGAAGTGCTCAAGAATCCGCTGGCCTTGTAGGGTGTGGGTGACTTCCGGGTGGAACTGTACGCCGTAGAACTGCTTCTCTTCCCAGGCCATGGCCGCAATCGGGCACTCGGGGTAGAGGCGGTCACGGTGAAGGTGTCGGGGGCTTTGGCGACTTTATCACCGTGGCTCATCCATACATCCAGCAGCGCGTTGCCGGTAGCGGCGTCTACGTGGTCTTTGATGTCTTTGAACAGCGCGGTCTCGGCGTCGATTTGAATCTGGGCGTAGCCAAACTCACGCTGGTTAGAGCCTTCTACCTTGCCGCCCAGCTGCTCGGCCATGGTTTGCATGCCGTAGCAGATACCAAACACCGGCAGGCCCATCTCGAACACGCACTGCGGGGCGCGGGGGGAATCCAGCTCGGTGACGGATTCCGGGCCACCGGCCAGGATGATGCCGTTGGGGTTGTATTCGCGAATCTCTTCTTCGGTGATATCGAAGGCGCGGATTTCAGAGAATACGCCGATTTCGCGAACCCGGCGGGCGATCAGCTGTGTGTACTGGGAGCCGAAGTCGAGAATCAGGATCTTATGGGCGTGAATGTCACTCATGGCGGAGCCTCTATAACGCGGAACGGGCCGCATTGGCTAAAAAGCAAGCGGCGGGGCAATGCCCGCCGCCGTGTAACTTAATGCGCTGGTTAGCTCACCCGGGAGTTGGGGGCTTCTTTGGTGATCTGCACGTCGTGAACGTGGGACTCGTTAAAGCCAGCGCCGGTGATTTGTACGAATTCCGGCTTGGTGCGCATTTCTTGAATATCGCGGCAGCCGGTGTAACCCATGGAGGCGCGCAGGCCGCCCATCAGCTGGTGGACGATGGCGCCCATCATGCCTTTATAGGGCACGCGACCTTCGATGCCTTCCGGTACCAGTTTTTCGGCACCGGCATCTTTGTCTTGGAAGTAGCGGTCGGCGCTGCCTTGGTTCTGGGACATCGCGCCCATGGAACCCATGCCGCGGTAGGCTTTGTAGGTACGGCCTTGGTAAAGCTCCACTTCACCCGGCGCTTCTTCGGTACCGGCCAATAGGCCACCCACCATCACGGCGCTTGCGCCAGCGGCAATGGCTTTCGCCAAGTCGCCAGAGAAGCGTACGCCGCCATCGGCAATCAGCGGAATATCGAACTCTTTCAGCGCTTCCGCCACGTTGGAAACGGCGGTGATTTGCGGTACGCCCACGCCTGCCACAATGCGGGTGGTGCAGATAGAGCCGGGGCCGATGCCTACTTTCACCGCATCTGCGCCTGCTTCCGCCAGCGCTTTGGCAGCGGCGGCGGTGGCGATGTTGCCGCCGATCACTTGAATCTCGGGGAAGTTCTCTTTGATCCAACGAACGCGGTCAATCACGCCCTGGGAGTGGCCGTGGGCGGTATCGACGATGATCACGTCAACGCCGGCTTCGGCCAGTGCCGCTACGCGGTCCGGAGTTTCCGGGCCGGTGCCTACCGCTGCGCCTACTAGCAGGCGGCCGTCGCTATCTTTAGCGGCCATCGGGTAGGTGCGGGCTTTTTCGATGTCTTGGAAAGTCACCAGGCCGCGCAGGTGGAAGGCGTCATCGACAATCAGCATTTTCTCGATGCGGTGTTCGCGCATCTTGGCTTTGCTGGTTTCAAGGTCGGTGCCTTCTTTCACTGTTACCAGCCGCTCGCGGGGAGTCATAATGTCGGCAACGCTGTCGCCCACGTTCGGCTGGAAGCGCATGTCGCGCTCGGTCACGATGCCTACCAGAGTTTCGCCTTCTACCACCGGGAAGCCGGAGAAGCCGTTTTCGCGGGCCATGGCCAGCAGGTCTTCCAGCTTGGCTTTGGGGCTAACGGTGACCGGGTCTTTGACGATGACGCTTTCGTGCTTCTTCACCTTGCGCACTTCAGCGGCCTGTTGCGCCATGGTCATGTTCTTATGGATGATGCCGATGCCGCCTTCCTGAGCCATCGCAATGGCTAGACGCGCTTCAGTTACAGCGTCCATTGCAGCGGAAAGCAGGGGAATATTCAGGAAGAGATTGCGGGCCAGGCGGGTTTTGAGGCTGACATCCTTTGGCAGAACGTCGGAGAAGCCGGGAACGAGGAGTACGTCATCGAACGTAAGCGCTTCTTGGGCCATACGTAGCATAGCGGCAACACCCATTGAGAAGTGGGAAGATGGGGCGTGAAAAGTTAATCGCCTATTATAACGTTTTGAGGGCCGCCCCAGCAATGCAGAGTCGCGGTTAGACTTATACCAATTGCTAATGACGCTCAAGGCCCTGCGGGAATAAGCGCCGCTGGCAAGGCTCACGCACCTCGTTTGAGGTATCGTGTCATCTACGAAATGATCACCAAGGCCAACGATGGAACCGACAAGCACATCACCCACTCCCAAAGCGCTCTCCGTGAGCCAACTGAACCAGCGCGCCAAGCAAACCCTGGAGCGCGATGTGGGGGAAGTGTGGGTAGAGGGCGAGCTTTCTAATGTCTCCCGCCCGGCCTCGGGGCATATCTATTTCACTTTAAAAGACGACCGCGCGCAGATCCGCTGTGCGCTGTTCCGTCAGCGGGCGCGCTTTGTCGCCGCCCCCATGCGCGATGGCGACCAAGTGAAGCTACGCGGGCGGGTCTCGCTGTTCGAGCCACGGGGCGATTATCAGCTTATTGCTGAGGCGGTGCAGGCCGCTGGCCTTGGCGAGCTGCTGGGGGCCTTCGAGCGGTTTAAAGCACAGCTGGAAGGCGAAGGCGTGTTCGCCAATACGCGCCCACTGCCCTTTCCCCCGCGCAAGATTTTGATTTTAAGCTCCGCCACCGGTGCGGCCATTCGCGATGTGCTGGCCGTATTGGCCGCTCGCTGGCCGCTGGCGGACGTGACGCTGATTCCCGTACCGGTTCAGGGGGCGGAAGCCACCCCGGCGATGATCTCGGCCCTGGGCTTACTCAACCGGCAGACGCGGCTAGACCCCGAGCAAGATGTGGTGCTAATCACCCGTGGTGGCGGCAGCCTGGAAGATCTCTGGGCGTTTAATAACGAGCATCTGGCGCGGGCGATTTTTCACTCCCGGCTGCCGGTGATGTCGGCAGTGGGCCACGAAGTGGATGTCACCCTGGCGGATTTTGCCGCCGATATGCGCGCCCCTACCCCGTCCGCTGCCGCTGAACGGCTAGTGCCCGACCAACACGCTTTAAAGCGCCAGCTCGCCCAAGCGGAGCAGCGTTTGTACAGAAGCATGCAGGCGCGGTTAGAGCGGGATAGCCAGCGGCTAGATACCCTCCGCGCCCGCCTTCGTCACCCCGGCTAACAGCTCGCCCGCCAGCGCCAGCACCTCACTACGCTGCAGCAGCGCCTTACCCGCGCCATGCAGCAAACGCTCGCCCAGCAAAAAACCCAAGCGGCCCAGCTCACCCGACGCCTGGCCAGCCAAGATATGGCACGGCTGCACCGCGCCGAAAGCGAGCGCATCAGCAGCCTACAGCGCCGTTTAGCCAGCGCCATGCAGCGCATGTTAGAAGTGCGGCAAGCACGCCTGCACAGCGCCGCCCGCGAGCTGAACGCCGTCAGCCCGCTGGCCGTACTCGGCCGCGGCTACGCCATCGCCCAAGATGCCCAAGGCCAAGTCATCCGCCGCGCCGAAGACACCCAGCCCGGCCAACTGCTCAAACTGCGCCTAGGCGAAGCCCGCCTCAACGTCGAAGTAAAACGGCGCTATAAGAAGCACTGAATTACCGCTCGGTAATCATTAGACGCCTTTAGATACAGCGATAGCAAAAAATTACCGTTCGGGAATATTTTGCCAGCAAGGTCATTGCCTTTCGGCTATTCTTACCGAACGGTAATTTACGAGAGGCACTCGCAATGGCGACTTCAACTCCTCCTGCGACCCTAGTACGCACCTCACAAGAACTAGGCGCGCTGATAAAACAGGTGCGCCAATCCCAAGCGCTACTGCAAAGCGACGTGGCAGGCCTTGCCGGTACCGGTAACCGTTTTATTGTCGACCTAGAGCGCGGCAAGCCTACGCTTCAACTGCAGAAGGTACTCGAACACTCGACTTGATGGGCTTAGAGGTCGTGGTTCAGCGTAAGGGGCAACTGCATGAGCGCTGATAAAGAGGCTCTGGATCTTTACTGGAAAAACCAACATGTTGGGCGGTTATTTAATGAGCAGCCCCTGCGCTTTCAGTATGACGACAACTGGCTAACGTCGCCTGAGGCACGCCAGCTCTCACCACGCCTTCCAATAACAAAGCCTGTGCATAGTGGAGATGATGTACTGGCGTACTTTGCGAACTTACTACCTGAAGGAGAGTTGCGTCGCCACATCGAGCTTAGTCATCATACGACAACGGTATTTGGCCTATTAAAATCGGTAGGTGGCGACACCGCTAGCGGCTATCTATTGCTCTCGGAAGGGGAAACGCCCCAACCTACTAGCTATCGCCCGACCAGCTGGGAAAACATCAACACACTTTTATATAGCGGAGCGCAGAATGAGCTTTCCGAGCAGCTTGTTCACCATGCCCGTATCTCGTTAGCAGGCGCCCAGAATAAGCTGCTGTTAATGGTCGATGAACATGGCAACCCAGCTATCCCAAAGGGCGCCGCTCCTTCTAGCCATCTATTAAAACCCGATATTAGAGGTTTGAACGGTGTTTGGTGCTCTGCCCTGAATGAAACGCTGTGCATGCAGCTTGGGGCGGCACTTTCGTTAGAAGTGGCCGAGACTACCTTCCAGCCAGATACACGCGCTTGCCTGATTAAGCGATACGATCGCGTAATGAACCATAAAAACTGTCAATTAGAGCGCATCCATCAGCTAGATTTTTGCCAGTTGGCAGGTACCCCTTCAACGCTCAAATATGAAAATGACGTAGGGCCAAATTTACTCACTTGCCGACAGCTCCTACAGCAGGTCGGCGTGCCTGCCAGTGATCTGCAACGCTTTATTCGATGGTTTTTTTACAACTTGTTGATTGGTAATAACGACAGCCACGCGAAAAACCTATCTATCCTGTATACCCCAGGCGGGGTCAGGCTGGCCCCGTTTTACGATTTAATGTGTACCACGATTTACAGCGGTTTATCCAAGCGCTTTGCCTTTCAGGTTGATGGTGTCGATCATCCCGGTAGCATTAAGCGCCAGCAGCTGGAATCTCTCGCCAAAACACTCGGCTTCAAGCCTGCTTATTTCCTTCGCCTGGGACTGCAGCTTGCAGACGAAACCCTCGTTCACTTACCGAACGCGGTACAGTGCCTTTCACAGGTTACACAGCCTGGCAATGAGCAGGTAATGCTTGAACGCTTGTCACAGCGTATTACCTCTAATTGCCAAAAAATGGCTCGTCGTTGGAAAGCCGACTCAACGTTGAAGTAAAACGGCGCTACAAGAAGTAGCGCCGTGGCATGGGTGGTGAGAGGAACGGAGAATGAGCGGGAGTAACCGCTATGGCAGCGGCGGCTTGCGCGTTTCCGAGGTTTGCGTGGTGGTGTTCGCCCCTGGGGTGGTGGGATTGGCGCTGGTGGGGTTAGCGCTGGTGGCGGTGTTAGTGCCTGCCCCCTGGGTGTTGCCTGACGGCGTGCTGGAACCCGCTAACCCCGGCTCGTTATGCTGGGTGGGGTTATCATCCTCTTTATGCCCCTGTTCGCGCTGCTCATGGGCGTGCTGTTTGACCGATTCCGCTTTGTCGTGAATCGCGTGCTGCGCTTTATCCACTTCCGCCTCGCCCATTTTGGTCGCTTGATCCATGGCTTGGTTGCGGTACTCGCCCAGAGTTTCATTCTCTTTGCGCGTCATAGCGCTCATGCTGGCAAGCGCCGCCCCCAGGGCAAACCCTAGTGCGCCAACCACCAACGGGTGATCTTGAATAAAATCGGAGGAGCGGTCGCTGGCGTGATGGGCGCGCTCTTTCATGTGATCGACGCGGTGATGTGTGCCCTGCTGGGCGTGGGACATGGAATCGTGCATACGACCTCCCATTTGGTGAGCTTTGTCGCTGAACTGCTGCGCGGCCCCTCTGGTGCTATGACCAATATGGCGGGCGCGCTCTTTGATGCCGTGGCCATGGCCGTTTGAATCGCTGCGCGGGTCGTGCTGCCCAGCACTAGCACGCTGCGGGTACATCACTTCATCGGGAGGCGGTGGCGTGGCGTGTGCATCGGTGGCATAGCCGTGGGTATTGCCATGGGCATGGCCGCTTTGCGGTTGACGCTGGCTGAGCATTAACCAGCCAAGCCCTGCGCCAGTGAGCAGCGTCGGCACCGGGTTTTGCTTTACCGTAGTGCCCAAATTGGCAAAAAACTCATTGGCCCCGCCGTGGCGCAGGTAGTCGTAAGTGCTGTGCAGCCACTGCTCTGGCGAAAAGCGCTCTTCGATTTGATGCAGCGTGGCGTCTAGCCGCTCACGAGATTGATGAATCTCTTTTTCGATCTCGTCCGGGTCACGCTGTGCCTGGCTGTGTGAATGATCGTGCTCGCTCATTTCACCTCCTCCTTGACGTGCTGCTTATGCTGCTTCGCCAGCGTTTGATCATCGCGCAGGCTGTTCATAGTGCGACTAGGCATTAACCCCTGGGCGCGTACTTTTTTCAGCCCAGCCTTGAGCATCACCACGCCAATCAGCGTGACCACGGCACCCACTACCACGGCAGATAACCAGGGCCGCGTTTCAGGGGGCAGCCCCTCATTTAACAGCATCACCAGCGCTGCCAGCAGGGTTAAAAACCCGCAACCAGCCCGGCCCCCGCCGTGGCAACGGCCCCTACGCCCGCCATCGCTTGGTGAGTTTTTTCCGACATTTCGGCTTTGGCGAGCGCCGCCTCGCCGCGCACCAGGGCGGTCACTTCGTTAAGTAACGTGGATAGCAGCGTGCCCACTGAGCTGCTTTTTTGGCGATCTGATTCCATTCTTAATCTCCCGCTTCCTGCATGAAGAGTGATGTAAGCGCGTGTTTAAAGAGATTGCTTAAAGAGATTGATTAAAGCGTTTGGTCAGGAACACTAGCTTCAGAGGACGCGGCAGGCACAGGTGCTTTATCGGGGGAACTGCGCAAAAAGCGCGTGACTAAAAAACCAGCGGCAATGGCACCACCAATAAACATGGCAGGCTCGCGGCGGCCATAATCTTCAGCAGCACGGCAGAGGCTGTGCAGGTCTTTATCCCGCATGCGTTGAGAAAAGCGCTCGGTTTGGTCAGCGAGCTTTCTAGCCTGTTCCGAACAGAAGGGTTGCTGCTGGCGGTCAAACTCATCGGCAGCGTTCTTTAGGACCGTGCCTAGGGTATGGGTGTGGTTGGCGGCGTTTTCACGTTGGCGTTCAAATACGCTTTCGGCCTGTTCGCGGGCGGCACCTTTCAGCTCATCAGCACTTTGCTGACCTTTTTGCTTCAGGGTTTCGTGGTCAGTGTGGTGATGGCCGGTGTGATGGTCAGTGGTATCGTGATGCGGTCCTTGATCATTCATGGTGACGTTCTCCGTGTCAGTGAAACCTAACCAGAACTATAGCGAGCATCCGGCCCCTTTCAATTTAAAAACACCGAATTAACTAATAGCCTTAGTTGTTTCAATAAACATTAAGAATAGACTCACGAATACGTAAAAAATCTTCTATCGATAATGTCTAGTCCTGAAATAGATTGACACT
>NZ_MWVI01000042.1 GCF_002087295.1 Vreelandella lionensis | reverse complement strand
CCGGGGGCCGGTCTCACGGATTCAGGATTAAGACTACAAGGTCTAACATTACACAATCAGAGGCTACTGCCGAAAGTCGCTTACATCCCACCCTTTGCTGGCATTCTTAACCGTGAGCCATATCACACTAAAGCTATGAGAGCTAGGTTGATTGGCCAAGGGCTAAGTGGCTCGGTGATGAGAAATACGTTGCTCGAACTATACAAAGAAAATCAAAAAGAAAGAGAGCGCCTAAAAGGAGACTTAGATCGAATTCCTAAGCAAGATCTGGAAGATTTGAGAAAGAATGATAGATGGGAGCATCTTCTTGAAGTAATGAGAGAGTTGTTTCAGGTTGAACTTGTAGTTCATGATTTTAATGAAGATTATCACAGCTCTATAAAAGCTGAATATTGGAAGGGTAGCTACAACAAAAATAAAACTAAATTCACAAAGCACACTGGGTTTAATCGTCGAGACATAATGGTTGAAGGTAGTGGGTTTTTGCAGCTGCTGAATGTTTTATCACTTGCCCTTGATCCTTTGTACCATGTTATTTCCCTAGATGAACCTGACGCGCATTTGCACCCTTCATTACAGTTTGATCTTTTAAAAGAGCTAAATATTCTTGCAAGCAAATATGATAAGCAAATTTTGTTTGCCACTCACTCCACGGAACTAATTGCTTCGCAGCCCCCAGAGAGAATTCTCCACTTTGAGAATGGCAAAGTTAATTTGCTTAAGCAAAATTTCCAAAAGATCGCTCTAATAACGGGGCTTGGTTCTGAGTTTTCTCCACAGCTGCATCGGCTTCAGCGTACAAAAAAGGTTGTTTTTGTAGAAAATAGTTCTGACTCAGATTCGTTGAAAAGGATCGCAAATATATTAGGGACTCCTATTTCAGAGGATATAGTTTTTTGGCTATGGCCTGGTAAGCACACGGAAAGACAGCATTTGTTTAACCAATTAAAAAGAGAAATTAGTGGTTTGAAAGGATTAAGTCTTAGGGGATAGAGATAATCAAGATTTTAATACTGTAACCCAAAGGCTTGTAGATAAGAGTAATAAAGGTTGCGATAAAGATGGCCTGGCAGCGAGAACTTGGAGGTATCGTTATATTGAAACCTATTTACTATCCTCAAGTGCTATTGCTAGAGCAGCCAAAGTAGAGGAAAAATTTGTAATTGAAGATGCAAGGGCATTTGGCATTGACTTGAGTGCATTTACGACAACTGAAATTTTACCTGGTTTACAAGATTTCTCGTCAAAATCACTCTTGACTGAGGGAAAGGATTGCCTTGTGGTAAAGTATAAAATAAGTAAGTATGATGTTGTTGATAATATGTTTTCATCAGAAATACATCAGGATTTTAAGGAAATTATATCTCAAATTAACGCACTTTAATCTGAGCGTAAAAAACGGCTCTAAGTGAAAACCAACCTCCGTGCCATTTGTGTCTATGGCACGAGCGCCAATTTTGGCACAAATCCCGCTCTGGCTAGTTGGGCCTGAGTCGGGCGTTATGTAAGCCATTTAGGCTAATCGGGTGTTCAGGTGCTAGATGATAGATATCTCAAAACGAATAGAAATAATATCTAAACTTCTCGATGAAGATTCGAGGACTTCTATCGTATACGCCGCGTTAGAGTGCCGATTAACGATAGAAGCGATTTGTTACGAAAGATTTGCAATATCATATGAGTATATCCCTCACGACTTACTAAGAAAGTGGCAACCGCATCATGTCGTTAAGCAAGTTGCAGAGGAAGGCAATGAGCAAGTGACAGAAGGGTTTACAATGTTTATATCAAAATCTCCAACCAATCAGGACAATCCGCCAGTTACATGTGAAGACTATGAGTCTGTCGAATATGTTAGTATTGGCTCACAAGCAGCGCTAGATTTGGGAAAGCTCGGAAAACTTTGGAATGCGCTATCGAATACATCTCTACACGTATCCCTACCACATGCGAAGGGAGAAGAGATCGAAATTTACCGAAATTCAGAAAAAGTCAAAGGTAAAATAGCTGAATCTTTAAATGAATTTAAGAAAATTTTAGATGGAAACCTTCTTAGCAGTGGATTTGGCGAAGAATACTACTTTAACTGCATTGGATGCGACACGAAGCTGAAAAAGAGAGCGAAACTAATAAAGCATGGGGAAATGGTAGTGTGCTTAAATCCAGATTGCCCCGAAAGCTATTACTTTAGTGTTGAAGATGGGGAGATATTTCATATCAGAAGGCTTCTCATCACAACTTGTGCTGATTGCGGCAACTCAATAGAAATTCCAGCTAGATTTGTAGACAAGCTTAAGTTTGGGCAAACGCTAAACGAAGGCTGTTCTGAATGTGGGTACAACAATCAGATTAGATTGATTCCTGGTAGGGCTACTAAACCCGAAGCTGAGGAATAAAATGAAGGTTCACATAACAATCAAAAGCAGTCGTTCGCATAAATGCGTCGCTATTTTGAGCGTTGTATCAGCATCTCCTCAACGTCAGCTTTTGGCCGATAGTTGACGTTAAAAACAGCTGTTTGTTGGTGCCAAAAGCTAAAATTTGCTTGCTTTGAAATATGCAAGCACGTGTAGCAACCTATGAGCAGGCTAGAGAGAGTTTCGGCACACAGTTTGTATATTTCCTAGTAGTGTTCAAAAGCTGTAGGAACGAACAAGGAACGCTAGCGAGCTAAGCGGTAGATCAGAGAAATGTTTTCGCTGAGATGTGTAGTGAATTGTCCATGAGTAACGTCCATCAATGAGAGCGCCGTTATCGCTACCCCAGCTATGGGAAAGCACCAAATACGTATCTTGGCCACAAAGCCACAGTAACCCCATTGTGCGTGTGCCGCGCCCATCGGGGAAGCCCGAAACCAAGTCGATTCCCCGCTTAGCCAATGAGTACGACACCTTTGAGCGGTGCATTGCTTATCGAGACCAGCGGGGCAGGGAGGTTTGGGGCGCACGTCGCTGGAAAGAGCTGTTGCTAGTGGATGCACGCTCCGTCGCGCGACATCGTGAACAGCCCGCTGGCCCGATAACGGGCGTTTATCACTACGAACGCCCCACTGGAACAACACTTTGGGTGGCGGCTTGGTATGAGCTGATGCCAGACGGCTCACGCAAAAAATGCAGTGCGCAGTTCAGTTACGGTACGTCTCGCACTCGCTATGCGACCTCAGAAGAGGCGATGCAGGCGGCGATTAAACGGCGGCAAGAGGAAGAAGCACGCTGGTACTGTGTAGTGGGTCAACGTGACCAACGGCGCGTGAATCAATGATGTAAAATCCCATCTTCAAGGAGTTCCGATGGCTTTTCGCTTCCAGCGCCGCATTTCCCTTGCGCCCGGCGTGCGATTGAATATCAGCAAGCGTGGCGTGGGGCTCTCTGTCGGCCCACGCGGTGCGAGTGTGAGCATGGGGCCACGAGGTGCGCATGCACATGCTGGGATCCCTGGGACAGGGCTTGCCTATCGAACGAAGCTTTCCCGTTCTTCCCAGGCCTCAAGACAAAAGCAGGTGGCAACCCCTTCGACCCATGCAACGCTGGAAGAGCGCATCAGGCAAGGCGAGTCTCTGGGGCTACGGCTATCGGTTAATCAAGACGGCAACGTCCGCTACCTACTTGAAGATGGCTCCCCCCTCGACGACAAGGACGTGCGCTGGCTACGTCGTCATGCAAACGACGATATCCGTGCACAGCTCAAAACACTCTGCGATGAATTAAACGCGGATATTATTCGCCTAGGCCGGCTGCACCTCGATACACCTTCCCCTCAATCCCGTGGCTACGCACCACGCCATTTTGCTGAGCGTCCACCTAAACCGCCTAAGTCTGTGTCTCTTCCATGGTGGAAAGCGCTGTGGCCATCGGTACGCCGTCAACATGACGCCGATAACGCACGTCATCAGGCCCAGTTTAATGATGACTACCGTGCCTGGGAGCATCGCAAAGCCGATTTTGAGGCTGCTGAGTTTGCTCGGCAGCAGCGCGAAGAGCAGGGTGTGCTGAGGCAGCGCGATGACATGACACTCACGCTTCAAGAGCGACTGGAGGAGATCGACTGGCCCCGGGAGACGGTGATCGATTTTGATCTAGGCAGCGACGACACCACGATAGCACTGGATATTGACCTGCCATCTGACGATGAGATGCCGGATCGAGAATGGACGATGCCTGTTAAAGCACTCAAGCTTACCCCAAAATCGCTCAGTGCCACACGACAACGGACGCTATACCGCGACCACGTTCACGGCATTGCCTTTCGTGTTCTGGGGGCCGTATTTGTGCGGTTGCCGCACGTTCAAGAAGCGCGAGTGTCTGGGTATCGACAGGTCGTTGATCCCGCCACTGGCGGTACGCGGGATCAGTATCTTTACAGTATCAAGGTCACCCGAGAACAGTGGAACCGTATCCACTTCGATCAGCTGAAACAGGTCGACCCCGTCGCAGCCGTAGAAGCGTTTACGCTGCGCCGTGACATGACCAAAACGGGCATTTTTCGAGACATTGAGCCGTTTAAGCTCATCTAATCTCTAGCCTAGGCATAAGCCCAAGGCTTTTGTGTTGTTTGACCAGGTGTGCTCATTCGATGGTAGTGACAACGGTTAGGCGTGAGCGGCGATGACATTACAGCCTTTGATCATTGAGAAGGCGCGATGAGCTCCATAAGCCAATATTTTTTAGAAAAATTTATGCTTTATGGTGGATAGCTGCTATACGTTTGATAAGGATATCTTAGCAGGTGGTTGCCATGAAATTGCTTGTCCGCCCAAGACCGTTCATTAACGAGTCACTTGAGAGCTACATGCTCCGTCTATCGCAAGAAAATTTCTTTGAATACTATCAGCAGCTTAGTCGAGCGATAAAAGACTGGCTGCAACTGCATGATCATGAAGCGGCAGGGGCGTTCCCAGAAGAGTTAAGCCGTTTGAATGTTTATCACGCGGCTCAGAGTAGTAGTCGACGCATCAGGGCGCTCAAGCTCGTGGAGTCGCTAACAGATAATGAAAAACTTCCGCTACTGCACTTGGCAGTCATGCATTCCAGCGAGAAATTTTGTTCACGCTACAGTAGCGTGTTTTATGCAGGTAGCCATGTACCCAGAGCGCTAGTTCGCCATAAAGGGATACCTGTCTGCCCGGATTGCCTCACTGAAGCCAACTACATCCGGCAAGAATGGCACTGGATGCCCTACGAAGCTTGTATTAATCATGGCAAACAGATGTTACATGAGTGTCCAAAATGCGAAGAGAAATTAAATTACACCCATTCTGAATGTTTGCATACTTGCCGCTGCGGATTTGATCTTCGAAATGCTAACACGGAGCCAGCAGACGAATGGCAGCTTATCGCTAGCCGCCTAGTAGTGGGTGAGCATTCGCCTTTAAGGCATCCTCTGCTAGACATCCGCTCAGTCAGTTTGCGCCTAGCGTGTCTACTGTGGTACCAGCTATACATACATAAAACGTTAGACGCCAGCGATCAGGTTTCCACTCGTACGATTGAACAAGCCATAGAGTATTTCATGCATTGGCCTGAAGTGTTCGCAGAGGAACTAGAAGAACAAGCTGCGCTCTCAGGTGATAAGTTGATATGTGATTATAATAAAACTTCATTTCACGATATTTTTGGCCATATTGTCAGTATCTCTCGTCTCCTTTTAAAGCCTTATCCAGAAAGTGATTTCGTCTTAGCGCCATTGGAGAATTTTTTAGCACGATTGGTTGATCAGAATCCGCAAACACGTGTGACAAACGTCGCAGATCTGCTTATCAGTATGCCGGAAGCCGCGATTTTACTTGGCACGTCGTATGAGCAAGCGTATCGACTTTATGAGGAGGGGTATCTCAAATGCGCGGTCAGATTGAAATCACATGAAAAGCTAGTGAACGGCATAGGGGTGTTTTATTTAAGAGAAATCATAGAGTTGCGTCAATCACGGATGCCGATTGAGACAGGCGCTTACAATAACTATTTACCCGCGTGGTAACGTCATGTCTTTGAATACATTGGTGGAACTCGATGAGCCAAGCCGCTCAGAAGAAATTCGTAAAGCCTTCGCTCCCTACACGCCGCTGCTAGAAGTTTCTGAAAATGTTAGCGTCGCTATTCTAGCACTGCTTAACTTATCACATAAGCGTCAGTTTGCAACCGATTTGTTGAATAAAAAAAGAGCCATTGAAATACTCAAAGATTGGCAACATATAGAAAGCTGTGCGCAGGAAGTACAGTGGCTGCACTCACATAACTTAAAGCATCCTGATGCACGTGTCGCACAGCAAAGAATTTTAGTAAAAGCTGAGAAGCCCTCAAGCAGTGTCATTTCTTCATTTAATAGCGTGAGTCGTTTGGGCTGGTCACACAACTCAGCAGCTGTGAATAAAGCAAAGCTTTTTGGAACTAATTTTATATTTAAGGGTGTAGTTTACTGTTTGGCCACTATTGTTTTAGATAATGACAAGCAATGGCGGAAAGAATTCATGAAACTTGGTATGTCTGATGGTCAATGGGCTTACCTTCAGTCGCTTTTCGATAATTATTTCACTAAAAATTTATTACCCTCTTATGTGGATAGGCATTCAGTGCAAGTTACCTTTCTTTATCAAGGAAAGGATGTCAGTATTACACCTGTCACATCACATTCATTACTGGCCGACATTCAAATTGCTCGACGTAATAAATGTGGGGATTTTTCAACAATAAAACATTGGCACTCTTCAAGTGTTGGAGATTTAGCATCCTCACTTGGAGGTAATATTTCTGCTCTTAGTTACTCCCCTAGAATATTAGCCTGTAGTAAAAATAAAGAAAATGACAGGTCTTCTGGAATATTTTTTGTAGACTTCCATCACAGTTCTTTAAGAAGTAAGTCGTTTATCCTGGCATGTAATGATATTGTTGAAAATAAAAGCTTGTTGATCGGAAAGAAGAGGCGAGATCATAGGCGTTCTGCTATTAAGTTGCTGAGGCAGTCTTTATCTGAATGGCTATCCCCAGTTAGCTATTGGCGAAATGTAGGAGGGGAGGTACCTTCAGACCGGGAAAACAGCACTGCATTCTTTTTGATTTCTGCTCTTGACGAGGATTTACTTGAAATACTACCTGAGGTTAATAAAGAATTGCACAGTATTTTGGTGAGGTATCCCCAAACGCAAAGCTTTGCTTATCATCCAGAGCTATTAATTCCTTTCAAGGCTCAGCTTAAGTCCTTGTTGATTGGGATGAAAATCAAAGAAGATGAAACCATGGCTGAAGAGCCATATCATTACCTTCACTTAAAAAACCTACATGTATTCGATGCGCAGGCGCTATCTTGCCCCTATCTGGTGGGTTTGCCTTCACTGCTGGCAGTATGGGGAACCGTCTATAACTACCAGCTGCGTTTACGAAACATCCTTAAACGGAACATTGTCTTTGAAGGAGTTGCCTGGTTTTTGCGGCAGTATGAGTCCTCCTCGGGTGCCAAGATACCTGCCCCTTATCTGCCTCCAATGAAGCCAGATGAGGCTCCCAAGCGGCCAGGTCTTATTGATATGCGCTTTTGCGATTTGCGCATGGATTTAGTTATTCGCTATCGACTAGAGGATGGAGGCGATACCCCGCTGGGAAATGACGAATTGACTATGCTTCAGTCTGCGTTCCCTGGTAGGTTTGCAGGGGGGGCTAGGCAGCCCCCGCCACTTCATGAAGAGTTGCAGTGGTGCCAAGTATACGCAGATGCGAACAGTTTATTGGCAGCAATATCGCTTCTGCCGGACGAAGGTCGTTGGATTATCGACTCAGAAAAACAGGTGCAAAGCATCGAAAGCTTGGTGGCATGGTTGTCCAAGCATCCCAATCATTTACCTGCTACGAGTGGTTATCAGTTGCTTGAAGGCCCTTGCTATCGGTCTGGTTCGCACAGGGAGCTCCATGCTTATGCTGAGCCTTTGGTAGGTCTAACAGAGACGTTGTCACCGGCAAGCTTAAGGCTCAATGGTAAAGCGTATTTTATTAAAAACGCTTGTTGGAGGTTGAAAATCCAGAACTTGACTATGCTGATGAAAAAAGCATAGGCAGGTCGGCATGATGAACTCCTTCAGACATCTTAGCTATGAGCGCTCTCTCAATCCGGGCAAGGCGGTTTTTTATTACCGGACAGATTCGAGCGAATTTGAGCCGTTGCAAGCGGAAGTGACGCGGTTTCGTGGCCTCAAGGCAACGTTTAGCGATGGCTATATGGCATCCGGGACTGCGCGTGCTAAAGAAACGAGCGACTTGGGCTTTTCTAATCCTATTATGCTTGAAACATGTTATGTACCACCGTTAGTTGATACGGTGTATTGTCGTTTTTCGTTACGCATCATTGCAAACAGCCTAGAACCAAATATCTGTGATAATAGAGAAGCAAGAAAAGCATTGAGAGAGCTTTCTGATGCATATAGAAGTTTGGGAGGATACCATGAGTTAGCAACCCGATATGCTAAAAATATTCTTTCAGCTGAGTGGCTTTGGAGAAATAAAGTTGCAAGAGGAATAGTTGTTGAGGTCTTTACCTCAAATTTAAAAAACTACTGTGTTAAAGACGTACAGTACAAAGAATGGGGTTCTTCTTGGGAAGGTGATGACCTTAAATCATTAGAAGGACTAGCAGCGGAGTTTGAAGAAGCACTATCTTGCCCACAAAAATTTCTTTTTGCTGATGTAACTGCAAAAATTAAAACAGAATTTTGCCAAGAAATCTTTCCCAGTCAATTATTTGTTGAGAAAGATGATAGAGGCAACGGAAGTGCGGCGAGGCAGTTTATGAAAAGCACAATGAGCGATGGTCGTCAAGCAGTTAGCTTTGGTGCTTATAAAGTTGGAGCAGCAATTCAAAAAATTGATGACTGGTGGCTAGATGAAGGTGCTGAATACCCTTTAAGGGTGAGTGAATACGGTGCAGATCGTAGTCGGGTTTTAGCTATGCGTGAGCCGGTTACGAAAAAAGATTTTTACTCGCTGTTGAACGAAATTATAAGACTCACGGAGGAGATGAGTAAAACTCGGCAAGTCAGTTCCAATGCTCACTACGTAATGTCAGTGCTAGTGAAAGGTGGTATGTTCCAAAAAGGAATAAAGAAAGGTGAGAAATGAGATACTTTTTTTATATAAGATATTTAATGCCTTCAGCAAATCATGCATTTTTAGCAGGTAGATGTATTGCTTGCTTACATGGTCTTATGAGCGGCTCTAAGATAAAAAGTTCGGGCATTGGTGTTTCGTTTCCATCATGGGCTACGGACTCAGTAGGGGACTCAATCGCTTTTGTGAGTAAAGATATTAATGGTTTGTCTTACTTATCATCAGTGCGGTATTTTAAGAATATGGCGAACGAAGGATTTATTGAGGTTAGTGATATCAAAATGGTTCCAGCCATATCAGAAGAAGTGAGATTTATTAGAAACCAGCATGTTGCTAAATCTTTCCCAGGTGAAATTAAGAGAAGACTGGTCCGCAGCAAAAAGCGGGCGGAAAAACGCGGCGAGACGTTCATGCCTAGCAGTTCCGTATCAGATCGCTTCGTTGATCACTGCCACGTAATTCCTATTGATAGCCGATCGTCAGGCCAACGATTCCCGCTGTATGTGCAGTATGAGGCGCTTGGTCAAGAAAGCCCGTGCGATAGCTACAATAGCTACGGATTGGCTACAAAACAGATACACTCTGGCTCTGTGCCAAATCTTAAGCAGATTACCTAAATATTTTCAGAATATATATTGTTATATTTTTCAATGGCTTAATTAAGATACGCCAAAAAGGGTATTTTTAGTATTTTGTACTTATCTTGTTGATGCCTATATTCATACTTCTAGCTAGGTTTAGTGAACCGCCGAATAGGCAGCTGAAAAAAGCAGCACGCTTGCCCCGCGAAACTCGCGCGGGTGAACCGCCGAATAGGCAGCTGAAAAAGAAAAGTGTATCTCGTTCATGCTGAGCTGGTGGTGAACCGCCGAATAGGCAGCTGAAAAATCAGGATTGAGCTTGGTGAGCGTGGCGCTTCCGGGAACCGCCGAATAGGCAGCTGATATTAGGACTGGAAGACAGCAACGGTAATGATACACACCGCCGCAAGGCAGCAATAGTTCTAAACCCTCCAAGATTTCTTGGAGGCGGGGGCCGGTCTCACGGATTCAGGAGTATGGCTCAAGCTAGCAATCAATCGCGCGAGGAACGAGCGTCGGCTGTATGGCCTTATTGGGCTTTGGCAACCTCCTGCAATGACCCAATCACGAACTCTCGGAAATACTCTCCCTGCTCAGCAGCAAGAGCAGGAATACATTGCAACTTAAATTCCGGCCACGGCCTGCAGCCCTGCGACAATTTCTCTGTAAGAGCGTACTCAAGGACCCACGCGGAAAATGGAACATCCTTATCTTGGATTTTTTTCAGAAAAGTCTTTGCTTGTGAAAGACCACCACCTGCCCCCTCAAAGGCAACTCGGCCTTTCGAAAATACATACCACTCACCCGTCTTCGCATCTTCTGCTATTATTACTGGCAATCGCCAAGCCATCGACGGCCGGTCCTCAATAACGATATAAACCACAGGCTCAGCAAGCAGGTCCAATACAACTTCAAAATCGTCTTGGATATCAAAAGTCCGGTACTTTTTTTTGTATTTTACGTTCTGGCCATATACGGCTTTTATGTCCGGATCTCTCTGCCCCTCCTCCGGATCAGTCTCTTGAGCTGGTATTCCGCCCTCCCTCGCCTCCGCTTTCAGCAGGCGTCGAATTCGATCATAGCTATAGTTCCCTATAAATCCTGAAACGATCATCTCAGTTAGTTTTTCAAACACGCTTACCTCCTAGACAGCGCTCCCTATGACTGGGTAAACGGCGCCAATATGATTGCCCGAAAAATATAACTTAACAAATTCTGTAAAATTAAAATTATCAAAACGTGTTTAGAGCGACTAACTATCTCGCCTTTGGGCCTTCAACGCCCACAAAAAAGCCGCCCACCGCCACCAGCAGCTTATGCTACCTGACGATGGGCGGGCTTCGTACTGCCTAAACGCGATTAACTAAGCGCTTCCAACGACTCCTCAATAATACTCAACCCTTCCTCCAACACCGCAGACGACACCGTCAGCGGTACAAGAATGCGGACGCTGTTGCCGTAGAAGCCACACGAAAGCAGGATCAGGCCTTTCTCGCGAGCTTTGGCGCAGAGCGCGCCGGTGAGTTGTGGGTCGGGCTTGCCTTCACCGTTGAGCAGCTCAAACGCGGCCATGGCGCCGAGCTGGCGGCCGTGGGCGACGGCGGGGAAGCGCTCTTCCCAGACGGCGAAGCGTTCGGCCAACATTTTGCCCATCTGCTCGCTGCGGGCCAGGATGTTCTCTTCTTCGATGGCTTCGATCACCGCCAGGGCTGCCGCGCAGGAGAGCGGGTTGCCGCTGTAGGTGCCGCCTAGAGAGTTGGGGCCGGAGGCGTCCATTACCTTGGCGGTGCCGACCACGGCAGAAAGCGGCATGCCGTTGGCGAGGCTCTTAGCGGTGGTGAGAATGTCCGCTTCGATGCCGCTGTGCTCCAGGGCAAACAGCTTGCCGGTACGGGCAAAGCCGGACTGCACTTCGTCGGCGATCAGCAGAATGCCATGCTCGTCGCACAGGGCGCGCAGCGCTTTCAGGTAATCCGGCGAGGCGATGTAGAAGCCGCCTTCGCCCTGTACCGGTTCAATCACAATGGCCGCCGTGCGGTGCGGGGCGATGTCGGTTTTGAACAGCGTGCGAATGGCGTTCAGCGAAGCCTCTTCGCTGATGCCGTGCAGCGGATTAGGGAACGGTGCGCGGAACACATCGCCCGGCATCGGGCCGAAGTCGTTCTTGTAGGGCAGCACCTTGCCGGTCATCGCCAGGGTCATCATGGTGCGGCCGTGGAAAGCGCCGTCAAACGTGATGATGCCGGTGCGGCCAGTGGCGGCGCGGGCGATCTTCACGGCGTTTTCTAGCGCCTCGGCACCGGTGTTCACCAGCATCGCTTTACGCTCGGGGCCGCGCACCGGGGTGAGTTCGCAGAGCTTTTGGCACAGCTGCACGTAGGGCGCGTAGGAAATGACCGCTGCGCTGGTGTGCATGACTTTCTTGAGCTGCGCTTCCACCGCCGCGACGATTTTCGGGTGGCGGTGGCCCAGGTTGAGCACGCCAATGCCGCCCGCGAAGTCGATCCAGCGTTTGCCGTCGGCGTCCCACAGCTCGGCGTTTTCGGCGCGCTCGGCAAACTGGGTGGTCGGCGTGGCGGCACCGTTGGCCACGAAGCGGTTTTTCAGGTCGTTCAATTCTTGGTTAGTCATCATCGTTCTCTTTATAAACCGCCTACGCAGACGTACTTCAGTTCGGTAAATTCATCGAGGCCATGGTGGGAACCTTCGCGGCCCAGCCCGGACTCTTTCACGCCGCCAAACGGCGCAAGCTCGGTAGAGATCAAGCCTTCGTTGACGCCCACCATGCCGTACTCCAGCTGCTCCATGGTGCGCCAGATGCGGCGGTAATCGGTGGCGTAGAAGTAGGCGGCCAAGCCAAACGGGGTGTCGTTGGCCATGGCGATGGCTTCTTCATCGCGCTGGAAGCGGAACACCGGCGCGACTGGGCCGAAGGTCTCTTCGTCGGCGACGGCCATTTCGGTGGTCACATCCGCCAGCACCGTGGGGGTAAAGAAGCGATCACCCGCCGCGTGGGGCTGGCCGCCGCATAGCAGGCGCGCGCCTTTATTCACTGCGTCGTCGACGTGGCGCTGCACTTTATCCACGGCGGCTTGGTTGATCAGCGGGCCGATGATGCTGCCCTCGGCCAGGCCATCACCCACGTTGAGGGCGTTCACACGCTCGGTGAGCTTGGCGACGAAGGCATCGTAAATGCCGTCCTGCACCAGGAAGCGGTTGGTGCACACGCAGGTTTGCCCGGCGTTGCGGAACTTGGAGGCGATGGCTCCGTTCACGGCGGCGTCCACATCGGCGTCGTCAAACACGATGAACGGCGCGTTGCCGCCCAGCTCCATGGCGGTTTTCTTCACCGTGCTGGCGCACTGGGCGAGCAGGTGTTTGCCCACCGGGGTAGAACCGGTAAACGACACCTTGCGCACCCGAGGGTCGGTAGTGAGTACCTCGCCCACGGCGGCGGGTTTGGAAGCAGTAACCACGTTGATGGTGCCTGCAGGCAGCCCGCTTCCAGCGCTAAATAAGCAGCGGCCAGGGCGGTCAGCGGCGTGGCTTCGGCGGGTTTGATGACCACGGTGCAGCCCGCGGCCAGGGCCGGGGCGCACTTGCGGGTAATCATCGCCAGCGGGAAGTTCCACGGGGTAATCGCCGCGACCACGCCCACCGGCTCGCGCAGTACCAACAGGCGCTTGTCCGCGCCGTGGCTGGGCAGGGTTTCCCCCGCCATGCGCTTGGCTTCTTCGGCAAAGAACTCGATGAATGAGGCGCCGTAGGTCACTTCGCCTTTGGCTTCCGCCAGCGGCTTGCCCTGCTCTAGGGTCATCAGGCGGGCTAGGTCGTCGGCGTGCTCATTGATCAGCTCAAACCAGCGGCGCAGCAGGGCCGAGCGCTGTTTCACCGGGGTGGCGCGCCAGGCGGCACCGGCTTCGTAAGCGGCAGCCACGGCGTCGCGGGTGTCGTCAGCGCTTAAATCTGCCACGTGGGCAATGGTCTCGCCGGTGGCGGGGTTGTCCACCGCGAAGGTCTGCTGGCCCTTGCGCCACTGCCCGCCCACCAGGGCCGGTACGGCATCGTGCAACCACTGTTCGATAAAGCTCATAGCGTGCTCCTTTAAAGTGTTGGAACGGCTTACAGGTCAGCCATCATGTGTTGGTCGCTGTAGGCGCGGCCGTAGGTGCGCAGAGCGTGGATGTACAGCCCCACCCCCAGCAGCGACCAGCCCGCGAAAATGCTCCACTCAGCGCCGCTCAGTGCCGGCGGGCTACCGGGCAGGTAGAGACACGCCATGCCGAAAGAAAGGACGACCGCCAAGGTGCCGCACAGCTTGCCGTGGCGAATGCGAAACGGGCCCGGCATATCCGGCTCGCGAACCCGTAGCACCACAAAGGAGATGGCCACGAACAGGTAGGCAATCACGATGCCCAGGCCACCGGCGTTGACGATCCACACCAGCGCGGGGCGGCCGAAGAACGGGGCGATACAGGAGAGGAAGCCCATCAGGAAAATGGCGTTAGTCGGCGTTTTATAGCGCGGGTGCAGCTTGGCAAACGGCGCAGGCAGCATGCCCGCACGGGCCAGGGCGTAAATGGCCCGCGAGCCGCCGATGCAGAAGGCGTTCCAGCTGGTGATGATGCCCGCAATACCCGCAGAACCATCAGATTGCTGGCCCAGGGGGCGTTGAACAGGCTACCCATGGCATCCGGCACGCTCAGGGAACTCGCGGCCAGCTCGGTGCTGTTCAGGGCAAGGCTGGTGGCCAGAATCATCAGCGCGTACCACACCACTGCCAGAATGACCGACATCATCAGCACTTTGCCGATGGCTTTGTAGGGCAGGTTAATCTCTGCAGCGGCTTGGGGAATGACGTCAAAGCCTACGAACAGGAACGGCACCATGACCAGCACCGCGACAATGCCCGCTACCACGCCGGTATCGGCCTGGGTGAACAGCGGCATCATGTTGATGGTTTCGCCTTCAAACAGCGCGCCCGTGACAAACAGCACGCCAACCAGCAAAATCATGGCGGTCACGACTTTCTGGATCAGCGCCGCGGTGGTCACACCGAAGTAGTTGATAATCATCATGGCGAGCGAGCCGCCAACACCGACGGCCACCCACGTCGCTTTTACTCCCAGCCCGCGATGGTCCATAAGTGGCCAACTGCATAGTTCGGTGCTAGGTGCTCAATCACGGTGGGCAGCGCCACGGCTTCAAAGGCCACCACGCTTAAATAGCCTAAAATAATCGCCCAGGTGCATAAGAAAGAGGGTAAGTGGCCCAGGGCGCGGTAGCTGTAAACATGCTCGCCGCCTACTTGGGGCATGGCGGAGGCCAGCTCAGCGTAGGTGAGGCCCACCATGATGATCGCTAAACCGCCGATAATAAACGCTAAAATAGCACCTAAGCTGCCAGCGGATTGAATCGCGGTGCCGGTTAATACAATCCAGCCCCAGCCAATCATCGCGCCGAAGGCGAGGGCTAATACGTCGCCGCGGGCCAGTACCCGGACGAGCTTATCCTGTTCAGAAGCGGGAGTGGTCATCGCACAGTGTCCTGCAGGTTATTGGATGTTGTCGTTGGCGCTCTGTGGCGCAGTATCCTGATTCCAGTGACGGAATAGTTACACGCTAGCAGGCGGCGGTCAGAACGCGAATGCACCACTTTGGGGTTCGACTAGACCACTTTTTCAACGCACCAAATAAGTGCATAGCTGACATAATGCTTTCGTCTAAACGCCTG
The DNA here is from genome assembly GCF_002087295.1 of Vreelandella lionensis. Taxonomy (GTDB): domain Bacteria; phylum Pseudomonadota; class Gammaproteobacteria; order Pseudomonadales; family Halomonadaceae; genus Vreelandella; species Vreelandella lionensis. The sequence continues at coordinate 52,884 of NZ_MWVI01000042.1, read as the reverse complement.
ATGGCAGCGGGCTTCACGCGGAAAAGGGGGCGTTGATATGGATCGCCAGCAGGTCTTGCACCAATTTATGCAACTTTATGCACTCCAACCGGAGCGGCTAAGTAAGCAGGTGCGCATTGAACAGGCGCTGCGCCAAGCCATCACTCAGCAGTGGCCCAGCGGGCTGCGTTTGCCTTCTCATCGGGTGTTGGCGGATGCCATTCAGGTGGCGCGCCAAACCCTGGCCCTGGCGATCGGTACGCTATTGGAAGAGCAGCTGCTGACCACCGCCCACGGCCAAGGCCCCTGGACCTGCAAGCCGGTAACGCCACCCCCCGCTGCCCCCGCCAATGTTCAGCTATCACAGCGCGCCCAGCGGGTGCTGCAAGGCCCTGGGGCTAGCATGATTCAGAGCGGGGCTTTCGTGCCCGGCATTCCAGATATCGCTCAGTTCCCCATGCGCAAGTGGCGTCAGCTCTACGCCAGCGTGACGGTGCCGCAAAATGCCCTGCTGCTCTCCTACTCCACCGGCGGCTACGGCCCGCTGAAACGCGCGATTCGTGATTTTCTGGCCCGCTGGCGGGATATCCATTGCGATACCGAGCAGATCATCATTACCGATGGCACCCACAACGGTATCGAGCTGTGCGCCGTCGCCCTGGCAGATGTGGGCGATACAGTGGCCATGGAGTCGCCCTGCTACTGGGGGGCGCGCAACGTGTTTACCGCCGCCTGGCTTAACATCGAAATGCTGCCGTGGCGGCCGGAAGCGGGCCATGCCTTACCTGCTACTCACGGCCCCGTGGCGCTGGCTTACCTGACCGGCTCGCACCACTACCCGCTCAGCGTGCCGACCAGCGCCGAGCATAAACAGCGGCTGTGTGAGGCGTTATCGCCCACCTATGTGGTGGAAGATGATTATGAATTTAACCGCGACGACCACCCCAACCTGCTGTTTGATGCCCACTCTGAACGCCATTTGCTGGTAGGCTCTTTCTCTAAGATGATGTTTCCAGGCCTGCGGCTGGGCTACCTGGTGGTGCCGCGGCATTTGGCAGGGCCCATGAACCGCCTGCGCAGCGAGCTGTTTCGCGAGGGCCGTATGCTGGTCCAAGCCGTGCTGGCCCAGTTTATTTTTGATGGTGATTTGGATGCCTGGTGTCGGCGCATTCAGCGGGACTATTTAGGCCGCCAGCAGGTGCTGCACGACCAGCTGCGCTCGCTGCCCCACGTGCGCTCGGTGTCGGCTCCCAGCAGTGCCATCAGCCTTTGCGTGGAGTTCGAGCCGGGCATTAACGATGGGGCCATCGCGCAATCGTTGCTGAAAGAGCACTTGATCGTGCGGCCGTTAAGCCCGGTGTGTGCGCCGAACGACCCCCGCGTGGGCTTGGTGATGGGGGTGGGCATGCTCTCTGGGGAAACGCTGGTGCGCGAGGCGCAGCGCCTGCGACGCTGCCTGGAGCCACTGCTGCGCTAAGCGGCCAACGCGCTTTATACGCCAGTACACTATACAAAACGTGAGTAACACGCCTTCTATCCACAAGGACCGTCCTATGCATCGCCCTGTTGATAGCTTTTGGGTCTCTGCGCTCTCTTCCGCTGCCTCCTCTTATACCGCCCAGCTACGCGGTTTGCTGGCCGTCGCGGCACTACTGCTGCTCTCTGGGTGCGCGACCTTTGCGCCCAGCCCGCCGGAGGATCAGACCAATATCTGCGAGATTTTCCGCGAACAGCCCAGCTGGTACGACTACGCGCAAGAGTCTGAAGAGAAGTGGGGAACGCCCATCGCGACCCAAATGGCGTTTATTCAGCGGGAGTCCTCGTTTCGTAGCCACGTGCGTCCAGACCGCAAATACTACCTTGGCTTTATTCCCGGCCCGCGCCCCTCTTCCGCCAAAGGCTACGCCCAAGCTCAAGACCCGGTATGGGGCGAGTACGAAGACCAAGCGGGCAGTCTGTTTGCCCGGCGCACGCACATGAAGCACGCCATCGACTTCATTGGCTGGTATAACGCCCGCACTCGCGCCCAAACGGGCGTCTCGCTCAACAATCCTGAGCACCTCTATTACGCCTATCACGAAGGCGCAGGCGGCTATCAGCGGGGCACTTATCGCAGTCAGCCCCAGGTGCTCAATGCAGGCCGCCAAGTGGCGAGCCTTTCCAACCGCTACCAGGCCCAGCTCAACAGCTGCCAGGCAGAGTTCCAGTGCCGCAAGTTCTATCAGGTGTGGCCTTTCTGTCGTAGCTGAGGGCGTCTTTCATGACACTGTTAATGGGATTCGCCTTTGTCGGCGTGGTTTTTTTCCCCTCCATGCTCTCCGGTGTGTTTGGCATGGCGGGCGGGCTGGTGTTTCTGTGGTTCCTGCTGGTGATATTCCCCCCCAGGTCTGCCATGGCCGTGCATGGCGTTATCCCGTTAACGTCCAATGCCTCTCGGGCGTGGCTTTCGCGGCGGTTTATCGTGTGGCGCATTGTGGCGCTTATGGCGCTGGGCGTGCTCAGCGCGGCTGGGCTTCTGCGTCTGTTTAACTACACGCCCAATGCGGCCACCGTTTCTTTATTGATCGGGCTGCTGCCTATCTTGGTATGGACGCCCAAGCATTGGTTCCAGCTCGATGCCCATCGCGCCAGCACCCGTTTTGCTGCGGCATCGCCTCGGGCGGCCTCACGATTGCTGCCGGGGTATCCGGCCCGCTGATCGATATCTTCTTTGTGCGCTCGCAGATGGCCCGCCGCCAAGTCGTCGCTACCAAGGCCATGATTCAAGTGGTCGCCCACTCCATTAAAATTCTCTTCTACTTAAGTGCCGCCCTTGCGCTCAGCGCGGGTGAGTGGAGCATCGTGCTACTAGCCGCCCCGTTTGCCATGCTGGGCACCCAAACCGGCACACGGATTCTGCACCGCCTGACCGACGCCAACTTCCGCACTTGGACCCGCTGGATCGTCACGGGCATTGGGGTGTTCTACTTCCTGCAAGGTGTATATCTGTTAACCCGTTAACCGTTGAGGGCATTCGCGGCACGCTTTAGATGGCGACCTATACTGACCTTACCTAACGCTGGAGGTCGCCATGGATTACCACCACTACCGCGAAGCCCTTGCCACCTCGCTTGCCCAAAGCGAGCTACCCTTTGCCCCCGCTGAGTATCAAGCGCGCCTTGAGAAGGTGCGCCACGCCATGGCCCAGCGCGGGCTAGACGCGCTGCTCCCCCCCGCCCCCGCCGATATCAATTATTTGACCGGTTACCACACCTTTGAGGTGTCGGTGCATGCCTGCTTGGTCTGCACGCAAGAAAAGCTCGTTCTACAAGTGGCTTCGATTGAAACGGGTGCTGCGGTGGTGACCGCCCGTGTTGACGAAATTATTGGCTACCGATGGGAAAACCTGGATGAAATCATCGCCCCGCTGGCCGACCTGTTACCCCCCTGCCCGCGCATTGGCAGCGACGGCTGGAGCAGCGGGCTGCGGGTCGGCGTGATGGACGCCCTAACCAAGGCGGTGGGTAAAGAGCGCTTTTTTGAAGCGGGTGACCTGCTCGATGCCATCAAGATCGTCAAAAGCAGCGCCGAGCTTGAGATGCTCAAAGAGAGCGCCCGCATCACCGCCGCTGGCTTAGAGACGGCGATGGCCGCCATTCAACCCGGCATGACCGATAACGACATTGCCGCCATTGGCGCAAAGGCACTGCTTGAAAACGGCAGCGAGTTTATGAGCCTGCAGCCTATCGTCACCAGCGGACACAGCATTGGAGTGATTCACGTTAACCATAAACGCCGCGCGATTCAGGCCAATGAGCCAGTGTTTTTAGAGTTCGGCGCAGCGTATCAGCGCTACACCGCACCGATGATGCGCACCGCCGTAACCGGCACCCCGAACGCCCCCCTCACCGCCACTCAAGACCTCTGCCGCTCGATGTTTGAAACCCTTTGCGAGGCCATGCGCCCCGGCCACTCCTTTGATGCCGCCGCCCAGGCCGCGGATGCCCTGCTGGCCCCTCAACGCGACCAACTGTTTTTCTCCGGGGTGTTTGGCTACGCCGTGGGCGCGCAGTTTCCGCCGAGCTGGGTAGAAGGCACGGGCTACATTGCCAAAGGCCAAACGCGCACCTTTGAAACCAACATGGTGTTTCATTTACCGCTCTGCCTGCGGGTGCCCGGCCAGTGGGGCGTTGGCTTAAGCGATACCGTGGTGGTCACCGAACAGGGCGTCAAGCCGCTCACCAACAACGATTGGCCGCTTTATCAGGCCCGTGATAAAGGCCCGTGATAATAGTTCTAGACAATAGCCTGAGATTGACACCACGATTGAGGGAGGCTATCTTCACCAGAAATGCAAATGAGAAACACTCTCTTTTTTAGCCAACACCTTGGTAGATAAAGAGCCGTTGAGGTAAAGGGACGTCACATGTCCAGTGAACAGCGCCAGCTTCGTCAAACCCTGCTGTTTTTACGCACATCGTTTGAAGCCGTTCAGCACTCCATTGCCGGACGGCTAGAAGACCCGCGGCCCTGCTGGCGAGACACCAGCATGCTCTCGATGCTCTCCCGAGAGCTGACCCGCTGCTGCCAGCAGGCCAAGCCACTGTTCGCGCCTGCGGTTGTGGAGCAGCTCTTTATCGCCTCCCAACAGTGCGACCTGCTGCTCAAACAGTGCCCCGGCGTACTCAGCAGCGCCGTCTGCCACCGCCAACTCAGCGCCATTATGCTGCCGCTCACCAGCGCCATCGGGCAGATTGATACGCCTGTTAAACGTCGCTGGCCTTGGTCAAGAGGATAGCCACGAGCAAACCACGCTCAGTCAATTAACCTTTATTTTTGGCAAGTATTTGCTTACCCAACGCGGTTAATCGATATTTCTGAGTTGGGCTACGTGGCGAGTCGGGCTGCGTCATTTCAATCAACCCAGAATTAAGCAGTGGATTCAGCACCGCCGCACGGAACTTGGTTCTGTTGGAGCGCCCCACTACGTTCATCAAACGTGTGATCGGGGCTTCTTCAACACAAGTCTGAAGCAGATCTACTTGCTCCTTACCTAGTCCCTGCTTAGTCCCTACTTGGTCAGTGACATCAGGGTCGCCCTCAACCGCAGTAACCTCATCAATCAAAAAACCTGTATGAATAGGCAAGCGAATTAAGAAGTAGCTACGCTCATCGTCGGTTTCGAATATCGGCTCTGGAGAATTGTTCGCTTTCATCACGCGAAGAATCTTTGGCACACCCGTTGAACGGCCTTCGGTTAAATCCAGCTCTTTTAAAAACTCGCCAATGCGCCGATTGCGGTAACGGCGGCTGACGGCTTTACCTGCCTGCACGCCTTGCAAGCGGATAGAGCGATTTGGCCCTGGGAAAGCTCAGGAGCATCAGCTCTTGACCATCAATACGTATTTCAATGGGTTCACGAATTTCCTTGGAGCGATGGTACACGGCATTTTCCACCGCCTCCTCAATAGCAGCCAGCGGAAAATTCCAGAAACGCTCAGCCTGAGGACGATCAGCGTGTTTGGTTACGACCTCTTTCAGGTAGTTGCGATTGATATAGTCCAAGGCATCACGAGTGATGCGGCCAAGCGGCCCCTTAAACACTTTTTCTTCGAAATGATCACCACCAGCTCCGTCTGGAAAGTACACCACGTCTATTTGGGTGGCTGGGAAGAAGTGCTCAGGTTGCTCATTAAAAAACAATAGGCCAACATTCTTAGGAAAGGCCATTTCGCTTGGGCCACCCACCACGTTCATGCGACGGCCTAAGGTTTCAATATCCAACTCGCGGGCTTCAGCAAATAACTCACTACCAATGTCGTGCAAAAAATCACGCATTAAATAGGGAGAAAGGTCGCTTAATTTTGCCGATTGGCGATAGCGATCATCAAAAGGTACTCGGCGGGGTTTTGTTTTGCGCGTCTGTCCCCATTAACTAGGGCATAGCATCGTCGTTGGCGCTTACTAGTAAACTGGTCTATTCTATTCGCCACGATGATAACCACTGCTTCAAAGGAGTTTTGCCCTATGGCGTACGAGACGCTGTTTACCCCCACCACGCTAGGTAGCCTGAACATTCCTAACCGCGTCATCATGGCGCCGCTGACCCGTTCGCGCACGCCGGATAGCGTGCCGGGCAAGATGCAGGAAGCTTATTACGGCCAGCGCGCCGGTGCGGGCCTGATCATCAGCGAAGCCACTAACATCTCTCCCACTGCCCGTGGCTATGTGTACACGCCCGGCATCTGGACTGATGAGCAGGAAGCAGGCTGGAAAGGCGTTGTGAATGCCGTTCACGCCAAGGGTGGCCGTATTGCTCTGCAGCTGTGGCATGTGGGCCGCGTTTCCCATGAGATGGTGCAGCCCAACGGCCAGCAGCCGGTAGCCCCCAGCGCGCTGAAAGGTGAAGGCGCTCAGTGCTTTGTTGAATTTGAAGACGGCACCGCTGGTCAGCACCCCACCAGCACGCCGCGTGCGCTGGAAACCGACGAGATTCCTGGCATTGTGGATGACTACCGTCAAGCGGCCATCCGCGCCAAGCGCGCTGGATTCGATATGGTCGAAGTCCACGCTGCCAACGCTTGCCTGTTGAACCAGTTCTTGGCCACCGGTACCAACCAGCGTACCGACCAGTACGGCGGCTCGCTGGAAAACCGTGCCCGCTTCCCGCTGGAAGTCGTTGACGCGGTCATGGAAGTGTATGGCGCTGAGCGTGTCGGCATTCGGTATGACGCCGTTTATCGAGCTGTTTGGTTTGACCGACGACGATCCGGAAGCGATGGCGTTCTACATGGCGGAGCAGCTCTCCAAGCGCGGCCTGGCTTACCTGCACCTGAACGAGCCGAACTGGGCGGGCGGCGACATCACCTTCCCTGCGGGTTTCCGCGAGCAGATGCGTGAGCGCTTTAGCGGTAGCCTGATTTACTGCGGCAACTACGACGCCGAGCACGCTGAAGCACGCATTAGTGAAAACACCACCGATGCCGTGGCCTTTGGACGCCCCTACATCGCCAACCCGGATTTACCGGAGCGCTTCCGTGTGAACGCCCCGCTCACCGAGCCGAACCATGAAACGTTCTATGGCGGCGACGAGAAGGGCTACACCGACTATCCGTTTATGGATAACGGCTACGACCGCATGGGCTAAGCCTATTCGCTAAGTCGTGGTCTGGGTTTCCCCAAGTGGGGAACCCTTATCCCTGAAAAGCATCACTTAGGTGGTGCTTTTTTTATGCCTAACGGTTTTAAAACACTGCTAGGCTATTGATTCTCTCGTTTTAACGCGACGTATTGTCTTCACGAATAGGTGGCACATGCTCGGTTCGCTCTTAGCGATGCTGGTATCTTTACTGCTGGTGGGCGCCGCTGCGGCAACAGGCGCACGTTTTCGCCCTGATGGCTGGTACAGGGCGCTGCGCAAACCCCGCTGGACACCGCCTGACCTGGCCTTTCCCATTGCCTGGGGTATTCTCTATCTGCTGATGGCGATTGCGGCTTGGCGGATTTATATGGCGGACGACTCGCCACTGCGCAGCGCGAGCCTGGCTGTGTATGGCGTGCAGTTGTTGGCCAATGCGGCGTGGTCTTGGCTCTTCTTTGGGCGCAAGCAGATACCGCCGCGCTAGTAGATATCGTGCTGCTGTTAGGACTGATTACGCTGGCCATCGGTCTGTTTGCCCAGGTGAATACCCTCGCCGCGTGGCTGATGGTGCCTTACTGGCTGTGGGTTGCTCTGGCGCTGGCACTCAATGCCACCATTTTGCGATTAAACAGAACCTATAAATAGAGCCTAGGGTTAACTAACTAAAGGGTTTCACCCCATGGATATGACGTCTCTTCCCGTGCTGCTGGCCTTTGCCTCTCTGCTGTTAGGCATAGTAGCCGTGGTGATTTTCGCTTACGTTGTGGTGCCCAAACGGCGTCGCGCCAAGGCCAAGGCCGAAGAAGCAGAGGCACCGGTCGCCGCGCCTACGCCGCCGCCAGCGGAAGAGCCGCCGCCCGCTCCCGCGAAGCGCACGGGGAAAGTCAAACAGCACTCGCTGTTCGTCATTTTCAACCAGCCGGATGTCACCACCGATGAGCGATTGACCGAGTGGCTGCGTGAGAAAGGCGCCCATTACGACGCCATCAAGAAGGTGTTTTTGATCGACGGCCAGCAGGCATCTAACCCGATTACCGTGGCCAACGCCTTCCCGCCTGGGGAAATGCCCGACCTGCTGCGCGGGGAAACCCACGAGCCCATTCGGGGGGTTAGCCTGCTGGTGAAGCCGCCGCTGCACAAACGCCGCAATCAGCAGATGCACGTGTATGTGGAACTCGCCAAAGAGATGAACGAGACCTTCAGCGGCGACATGCTGGATGCCGACCGAGAGCCAGCCACCGAGGCCACCTACGCTCAAATCATTGGTTAAGCGCTACACCACGCCTTGGCTGCGCAGGTAGTCGTCGTAGCTGCCGCTGAAATCGACGATGCCATGCGGCTGCATGTCGATGATGCGCGTGGCGAGGCTGGAAACAAACTCCCGGTCGTGGCTGACGAACAGCAGCGTGCCGGGGTAGTTCTCCAGCGCTAGGTTGAGCGCTTCGATAGACTCCATATCCAGGTGGTTGGTGGGCTCGTCCATCAGTAGCACGTTGGGGTTGGTGAGCGTTAGCTTGCCAAATAGCATGCGGCCCTGCTCGCCCCCAGAGATCACCTTCACCGACTTGTTGATATCGTCGCTTGAGAACAGCATGCGGCCCAGCGCACCACGTACTACTTGCTCACCGCCTTTGGTCCACTGGCCCATCCACTCAAACAGCGTGGCGTCATTGGCGAAGTCATCGGCGTGGTCTTGGGCAAAGATGCCTAGCTCGGCGGCGTCGGTCCACTTCACTTCACCGGCGTCTGGGCGTAGATCTCCGCCCAGGGTTTTCAGCAACGTGGTTTTGCCAATGCCGTTAGGGCCGATAATGGCAATGCGCTCGCCCGCTTCGACGGTCATAGAGAAGCGCTTGAACAGCGGCTCGCCGTCGTAGCCTTTGGTAATCGCATCCACGTTCAACGCGTTGCGGTGGATTTTCTTGTTTTGATCAAAGCGGATAAACGGGCTCACCCGGCTGGAGGGTTTGATATCTTCCAGCTTAATTTTATCGATCTGGCGCGCACGCGAGGTGGCCTGCTTCGCTTTAGAGGCGTTGGCCGAGAAGCGGCTGACGAACTGCTGCAGCTCGGCAATTTGCGCTTTCTTCTTGGCGTTATCAGAGTGCTGACGCTCACGGGCAGCGGTGGCGGCCGTCATGTAGTCGTCGTAGTTGCCGGGGAACAAGGTGATTTCGCCGTAATCCAGATCCGCCATGTGGGTACACACGCTGTTCAGGAAGTGACGGTCGTGGGAAATAATCACCATGGTGCTGCTGCGCGCTTTTAGAATCTCTTCCAGCCAGCGGATAGTATTGATATCCAGGTGGTTGGTGGGTTCGTCCAGCAGCAGCACGTCCGGGTCGGAGAACAGCGCCTGCGCCAACAGTACGCGCAGCTTCCAGCCGGGCGCGACTTCGCTCATGGGGCCGGTGTGCTGTTCAATAGGAATGCCCAGGCCCAGCAGCAGCTCGCCCGCGCGGGACTCGGCGGTGTAGCCATCCAACTCGGCGTAGCGCACTTCTAAATCAGCTACGGCCATGCCGTCTTCTTCACTCATTTCAGGCAGCGAGTAGATGCGCTCACGCTCGGCGGCCACTTTCCACAGCTCGGCGTTGCCCATGATAACGGTGTCGATGACCCGCTCGTTCTCATAGGCAAACTGGTCCTGGCGCAGCTTACCCAGCCGGGTGCTGCTATCCAGCATCACCTGCCCAGACGAGGGCTCCAGCTCGCCACCCAGGATTTTCATGAAGGTGGACTTACCGCAACCATTCGCGCCAATCAAACCGTAGCGATTGCCGTTATTAAATTTGACGGAAACGTTTTCAAACAGGGGCTTGGCCCCAAACTGCATGGTGATATTGGCGGTTGCGATCAAGATAGAAGCCCTGGTTAACGAAAAAACTCTGAAACGAAGAAACGCTGGTTGATGAACGAGCACGCTTGCAAAAACCCCCGATTCTACGCGCCTTTGGGCGACGTTACATCTCCCCTCTTTGCCTTCCTTTACCGGGCATCTGAAGCGTGTGCAGGCATTTCCAGCAGAAAGCGTTCTCCGTCAAGCGCTTGGCGCAGCCGCGAGTGTAAAATCTCAACAATCCCCTGGTGCTCGCCTACCAGCGCGGTGGTCGTCACCTTCAACCCGGTGTGGCGCTGTTCGGCGGCGGCGCAAATCTCGGCAATATCGCCACCCTCACCGGCATGACGGCCTGGGGAGAGAAACAGCATCGCCAGCACCACGTTGCTGCTGCTGAATTCAGGCGTATCCAGCAAGTTCTCCAACAGCGGCTCGTTAAAGCGGTACTCGTCACCTTCCCGGCGCTCCATAGAGGCCGCCGCCACGCAGCGCACGTCGTTGCCTAACAGCACGCTCAACTGCCCCGCTAAGCGGTTGCGCACGGCAGTGACGTCGGGGATGGGGCTGCCGTGATCCACCAGCGCGACCTTGGCAGTGCCTTGTTCAGGCAGCTGCGCACGTACGTTATCGGCCAACAGCTGTGCCAAGCGCAGGTCGTTATTCCCCAGCTCATCCACCAGCGGCTGAGCAACCCGCACCGACACGTTAGGGAAACGCGCCTGTAGCGCGGTCATTCGCTCGGGCAGGTAGCCGGTCAGCGCTTGGCTGGAGCCGAAGAAAAACGGCAGCACGATAATCTCGGTGGCTCCCGCCTCGGCGCTGCGTTCGGCAGCGGGGCCTAGCGTAATGGCGGGTATGCCACCCACCTCTTCAGCGGGGATTTTATTGGAGTGCAGCAGCGAGGCCGCCTGAACGGTCTCCCCCAGCTGTTCACTTAACGCCGCAGCCACCCGGCGCAGGTTATGGGTGGCCTGTGGGCGCTTGGAGCCGTTATCTACCAAAAAAATGGCGCGCATCGTTTTCTATCCTTTTTCTGAAAGAGGGCGTTACATCATCAGCACATCCGCAGCGGCACGGTGCAGCTGGGCGTGGCGTGTGGCGAGGGCGGTAATATCGCGGTCGTAGCCGCCGCCAATCACCGCCGCCACGGGAATGTCAGACTCGCGACAGAGGTTTAGCACGTAGTGATCTCGGGCATAGAGCCCATCGCTGCTTAGCGATAAGTAGCCCAGGCGGTCATCCTGATGCACGTCCACGCCCGCATCATAGAGCACCACATCCGGCTGGTAAGCGGCGAGTAACCCCGGTAGCCAAGAAGCGAGTTCGGCTAGATAAGCAGCATCCTCCATGCCGTTGGGCAGGGCGATATCCAGGTCGCTTTTTGTTGCAGGCGGGGAAGTTACGCGCCGCGTGCATGGAAAAGGTAAACACGCCGGGCTCGTTAGCAAAGAGTCGCGCGGTGCCGTCGCCTTGATGCACGTCGCAATCCACAATCAGCACACGCTCTACCCAGCCCTGTGCCAGCGCGTGGGCGGCGGCCACGGCTAAATCGTTGATCAAACAGTAGCCGCTGGCAGCATCCGCATGGGCGTGGTGCGTCCCGCCCGCCGAGTTGCAGGCAAGCCCGGTGGCCAGCGCCGCTTCCAGGGTGAGCAGCGTGCCGCCGGTTTCCAGCCGCACTCGCTCCACCAAGGCCTCAGACCAAACGAATCCACTACGCCGCGGGCGGCACGATCAAGCTGGCCGTGCAAAAACGCCTGAACGTACTCTGGTGTATGCACGCGTTGCAGGCTTTCGAGGGTGGCCGGTTGGGGCGTGTGCCACTCGATGGGGCAGGCCAGCGTTTGCTCGCCCAAGAGCTGCCGAAGCACCCGAAACTTTTCCATGGGGAAGGGGTGATTGGCTGGTAAATCAATCGTATAACCCGGATGATGAACCACCGTTAACGCCATGCGCGTGCAGCCACTTTGGTCACAAATGTAGATCGCTTATGTTGCTTGATACCACAACGTTAAACCAGCAAAGAAACTTCTTCGACGGCCATGCGGATATCTGGCTTTTTGGCTACGGCTCGTTGATTTGGAAGGCCGATTTTGACTATTTAGAGCGCCGGCCTGCAGCGATTACCGGCTGGGCGCGGCGCTTCTGGCAGGGCTCCCACGACCACCGCGGCACGCCGGAAGCACCGGGGCGAGTGGCGACGCTGATTCGTGCCGAAGGAGCGGTATGTCACGGCATGGCCTACCGCATCACCCCAGAGGTGCTCGCACCGTTGGATGTGCGGGAGAAAAACGGCTACCTGCGGGAAAAAGTCACCTGACGTTTTTGGATGAGGCGGGTAACCCTGACGCCGACCAAGCGCCTAGCGAGGGGCTGATTTTCTGGCCAGCGAAGACAACCCAGCGGTTTTAGGCGATGCCCCGCTGGCCGACATCGCCCAGCAAATTGCCCAGGCCCATGGCCCTAGCGGCCCCAACAGTGCTTACTTGCTGAACCCTAGCCCAAGCGCTGCGCGAGTTGGGCACCGAGGATGCGCATATTTTTGCCCTGGAAGCGCAGCTACAGCGCTACCAGTAGCGCGGATAGCGGCGGTGGCGCGCCAAGTTATTGACCAGAATCGCCACCACCAGCATGACGATGCAGCCTGCGCCAATGGGGATCAGCGGATACCACCAGCCCAACTGATGCACGCTGGCACCGCCTGCCACGGCAATCAGCGCAGCGGCAGCCCCTGGCGGGTGAACGGTATGGGTAAGCTGCATGACCAAAATGGAGAGCGACACCGCCAACGCCATCGAAAGCGGCGTGGCCCCCAGCAGTTGATAGCAGCCCACGCCCACACAGGCAGAGAGCACGCTGCCAAACAGCACATGGCTTGGCTGGGCAAAGGGGCTTTCCGGGGCGGCATAAATCAGCACCGAGGTTGCCCCGAACGAGCCCACGATCAACAGCTGCTGGGAGAGCCACTCGGCGCTTAGCCAGCAAATCAGCGCCATGCCAGTAAAGGCACCCAGCCATGACCAGCAGGCATCCTGCCAGCCTACCCGGGGGCGCGGCGTTCGTTCTCCGCGCATCTTGCCAAGATACGTTTTCATCGCACTCGCCTTTGCACAAAAAGAGTGCAGATGATGACAAAATGCACCAAAGAAGCAAATGACGATGCGTCATATGCTCATGAAACTCGCTCAAGGACGATCAGCATGCCACTACCGTCTCCCTCGCTCACCGTTGCTCCTTCCAGCCTATTGCTAGCGGTAGTGGCTGCCGTGGGCATGGCCACCATCGGCGTGATCTCGCGCATCACCGGGCTGAATGCAGAAGCATTACCTTCTACCGGTTGGGGTTAGGGGCGCTGTTTTTGCTCGGCTATTTACTGCTGACAAAACGCCATGCAGGACTCACCACACTGCCAGGGCGGCAGGTGGTGATTAGCGGTAGTTTGCTGGCGGCGTTCATCCTGTTTTACGTGCAGGCGATGAACTACACCCAAATGGCCAACGCCATTTTGATGGTGTATCTCGCGCCGATTGTGGCGGCTATCGCGGCACATGCGCTGTTTAACGAACGGCTTGCAGCGGCGCAGGTTTCGCTCATTGGCTTGGCGCTGTTTGGGTTCGCGATGATGCAGGAGTTTCGACTCAACCTGGACGATCAGCAGGACGTGATTGGCATGGGTTTTGGCTTAGCGGCCATGCTAGCTTACAGCGGTTTTATCCTGACGAACCGCCGATTGCCGCGCCACCTGGATGACCGCACCTGCGCCTTCTGGCAGTTGGCGGTCGGGGCGCTGATGATCTTGCCGTTTGCGCTATGGCAGCCAGCAGGGCTAACCGCCAGCGCATGGCAAGTGCCGTGGTTGTTGGCTGCAGGCCTTGTGCCCGGTTTTTTGGCGCTGCTGTGCGCGGTGATGGCGATTAACCGCCTGCCCACCGCGCTATACGGCACGCTAGCTTACTGTGAGCCGGTGGCGGTAGTGATTTTTGGCTGGAGCCTGTTTGGCGAAGCGCTTTCGCCTTTGCAATTAAGCGGCTGTGGGCTAGTGATCGCCTGCGGCGTCGCGCAGGCGTGGGTCGGAGGCCGGGGCGCTACATCATCAGCCACGACAGGATAAATAGGCCAATCAGCGTGCGGAAAATGCCGCCAATAATGGAGCCACGCAAAAACGCACGCAGCCCACCCCATAGCACCAGCAGGCCAATCAGCAGTATCGCTAGGCTTAAAAACGAGTCGTTAATCCCCAGCGAACGCGTCAGCCCGCCGATAAAGTCATCAAAGGCACCAAAGAAGTTGGTGAAGAGCCCCACCAAAAACTCCACCACGACGCGGATGGCGTCGCCTATCGCCTCGCCGATGCCCTCAAAAAATCCGTTTGCCTGCATGCGCGTTGTCCATTGCTTGAAGATAATTGATCGAAAATAGCGAGTTGAAGATAGCGGGCATTGTGTGTGAAAACACGCAAACTGGCAAAGCCACGCGATTGAGCGGCTTCCACTTTTCGCCTATTTCCTTTTTAGCACTGCCGCGTTACAACGTTAAGTACGCATTTGCGGGAGAGACTGGTACACGACACCAGCGCCGAAGGAGCAACGACCCCGGAAACTCTCAGGCCAACGGACCGCAACGGCTAACGTTTTTACCAATACGTTCCGAAGAGCGGTTGATGACTGCGTCACTCAGCCCACCGAAGGAGAAGCGCCACATCATCGGCGTGAATCTCTCAGGTTCCATGACGGAAGGGGTACGCCTAGCAAACATGTTTGCTGGGGGTATCGCCCGACGCTCATACAATCTGTGGAGAGACTCATGCAACGCATTGCAATTATTGGCGGTGGTATTACCGGTATTACCAGCGCCTATGCCCTCGTAAAACGCGGCTTTAACGTCACTGTGTTTGAAAAGCATCGCTACGCCGCGATGGAAACCTCGTTTGCCAACGGTGGCCAGCTTTCCGCTTCGAACGCTGAGGTATGGAACCACTGCCTACGGTCATCAAAGGCCTGCGCTGGATGCTGAAAAACGACGCCCCGCTGCTCGTCAACCCTCGCCCTACTTGGCACAAGCTGAGCTGGTTTGCGGAATTTATCGCCGCCATTCCCCGCTATGCCGACAACACCACCGAAACAACGCGCCTCGCCATTGCGGCTCGGGAACACCTGTTTCAGTGGGCGCGAGACGAGCAGATCGATTTCGACGTGAAACAGAAAGGCATTCTGCATATCTACCGCGATAAAGCGGGCTACGAGCATGCCGCTAAGGTCTCACAGCTTCTGCACCAAGGCGGGCTTGAGCGCCGTGCCGTGACCCCGGAGGAAATGCGCGCCATCGAACCCACGCTGGCGGGTAGCTATTACGGCGGCTTCTTTACCGAAAGCGATGCCACAGGGGATATTCACAAATACACCAACGGCCTCGCCAAGGCCGCGGCTAAACGCGGCGTGAAGCTGAACTACGGCCATCAGGTGACCAACCTGGGTGCGGATGAGAACAGTGCCTGGGTCAGCGCTTCAATCGACGGGGAAGAAATACGCCAAAGCTTTGATAGCGTGGTGGTGTGTGCGGGCGTTGGCAGTCGTGCCATCGCCGCCAAGTTGGGCGACCGCGTTAACATCTACCCGGTCAAAGGCTACTCCATCACCGTACAGCTGGACGACGAAGCCTCACAGCAGGCCGCGCCGACGGTGAGCTTGCTGGATGACGAAACCAAGCTGGTGACCAGCCGTCTGGGAAACGACCGCTTCCGCGTGGCCGGTACCGCTGAGTTTAACGGCGCGAACCGGGATATTCGCAATGATCGGACTCAGCCGCTGGTGCGCTGGGTAGAGCAGTACTTCCCAGGCGTCAGCACCCAGCGAGTGGTGCCTTGGGCGGGCCTGCGCCCGATGATGCCGAACATGCTGCCCAAAGTCGGCCCCGGCAAATTGCCGACCGTTTTCTACAACACGGGCCACGGCCACCTGGGCTGGACGCTCTCCGCCATCACCGCCGAAATGCTCGCCGATGAGGTAGATAACTCCCCTGTCACTTCCCTCGCTATGACACGCTAGGCTGAATCATCCGCTTAGAACAACGAAAGGGGCCGCTTGGCCCCTTTCGCTAACATGCCACCCTATCGCGCCCACTCTCTTTCGCTTGATAGAGCGCATTATCAACCCGCTTCAACAATACTTTTGGGGCGTATCACTGTGGGTGGCTTCTGCCACGCCAAGGCTGACGGTGACATGCTCAGCCCCTGGAAAAGAGGCGCTGCTGATGCGTTGGCGAATCTTCTCGGCCAGTTGTGCCGCTTGGTCGAGTGAGGTTTCAGGGGCAAGAATCATAAACTCCTCCCCACCCCAACGGGCGCAGTAGTCGGCGGTGCGCAGATTGTTTTCCAGTAGCGTCGCCAAGGCGCGCAGCACTTGGTCGCCCACGTCGTGTCCTTGGCTGTCGTTAATCGTCTTGAAGTAGTCGATATCCAGCATAATGAGCGAAAATGGCCGCACATAGCGGTTCAGCCGCCCAAGCTCGTGTTTGAGCAGGTAATCAAACCGAGAGCGATTCATCAGCCCGGTGAGCATGTCAGTAGTGGCGAGGCGTTTTAATTCGGCCTCTTTCTCCACCCGCTGGGTGATATCTCGCTGGACCAGTACTAACACATTATCGGCATAGCCAGGCATCGACATAGCCGTGACACGCCACTCAATCAGCGGCCTTGGCGCTTGAGAGCGCGGTGCTTCATCGGCGTGGTCTAGCCCTGACATGGAGCATCCCAGGCTGAGCTTCCCACAAGCCAATGCGCTGTTGAGCTGGCAGATCAACTGCTCGTTCGCTGACGCTTGATGCACAATTTTAGGAGAAGCGCCTAACCAGTGGTCACGCTCTCCTCCCCAAAACTGAACATACTCCGCGCTGACATCCAGAATACGGATACCCTCGCCCTCGGGCAGACCGCTCAGTACGGCAACCCTTGACTGCTGGGTTCGCTGAGGAACAGCGGCTCTCCTTTTTCTTGCTTTATCTCTACCATCATCATTTCATCCAATGAATGTCAGCACTCGGGCCGTCTCATCCTAGAAACAGGCAGTGTTCCAAGTGCCATTAGCCTGCCGGCAATGCGTCATCCTTACGCGCTGGCAATAACGCCATTACACAAAGGATACGCTCGTTTACCAAATAGCAATATAGTCCACGTTATGAATAAGCGAAAAGGCGTGCCCTTATGCTGCGGCTCTTGCGACCCAAAGCCGGTACAGCGCTGGCGTAAAGAAAAACGACACCAGCGTGGCCAAGAGCAGACCAAACCCAACGGTTTGCGCGAAAGGTGGCCATAAGCCGCCGGCCGCGACCATGAGGGGAATCAGTCCTGCAAAAGTAGTGATAGTAGTAGACACAATGTGCCGACTCGTGGGGCCGCTGATCACCGCGAGCATCGCGTCCATATCGCCTTGCCGGGCGGCCGGATCATCATCAAAGGCGGCAATAATAATGATGGTGGCGTTAATGGCGACGCCTACCAACCCCATAATGCCGACGATAATCACGAAGCCAAACGCATGGCCACTCATCAGCAGCGCCACAATCCCCATGCCCATGGCCTGGGCGCCGGCAATAAACACAATGGCGGCGCGGCGGAAGGAGTTAAACGCCAGCACCACCGTAGCCACCATGGCAATCACTAGCAGAACCACCGAGGCGAGCAGTTTACCTACGGCCTCATCGCGCTCGGCGGCCTCGCCCCCCGTTTCAATACGGTACCCAGCGGGCAACGTCAGCTCACCGTTCTCAAGCGCTGCCTGAAGCTTGGCATCTAACTGCGCCATGGATACGGCCGGTAGCGCATCCGCCACTAAATAGCCTTGCACCAGCTGTACCCGCTCGGCATTTCGGCGGGTAATCACACTCCATGAAGGGGCAAGATCACTCCCGGCGACAGCCGCTAACGGTAAGCCTTCACTCTCATGATTACTCACCAAGCGCAGCGCGGCTAGCTGCTCGGCATCGGTACGCCAAGCATAGTCATAACGCACACGTATCGGTAGTTGCTGTGTATCTTCTAACAACATACCGGCAGGCTGGCCGGAGAGGGCAGCGCCTACCTGTTCCGCCAAATTCTGCGACGACAGCCCTGCATCGCTCAACGCGGTGTGGTCGACATCAAGCACTAGCCGAGGCAGATCACGCTGCATCCCTGCACGCACGTGGGTTACCTGGGGAAGCTGGTGCATCAGGCCCGCTAGCTCCAGGCCCAGGGAGGAGAGAACCTCCAGATCATCGCCATACACGCGAAGCTCAATGGGCGCTTTAAAAGGCGGGCCTTGCTCGTATTTGCGCACAACGCTTTGGGCTTGAGGAAAGCGCTTATCCAGAGATTGCTGCAGCCCCGGCACCTGTTGATTGGTGGCCTCTAACGACACCGTATCGACGATCAGATGTAGGAAGGCGGGGTTGTTATCTTCATTAGTCAGGACGTTGTAATACATCATCGGCGCACTTTCGCCGATAAACGAGGAGACACGCACCACGCCCGGCAGCTCGCGCACCATGTTTTCCACTTCGTGGGCCAGCGCTTCTGTCTTGGCGATACTACTGGCGGCGGGCAAGCGCACTTCAATGTGGAACTGGTCGCGGTCGGCGGGAGGGAAGAACGCTACGTCTAGCGTTGGCATCAGCGCTATTCCACCTACCGGCACACAGAGGGTGATCACCATCGCCGCCACGGGGTGGCGCAGTGTGCTACGAATCGTGCCGCGAAACGCCCGCTTCATTATATTATCTCGCGGGGCGGGCAGTTTAGCGGCTACCTTGGCCAGCAGCATGGGCGAAAGCGCAGGCACCAGCAGTAGCGAAATCAGATAAGAGCTGACCAGCGCCACCATGACCGCCATGGCGAGCGGCCCGACGAACTCACCGGCGGGGCCGGGCATCAGCACAATGGGCATAAACGCCAAAATGGTCGTGAGCGTGCTGGCAAGCAGCGGTACCGCCAAATGGCGCAACGCATCCCGAGTCGCGGCCAGCGCGGAATCTCCTTGGAGGAAGCGCTCACGCAGGGCATTGGTCATCACAATGGCGTTATCCACCATCAGCCCCAACGCGACAATAATACCGATGATGCTCATCTGGTGGATTTCCATCCCCAGCGGCTTGAACAGCGCCAGGGTGAGCAGCGCCGTCGCCGGAATGGCCAGCCCAACGGTGAGCGCAGAGCGCCAGCCCATCGTGAGAAATAGAATCGCGACCACCAGCACCAGGCCCATCAGCAGGCTAATCGCTACATCACTGAGACGCTGGTTGGTATAGCTGGCCTGCTCAAAGACTTCTTCTACCGCCAGCCCTATCGGCAGTTCATCGGCAAACGCCGCCAGTTGCGCCTGGGCACGCTCAACCCACGCATCGATACGCTGGCCCGGCACCATACGGGCACCTACAAATACGGCCCGTTCACCGTTTAGCAGCGCTACCGCGCTGTGTGGGTCTTGAACACCACGGCGCAGTTCGGCAATTTCCCCTAGCTTGACGCTCTGGCCCTGCTGGGTGGTGACGTTGATCTCCCGCAGCCGGTCAAGCGCATCAAACTCGCCGCTCAAGCCCACCGTTAGCCGATGCCCTTGTGTGACCACCTCGCCAGCCGTGCGGCGGCCGTCGCTCGCCTCAATGGCCCCGGCAAGCTGACCAACCGAGAGCCCTAACGCATTCAGTTCCAGCGGGTCTACCATCACCTCGACCTGCTCCCCGGCGACGCCAAAACGGTGGGTATATTCAGTGCCCGCCACCTGCCGTAACTGATCTTCTAGGCGTTCGGCATAGCGCTCCATCAGCTGTGGATTGGGCGAGGTATCCAGCGTCCAGCGCAGCGCGGCCACGATACTGAACGCATAGCCACGGTCATCCAACAACTCCGGCGTTTGCACGCCTTCCGGTAGCGAGGGAGCTACATCGCTGAGCTTATCGCGCACGCGGCTCCACACCGGCGTGACATTGGTCACCGCGTCGCTCAGCTCCAGGCTGAGCACGGCAATGCCTTGCCGCGAGGTAGATTCCAGCACATCAATCTCAGCAATGGTGCGCAGCTCCTGTTCGATAGGACGCGCGACCAAGGCTTCGATTTGTTCGGGAGTCGCCCCTGGATACGGTGCCAGCACGGTGGCAATCCGCGCGACAAGGTGTGGGTCTTCCGCCCTGGGAAGGGTTTGGATAGCCGATAGCCCCGCGACAATGAGTAAGCCAAGCGACAGCGCCAGCAGGCGGCGATTAAACAACCACTCAATGCGTTGCATGGGCCACTTCCTCGCTGAGCGTGACCTGCTGCCCAGGCGTGATGCGGTGAGTGCCACTGCTAATTAATCGCATACCGGGCGCCAGCGTGCCGCGCACAAAGGCGTCGTCGCCTTCGGTATGCAGCAGCTCTACGCTCGCCTGTGCCACACGGTAGCGCTCATTTTCCTGAGGTTCGGCAACCAGTACGTTCCACAACCCGCGGTCGGCGGCACGTAGTGCAGATAGCGGTACCCAGTAACCGCTAGCGGGCTCGGTAATCGAGTAGTTCAACTCGGCCAGATCGCCAGGCACCGCGCGGCTGTTACTTGTCAGCGCCACAACCAGTGTTTGCGTGCGGCTGTCGCTATCCACCTGGGGCAGGCGAGCGAGCACCTCACCCGTAATGGGCTGGCCGTTTACGTGCAGCGTCACAGACTCCCCCATGGTGAACGTCGCCGCTAGCCGGGCTGGCAAGCCAAGGTGCGCTTCTAAGTGGCGGGTATCCACGATATCGAAAGCCGCCGTGCCACTGCTCACCAAGCTGCCCACATCAATATGGCGCTCTACCACCCGACCAGCGAAGGGGGCTTTTAGGGTGCTGTCTTCTAAGTCAGCCGTGAGACTATCGCGCTCGGCCGCTAGGGCAGCGAGTCGCGCTTGCAGGGTTAAGCGGTCGGTGCGGGCTTGGTCCAGCGCCGTGCGGCTAGCAAAGTTACTCTGGTTGAGCTGTGCTTCTCGTTCTTCCTGGCGCTGGGCAAGGGCCAAGCTGGCACGGGCTTCTTCGCTGCGCGCCGCCACTTCGGCTAAACGGCTCTCCAAGCGGCGGGTATCCAGACGGGCGAGCACCTCCCCTTGTTCAACCGCATCTCCGCGCTCGGCCAGTACGGCTTCCACCCGCCCCGCTGGCTCAAAAGCCAACGACACCGACTGGCGCGCCACCACCCGACCGGTTAAGCGCACTTCCCGCCTCAACGCATCTGCCTCAGCAAGCGGAGTGGTTGCCACCTGTAATAAAGCGTTATCTACCCCCTGCTGGCGTGCCTGCTGGGCACTACTGTGCTGGCTGGTTAGCAGGAGTATTACCACAACGGTAGCGCCTATCATCAGCAGTGCCGCCAGCATGCCGCGCAGCCGATGCCCCCAGGAAGTGTTTAACGTGCCCATGTTGGCCTCAAATGGTTTATTCTTGAACGATAACGTTCACTATAATATGTGTACGCCACCGTTCAATAACTATTTATGCATGGGCAGAGGTTAATTGCATGACAGACGCTCAACCGCCGTCATCTGACCAAAAACGCAGCGCGGGCCGCCCTAAAGATATGGCCAAACGTAATGTGATGATGGACGCTGCAGCGTGCCTGTTTTTCCGCAATGGTTTGGAAGCCGTCACCATGGAGGCCGTTGCTCGAGAGGCGGGCGTTTCCAAAGTGACGGTGTATGGGCACTTTACGTCTAAGGAAGCGCTGTTTGGCAGCGTGATACGGCGAGAAACCGCGACAATTCGGCAAGGGTTAGAGCAGCTCCCCGACACCCACGACGCGGTACGCCAATCGCTCATTGAGGTAGGCATCAGCATGGTGCGCTTTTTACTGGAGCCCCATGTATTGGCGGTCGAACGGGTGATGAGTCAGCAGGGCGAGCAGCACCCCAAGCTGTTACAGGCTTTTTTTGAGGCAGGCCCCTGGGCTATTAGCCAGTGGCTGCGGGAAAACTGGAAGGACTGGCCAGCGCAGGCCACCTCACCCTGCCCGCCCCCGCGCTAGCTGCCGATCAACTCTGCAGCATGTGGCAGGGGATGCTGACCAAAGAAGTTCGTATGGGCGTACGCCCACCGCCCACGGATGAAGAACTCAAGCGCCAGATCACCAGCGCTGTAGACGTGTTTTTAATGGCGTATGGGCGGCGCTGATGCTCAGGCTATCGGGCACTGGCTACCTAGCGCCAAGACTTGAATGTGCCACTGCAATTGCTGGGCTTAACGGCCTGCACTTGGCCAGCACGATGAGGGCCTTACGCACCGCATCGGCGGGTCCGCCTCTTCTTATTCACACCGCTGGCGGTTGCCCCAGGATTTCTAAGCCTGTCCCCAGCTCGTTCTCAATTGCCTGACCCATTGCTAGCAGTTTGGCGTCTTGCCAGGGCCCTGCCAGCATTTGCAGGCCAACGGGCATACCTGCGTTGTCTTTACCAACCGGCAGCGTTAAGGCACATAGGCCTAAAAACTTTGCAATCATTCCGAATGACTAATGACGTCAGCTCATCCTTCACGAAAAGCCTCCACCACCCGCTCGGCCAACACTTCGCTGGCATCGCCACTACCAGGCCGTTAACCAGCGCTACCTGATAATCGCCCAGCGGGGGAAGCAAATCGTGAGTGAGACGTTTGAGCGGGGGGCGAATTAAGCTTTTTGGAAACGGTGAAATAGCCAGATCCGCCAACATGGCGGCTTCTTGCCCGGCACAGTGGTCGCAGGAGTAGGCAATTCGATAGTTCACCCCAGCGCTATCCAGTGCCTGGAGTGCAATTCTGCGCCATGCACAACCCTGTTGAGCCAGGGTCACCGGCAGCGGCGTACGCTGTACGGCAACACCATCTTCACGGCCCGCCCATACCAGCGGCTCGCTATGCACAATCTCACCACGCGTCGCTTGCCCAGGTTCTCCCGCCATCACCAGAGCCAGATCAAGTTCCGACTCATCCAATCTTGCGAGCAGCTCTACGCTGCGGCCAACAATCACATCGACCTGCACGGCAGGATGAGAGCGGGCAAACTGGGCCAATACGGTGGGCAGTACACGCCAGACAACATCATCGGTTATACCCAGGCCTACACGTCCTTCCAGTGCTGGCGCCAAGAATTGAGTCACTGCCTCAGCATTGAGTTTCAACAGCCGCCGACTATAGCCAAGCAGCACTTCCCCCTCTGCCGTCAATCGCACCTGGCGCGCTTCACGCACAAATAGGTTCTGCCCCAGTATCTCTTCCAGGCGTTTGATCTGCATGCTCAGCGCGGAAGGAGTCCGAAACAATTGCTGGGCAGCGCGAGTAAAACTGCCACTTTCCGCAATTGTTACAAAGGTACGCAGCACCTCGCTATCCAGTAATGGCAAAGCGGCCCGATTAGTCTCCGCACCAGCGAACTGATTCATCACAGCACCTTTCAGAAAAACTTAAGGCACAGTGTAATTCTTTTCGTTTGATTGATCCCAAGGTTGAGCATCAAGCTAGTGATCAGAGGTCGCGACCCTCCTTCTTATTGACATACATGACACCCTTTCAGCAGGCGTAATCCCATTAGAAAGCAGGTGTACGTTGGAGGTGTGCGATGAAAGACAACAACCCGACCCGACATGCTCTACACGCCTGGAATAGAGCCAGCCAGCTGCCCCCGCCCCCCAAACCGCCAAAGCTCGAATTTTATATGCCCGCGATGCCGTCATTGACCTTGATTCACCGGCTTGAAATGCGTTGGTGGCGCTACCGACGCCGGCAGCTCTTCCGCCGCCACGTATTGCCCCTGCTGGCTTACGACGACAACGTATTACGGGATATTGGCCATTGTCGTGAAGATATTCTCTGGGCTAGCCAGTTGCCCCTGCAGGAAGATGCCATTCAGGTGCTGGAAGCTCGGCAACAGGAAACACCGCATGAGGAGAAATAGCGATAAAAGGCGTCGAGCCTGAAGATGGCTCGACGCCCTTAGAATGGCAATGACGCTCTGCATTACCGCTATGGTGGGCGGGGCGGTTTACACCCCCACCGGCCCACCATCACGCTTCTGAATCACTACTGTGGCGGCACGCGGGCGCACTTGCCCACTCGCCGCCGCAGTGGCGTCTTGCACCAGGGCACTGGCATCCGCGGGCCAATTGCCGGGGTGCTGGATGTTGATAAACAGTGCGGTTTTATCCGGCGTGGCAAAGATGCCGGTAACTTCGCAGCCGTTCGGCCCCACCGCAAAGCGTTTGAGCTGTTGCTGGTTGCTGCTGTTGATCACCGGCCCCGTACCGCGAATATCCTCTAACCCTTGGGGCACCACGGCCAATAGCTGGTCGTTGGTGTGCTCGGTAACGCCTTCATAGCCGTTGTCGGTTTGAATCCAGAGAATGCCTTGGCCGTCTTCACGCTCATCGAACCACAGGCCATCGGGGCTGGCGAATTGGTTCCTCTCGTTTAGCCCGGAGCGGTTATCCGCGGCGTCGGCCGCTGCGCCAAACACAAACACTTCCCAGGTGAAGGCGTTGGGCAAGCGGCTCTCCCGCCAACGAATCACATGCCCGGCCTCGTTATTGGCGCGGGGATTGGAGGCGTTCGCAGGGGCGGTAGCGAAGCCAACGCCCGGCTGGGTAAGCTCGCTGCCGTCGTTGGTGAAGGTGGCATCGGAGCCCTCTTCACTGCGCTGGGTGTTGTTCGTCAGCGTTAGATACACCTCCCCGAGGCCGGGTCTACCGTGGCCCACTCGGGGCGGTCCATTGGCGTGGCGCCCAGCAGGTCGGCGGCATCGCAGGTGTTGATGATGATGCCTGCCAAGTCGTTCTCGGCTAGGCCAAGTGCGGCGGCCAGCGTGCGACCATCCTGGGTCTTGGCCCTCGGTGTGAGCGGCAGCCACTCGCCGCTGCCATCGGCATGGAAGCGCGCCACGTAGAGCGTACCGTTATCCATGTATTTATTGCCGATGGCGAGGCGGTCGTACTCGGCGCCCGGGCGGGTTGGGTCAGCGGGGTCCCAGGCGGCATCAGAGACGTACTTGTAGACATACTCGTTACGAGCATCGTGACCTGAATAGTAAACGATGGGCTTGCCCGCTTCTAATTTGTCCAGCCAGCACCCTTCATGACGAAAACGCCCCAGTGCCGTACGCTTCACCGCACGAGCACCGCTGTAAGGGTCGACTTCAACTTGGTAGCCGAAGGTGCGCGCTTCGTTGCGGTAGTCCTCTTCGGCACGCTCACCGCGTGGGGTGATGTCAAAGCGCGCAAACTCGCCGTTCTGCTCACTAGCATCCCCCGCTGAGGTGTCCCAGCCGTAGCGGCTTTTATCCGTGGGAATACCGATGCGCGCATCATCCTGGAAGCGCTCGCCACGGTTGACGAAGATATCGGGCCAGTTCTCTTCACAGGCGATGTAAGTGCCCGAGGGCGTTACGCCGTTACCGCAGCTGTTGTTGGTACCACGGGTTTGTGTGCCGTCAGGGGGAACTGGGTTTTTACGTAGTCGCTACCCGCCACGGGGCCGGCA
This sequence comes from Vreelandella lionensis, assembly GCF_002087295.1. Taxonomy (GTDB): domain Bacteria; phylum Pseudomonadota; class Gammaproteobacteria; order Pseudomonadales; family Halomonadaceae; genus Vreelandella; species Vreelandella lionensis. The sequence continues at coordinate 27,468 of NZ_MWVI01000042.1, read as the reverse complement.
AAATCCATCACCGTGGCGCTGGTGAAGCGGCGGTTATAGGGCGAGTTGGCAACATGAGACCTCTGGCCGCTGGCGGTTTTCTCTACTTCGACAATCGTCGCACCATGGGCATTGATTTTAGTGCGCGATTCGTCCGCTGGGCGCGCGCCCGCCTCGGCATTGGTCGGCCCACCTTGGGGCGCCCACAGCGCATCCTGATCGATGTATTCGTTATTTAGCGCCAGCACAAAACGGCGCGAGGCGTTATCCGCATCCAGGGCAAAACCGGCCATGCCGTCGTGATGCATGCCCACGCTCATCGCTTGGCGCTCGGGCGTCATGGGCTGGTCGGCTTGCCACTCCTGGCCTGCCTGCAGCGGCGTGCCCCAGGGCACCAACACTTGAGCCACGTATCCTTCCGGCACAACGATGGCATCGGTACGAGAACCACGCACCGCTTCAAACGCGAGGGTTAGCGGCGTTTTCGCCTGCTCGCCTGCGAGTGCTTGAGCCGCACCGCCAAACCCCAGCATGGATGCCGCCGCCAACCCCAGGCCGCCTCGCATTACGTCGCGCCGGGAGACGTGCTGAGCCAGCACCTCTGCAAACGGCTGGTTGTGACTTTGGTTAAACAGGCGGTGATCTTCGATTTCCTTGCTCATGGTGCCCCCTCGTAGTCATGGACATGGTCATAACGGTTTTTTGAAGAGGCTAGTAGCGCAGAATGAAATATGTATGACGGGTAAGCGACTTTTTAATGACGGTTCGATGGCAGGCGCTATATGAATAATGCTGCGGATAAGCTCATCAGCCACCATGCGTCACTACGCTCTCCTGATTATGTCGGTCAATAAGCCTGCATGGCTTTCAACCCAGGCTATCGATAAGATTCATAGTGAGCCATCAAGCGCTTTCAAGTAGTTGTGTTAAAAATTAATTCCCCAAAGGATGGACTCTATGCGCGATGAAGAGAAATACACCAACACCAAGGAGCAGCTGCTCTATCTTCAAAAGTTGCTAGACGAAGAAGAAGGCCGCTGCCTTAAACGAGCTGTTTAATGAGCTCGATATTTTAGCGATTCGCGCTCTCTTGAGTCTTTTCCCGCCAAAACCCGTGATTTGCTGTGGAGTACATTCCAGAAACGATGCTCGGTGAGGTGCTGGCCGAAGTCGATGAAGACATCCGTGCCGACTACATCGAAGACCTGACCGCCAGCGACGTTGAGCAAATTGTTAAGGGCCAGGATGCCCAGGAAGTCGCCGAGGTTCTTGATGTTGCTGACGAAGAGATCAAAACCACCGTCTACGCCAGCCTAGACCAGGAGATCCGCGCCCAGGTCGAGAACCTTCATGCCTATGAAGAGGACATGGTTGGCCGCTACATGGACCCGGAAACGGTCAATGTTAAACAGGGTGTGTCGTTGGAAGCGGTACAGCGCTATATCCGTATTCATCACTTGCTGGATGATGATTCTCAGCAAGGAATGATCACCGATAAGGAGAAGCGGCTGCTGGGCACCCTGACGCTGATTGATTTGGTCAAACAGCCCCAAGGAGAGCACCGTGGACGAGTTCATGGACGATGCTCCCTACACGCTCAACGACCAGATGAAAGTCAGCGAAGCCGCCGCCCTGCTGCGCTCCATGGAGCTGCCCTTTGTACCGGTATGTGACAGCGACGGGCTACTGGTAGGCCAGTTAAACGCCGCCGACGTACTGGAAATAACTCAAGACGACGCAGACATGACGCTGAAACACATGTCGGGCGTGAGCGACGAAGAGGAAGTGTTCACCCCGATTCTGCGCAGTGCCAAGAGCCGCGGCATTTGGCTCGGTATCAATCTATTAACCGCCTTTCTAGCCGCCTTTGTGATCGGTCAGTTTGAAGCGGTGCTGGATCAAATTGTAGCGCTCGCTATCCTCATGCCTGTGGTCGCCAGCATGGGCGGGATTGCAGGCAGCCAGACGCTAACGGTGGTCATTCGCGGCTTGGCGCTGGGGCAGATTGCCGGTAACAACAAGCAGTGGCTCTACAACAAAGAGCTGTGGGTGGGCATGCTCAATGGCTTGGTATGGGCGCTGGTGGTGGGCGGTATTTCCTACCTGTGGTTTAGCGACCCGCTGATCACCCTCGTCATCACTTTAGCGATTTTTATCAACATGAGCCTCGCCAATGTGTCTGGTGTACTGATCCCCCTGGTACTCAAAAGGCTGCAAATTGACCCTGCTCTATCCGGCGCGGTGATCCTGACCACCGTTACGGATGTCGTTGGCTTTCTATCGTTCTTGGGGCTGGCGACGCTGATTATTTTGTAATCAACGTGATGGCAAGGCGCGGCTGCCTTTCTATTCGCCCGCTAACTTTTATCTAATGCTATGCTGTTGTGCCCCGCCTCTGCGGGGCTTTTTTATGTCGGTCGCTTTTGAACACTTTGAGAGGCTCCCATGCTCCCCGATTACTCCCTTATCGCCTGGCTGTTGATTCTCTTTTCTGTCTACCTCACCGGCGTCTCTAAAGGGGGCTTTGCGGGTGGCTTTGGCACGCTCTCAGTGCCGCTGATGGCGCTGGCGATTAGCCCGACCCAGGCAGCCGGGCTGCTGCTGCCGCTCTTGCTGGTGATGGATGTGTTTGCGGTCAAGGCGTGGTGGGGCAAGCATGACCGCGCTGAAGTGTGGCGCTTTGTGCCGGGGCTTTTCATTGGCGTGACAGTAGGCACCCTGCTGTTTGGCAGCCTAAGCGAGCAGGGCGTGCGGCTGGCTTTGGGAATTCTATCCGTCGTTTTCGCCGCCTATATGCTACTAAAACCTGTGGCTAAAAAACCGATTTCCAGCCGATGGGCACTGCCTGCGGCCAGCGTGTGCGGCTTTACCAGCTTCATTGCCCACGCGGGCGCGCCGCCGATGAACATGTACCTGATGCCGCGCAAGCTCACTAAAGAAACGTTCATTGCCACCTGTACGGTGACCTACGCGGTGGTAAACACTATCAAACTAGGCCCGTATATGTGGCTAGGCGAAGTCAACATGACCAGCGCCTGGGCCTCGCTGCTGCTTGTGCCCGTTGCTTGGATCGGTGTACGTAACGGCCTGTGGCTACAGAGTCGCGTCAATGAAAAGCTGTTTTACCGCTTAGTCATTCTGGCCATGTTCTTAGTGGGGATTAACTTGGTGTGGCAGGCCGTGAGTTAGCCCTCTATTACTGACGGTTTCCACAAGTAGGCGCCCTCCTCCTCTTATCTACGCCCCTTAACAGTCTCGCAAGGAGGGTTTGAGTCACCCTGCATACCGTCATGTTATGAGCAACAATGACAACAAAGGTGATCTCATGTTTGCGAAATACTCCGTTGCCCTGGCTGCCAGCGCGACACTGAGCATAGGGCTTTCCGCGCAACCTGCTAGCGCTGACACGTTCGTGCACTTATTTGAGTGGCAGTGGGAAGATGTTGCCCAGGAGTGCGAAAATTGGCTAGGCCCAAAAGGATTTAAAGCCGTACAGGTCTCGCCCCCACAAGAGCGCATTCAAGGGGATGCTTGGTGGACTCGCTACCAACCGGTCAGCTATCAACTTGAAAGCCGCAGCGGCTCCAGCGAAGCATTTGCTGATATGGTGCAGCGCTGTAACGCAGCGGGGGTCGATGTTTATGCGGATGCGGTGATTAACCATGTTGCCCACGGCAAGTGCCAGGGCCAGGGCATTGCAGGCTCCTCTTATGACAATGAAGCACTGAGCTATCCCCAATTATCAACGCGACGACTTCCACGAACCCTGCGGCATCGAACAGAGCGACTATACGCAAAATGCCGAAAGCGTTCGACAATGTCAGTTAGTTGGCTTGCCCGACCTTAATACTGGCGACCCCACCGTACAGAGTCGTATTGCAGGCTACTTGAACACGTTGGCGACACTTGGCGTAAAGGGTATTCGTGTCGATGCGGCCAAACATATGGCACCCAGCGATATTGCGGAAATTCTGGCGCAGGTAGACGCTCCGCTTTATGCCTTTCAGGAAGTGATTGACCTAGGGGGCGAAGCGATCAGTGCCACGGAGTATCAAGGCACGGCGGATATCACTGAGTTTCGCTACGGCGCGTCTCTTGGTGATATTTTCAACAATCAAGCCCTTGTCAACCTTCAGCAGTTTGGCGAATCGCCCGCCCTGCTGCCGAGCGATCAAGCCGTCGTATTTACCGACAACCATGATAATCAGCGTGGCCACGGGGCGGGCGGCAGCAATATTTTGACGCATCGAGATGACGCGCTTTATCGCTTAGCCAACGCGTTCATGCTGGCATGGCCGTATGGATCCCCGAAAGTCATGTCGAGCTACGCCTTTCCCGACAGCGACCAGGGCCCGCCACAAGTCGCCGTCTACCAGCAGGGCGAGGCCCAATGTGGGGAAGCCTGGGTATGCGAGCACCGCTGGCCCGAGATTGCCAATATGGTGGCGCTTCGCCAACAGGCCGACGCCGCAGAGGTCACCCACTGGTGGGATAATGGCCATCATCAAATCGCCTTCAGCCGCGAAGCCCAGGGCTTTATTGCGATTAACCGGGAGCAGCAAGCGCTCACCCACATTTTTCAACCGATATGGCAGATGGCCGCTATCAAAACGTGACGGCTGAGGGACAGTGTATCGTGGTAGAGGATGGTCAACTGACGTTGAGCGTTCCCGCCATGTCTGCGGCAGCCCTGCACGTCGGCGCTCCCTGTCCAGCCTCATAGCCTGGTCGTCTAACGCGCGCTGCCAGCAGAGCCCTTCAAAGAGCCGTTATGGCGCGACTGGCAACTCTCGCCATGCGCTTAAATTGCCTTAGCAACTTGGGCAAGTGCGGATGCCCGCCAGTCTAAGCGCCGCCACCCTTCTACGCTAGCTACCTCGGCCAATATCGGGTCGGGGTTGACCGCTACGGCGCAATCCACGTACTGCAGCAGCGGCAGGTCATTGCGGGAGTCGGAGTAGAAGGTGGTATGACTTGGCGTGATGGCGTGTTCTGCTAGCCACTGCTGAAAGCGGATCACCTTGCCGCCTCGGTACGAGAGCACGCCTTTGCCTACACCCAGTGTACACACGCCCCTCCTCCGAAGTGGCGACTTCCAGCTCCACCGCGAGCACGTGCTCGATGCCCAATGCCGCCGCAATGGGGGCCACCAAATGGTGGGATGAGGCAGAGATCAGCACCAGGGTATCGCCCGCGTTGCGATGGCTTTCCAGACAGCGCCACGCCTGATCGAAAATGCGCGGCTGCAAATGGGTGTCGACGAAGCGCTCCACCTCTTTTTCGACGTCGACCACTCGCCGCCCTTTCAAGGGAGCCAATGTCATGGCGAGGTACTCTTCCAGCTTAAGCTTGCCCGCATGGTAGGCCTGCTGCATCTGCTCTGCACGCGCCATGAAGCGCTCCGCGTCGCTGATCCACCCTTGCTCAATCATCCATAAATTCCAGCGGTCGCTGCAGTCTCCATCCAGGAGGGTGTCATCAAGGTCAAACAGGGCCAGGCGCATGGGAAACTCCTATCGTCGCGGTTTGGCGCGCGTAGGGTATGCCAACGGTGATGACATTAAGATGACGTCTAGTCGTTTAGCCAAGTACGGGTGAACTCATCGGCGGGTAGCGGTCTTCCAAACCAGTAGCCTTGGGCCTGGTTGCACCCCATGTCTGCCAGCAGTGCCGCTTGGGCGGCACTTTCGACGCCTTCGGCAAGGGTTTTCATTTCTAATGTGTTTGCCATGGCGATAATCGTTTGCACAATCGCCCGATCGTGATGGTTATCAAGCATATCGCGCACGAAGGAGATATCGATTTTCAGCGCATCAGCGGCAAAGCGGCGCAAATAGGAGAGCGAGGAGTAGCCAGTGCCAAAATCATCAATAAACAGCGCATACCCGGCTTGGCGCATGGCCTGGGTAATAATGACCGCTTGGTCCGGGTCGCGCATAAAGTCGCTCTCTGTTAGCTCCAGAGCAATCGCGCTGGGCGAGATATTGGAGGTCAGCGTAGCAATATGCGTGGTGAGCCGGGGGTCAGCAAACTGCTGAGCGGAGATATTAATTGATAAGCGTCCCGGCAGCGGCGTACCCGCCGCCTGCCAAACACTGAGCTGTCGGGCGGCTTCTTCAAGCACCCAGTCGCCCAACAAGCGGATCAGCCCACGCTCTTCGGCCAGAGGAATAAACTCACTGGGGCTGACCCATCCCCACTCCGGGTCGTGCCAGCGGCATAGCGCCTCTGCCCCGGTCAGCGTTTGGGTGTTTAAGTCCACCTGTGGCTGGAAGTAAAGCTGCAAGCGGCGCTCTAAAATCGCTGAATGTAGCCGCTCAGTCATCCATTGGCGGCGCTCTAGCGTATGGCGCATGGTTTGCGTATAGGGAGAGATATTAGATTCAAGCTTTTTCGCATGATGAAGCGCAATGCTGGCAGCATTGGAACAGCTCACTTGGGCTAGCGACATCGCCCGGATAACGCGCGAACCCAATACTAACATCCAGATTAAATATGCGGTGATCAAGCCTGGTAGGCCGTTTAACCAGCGTACTTAACTGCCTAACCACTTCATCAAGGCTAGCACGCTCAATGCTCGGCAATAGCAATGCAAATTCATCACCCGAGAGGCGCGCGCAGTGCACGTCAGGCAGGCCGAGGTGCTGTAGTCGTCTTGCCACTGTGGCAAGCAACTGGTCGCCCACTTGATGACCATGAAGATCGTTGATCTCTTTAAAACGACGCAGATCCAACAACAGTAACGATAATTGGAGAGCGCTGCTGCCCCGATAGCTGACCCATAGTAGACAGCATTTCCATAAACCGTGCGCGGTTGGGTAGCCCAGTCGTGCTATCGGTGTAAGCCAATTGATGTATATGGCGATGATCACGGCGACGCTCTAACTCAGCGGCAGCGCCAGTAGAGAGAATCCGTAATACCGAGGTGGCGAAGGCGTTGGTGTTCAGCGGTGCTTTATAGAACACCATCATCACCCCAATGGCCTCACCTTTAGCATTATCCAGACGTCTACCGATCCATGCCTGGGCGCTGAGCTTCGCTCCCGGCAACGTAAATCGCTGCCCATGATGCACGACGCTCTCCTGCTCTAGCACAACCCCCTCCACCGGGGTGTCACGGAGTAGGAACGTGTAGTTCTTACGTATCTGACCATCCACCACTAGACTAACAGTATGACCTGTAGTGGCAGGCAGCAGGTTGTTAGGGTGAAAGCCATCTCCCTGTAATGGCAGCACCGGCTGATCCAGTAGCGCAATAAAGCCCGCATCGGCCTCCAGCAGCGTTGTTAATGTGGCGATCAGCTGCTGAAAATAGTCCTCACCTACCCGAGAGGTGACCGTCGAGGCCACCTGCATCACAGCGCGTTGTCCGCGCTGAGACTCCTGCTGGTCAGTGACGTCAGTAATAAAGCCTTCCAGGCAGAGCACCTCCCCTGACTCCTTAAAAACCGGCTTGCCCTTGCTCCCACATCCAGCGTTCGCTGCCATCTCGGTGGCGAATCCGATAAATCACACGGTAGGGGCGTCGCTGGCAAATGGCCTCTTGTATGTCCAGAAATATCCGTTCCTGATCATCTTTATGGACTAAGCTGGCAAAGCTGGTCACACGGTTCGCTTCCAGCTCATCAGGCCGGTAGCCAGGTAAGCGCCTCGGCCCCTTTGCTGACCAGTTGCATTGTCCAGTCTTGATTATTCAGGCAGCGGTAAGCCATACCCGGCAGGTGATTGAGCAAGGTGTTCAGCCGGCGCTCGCTCTCTTTGGCAGCGGCCTCGCTTTTGCGTAGCGCATTTTCCGCTTGGCGACGCCCTAATTCAGCGCCAGCTTGGGCGGCCGCAATACGCAGAATTTCATTTTCCAATCCATCAAACTGTATTGGCTGATTGTGGAGCACTGCCAGCAGACCAATGGCGGTGCCATCTGGGGCGAATAGCGGCAACCCCATATAGCTATCGGCACCGAGCTGGCTTAGGAGATCGTCTTCTGGAAAGCGGGATCGCACATCGCAGGCGTACAGACAGGGCTCATGGCCCACCACGGTTTCGCAGGGCGTGCCCGCCAGGGGATAGGAGAGATTGGCTTGCAAGCCGCGATTTGACCAAACAGCCAAGGTTTCAGCTATATTATCGTGAGTGACCACCGCCACCAGTGCGTGATCCACAGTTAATAGTCGAGCAAGCTGTTCAACCAGCGTAGCAAAGAAGTTGGGATGGCCACTGCGCCCAAAACCTTCCGCTAGCTGACGAAAAATCTCTGCTGCTTCTTTCCTTGTGTGCATCGTCGCACTCGCTTATGTCGTTGTAGAGCAGCTAAGCTTTGCCACTGTTTTAACAAAGCACAGCGACGTTTGCACCATAAACAGCTACCTTACTGATTGACAGTGCTATCCATAGCAATATCGTTAGAATCCACAATATTCCACAATATGCTAGAAGCATCTATTCAGATCAGATGGCACTCACCACCGGCTTCGCTGAACGGCATACAAGGAGATAATATGACGGTTAACACCGCCGCCAGCGAAACGCGTTACACCACTCTCGCTGACCAGCTTCCTAGTTTTATTAGTAGTACATTGCTGCAATGCAAGCGCTTGCCCTCTCTACCAGCGGCAGCCCTGCGAGTGCTGAATGTCGCTCGCACTGCCGACGCTACGTGCAGCGACTATGCCAAAGCGATAGAGCATGACCCTGCCCTCACTGCACGGGTAATGAGCGTGGCCAATAGCGTACATTACCTGCGTACGCCCCAGCCCTCGCATACCTGTTTCGATGCCACCCAGCGTTTAGGCTTGGATGTTACTCTCGCCACCGTGTTGAGTTTTTGCCTGTTTGAAGACGACCATGACGCACACAGCCGAGCACGCTTCTGGCAGCGTGCCATCACAGCAGCGGCCGCCGCGAGCTACCTAGAAAACCAGCTCTGCCCTCACCAATCAGGCAGCATTTTTACCACAGCGTTGCTACAAGATATTGGCATCCTGGCACTACAGAAGGCTTATCCCGCCGATGCTGATCTGCTCTATGCCGACGACCGCTCCTCTCATCAGCACATCATACAGGTAGAAAAGCGCTACTTTGGTTGTGACCACACGCTGGTAGGTGCATGGTTAATGGCGAAGTGGGGGGCGCATGACGAATTGATCAATGCGATTTACCACAGTCACGGCAGCCTTGAGACGGACGATATGGCAGCAGTTTGCTTACGTATGTCTGGCCCTATCGCAGATGCGTGGTTATCGGCTAATCCATCGCAAGCAGTAGCAGATGTGTTACGGCAGTGGCGTACTTTACCTACCTTCAATAACTGGGCAGTTGATGGCTTATTAGCTCACTTGCAGCACACGCTGCCGCCGTTATCAAACGCCTTAGGATTGAGCGCCCCCTGCGGAGTAGATAGTTTGGCACTGCTTCAAAACGCCCAACAGCTGCTTTTTGAACATACTCTGTCACTCAGTGCCCGCTTGGATGCTCAGTACAAGGCGCGGGAAACATTGTTAAACGACTATGCGAAGCTAGAGCAGCGCAGCCGTATCGACCCCCTAACCAAGTTGGCTAACCGTGCTTGGCTTGAAGAGCAGTTGCGGGAGCGCTTCCATCTCTGTCTCACGACAAAGCGCACGATGTCCGTTGTATTTATCGACTTAGACCATTTTAAAGTGCTTAACGACCAATACGGCCATCAGGCGGGTGATCGAGTGCTGACTCATTTTGGCAAAACGCTTACCTCTCTCATTCGCTCAGGCGCCGTAGCGGGCCGCTACGGTGGTGAAGAGTTTCTAGTGATTTTGCCAGATGAAGATGCCGACAGCGCTAAATGCTTTGCCGAACGCATCACACGACGTTTACAAGAGCGCCCCATGGCACACCTCGATCAAAAGCCAGTTTACGTTTCCGTATCGATTGGCGTGGCCGGCCTCAACGATGGTGGGTTTGGTAATGAGCAAGAGCTGATTGACGCCGCCGACCAGAGCATGTACTTCACCAAGCGCTCTGGCCGGGGCGGTGTGTCGGTTTACGGTCATTAACCCTAGCAATCAGCTAGTCATGGCGTAAGGCAGGTAAAGCGCGATGCTGGGGAAGAGATGCATTAGCGCAATCGCCAGCAGCATTAGTAGAAAGAACGGCAGCGTCGCCTTGGTAATGGTCCGAATATCCTTACCGGTTAACCCTTGGATCACAAACAGGTTAAACCCAACCGGCGGCGTGATTTGCGACATCTCCACCACAATCGCCAAGTAGATACCGAACCAAATCAGGTCAAAGCCTGCCGCGCTGACCACCGGCATGATAATCGCCGTCACCAGTAGGATGAGCGAAATACCATCCAGAAAGCAGCCCATGATGAGTAGCAGCAACGTGAGCGCAATCAGCAGCATGGTGGGCGATAACCCCATTTCACCAATCGCCTGAGCGAGCTTCATGGGTACCTGGGTAAAGCCCATGGCTGAGGTTAAAAACGACGCCCCGGCAATAATAAAGGGAATCATGCAGGCCGTGCGTACCGCAGCAAACAGCGAATCGGTAAAAATCGCCCGATTAAAGTGGCCGTTGAACCGAGCAATGATCACCGACAGCACCACGCCAACCGCTGCCGCTTCCGTCGGCGATGCCAGCCCGCCGTAAATCGACACGATAATCCCGCCGATTAGCAGCAAAATAGGCACCAACGACCAGGTATTACGCAGCTTTTCGGCAAAGCTCATATCGGATTCGTCAGCACCTGTCAGGCCGTCACGGTTGCCTTTGAGCAGCGCCCAGAGCACCAAATAGGCCATGAACAGCGCCAAGATCATCAAGCCGGGGCCAAGGCCCGCCATAAACAGCCGCGAGATGGATTGCTCCGTAACCACCCCGTAGACGATCAGCACGATCGAGGGTGGAATCAACAGCCCCAGCGTAGACGCACTGGCCAAAGTGCCAATGGCCATATTGCTGTCGTAGCCCCGGCGCTCCAGTTCCGGCAGGGTCATTTTGCCCACCGTGCCACAGGTAGCCGCCGACGAGCCACACACCGCCGCGAACATGCCACTGCCAATGATATTGGTATGCAGCAAGCGGCCCGGCAGACGGTTCAACCAGGGAGAAAGTCGACGGAACATATTGTCCGCCAGCCCCGAGCGAAACAGAATCTCGCCCATCCAGATAAACATCGGCAGCGCGGTTAAATCCCAGCCGTAGCTTGCGCCCCAAAAATCGGAGGCCAGAATCGGGCCAGGGTCAAAAGGGCTGAAAAATTGCAGCGCAATCCACGCTGTGCCTATCAAGGCAAAGGCAATCCACACCCCGCTGCCCAGCAGCAGCACCAGGGTAAAAATAGTCGCTAAACTTAGTAGTAGCACGAGGGTATCTCCCGAGCAGCCGCTTACTGCGCTTCGTTATCGTCGATGGAAGTGGCTTCGCGGAAGCTTGACGGGTCGCGTATGACAATGCGCCCGGCCATCCACAGCGCTTCTAACAGCGCCAGGGCCAGCAGCCGTACCCCAACGGCCTGCACCACCTGGGGGATCCACAGGGGAATCGACAAAAAGCCCGACGAAACATCGTTGTACTCTAGGCTTTCCCTCGCCAAACCAATCAGGCCGTAGGCCAGTAGTACGCTGATAACCAGCGCAATAATCAGCCCAAACACCTCAAACCACACGCGCACCGCAGAAGGCAGGCGTTAAATCAGTAAGGTCACGCGGATATGGGCATGATGAACAAAGGTGTAGGCCAACCCAAGAAAGGTGGCGCCTACCAATAAATAGGAGGCCATTTCCGAGACGCCGGTAATGCTGACACCGAGCCGCTCCTGGCCGACCAATACCAATAGCGCATCCACTAAACGGAAAGTGACCTGAAGCGCGATCAGCGCACAAATCGCCACCATGCACGCTGCTGCGCCCCAGGCACCGAGGCGGTAGAGTTTGTCGAATTTAAACGTCATGTTCGCAGTCTCACAGAGCGCGTGGAGAAAGGGGCAGCACACAGGCTGCCCCCGAGGATTAACACAGCACCGGAAGGTTAGTTGCTACGCTGGGCACGATACGTTTCCAGCCCTTGCTTGGCTTCGTCATCCGCACGGGACTGCCAATCGGCAAATAGCTCATCACCTGCGGCTTGCAGCGCGGCGGCAACGTCAGCATTAGGCTCGGACACGCTGATGCCGTTCTCTTTCAGAGCTGCCAGGCTTTCATCGTTGTTGTCACGGCTCATCTGCCAGCCACGCTCTTCGGCACGCGCCGCTGCTTCCATCAGCGCTTCTTGAGTGGCTTCATCTAAGCGGTCAAAGCTGCGCTGGCTGATAAACACGATATTCTTCGGCAGCCACAGGTTGGCGTCGGTGTAGTCGGTGACGTAGTCCCACGCGGCCATGGAGGTACCGGTGGAGCTTGAAGTAATCATGGCATCTACTCGGCCAGTGCTGAAGGCAGGTGGGATATCCGACTCTTCGGTTTCGGTCGGGCAGCCGCCCAGGTTATCAACGAAGCGCTGGGTATTGATGTTTGGTGCGCGTACGCGCAGCCCATCAAACTGGGCTGGGTCAGTCAGCGGCTCGGCGGTATAAATGCCCTGAGCAGGCCATGCGACGGCGTAGAGCGGAATCAGCCCCTCATAGGCGAATAGCTCAGTAATCATCGGCTTAGTGGCTTCCCACAGCGCATAGGCATCATCGTAGCTACCGGCCCCACCGGGCAGCGTATCGACTTCAAAAATCGGGTCGTCGTTGGAGAGAATCGACAGGAACACCTCACCGGCATCGATCGTTCCGCGACGCACAGAGGGTTTGATCTCGCCGTGAGAGACCAGCGCCCCACCGCTGTGTACGGTAATGGTGAGTTCGCCGTCAGTGGCTTCTGCCACATCTTCAGCAAACTGCTTGGTGTTCTGGGTGTGGAAGCTGGCGTCCCCATAAGGGGTGGCCATGGTCCACTCTGCGGCATGGGCCGTGGATGCCGCCGCAAGGCTGCATGCAGTGGCAAGAAGCAGTGGGGTCGCAATGCGAGTACGCATAGAAAAAATCCTCTTATCATATTGATGGAGGTGTTGCCTTAGGGGTGGAGGAAGGGACGCTAGGTGTTACCCAGCATCCGGTAAAACACGTGTTAGTAATCTCGGTATGCTTTTCAGCGGCATACTCTAGCGCGCACTCCTGCGCCAAGCGGCCAACGCCACGGCAGAAACGAGGATGATATGCGCTGCGCCAAATAACATCATAGTGCATGGCTGGTAGTGGCGCGGGAAGCGCCAAACGGAACAGCTCGCCCCGCCGCCACTCATCCAGCACGGTGGCTACTGGTAGCGCGCCGATCCCCAGCCCTTCCGTGGTTAAACGCACAATCGTCATCAGCGTGCTCACACTATGAATACGCGGCTGTTGAACACCTTGGTCGGCTAAATAACTTACTAACTCTTCATACGGACGCGCCAGCTTGCCAAAGGAGATAAACGGCAGCGTTGAATGCCAAGCATCAGGGCGTTTGCTTAACATCTGGGCGTGTCGAGGTGAAACAAACATCCCCATTTCATAGGGGCTGAGCGTCTCATGGTCAATTTGCTCTGAAGGCAGGTAGCCGTTCATGGCTAGCAGAATATCCAGCTCATTGCTGTTCAGCCGCTCGTTCAGCGCCGGGGAGTAATCCACGGTGAGCTCAATAATCAACCGCGGGTAGCGCTCGGTGAGCCGCTGCATAAACGTGGGGAACCAACTGTGGGCCAATGGTTTCAATCGTTCCCAGGCGCAGCGGGGCGGAAAAGTCTTCTTCACTATCGAAAAGTTTGAGGGCTTCATCGCGCTGGGCCAGCATACGTTCGGCATGCAGGAAGAATTCCCTACCACGCATAGTAGGCTGAATATGCCGCGCCGAGCGCTCAAGAAGTAGCTCGCCCACCGAGCTCTCTAAACGCGAGATACGCTCAGATATCGACGGTTGCGTAATGTGTAAACGCACCGCCGCTTGACGAAAAGAGCCAAGTTTCACCGCCCAAACAAAGGCGTCGAGTTCCTTAAAATCCAGCATCGTGCTTAACCAGCCTGTAATGAAGCATTCACGGGAAGCACAGCGTCAAGCGCCTCCACCACGCCACACACCATGGTCTCCCATCGTGAGGCGTTGATATGCAAATGTAAGTGCAACATGCCGTGTTGGGCACGGTCATGCTGTCGCGGGGCTGGCAACCGCATGTGGTACTCCTCGAGATCACCCTTTCATTGCCATTTTTATTGGTGGCGCAACGGCGCTACATCAGGCGGATAAGGGCGTCTCTTTTGTAATCTTTTTTGAGTCGCTTTATTTAGTTGATAATCGTATAGCGCCCTAGCGTCAACTATTTTTCCACTAAATAACAGCATGATAGGAAGCACCGATACTTAATATCGCTAAAAACGATTGGCACTTGTGACGCAGGCTCCATATATTATTTTTGCGATAGCACAAACATAAACACGCTTATTATGTAATAAACATGATTAGCCAATATTTGTACTTATTTGACTAATCAATCGCGATATCAATCACTAACAACACGCAACCCTGCAGGAGACGTTATGGCGATTCCGCTGCTTAACTGCGATATGGGCAAAAGTTTCGGCAACTGGTCGATTGGTTTAGACGCTGATGTTATGCCCTACGTTGACTGTGCCAACATTGCCTGCGGCTACCACGTCTCAGCCCCCCATGTGATGCGTAAAACGGTGGCGCCTGCCGTCCAGCACGGCGTGAAGATCGGCGCGCACCCCGGCTACCCGGATTTAATGGGCTTTGGCCGCCGCTCCATGGCCTGCTCTCCTGCCGAAGTGGAAGACATGATGCTCTACCAAATCGGCGCGCTGGCAGGCATTTGCCAAGCGGAAGGCACCGCGCTGAGCTACGTCAAACCCCACGGGGCTATGTACAACGACATGGCTGCCAATCTGGAATTGCTGGAAGGTGCATGCGGGCCGTGAAGGCATTCGATGCCCGCCTGCCGCTCATGGTGATGGCCACCGCCAACCCAGAGCCGCATCGTCAATTAGCGGAAAAAATGGGCGTGACGCTGTGGTTTGAAACCTTCGCTGACCGCGCTTATGAGGCCACTGGGCATCTCGCCTCTCGCCGCCTGCCGGGGGCTGTGCATCACGACCAAGCCACTATCGTCGCCCAAGCCGTTTCCCTGGCCAAAGGCGAAGCGCTGACCGCCCGGGATGGCAGCGCCTTACAGCTCCCCTGCGACACGCTCTGCGTGCATGGCGATAACCCCGAATCCGTGGCCGCCGTGCGCGCCATTCGTGAGGCCTTTACGGCGCTGGAGTCCGCGTGAAACTGCGCTTAGAAACGGCGGCGATGGACGCCCTGACGGTGCGCCTGTTCGACGCCATTGATGAAACTAATATGGCGTGGATCATGGCCGCTGACGAGGCGCTGCGGCGCGCCTTTGATCACGCGCTGATTGATCTTATCCCGTCGTACACCACCCTGCTGGTGCACTACGACTGCCAGAGGCTCACTTTTGCTCAAGCCTCGACGCTCGCGCGCGGCGCGCTGCGCAATTTAACGCCCGCCGATGCCCAACAGGGCCAGCTCCACGAAATCCCCGTGTGGTGCGACGAGCGCGTTGGCCCGGAGCTGCCCACCGTTGCCCAGCGCGCCGGGCTCAGCGTCGAGGCGCTGATTGAGCGCCACTGCAGCCACGATTACTGCGTGTTTGCACTGGGCTTTGCCCCTGGCTACGGCTTTATGGGCCTGGTGGATGAGGCCATTGCCACGCCGCGTTTGAAAACGCCCCGCCGCCGCGTCGCAGCCGGAAGCGTGGGCATTGCCGACCGGCAAACCGCGATTTACCCCCTGCTTTCGCCGGGTGGCTGGAACATTCTTGGCAGAACAGCCGTGCCGCTTTTCGAGCACGCCAAACGTGGCGAGCCGCTGCTGCGACCGGGCGATAAAGTGCGCTTTAAGGCGATATCCCAATCAGAATTTGAAGCGGCTGGGGGCGATACGACCCCACTGGAGGAGCGGTCATGAGCCACCCCATGTTGACCGTAAAGCAAGCCGGACCGCTGGCGCTGATTCAAGATGCGGGCCGCTTCGGCGTCGGCCACTTAGGCGTGACTCAGGGCGGTGCCGCCGACTGGATCGCCTTCCGCTGGGCCAACTGGCTGCTGGGCAACCCGCTGGAGAGCGCCGCGCTGGAAATCGTCATGGGCGGCAACCTGACGCTGGTGGCCAATAGCGACGTGCGCCTTGCCCTCACCGGAGCCGACCTTGCCGCCACACTGGATGGCCAACCGCTTGCGCCCAACGACAGCTTTATGATGCAAGCGGGCCAAACGCTGGTCTTTCGCCAGCCGAAAAAGGGCCTGCGCGCGTACCTCGCCTTTCCTGGCGGGCTTGATGCGCCAGAGGTGCTAGGCAGCCAAGCCTGCACGGCAAGAGAGCAAATCGGCGGCCTGCACGAAGATGGCAAACCGCTTAAAACTGGCGATCAGCTCACCTGGAAAGGCAGCAGCGCCACGCCGCGACAGTTGCCTCAAGGCACCCAACTTCCCCTGCCCGACTCAGAAGAAACCGTGCTGGACATGGTGTTAGGCTCTCAGGCCGCGCACTTTGCCGGGCGCAGCCTGTTCGATGCCTTCAACCAGCCCTGGACCGTGGACCAACGCGCTGACCGCATGGGCATTCGACTGACCGGCAAAGCGCTGAACAGCCGCCTTGGCGGTATCGTCTCCGAGGGCATTCCGTTAGGGGCCGTGCAGATTCCTCCCGATGGCCAACCGATCATCCTGATGAACGATCGCCAAACCATTGGCGGCTACCCGCGCCTGGGTGCTTTGACGCCCATGGCCTGCGCCCGCCTCGCCCAGTGCTTGCCGGGCACCAAGGTGCGTTTGCAGCCCATCAGTGCGACGCAGGCGCAGGCGGCCCTACAGAGCGCAGTTATTGAAGTGGCAGTAAGGCTAAAAAGCCCCTCATCAGGGGCTTTTATCGATAGGGTGCCTAATGAGCCGCTTGCTTCTTCGCCGGGTCATTGGCAGTGCGACGCTGTGTACCCAACTCTTCCGCGATGGCGGCAAAGAAAGCATCGGTAGAGGCTTGATGAGGCTTGGTCACAAGACTAACGCCAACAAACAGCACACTCGCGACCACAATGCCCCATACACCGGCAGGCAGACCCAGTAGTGAATTGCCGGTGGCATACATCAGCAGTACAAAGGCGCTGGTACCCACCACGCTGGTCAGTGCACCGGCAGCCGTGCCGCGCTTCCAATAGAAAGCACCGATCAGCGCAGGCACCATGGCCACCAAGCCCGATGAGGCGGCCACCGACAGCACTGCAATCAGGTCAAGCTGCAGCTCGGCGAAAGCCAGCGCCATCAGTGCAATCACCGGCACTACAAACTTACCCACCAGCAGTTGTCGCTTTTCACTGACGTTCGGCTTGAGGTTGGCATAGACGTCGCGGGAGACCATGGACGCCAGCGTCAGCATGATCGAATCAATCGTGGAAACGGCGGCGGCCATAATGCCGATCATCACAATCACGCCTAATACGGGCGGCACAAACTCTGAGGCCAGTAGCGTGGGCGTTGCCAAGTCTGCGCTTGCAAGGCTGGGGAAGGCTGCCAAGGCTGAGAAGCCCCAAAGTACGGAGACCAGGGTATAAATAAAACCGAACACCAGGAAGCCAATCAGCATGTGGCGCATTGAGCGCAGCGACGAGGGCATGAAAAGGCGCTGGCTGACCTGCGGATTTGAAAGGGCTAAAGAAGAACCATGGAATGGTGAGCCCTAGGAAGGTCACAAAGCTGAACAAACCAGGGCCAGGCACCGTCAGTGACTGCGGGTGCTCCGTTGCCAGCGTATCGAAGAGCGCACCAAAACCGCCCAGACTTTGAATCACCAGAAAGGCTACCAGGGTAGAAGCCACGATCATCATGATGGCCTGGAGCGAGTCGGTCCACATGACCGAACGAATCCCTGCGATATAGGAGAAGAAAATGGCGATCACCGTGGCCAACACGACCCCGGTGGTAAAGGTAATGGCGCCATCAGTAATACCCTGCAACAGGTAGCCGACACCAGCGAGCTGAACGGCCGAGTACGGAATTAGGAAGATACAGCTCGCTATCGACACGGCCATGGCCACCTGCTTGCTATGGTAGCGGTGGCCCAGCATCTCGCTGGGCGTCACGTAGCCGAACTTCTTGCCGACCGCCCAGAACTTAGGGCCGAAAACCGCCACCAGTGAGACACCGGCAAAGTAGATGATTTCAAAACCGAGCGCGCCCACGCCGCCCGCATAGGTCAGGCCAGCCAGGCCCACCATCATAAAGGCGCTATACGTCGTGGCACTGTAGCTCAGCGCCGAGACAAACCCGTTCATTTGGCGGTTACCCAAAAAGTAGCCGGACATGCTTTCTGAACCGCCTTTCGCCGGGCGTTGGCGCGACAGAATAGCAATGCCTATGGCCACTAATAAGTAGATAGCAATGGACCACCAAATGAGCGACTCAGTCATCGCTATGCTCCTTAAAATCTGTCGTAATAAACACGTTCAGAGCAATGATGGCCACCCCGGCCACGGCCCAAAACAAAAAGCTGCCGTACCATCGCGACACGTCGCTTAACAGCGTGTAAGGCACTAAATAACTTAACAAGACAACGGCCCATACTAGCCATATCCATTTACTGCGTTTCATCGTCGATCTCGTGTTGTTATATCAAAGGGAAAGCATGCGCTACTGTAGCAAAGCTGACGAACCAGCGATGCCCAGGCACGCATACAAAAAAAGGCACCCGCTAGGGGTGCCTTAGATAGTACGACGAACCGTTGCTGACTTACGACGCGACGTCGAAACGGTCGGCGTTCATCACTTTGGTCCAGGCGGCGACGAAGTCTTTGACGAACTTCTCGCCGTTATCGTCCTGGGCGTACACTTCTGCGTAAGAGCGCAGCAGCGAGTTGGAACCAAATACCAGATCCACCCGCGAGGCGGTCCACTTCACGGCACCGGTCTTACGGTCGCGGATTTCGTAGGCGTTGCTACCTACCGGCTTCCAGCTGTTCCCCATATCGGTCAGGTTCACAAAGAAGTCGTTGGTCAACTGGCCTTCACGATCGGTGAATACGCCGTGTTTGGTGCCACCGTAGTTGGTGCCCAGTACGCGCATACCGCCCAGCAGCACGGTCATTTCCGGGCCGGTTAAGCCCATCAGCTGCGCACGATCCAGCAGCATCTCTTCCGGCTTCACCACGTACTCTTTCTTCTGCCAGTTGCGGAAGCCATCGGCCAGCGGCTCCAGCGGTGCGAAGGAGTCTGCGTCGGTCATCTCGGCGGTCGCATCGCCACGGCCTTTCAGGAAGGGTACGCGTACCTCGTAACCTGCTGCTTTCGCGGCTTTCTCGATGCCTACGCTACCGGCCAGAACGATCACGTCCGCGACGCTAGCGCCGGTGTCGGCAGAGATCTGCTCGTAGACGCTCAGCACTTTCGCCAGGCGCTCAGGCTCGTTGCCCTGCCACTCGTTCTGTGGGGCCAAGCGAATGCGGGCACCGTTAGCACCGCCGCGCATATCGGAACCGCGATAAGTACGGGCGCTATCCCAAGCGGTGGAGACCATCTCACTAATGCTCAGGCCACTTTGTGCGATTTTCTGTTTGACCACTTCTTCGCAGTAGTCGGTGTTGCCTGCCGGAATCGGATCTTGCCAAATCAGGTCTTCTGCCGGGACTTCCGGGCCGATATAGCGTGCTTTCGGACCCAGGTCACGGTGCGTCAGCTTGAACCACGCCTTCGCGAAGGTTTTCTTGAAGTACTCCGGATCCGCGATGAATTTTTCGCAGATAGCGCGATAGGTCGGATCCATCTTCATCGCCATATCCGCATCAGTCATGATCGGGTTGTGGCGAATAGAGGGGTCGCTGGCGTCAACCGGCTTGTCTTCCTCTTTGATGTCAATCGGTTCCCACTGGTGGGCACCGGCAGGACTCTTTCTCAGTTCCCACTCGTAGCCAAACAGCAGGTCGAAGTAGCCCATATCGAATTTCGTGGGGTTGGTGGTCCACGCACCTTCAATGCCCGAGGTCACGGCGTTGCTCGCCTTGCCCTGCATGTTGGGATTGCCCCAGCCAAAGCCCTGGTTTTCAACGTCAGACGCTTCAGGCTCAGCGGCCAACGCAGAGGCATCACCATTACCATGGCATTTACCTACGGTGTGGCCACCAGCGGTGAGGGCTGCGGTCTCTTCGTCGTTCATCGCCATACGGGCGAAGGTTTCACGTACCTGCTGCGCGGTTCTCAGCGGATCAGGCTGGCCGTTAACCCCTCCGGGTTCACATAGATAAGCCCCATCTGGACAGCCGCCAGCGGGTTTTCCATAGTCTCTGGCTTGTTCACGTCGCCGTAGCGTTCGTCAGAAGGTGCCAGCCACTCTTTTTCGTCACCCCAGTAGATATCTTTCTCGGGTTCCCAAATATCGACGCGGCCGAAAGAGAAGCCGTAAGCAGGTAAGCCCATGGACTCATAAGCCACGGTGCCAGCCAGAATCATCAGGTCTGCCCAGCTGATTTTGTTGCCGTACTTCTTCTTGATCGGCCACAGCAGACGACGCGCTTTATCTAGGCTGACGTTGTCCGGCCAGGAGTTGAGCGGTGCAAAGCGCTGGCTTCCGGTACCACCGCCCCCACGGCCATCAGCAATACGGTAGGTGCCAGCGGAGTGCCAAGCCATACGGATCATCAAACCGCCGTAGTGCCCCCAGTCAGCGGGCCACCACTCTTGGCTATCGGTCATCAACGCGTGGACATCTTTCTTCAGCGCGTCGAAATCGAGCTTGCGTACTTCTTCACGGTAGTTGAAATCCGGATCCATCGGGTCTGATTTGCGATCTTGCTGATGCAAAATATCCAGATTTCAACCCTTCCGGCCACCAATCTTTGTTGGAAGTACCGGTCGAGGTGTTACCACCGTGCATGACAGGACATTTACCGCTCATAGCTCTCTCCCTTATTGCTCTATGCCTTGGCGATACCAAGGGAACAAATGCTCTGCATCTTTGCTGCAAGCTACTGTGTAGATCGTCAGCGGATGCGTTATTCATGTTTTACAGTTTTAAAGCACCTACTCAATAGTCACAATTTGCATTTAACCAACAAGCTGATAGTTATTAACAATCAAACGTGAAACGGGGCGCTGAGCGCCCCGTTCCTTGTCAGTCTACTGCTTTACTTGATTACTCCACCAGCGGTAGCAGGGCGTTTAAGCTATCGCGAGCATCGCCGTAGAACATTCGCGCGTGTTCTCCTTGAAGAATAGCGGGTTCTCAATACCCGAGTAGCCAGTGCCCTGGCCACGCTTGCTGACGAACACCTGCTTCGCTTCCCATACTTTGAGAACCGGCATCCCCGCAATGGGACTGTTGGGGTCCTCTTCGGCCGCGGGGTTCACGATATCGTTGGAGCCGATGACGATGACCACGTCGGTCGTGGCGAAGTCGTCGTTGATCTCATCCATCTCCAACACGATATCGTAGGGCACCTTGGCTTCCGCCAGCAGTACGTTCATATGCCCTGGCAAGCGTCCGGCCACGGGGTGAATGCCGAAGCGGACGGTTTTGCCAGCGGCGCGCAGCTTACGGACTAAATCGCTGACCGCCGTTTGCGCTTGGGCCACCGCCATACCGTAACCCGGTACGATAATGATGCTATCGGCATCGTTAAGCGCCGTGGCAACGCCATTGGCATCAATCGACACCTGCTCGCCTTCAATCTCGGCAGCAGGCCCTTTCGTGCCCCCAAAGCCGCCTAGAATCACGCTGACAAAGTTACGGTTCATCGCCTTACACATAATGTAAGAGAGAATCGCACCGGAAGAGCCCACCAGCGCACGGTCACGATCAGCAGGTCGTTGGAGAGCGTGAAACCAATCGCCGCCGCCGCCCAGCCGGAGTAGCTGTTCAGCATAGAGACCCCCACGGGCATATCCGCCCCGCCGATGCCCATGATCAGGTGGTAGCCGATAAAGAACGCCAGCGCCGCAATCACTAGCAGCGTCCAGAAGCCTGCGCCGTTGAGGTACATAATCGCCAACAGCAGCGACAGCGCCGCCGCACCGGCATTCAACATATGGCCGCCGGGCAATTGCTTTGGCTTGCCATCCACTTTGCCAGCGAGCTTGCCGAAGGCAATCACCGAACCGGTGAATGTTACCGCGCCGATAAAGATGCCCAGCACCACCTCAACTTGCAGAAACATCAGCTCATCGGGGGCTTTGGTTGCCACCAGTGCCGCAAAGGCGGAGAACTGGTCCAGCGATGCTTCAGCGGCACGTGCTGCCATCACCCGGCGACGCTCCAGGTCTGCGCTCCAGGCAACGAAAACCGCTGCCAAGCCCACAAAGCTGTGCAGCGCAGCCACGAGCTGAGGCATTTCGGTCATTTCGACCTTACCCGCCACGTAGGCCCCAATGCCCGCCCCAATCAGCATCATCGGGATGAGCCGCCAGTAGCCGCCGATACCCGGACCAAACGCAGTGAAAAACACCGCTAGCGCCATACCGACAATGCCGTACCACACGGCCCGTTTGGCTTTTTCCTGGTTACTCAAGCCGCCCAGCGACAGAATAAACAGCACGCTTGCCGCAATCGCTGCGGCAGATACGAATCCTTGCTCTAACATATCGTCTCTCCGCCGCTTAGGATTTTTGGAACATGGCCAGCATCCGGCGTGTTACCAGGAAGCCACCCACGATATTGATTGATGCGATTAACACCGAAATAGCCGCCAGCACGCTAACCACCGCGCTGCCCGAGCCAATCTGCAGGATCGCTCCCAAAATAATGATACCGGAAATGGCGTTAGTGACCGCCATGAGCGGTGTATGCAGCGAGTGGCTCACTTTCCAAATCACCTGGAAGCCGATAAAGCAGGCCAGCACGAAGACAATAAAGTGCTGCATAAACGAGGCAGGAGCGACTAACCCCAGTAGCAGCATCAGCGCGCCGCCCACTGCCAACATGGTCACTTGGCTCTTCGTTTGCGCTTTGAAGGTGGCAAGCTCGGCGGCTTTCTTCTCTTCTGGAGTCGGCGCTTTCTCTTTTTTCTTCGGCTTGGCCGCGCCAATGGCTTTGACCTTGGGCGGCGGCGGTGGGAAGGTGGTCTCCCCTTGGTGAGTCACCGTTGCCCCACGGATCACGTCGTCATCCATGTTGTGATGGATAACGCCGTCTTTCTCCGGGGTGAGGTCGGTGAGCATAGGCGAATATTGGTGGCGTAGAGCAGTGAGGCCTGTGTCGCCATGCGCGAGGGGAAGTCGGTATAGCCGACCACTACCACGCCGTTATCGCTTACCACCCGCTCATCGGGCTGGGTCAGGTCACAGTTACCGCCCTTCTCGGCGGCCAGATCCACGATCACCGAACCGGGTTTCATGGCGGCGACCATGTCTTCCAGCCAGAGCTTGGGCGCGGGCTTGCCGGGAATCAGTGCCGTGGTAATAACGATATCCACGTCCGGCGCCTGTTCGCGGAAGCACGCCAGCTGCTTTTCGCGGAACTCAGGGCTTGAGGGGGCCACGTAGCCACCGCTCTCGGAGCCGTCCTGGCTATCCTCAAAATCGAGAAACAGGAATTCAGCGCCCATGGATTCGATCTGCTCAGAACCTTCAGGGCGCGGATCAAAGGCGCGCACTACCGCCCCTAAGCTGGTCGCGGTGCCTATCGCCGCTAAACCTGCCACCCCAGCCCCGATGACCAATACCTTGGCAGGCGGTACTTTGCCTGCGGCGGTCACCTGGCCGGTAAAGAAACCGCCGAAGTTATTGCCCGCCGTCAATGACTGCGCGGTAGCCCGCAATGTTCGCCATGGAGGAGAGCGCATCCATCTTCTGCGCTCTGGAAATACGCGGCACCATGTCCATCGCGATCACGGTAGCGCCTTGGGCTTTGCACTTCTCCAGTAACGCTTCGTTTTGCGCGGCCAGAAGAAGGCAATCAGCGTTTGACCTTCACGCAGCCGCTCGGCCTCTTCATCAGAGGGCTCGCGGACTTTAATGACCACCTCAGCGTCGCGCCAAAGCGCGTCGGCACTCTCCGCCACGGTCACGCCAGCGTCGCGATAAGTGTCGTCATTAAAACCCGCGGCCAGGCCGGCACCTGTTTCGATGAGGGATTCATGGCCAAGCTTCTGAAGTTGCTTTGCGCTCTCGGGGGTCAACGCGACTCGCGCTTCTCCCCGAGCAATCTCTTTCGGTGCGCCTATTTTCACACGCTTTCTCCCTGGGTTTGTCCGCGTTCAGCGCCCAATCCCTTGCAGCCGGGTGGTTGCCCCAACGTCTTTGGGCGCTATCTACTCACTATTATCTACTCACTATTCCCTATTCACTATTGCGCGAAAAAATGCGCCAGATAGCAGTTTAGGATCTAATGCCGAGCCCGCCAGTGACCATTCAACCTTTGATTCAACTGTGTTGTTTATTTACAACACAACTACATACACGTTATTTTTCTACCGGCTAGCACTCTGTGCAAACGCGGTCAGTTCGTCATAGAGCCACACGTTTTCAGGGGCATTGGCGTAGAGACTATGCTGGATCAGTGTCATGGTTAAGGCGGGTAGTTCTTCAGGTGGGGCAACCCTGCGAACGGGCAGCATCGCGACAAAGCGCTCGGCCATTTGCCGGGGTAAGGCAATAATGGCATCGGTGAGCGCCACCACCCGCGCGGCGGCGATGTAGTTGAGGTTTTTCGAGATCACCCGGCGGCTCAGCCCATGCTGGGCTAGGCAGCTCTCAATGCGGCTGGGCAGCAGGCCGCTGATATCGGCAAGCTCCACATGGGGCTGGCGGGCAAACTCCTCTAGCGCCAAGGCATCGCCTACATGAGGGTTCTGCTGGGCGGCTAGGCACACCAGCTCTTCATGCATCCAGGGCGTTTGCAACACGCCGCTGGGTAGCGATGATTGGCTATCTAACCCCACCACCATATCCACTTGGCGTTGCTCTAGGGCTTCGCTTACCACTTCCGGGGTAATCAACTCAATGGAGAAACTAATGCCCGGCGCATAGCCCAACAGTTGGCTAAGAAACGCTGGGTACATGACTTCTTCAAAGTAGTCGGTAGTCGCCAGGGTAAAGCGCCGGGTGCTGGTCGCTGGGGCAAAGATGGCAGGCGGCGCGAGGCCTTCCTGAAGCGCGGCTAAGGCTTGCTGCACCACTGGCAGCAGTGTGAGCGCTCTGGGCGTTGGCTGCAGGCCCTGCTCGGTGCGTACCAATAGCGGGTCACCCAACGCTTCACGCAGGCGCTTGAGGGCATGGCTTAGCGCTGGCTGGCTTAAATGGAGCTTCTCAGCGGCGCGGGTCACATGGCGCTCGCGCATCAGCACTTCAAATACCAGCAACAATTTAGGTCAAAGTGGCGTAGCGAACGCATATCGCCTCACTATTTACATGATGAATGATTTCATTCTAAACATTCATTTCATTCATCGCGAAAAATTCCTTATCGTCGCGCTTCTTCGAGCAGCCCCGCTCGCGCTTGCCTCCATTTTCTTACTGCTGCACACCATAGGAGTACACGTTAGGTGACCCCATCTCAGATCATGCCCAGCCTGTTTGGTGACGTTATCTCCACGTTTATGACCGTGCCCAAAGCGATTGACCCCAACGCCACCGATGCTGAAGTCGTGGTTAGCGGCGTACCGTTTGACCTACCCTGCTCTTGCCCGTGCAGGCACGCGTATGGGGCCGAACGCTATTCGCCAAAGCACCGCCAACCTGATTTGGGAAGGCAAGCGCTGGCCGTGGGATTTTGCTCTGGAAGATCGCCAGCGGGTGTGCGATGCTGGCAACCTGGATTACGCCTACGGCGAGCCGGAAAGCCTGGTAGACAACCTGGAAACCCACACCATGCGCTGGTTGAAAGCGGGCAAAAAGATGCTGTCGCTGGGCGGCGACCACTACATCAGCCTGCCGCTGCTGCGCGCCCATGCCCGTGAACATGGCCCGCTGGCACTGATTCACTTTGATGCCCATACCGATACCTATGAGCAAGGCACGCGTTTTGACCACGGCACCATTTTCCACCACGCCCTCAAAGAAGGCCTGGTGGTGCCGGAGCATTCGCTGCAAATTGGCATTCGTACCAGCTATGACCGCAACAACCACCCTTATGAAGTGCTCGATGCTGATTGGGTGAACGACCATGGCCCTGCGGCGGTACTGGAGCGGATCGTGCTCGGGTAGGCCATCATCCAGCCTACGTGACGCTGGATATCGACGGCCTGGACCCCGCCTTTGCGCCGGGCACCGGCACGCCGGTATGCGGCGGTATGTCCACCGATCTGATGCTGAAAGTAATGCGCGGCATGGTGGGTATGGAGCTGGTGGGTATGGACCTAGTGGAAGTGAACCCCGCCTACGACCACGGCGACATTACATCACTTGCTGCAGCTACGCTGGGGCTGGAGTTTTTGTATGTGCTGGCGGCGTCTAAGAGCATTGTATAAATAAAGCAGACATAGCCAAGCTCGAATGAAGGCTTCACTAGTCAAACCATCACATAAGACGGCTATGGAAGCCCTCAAGACATAATAGTGAAGGGGCTACTGAGGCTCTTCGTGGCCCTGGGGAGAGGCCAACAGCCCTAGCCGGATGGCTTCGTGCACTAAACCAGCGGTGTGCCTGACCCCAAGCCGACGCATGATGTCAGCTCGGTGAGTTTCGATGGTTTTGATGCTAACGTTCAGCTGATCCGCAATCGCCTTACTACGGTACCCTTTGGCAACTAACTGCAACACCTCGCTTTGGCGTGTTGTCAGCGGACTTCTATGTGCGGAGGCCACTCCCACCATAGAGGTTGCATTGAGGAACCGTTCCGGCCCCATCGCAGTGAATATAAAACGCTCCCCATCAGCCGCTTTTCGAATGGCGGTCTCCAGCGCACTGACATCCGCGTTCTTATGCAGAAAGCCGTAGGCGCCCACTTCTAGCAGGCGGCGGATAAAATTATCGCTAGAATATGTGGAAAGCACGACTATTCGGATACCTGGGCAAAGATCTGTGAGGTATGTCAATGATTCTAAACCACTTAAAGCGACTACCGCTGAATCAATGAGAGCAACATCTACTCGATAATGGGCAACTTCTCTCATGAGTTGTTGCTCAGAGCTTACCTCGGCGACTACCGTCATATTGTCGAAGGTTTCGATAAGGGAACTGACCGCAGAGCATACTAAGCGATGTTCATCGGCTAGTAATATCCGGATGGTATTTTCTGAACGTTTCATGGAAATATGCCACAGACCTTAATAAGGTAAAAACCTGCAGTAGAACCCCCTCACTCGCACGGGTTCATCGTTATCATTTTATCGGTCTAGCCTGGATTTCTCATAGTACCTCAGCCAGTACCGCACTCAGGCTCTAACACCGCTAAACACCTATTGGCTCGACTTACATCGGCTACTTTTTAACCACTTTTCGTCGTTCAGACACACCTCCCCCTTCCCCCCATTGAACCGCCCCGGTTATTCCGGAGACCG
>NZ_MWVI01000041.1 GCF_002087295.1 Vreelandella lionensis | reverse complement strand
AGTCTCCGGTAAAGCCGGGGCGGTTCAGACTGTAATTGCAATGAGGGTCGTGAAATCCTTCAGGTTATCTGACTAGACTCGAAATTTTCTAAGGTTTTCCGTATTTCAATACCCGCGTGCCTTTGCTTAAGGACCTGCTCGTGTTCAAGGAGAATTTTCTTCTGAAGCGGAGCCAACCCAATTTTCGCGCTATGGACGACCCTATTGCGCCATCGTACTAGCAGAACAACCATCGGCCACCAATAGGGCTCGGCATCTGAAAGATATTTGGAGATTTCAACAACTCTGTCTGCCGCTCCCTCGGTAGATAGCGCCTTATATAACCTCTCGTCCTCAGTTGAACAATCTTTGAGGAAGTCCAGGTACTTGAGAAGCGCCTCTTCAACAAAAACCAGCGACGCTCGAAGGGCAAATACTCAGGCCTTTGAGGCAGATGTCTCAGGATTAGAACTTTTCCAGCCTATTGTCAGGTCATCAGGTTTCTTGGCAGTCCCTGCTCGCACAGCAGCCAAGCCAACACAGATTGTGTTAACTGAATGGACAGCATCGCCAACCACTTCTAAGAACTGCTTGAGACCTTCACTTTCCATAACTTACTCATGTAATGGTGGTGCCGTGAGGATTCGAACCTCAGTTTCCCGCTTTCACAATCCGACATAATCGGCGGGCGTCTTGGACCGCTAGACGACAGCACCAAATTTTCTGCTTAACAGTTTTATTCATCGCATCGCGAGCTAAAGACCCCTATGAATATTCAACTCTTTCGAACGTCCGCTCAGGGTCGATAGCTGTTAGTTGGGGTGGACAGGCCACTGAACAGAAAACTACCAGCTTCTGTAACCAAACGATGACATCGACACCACTTACATTGCTAGTGATTTCCAACCCCCGGCCGCAAGTAAATTGATACTCATAAACCCCAATTTTAACTTTAATTATTTTTTAGCAGTATTGCCTATTCCTTTACGCCTGTGCAACCCGTACAGCTGCGACTTTAGGCCATCCTGCACCGGAAGGCTTTGGCACTACACAGCCTTATCAGGAATGTCCTGTTTAGCTATCGGCCAGCCGATGGCCTCGCTTTAGGACATTGATCTTCACGGGATCACAGAAGATACATAAATCCGCATGATTTCGCATGACTCCTATGCACCCAAAACCCGCTTACAGCCCAGCAACAGCGGGCTTTGGCCCGTTTTTGCGGGGTGCATGAAGAATTGCCCCACAAGCGAACCCCGCAGGCGGGTGGGGGACAGCGCGGCGTGGGGTGCGGCGGTCTGGGGGCCTCCCCCCTGGCAACCGTGCCATATAGCCGCTGTGTGCCGCTGTAAGCTTCGTTTATGCTTTGAAACGAGAAAGCCCCACCTAAGGCGGGGCTTCAACAGCTACTAATGGTACAGAGCTTTAACTCTCCGATAGCGCTTTAGCGGTACGGAAAATCACTTCAATGCCTTTCGCGAGCTTGTCGTAATCCGTCCACTCTTCAGGTGCGTGGGAGATACCATCTCGGCTGGGCACGAAGACCAGCCCCACCTGGGTGATTTTGGACAAGATCATAGCGTCTGGCCTGCCCCACTGGGCATATGACGCCATTTAAGCCCAAAGCTGTCGGCGTCATGGGCGAACTGCTTCTGGATGTCTGCCGACATGGGGGTCGATGGGATCGTGATCTTCTCGCTAACGTTATAGGTCAGGCCGCTGGGTTGAAGCTGCTCTAACGCGGTGTTTAAACGCTCTTTGATCTGGGCAACGCTGTTGGCACTGGGCGAACGAATATCCACACTGAACGAGACGCTATCCGCAATCACATTGGCACCGCCAGGTTGCGCGGTTATGCGCCCTACCGTACCTACTGCGGCGTCATCCACCGCTTTTACCATCTCGGGTAGCTTCGCAATGATTGAAGCGGCCCCTACCATGGCATCTTTACGGGCGTTCATGGGCGTGGTGCCTGCATGCCCCGCAGCCCCCTTCACCGTTACCTCTACCTGGGAGAGCGAGACGACTTCGGTCACTATCCCTACATCCTCTTCGTGCTGCTCTAGCACTGGCCCCTGCTCAATATGCAGCTCTAGAAAGGCATGAATAGAGTCTGCTGCAAGCGCTACTTTGTCAGCATGAGAAGGGTCTAACCCAAACGTGGACATTGCTTCAGCAACGGAGACGCCGTTCGCGTCTTTCAGCTCTTGCAGGTCTTGCTGCGATACTTGGCCAGTGAGAAGCCGAGAACCTAAAAGACCGCTGCCAAAGCGCCCGCCCTCCTCTTCAATCATGGCAATGATTTCGACAGGTCTTTCAGGCTTTAGGCCAAGCTCTTGGAACACAAAAGCGGTTTCTAGCCCCGTCACCACACCGGCAGGGCCATCAAATGCGCCGCCGTTGGGCACCGAGTCAAAATGTGATCCCACCAATACCGGTGGAAGATCCGGATTTTGGCCCTCTATTCTGCCAAATAGGTTGCCAACGGCATCCTCTCGGGTTTGAAGCCCGGCCTCTTTCATTTTCGTTAACAAGTAGTCTCGTACACCACGGTGCTCTTCACTGTATGTCAGGCGCGTGGTTCCTTTGCCAGGTGTCGAGGTGAATTGTGCAATCCCTTCAATCATCTCCTGGATACGGGTTTCGTTTACATGCTGCTTAGTCATCAAATAAATCCTACAAAAATGCCCGCAATAACGACCGATACCATGGTCACGGTGACAAAACCGGCGACCAACATTGAGGGCAACATATGGGCGGAAAGTGCGGCGCGCTCGTCCTCGTCGTCCGTCAGGGTGTTCACGACTTCATTGGTGATCACATAGTCAGCGGGGAAACCGTAAAGGGCGGTGAGTGAACAGGCAAAAGCCATGGCTGGCGTCATACCTAATAACCGGCCAGCGATGTAGGAGAAGCAATACATACCCACAATACCGATGATGATGGCACCAAACATAGGGGCAGCGAGGTCCAGCAACATCTCAGGCGTTGCCCGGTTGAGGCCGCCAAAAATGAATAGCATCAGCACCATGATAACAAAGCCAAAAGAGTTAGCAGACTGAAGCGGCTGACGCTCTAAAAAACCACAGGAGGTAGCGAGCACTCCGCCAATCAGGCAAAGCACGAAGGGGCTGATATCAAAAAATGGCTGGATCAGTTGCGCGACTCCCCAGGCTAGAAAAGCCACCACCCCTAACCGGAAAAGCTTGAAGTACGTTGTGTTATAAGCAGGCGGAAGCTTCTTGAATAAACGCGGCTGGTGAGGGTCATGGTCTGCTGAGCCGGTTTTACCATCGCTTTCGGTTTTCCATTGGCCCGAGCGATAGAGGCCTAACACTCGGCGGCCTTCCCGCTGGAGCATCATGGAGGTTAAGGGGTAGCCGATAAAACCTTGCATTACATAGATGAGGATAGCGAGCACAGCCAGGCTCTCAAGCCCCGCTTCAGACGCCGCCTGTGACATAATTAAGGACGATACAATGCCGCCTGTCAGTGGCGGTGTTGCCACGATGATTGTTTGATAATCCAGGAACAGCTGGCCCACAGTGAACAGGAATACCCCAATACCCGCGATCCCAGTCAGGGCAATCACTACGGTCCGCCACTGTCGTTTCAGTTCATCAATCGACAGTAAGGTGCCCATGTTCGTGATGAGCAGGTACATCGCTAGATACACAACAGGGGTCGGAATACCGGCAAGCTCAACGATATTTTCAGGAAAGAACGTCCAGTAACCCAGCAGGAATAGGACAGCGCAGATGAAGACGGAAGGCAGTTTGGATTTGGAACGTGTGGCGGCGACATCGCCAACGTAGAGAATAAACGCGAGTATTGCGAAGGCTGCTAATTGTGGCATGTGAAGCCCTACTTTTTTTAGGTTTGAACGCAGCTAGTTAGGCAAGATTAAATTTGTAATGCGCTGCGTATGAGATAAAGCATATTTTCAATATAGAACCATATGGATCTATATTGCAAGAGGATGATGACGTGCATACCACATGGAAAGGAATACAAGATGTCTGACAAGGGGCTCTCAATTTTCGAGGAGACCTTCTCCTCCGACCTCTGCTACCTGATGGCGATGAGTCACATTGTGCTGGCCAACAACCAAGTCACTAGCCGCTTTATCGAGAAAAACTACGATATGCCGGTACATGCCTGGTCAACACTTTATGCCACCGTCTATTTTCCAGGCATTCTCGCTAAAGAGGTCCAGGTTCTGTTCCCACGCCCTCAGAATTCCATCAGCCGGGCCATCAAGCTGCTTGAGGAGCGCCAGCTGATCCGGCGCGAGGTAGATAAAAGCGACACGCGCGCGAAACACCTCTTCCCTACTGAGGAAGGGGCGGCGTTGTTAGCGGGCATAGAGGAGAAAGTGAAACAGCGTCAAGAGGAGGTATTTGGTGTGCTAACGGATTCCGAAAAGGAAACCTTTCTACGCTTGTGCCGAAAAATCATTGATAGCGACACGCTGAACAGCTCAGCAGCCTTTGAGGTGTTTTAAGCGTTGGCCCTTCGCGCAGTCGATGTCTTCCGCGCAGGTATGAACGCCCTCGGCAACAAAGCAGAGTAAACACTCAAGTACGGTAAGAGAGCCTACCCCCTTAGGGGTAGGCAGGTGGTATATGGAGGTAATCCCGCAGCAATTCAGGCTTTTATCGCTCAAACTGAGGCTCCCCAGAACCCGCCTGCCGGGTCGCGTATATACCTATTTGAGGAGCCTGTAGAGCTACCATGAGTCACGTTATTGAACAGCTAAATTTCTTGCGTAAGGCCAATGGGTCTTGTGTGAAAGGCCACGAAGCGCTGCGAATCCGTCAATGGCGTGGTAACGCATAAACGGCTAGCCAACCCCACGCTTAGCGCTGACACCAACGTAACCGAAAGGGATGCTGTTATCCCATCGCTCGATGCATGGTGTGAAGCACTTTGTCGAGTGTGGCCACTAACACCGGTTCACATCGTTAAACTCCATCAAGGTGAGTTTCAAATTAATGAATGTCTCCATACTCCGCAGAATGCGGGTTCGTTCCCAGATCCTATTGCTTCTGGCCCTACCGATGCTGGCCCTGTTATGGTTTGCCAGCACCGAGGTTATCGAGCGGTGGAAAGTCCGTAACGAGATGACAGCCCTGGTTGAGCTTGTCGAACTCTCTATTCCTGTTGGCGCTATTATCCATGAGCTAGAGAAGGAGCGCGGGGCTTCCTCTGTTTTTCTCGGCAGCGAGGGCGTCCAGGGGCGCAGTATGCTTAGCGAGCAGCGGCGGCTCACTGATACAGCCAGACAAGCGCTTAACCTCTTACTTGCCGACTTCGAGGCCGAGCGCTTCGGCATCTACTTCGAAGAACAACTCGCCGAGGTTATTGAGGCGATTAGCCGGCTAGACAGGACGCGAAACACTATTGATCAACAGGGTATGTCGGTCAACGAAAGCCTCCGCTATTACACAGAAACCATCAATCACCTCCTCCATATTGTCACCGCGACCGCAGGCCAAAGCCCCGACGTTGACATCGCGGGCAAAGTGAATGCCTATGTCAACTATGCACTCGGCAAGGGAGCTGCTGGCCAGGAGCGCGCCAACGGCGCCGCCCCGATCACCGTTGGGCGTTTTACCCCCGAAGAGCATCAGCGTTACTCACGCCTCGTCGCGAGGCAGAACCTCTACCTAGAGCTCTTCGCCAAGCAGGCGGATCAAGCGCTCATCGACACCCATGAGCGTATTGTGCAGGGCCGTGACGTCAACGAAGTCATCCGTATCCGCCAACTAGTTTTGGATGGGGGCCTGACAGGTGAACTAGGCGGCACCGAAGGTTCCTATTGGTATCAGGTCAGCACCGCACGCATCGACCTGATGATGGAGGTACTGGAACAGATTAACGCGGATCTGGTCACCAGTGCTAAGGCGCTTCGCCACCAGGCGCAGGTCGCCTTTCTGCTTATTGCACTCTTTAGTGGTTTAGTAGTGGTGATTTCCATTTTACTGGCTGCACTCATCGTGCATAACCTGCTGCGTCAACTCGGTGGAGAACCAGCCTATACGCAGGCAATCGTTCGCCGTATCGCGGATGGCGACCTCCAGGCCGTGCCGGAAGTACGTCAAGGGGATACGGAAAGCCTGCTTGCGGCCGTTAAGGAAATGGTCGAAAAACTGAGGACAATCGTTGGTAACGTTTCGACGGCGGCAGGCAACGTGGCCATTGGCTCTAAACAAATCGCCACTGGCAATACCGACCTCTCCTCCCGCACCGAAGAGCAAGCTGCCTCGCTAGAGCAGACGGCTTCTAGCATGGAGGAGCTCACCACCACGGTGAAGCAGAATGCCAACAATGCACATCAGGCTAGCAAACTGGCCCAGGATGCCTCGAACAAGGCTGAACAAGGGGGCGAGGTCGTAGAGCGTGTCATCAAAACTATGCATGGTATCGCCAATAGCTCACGGCAGGTTGCCGAAATCACCGGCCTAATCGACTCTATCGCCTTCCAGACCAATATCCTGGCGCTCAATGCCTCTGTCGAGGCAGCACGTGCCGGCGAACAGGGGCGCGGCTTCGCAGTGGTAGCCGGTGAAGTTCGCAACCTAGCCAGCCGAAGTGCCGAGCCTGCCAGCGAAATTAAGACCCTGATCGAAGGGTCGGTGGTTCAAGTACAGGATGGCACCACCCAGGTGGAGCAGGCCAGCACCACCATTCAAGAACTAGTGGTCGCCGTGCAGCGTGTAAATGGCATCATTAATGAGATTGCCACCGCTTCCAGAGAGCAGAGCGATGGCATCGAGCAGGTCAATCAGGCGGTTAACCAGATGGACCAGGTGACTCAGCAGAATGCCTCACTGGTACAGGAGGCATCGTCCGCCGCAGTATCACTAGAAGATCAGGCCAGTCGGCTAGAACAAGCCATGGCTTTCTTCAAGATCAATGATAACCGGGAGCCATCAGCAAAGAGGTTACATACCAGCGCCTCCGCCTCGTCTGCTTTACACAACGGACGCACGAACTCTGTTAAGGCAATGGCCAAACCTTCCTCGCAATCCCGTCAAACGGATAATGAGGCTGCATGGGAGACGTTCTAAGCAATGGGGCCATCCGGCCCCATTCTTTTGAGAATACAATTCTGAAGCAAGCGTTCCCTATGGGGGCGCCTGTGGGGGCGAAACGAAGAAACAGTGAATAAGATAAGGGGAGCCCCTGGCAGGAGTCGAACCTGCGACCTGCCGCTTAGGAGTTGCCTAATATAATTTTTGTCGGCAGTGAAGCTGGTAGCTATTGAAAGCAATGATATATACGCCCTACTTAAAGGGCGGATGCAGGTTCTGAGTGCCCCCCTACTGGTTAGTGAGTGGGCTTGCATGATGGTTAGCCATCAGTGCGCTTATCACTTCCGGACCTTTAAAGCCAAATAGCTTGCGTGGTCGTATATTCAGTTTAAGGCAATCGCGTCTAGTTCTTCATGGCTATACACGGAGATATCCGTCCACTTCGGTAGGTATTGGCGAAGAAGGCCGTTGATGTTTTCGCTAGCGTGGACCATTTTCGCGAGAAAAAGACAGCCACTGCGGAACTCTACTAACTCACTTTAGACGCATTGTTCTTTCCGTTAATCAGGTCGCCTTCCCAATGGCCGGGCATTTCACATTTACTCGCCTAGGGTGGCCGCAAGTGGATAGTGAACATGTCAAGGATTTGGTCACGACGGCCCACTTCATCAGAGGGTGACGTTGTAGTGGTTCAATAAAACCGGACACCA
>NZ_MWVI01000040.1 GCF_002087295.1 Vreelandella lionensis | reverse complement strand
GGTGTCCGGCTTTATTGAACCACTACAGGCATACCTATCGGTGGATCAAACGGGCTCTTTCTTGGCGGGCTCCACTTATGTACCGCTTGTGCATTATCGGGATGATTCATTGGAAGACTCCGTTGCTGAGTGTGAACAAATGTAACTTAGAATCCAGTTTAGGTCTGATACCTGCTAACTGCTCAGATTTATCAATGAGAGGTGCGTCATGACCGAAGAACGCGCCTTCCGTGGCATTTGGATTCCTGCCGATGTGTGGCTGAGCCGTGATCTCACGCTGCAGGAGAAGGTGATGCTGGTGGAGATCGATAGCCTGCAGCATCCGGAGAAGGGCTGTTTCAAGAGCAATAAGAAGCTGGCCGAGTTCTTTGGCCTGTCGCCCAACCGTGTTTCCGAAGTGATCAGCTCGCTCAAGAAAAAGGGCTGGATTCGCGTAGATCAGATCTGCGAAGGCAAGCAAATTGTCGAGCGCCGGATCTTCATGAGCCGCCCCCTCGAAAAACCGAATAGGGGTACTCGGAAAACCGAAGGGGGGTATTCGGAAAAACGTGAGAACCCTATTCGAGATCCCGAAGGGGGGTATTCGGAAAACGGGGAGAACCCTAGTCGAGATCCCGAAGAGGGGTATTCGGAAAACCGTGAAGAGAGGGGTTCAGGGTTAGGGGTTCAGTGTGAGGGGGCCAGTAAGAGGGTTGCGCCTGGGGCGAGCCCCGCCGCGACCGAGGGCGATTATGTGCCCGCCGACGAACCCCAGCCGGTACCGGCTGGGGCGCATGAATCCGCCGATGCGTTGCTGGCGCGAATCCCTTCCGACATGCCCGGTACCCGAGACCCGGCCGCCAAAACCTTCAAGCCGTGGGCGAACTACGCCTGTGCCTACCGTGCGCGTTACGGCACATGGCCGGTGTGGAACCAAAAGGTGGCTGCCCACCTGAGCCAACGGGTCGACCGGGTAGGTGCCGAGCGCGCCCCTGGGGTGGCCGCGCACTACGTTAAGCTGAACAGCCAGTTCTACACGGCTCGTATGCACCCGGCGAGTTTGCTGCTCCAGGACTGCGAAACCATCGCCACCCAGCTAGCCACTGGCCAGCAGGTCACCCATGCCCGAGCGCGCCAGCTGGATAGCACCCAATCGAACCTGAACAACGCGGAGGAGGCCAAGCGCATCATGGCCGCCCGCCGCCAACAGCAGGAGTCTTCGTCATGCTAACCGCCCATGAGTCTGAACAAGTGGTCGAGCTGGTGTACGCCACTGCCGAGGTGCTGGGTCATGAGCTTCGCCCCGCGGCCGCCGTGCTAATGGCCGATGACCTGGCTGGCTACCCGTTCGAGGAGATCCGCCGTGCGCTGGCGCGCTGCCGTGCCGAGCTTCACGGCAAGCTGACCCTGGCCGCGATCATCGACCGGCTGCCGAGTGCCAACGCGCATCTGTTGCCGAACGAGGCGTGGGCGCTGGCGCTTCGCAGCCTAGACGAGCAGGAAACCGTGGTGTGGACACCGCAGATTGCCCGGGCGCTGGGGGTGGCAAAGCCGGTGTTGTCCGGAGGTGATCAGATTGGTGGCCGTATGGCATTCCTGGCGGCGTATGAGCGCGAGCTGGAAGCAGCGAAGGCAGAAGGGCGCCAGCCCCAGTGGCAGGTATCGCTGGGGCATGACCAGCAGCGCCGCACGATGGTACTCAACGAGGCCGTGTCGGCTGGCAAGCTGCCCGCCCCGAAAGTGGCCCATTTGTTGCCGCCACCGGAAAAGCCCCTGACCCAAGAGGGCCAGCGCCAGCGTAAGCGGATGGTGAGCCAGCTGCGCGAGATCATCAACAAGCCAGCGGATGCCCACGCCCAAGCGCGCCGGGAAGCGCGTGAGCAGGAAGAAGCCCGCCGCCGTGAGCTGTTGGCGCAAGCAGGCGCACCGTTGGCCGCCATGGGAGGTCGTTGATCATGCTGAGCCGTGTTTACCACCGCCCAAAATGCCCGCAGTGCCACTACCGCAAAAGCGCCACCGACTTCCGCGACCCCGGCACCGGCGAGCCACTGCCTGCCTGTAAGCATTGCCTGCGCCGCCAGCAGCGAGGGGGTGTTCAGTGATCGATGGCCTGACCTTTTACTTGCTAGGCATCCTCTCGGGCGTGTTGCTGACTGTGGGCTGTGCAGTGCTTGCCTTTTGCAGTGGCGTGAAGGGGCTAGATGATCAGGGGGAGCCTATCAACCGTAACCCTCACGCGCCGCCGTTTCGTACTCCACCACCACCGGGAGCCTCTAATGATGGATAACACCCCAAAGGGAGGCCAGCAGGCCCGCCGCGCTGCGATGCTGTGCCAGAACCCGCGTTTCTGGCTGTACCTAGACCAGCGCTGGCGCGCCAAGAACTCACTGCCAGTGCATCAATTCCCCGATGGCACCTTTAAAGCGGCAGGGGCTACTCGCTGGCTGCGCAAGGCCTGTGGCGTCGAAAGCCGTGCAGAGCTGGACCACAACGACCAGGCCAGTGAGATGCTGGGCCGCTTTGTGGCGGATTACCAACGCTGGGAGCGGAATCAGCAGCTATTGAGCCTTAGGGCTGGGGGTAGGGTTTGACGTTACGCATTCAAAAGCCCCGCCGCCCTCGAGCACTGACCAAAAGCGGCGCGCCCGGGGCCAAGCCGGTGGATTGGGAAGGGCAGGAGCAAGCCGTGCTGATCCGCTGGCTGTATGGCGAGAAGATGCGCGGTACCGAGGTGGGGCAGCTCTTCGACGCGATTTACCACGTTCCCAACGGGGGCCAGGGCAGCAAGAAAACCGCCAGTGATCTCAAGCGGCAGGGCGTGAAGGCGGGGGTGTCCGATCTGCCCGTGCGGCAAGCCCGCGGCGGTTGGTTTGGCCTGTACCTGGAGGTTTAAGCAACACCCCCGCGTGACGCCGCTTTAGCGGCTAGCCAGTTCGATTGGCTGGAGGGTAGCGAGTACGAAGGTAACTGCGCCGTGCTGGCGCGAGGGCTCGATGAGGCAAAAGCGGTGTTGCGGGAATACGCCAGTTGGCCACGTACGCAAATCGTGGGTGATCGGCTGGCGCTGGAGAGTGGTAGTGAATGGAGGAAGGGGTGATGGGCATGGCGTTAAACAATGAGGGGAGAATGATGCGGAGTGTGTACGAGAGAATGCCCATCGCCCGTTTACGCGAGATTGCACGGGAGTCACACGAACACCACGACCCAGAGGCAACTCGGGTATTCGTTAACCGTGTGCTGGATATGGAGGTTGAGCGCCGTACTTGGTACGCCCATGAAAATCTTGGTTTCCAGCCGTTCAGCTCGACCGCCAAACTGGGTGAATCACCGGGTGGAAGTACTACTGCTGCCGATCCTCTAGCAATAGCCTATGACCGTGGTATTCGCATCCACGCTGCCCATGAAGAGGCGCGCCAGTTCTTGGAATATGCACGGCTTCGCCCTCGTAATTTGCTTGCTGCGTTGATTCAGGCGGCGAAGACTGATCGGCGTGTGAACGGGCCTTGGGGGAAAAGCTACGATCAGATTGTTGGGCAGCTGGGACATTACGCCCAGATGCTGGGGTGGCCGCCAGGTATTGAAACGACGATTGAGTTCAAGAAGGGACAGGCTATCGAAAGGGCTGCTTTGGAGGGGCGTGCGCAGATGATCATGTTGGCGCGACTGGGTTAAAAAACAGCCCCTTTTTAGGGGCTTAAGTGTTACTTTCTTGTCAAAGATTGAATGGCTTCATTTAGGGTTGTAACTACTTTGGAAAGTGTGTCTAAAGATTTCTCTTTATCTGGCTGGTTGATGGCTTCATCGTTTTTTGTTTGGCAAAATAATTTTTCACTTAGCTGCCGCTTTAGTTCTGTTCTCTCAGGTTCAGGTAGCGAAGATATGAAAGGGTCTATTGCTTTAACCTCAAGAGCAAACCAACGCATTTTGTGTTCGTTTGCCGCATGTATTCTTGACTGTTTAGATGAAAAGTTAGCGGCAATGAGTGCAATTGCAGTTATAGATATTGTTATTGCCAGTACTGGCCATTGGGCTTCATTGTTGATAAATGTTTCGAAGCCTAGGCGATTTTTAAATAAAACCCATATTATTATTAGTGAGTAACACCCTAGAGTAATCCAGCGCCACATATTTGCTGCTCTCTTTTCATCTTCAGCATTTTTTTTGGGTTCTTCGTCACTTCACGTGGATTTG
>NZ_MWVI01000039.1 GCF_002087295.1 Vreelandella lionensis | reverse complement strand
TAGTTTTTTTCATGCATTTTTATTTACCTTGTTTTTATAGAGAAGCCAAGTATCTCTTTTGAGTGATGCTATATGTTCATCCCCGTGTAAATACGACTTTTGTTGCAATGGTGTGTTTTTATGCATGAAATTAATACTTTAGTAAAAAAACAATAAAACTAATTCAGTTAAAAAATCATAAGATATTGAAAATAAAGAAAATAATTTGACTGTGGATTTTTTTTAGGCATAAAGGCCATGTTGACGTGTTGGACCATCGCAACTAAATTGTTCACATAGAAAAATAATGTTCACCTAGCGAACATAAGAGAGGGGCCAAATACGGCTGCCACTAGATTCATAGGTGATGGGAAAATCTGGAGAGTATATGGCCGAGTTTTTGAGCTTGCATGACGCTGTAGCACGTTTCGTTGAAGACGGCGCCACCGTTGCCATGGAGGGCTTTACCCACCTGATCCCATTTGCCGCGGGTCATGAAGTCATCCGTCAAAAAAAGCGTGATTTAACCCTAATTCGCATGACCCCCGACCTGATCTACGATCAATTGATCGGTGCTGGCTGCGCCAAAAAGGTGATCTTCTCCTGGGGCGGCAACCCGGGTGTTGGCTCATTGCACCGTTTACGCGATGCGGTTGAGAAGGGCTGGCCGCGCAAGATCGAGATTCTTGAGCATAGCCACGCCGCGATGGCCTGCGCTTTCGAAGCGGGTGCTGCAGGTTTGCCGTTGGCGGTATTGCGCGGCTACGTGGGTAGTGAACTGCCCAGCGTCAACGATCAGATCAAATTTATCGAGTGTCCTTTCACCGGAGAACAGTTGGCGGCGGTGCCCGCGGTGCGTCCAGACGTTTCCATCGTTCACGCTCAGCGCGCCGACCGTCAGGGCAACGTGCTGGTGGAAGGCATTGTCGGCGTACAGAAAGAAGCCGTAATGGCGGCGAAGCACAGCATTGTCACCGTCGAGGAAATCGTCGATGACTTAAACACGCATCCCAATGCCTGCGTGATCCCCAGCTGGGCGATTAGCGTGATTGCCGTGGCCGAAAAAGAGGCGCTGCCGTCCTATACCCACGGTTATTACGACCGCAATAACCGCTTCTATAAGGAGTGGGATGTCATCGCCCGCGATCGCGACACTTTTACTTTGTGGCTCAACGAAAACGTCTTTAACGTGGGTGACGGTGCTTCTAACGACAGCGCCGCCAGTGACAGTGCAGGAGGGCAAGTCTGATGAGCCTGGAATATACCGCTTCGGAAATGATGACCGTTACCGCCGCGCGAGCACTAGAAAACGGCTCTACCTGCTTTGTTGGCATTGGCCTGCCCAGTGAGGCCGCCAATCTGGCGCGCCTAACCCACGCCCCAGAGATAGTGCTGATTTATGAATCAGGCACCCTTCAGACCAAGCCGAACGTGCTGCCGCTCTCGATTGGCGATGGCGAGCTAGCTGAAACTGCTTTGACCACCGTGGCGGTTCCGGAAATGTTCCGCTACTGGCTACAAGGCGGCAAGATCGATGTGGGATTTCTGGGCTCCGCACAGATCGATCGCTACTGCAATTTGAACACCACACTGATTGGTGATTAGCGCGCACCCAAAGTGCGCCTACCGGGCGGTGGCGGGGCACCGGAGATCGCTACTAACGCGGGCGAAGTCTTTATTACCCTTAAACACTCCAAGCGAGCATTTGTCGAGGAAATCGATTTCGTAACGACTCTCGGCTTTGGTCGCGACGGTAAGGGCCGAGATGGCGTACCCAATATTGGCAAAGGCCCCACGCGCGTGATTACCGATCTCTGCGTGATGAAGCCCGACCCCGAGAGTAAAGAACTGATGGTAGTCTCACTGCATCCGGGCGTTACGCGTGAAGACGTGATTGATGCCACGGGCTGGGAAATTCGCTTCGCTGAGCAGGTTGAGAGTACTCCCGAGCCGAGTGGGAAAGAGCTTAGCGTACTACGCGAGCTGAAAGCCCGCACTGAACGCGCCCATGCCGGCCAGTAAGGAGAACATGATGACCGATGTATTTCTCTGCCATCCGCGTCGTTCCGCTGTAGGCCGCTTTGGTGGCGCGCTCGCTAGCATGCGCCCGGACGATGTTGCCGCCACGATTTTCAAGGCCGTGCTGGCCGAAGCGCCGGACCTGGATCCGGCTGCTATCGAAGAGGTTTTTATGGGGTGTGCAAACCAGGCCGGGGAAGATAACCGTAATGTGGCGAGGATGTCATCGCTGCTTGCCGGTATCCCTGAGTCCGTGCCTGGCACCACCATGAACCGTTTGTGTGGTTCGGGAATGGACGCCGTGGCTACTGCCTGTCGCGCGATCAAAGCAGGGGAGATGGAACTCGCTCTCGCCGGCGGGGGGGGGTCGATGTCACGGGCACCTTATGTGATGGGCAAGGCCGAAAGTGCATTCTCGCGTGGCCAGAAAATTGAAGATCCCACTATTGGTTGGCGCTTTATCAACCCGTTGATGAAAAAAGCGTTTGGCGTGGATTCTATGCCGGAAACCGCCGAGAACGTCGCCGAGGAGTTCGAGATTTCTCGCGAAGACCAAGATGCCTTCGCACTACGCTCGCAGCAAAAAGCTGCTAGTGCCCAAAAAGCCGGCCGCTTAGCTCAAGAAATCACTGCGATCGAGATTCCACGTCGTAAGCAGTCGTCGTTGATCTTCGATCAAGATGAGCACTTGCGCGAGACCACGCTCGATAAACTGGCAAGGTTGCCCACTCCATTCCGCGAGGGTGGCAGCGTTACTGCAGGCAATTCCTCTGGTGTCAACGATGGCGCAGCAGCAATGTTGGTAGCAAGCCAAACGGCGGTCGAATCCCAAGGCTTAAAGCCTATAGCCAAGATTTTGGGCATGGCTACGGCGGGCGTTGAGCCACGCATCATGGGTTATGGCCCGGTGCCAGCAGTACAGAAGCTACTTAAGCGCACCGGCATAAATCTTGATGAGATCGACGTGATTGAACTCAACGAAGCCTTTGCCGCCCAGGCGCTCGCCTGCATGCGCGATCTTGGCCTCAAGGATGACGACCCGCGGGTGAATCCGAACGGAGGAGCCATTGCGCTCGGCCACCCGCTGGGCATGTCTGGCGCACGCTTGCTGCTAACCGCTGCTCACGAGCTGCAAAGCAGCGGCAAGCGCTACGCGCTATGCACTATGTGCGTGGGCGTAGGCCAAGGCATCGCCACGTTAATTGAGAGAGCTTAGCTTAATACTAAAGAATAGGGTTGATTTCAATAGGCGAACAAGTGTTCCCTGTGTGTACATATCCTATATAGCTGAATCATTCAATTATTGAAAATTATACAAGACACAGCCGGTAGGAGTCATAAGTAATGAAGAATGAAATTCACAAAAGTATTGCGTCTATTTTTGGGGAGGGCGGTCGTCCCAAAAACAGCCAAAGAGAAATTAAAATTATTGATACAACCTTCCGTGATGCTCATCAAAGCCTTTGGGCAACACGTATGCGTACTGAACACATGCTAGGAATTGCAGAAACAATGAATAGTATTGGGTTTCATCATATAGATATGATGGCCCCTATTCAGTTTGATGTTTCAGTTCGCTACTTAAAAGAAGACCCTTGGGAGCGAGTACGCGAGTTACATAAAGCTGCTCCAGAAACTAATTTTCGTGCATTGATTCGCTCAAAAAATATTGCTGCCTTTGATTTCCTATCAGATGATGTAATTGATGGGTGGGTTGATCAATTATATGACAATGGGTTCCGCGTCATTGGGGCTTTTGATGGGCTAAATGACGTTTCAAATATTGTTCGCTGTTTGAAACGAGCTAAGAAACTTGGAGCATATACATTTGGCGCCTTGTCTTTCTGCGAAAGTCCTGTTCATACAGATGAACTGTTTGTCAAAACGGCCATTGAGCTTATTGATAAAGCCGACGTTGATGCAATTATGCTTAAAGATGCTGGCGGTCTGCTTACTCCAGAAAGAATCCGCACTTTAGTACCTGCGATTAAAGAAGTCATTGGCGACCGTCCGCTAGACCTTCATAGCCACTGCCTTACCTCATTGTGCCCACTGGTTTATTTAGAAGCAGTCGAGTTGGGATGTGATATTTTACATACATCTATAGCACCTTTAGCAAATGGCGCTGCTCAACCGGTAACGCAAACAATCGTAAAATCATTACGTGAGCTAGGTTATGTTGTAAAAGTCGCTGATAAAAAGATTGATGAAGTTAGTGAATACTTCAAGAATATTTGTGAAATAGAAGGTAAGCCAGAAGGCAAACCTGCTGAATATAACCCGTTACATTACAAGCACCAGCTTCCAGGTGGTATGTTATCTAACTTTCATGCACAGCTAGAAACTGCGGGCCTGGGAGATCGCTACGAAGAGCTGCTTGAAGAAATTGCTACAGTAAGAAAAGAGCTTGCATGGCCTATTATGATTACCCCTTTTGCTCAGTTTGTAGGCACCCAGGCAGTAATGAATGTTATTTCTGGGGAGCGATACGGCACAGTTCCAAACGAAATTAAAAAATACGTGCTTGGGTATTACGGGCGTTTGCTAGGTCCAGTAGACTCAGAGGTCTACAAGAAAATAATTGAGAATGGTTCTTCAGAAATTAGTGAGAAGCCAACCTCACCCAAGCCCATGATGAAGGACTTAGCTGCTCAGTATCCAAATGCAACAAAAGATGAGTTGTTGCTACGAGCTATGTTTGCTGGTA
Source organism: Vreelandella lionensis (assembly GCF_002087295.1). Classification (GTDB taxonomy): domain Bacteria; phylum Pseudomonadota; class Gammaproteobacteria; order Pseudomonadales; family Halomonadaceae; genus Vreelandella; species Vreelandella lionensis. The sequence continues at coordinate 5,625 of NZ_MWVI01000039.1, read as the reverse complement.
ACCAAGTCGATGGAATGAAAGAGGCTATTGCCAATGGAGAATCTGGAGATGAGTACAATGGCGAATTAGTTTCTTTCATTAAAGGGCTTGCTGGTGGAGATGACAAGCAAGTAAGTTTGTCAACTGGAAACTTTAAAGTTTCAATTTCACGTTAATTTTGAAATAAACAGGAGAATTTAAAATGAATGATCTAAACATTACCCTCAAACGAATCTTAAGCAACTGACAAAATGGGTAAAAGAAAGCAATGATATTCGTGAGCTATCGCTTTCGTATAATGGACTTGAGCTTTTCATTAGCCGTAATGAAAACACACATCGTCCAGCTGTTAGTGAAACTCCAGAAGCCCTACCGGCAGCAGCCCCTAAGACTAATACGTCAAAAAAAGTAGAAGTTAACGAAGCGGTTAGTGTAGTACCAACTGAAACGAAGGCATCGTCAGAAAAAGATATTTCTGTTGGTGAAAATGAGCATTTAATTACAGCACCAATGGTGGGTACTTTTTACAAATCGCCTAAGCCTGGTGCTCCTGCATTCGTTGAAGTGGGGCAGGAAGTAACTTCAAAGACAATTGGATGTATTATTGAGGTTATGAAGCTCATGAATAACCTTGAAGCTAAAGTAAATGGCCGCGTAAAAGAAATTTACGTTGAAGATCAGCAGCCCGTAGAATTTGGTCAGCCCATTATGCTTATTGAAAAAGAATAATATTTTTTCTAAAAATAGGTTTTTTATGTTAAACAAAATAAAAAGTGTCATGATTGCAAATCGGTGCGAAATTTCGCTCCGTATAGTCCGAGCTTGTAAAGAGCTCGGTGTGAAAAGTGTAGCTGTGTATTCAGAAGCTGATAAAGATACTTTAGCCGTTAAACTGGCTGATGAGTCGGTTTGTATAGGACCTGCTTCAGCTCAAGCAAGTTACCAAAATCAGGATGCAATCATTAGCGCTGCTTTAGCATTTGGAGTAGATGCTATCCATCCTGGATATGGATTTCTATCCGAGAAAGCTGATTTTGCAAGAAAGTGTGAAGAAAATGGCATAATTTTTATTGGGCGATCTGCAGAAATTATTGGAAAGATGGGTGACAAAATAGAAGCTAGGAAAATTGCAGATTCCGCTTCTGTTCCTACAATACCTGGATCCGATGGAGTCGTTAAAGAATTTAACAAGGCACTTGAAATAGCTGAGAATGTCGGATTTCCATTACTCATAAAGGCCTCTGCTGGCGGTGGTGGTCGTGGCATGAGGGTTGTTAAGTCAGGAGATACCTTAGAGCAAGATCTTAACGAAATAATGTCAGAAGCAGAAGTGGCTTTTGGTGACTCATCTGTTTATATTGAAAAATACTTAACAGATATACGTCACATTGAAGTACAAGTGCTTGCTGATGGTAAAAAATGCATTCACTTGGGAGAGCGTGATTGTACTGCTCAGCGTCGTAACCAAAAATTAGTGGAAGAAGGGCCCTCTCCAGCATTAAGTGATGAACAACGTAACGAACTTTGTCAATCGGCTGTACGCCTAGCTGAAAAAGTTAGTTATAAGAGTGCAGGCACAGTTGAGTATGTTTTTGATAATATTGAAAGAAAATTTTATTTTATAGAAATGAACACTCGTGTTCAGGTTGAACACCCTGTGTCAGAGATGATTACAGGAATAGATATTATTAAAGAGCAAATTAAAATTGCTGATGATCAGTCGTTGGAGATTGAACAAAAAGACATTGTTCTTAATGGCCATGCTATAGAATGCCGCTTGAATGCAGAAGATCCTGAAAATGGATTTATGCCTTGTCCTGGTACGATTACGTATTACCGCCCACCAGGTGGATTTGGTATTCGTATGGATAGCCATTTGGAAAGTGGCTATAAAATACCTCCCTACTATGATTCGATGATTGGCAAGTTAATTTGTTGGGGCTATGATCGAAATGAAGCCATCATTAGAATGACAAGAGCGCTTTCAGAAATGGAAGTTCAAGGCGTTAAAACTACGGCAAAGTTTCATAGTAAACTGATTAATAGTGAACAGTTCAAGTCAGGAGACTTTAATACTGTTTTTGTTGCCAGTTTGCTTGAAAAGAAGCGTTAAATACAAAAACTAGGATTATGAAAATGAAGATGATCACAAAAAAAATTAAACATTGTGCAATTGCACTGGCTGTAGCTAGTACAGCAGGCGCGGGCTTCTCTTCAGAAGTAGAAGCACAAGAGCTAAATATGCTTGCTGGCTATCCTTCTAATTTTGCATGGTATCGCGAAATCGGCCCATCTTTTATCGAAATGGTCGAAGAAATGTCTGAAGGAAGTATTCAAATTAATGTACAGGGGCCTGATGTTGTACCGACATTTGAACAACTTCAACCTGTTCAAGCTGGTGCATTTGATTTGCTGTTCACCCATCCTGCTTATCATTCAGGTACGACGGCAGTCGGCCTTGCTATTGATGCTATTGACGTAGACCCCGTTAAGCGTCATGAGGAAGGCATCATTGAGTATATTGATCAGCACTACCAAGAGCGTGGATTAAAGCTGATTTCAGCTCCGTCAACAGGCACCAAGGGGTTCCGTTTCTATCTTCGTGAACCCATTACTGGTGAGCCAGGTCTAGAAGGACGCCGTATTCGTGGAACTGTTTCGTACCAATCTATGATTGAGGAACTTGGTGGTGCTCAAGTAAATATGCCTGTTACGGATATTTATACAGCATTACAACGAGGGGTTATTGACGGTGCAGCTTGGGGGTTAACTGGCGCGAGTGATCTTCAGTGGCATGAAATTATTTGAGTACATGACAGATCCTGAGTTTGGCCAGGTCGGAGTCATGATTTTTATGAATCTTGACCGTTGGAATGCTCTAGATAGTGATGCACAAGAAGTGCTTATCGAAGCAGGTAAGCAAATTGAAATTGATTCTGTAGCCCATTTTGATGCATTACAGGAAAAAGAAGAAGATTTCCTTATTGAAAATGGGATGCAGATTACTTCATTTAGCCAATCAGAGTCTGATAACCACGAGCGTCTTTGGGCGGAAGGCGTCTGGAAAGTAGCTGAAGAGCAAAGCGGTGATGATGCTCGCCAACTACGTGAAATGGCAGTATCGGCTGATATGTCTTACTAATATTTACTAAACTGTGGCTGGGTATTTCTCAGCCACATCAAGGTCTTTAGTTATGTTTATAAAAATTATCGACAGTGTTACTAAAGCCAGTTTTTTTGTAGCGTCCTTAGCTTTAGCATTAATTGTTATTATTTTCTGTATGGAAATAATAATGCGCTATTTCTTTGCAGCTCCTACCTCATGGGGGCCAGATACGGTTACTTTTCTTTTTTGTGCTTCCTTAATGCTAGCAATGCCTGAAGTAACGCGGGAAAATAGCCACATAGCTGTCTCGATTATACTGGATTTTTCTCCGCACAGCTTTGCACAAAAATTTAAGCTAGTGCTTTATGCTGTATCTTTTTGTGTTGTTTCTTATGTTTTCTACGTATCAATGATAGAGTTTGTGCGTTTGTTTGAAACTGGGATTAATACACTAGGCTCATTTCGCGTTCCTAAGTGGATAGTATTCGGCTTTATACCTTTCGGCCTCGGGCTGTCTGCTATTCAATTTGTTGTTTTAATAAAAAAACAATTGTCTGAAAATCTTGTGTATAAGAAAGGAGCTTAAAATGGAATGGTACACGATACTTGCGGTTTCTTTTCTATTGCTATTCGTGCTGATGGGGACAGGGCTGCCGGTTTTTGTTGCTTTCTTAATCGCTAACGTTGCTGGTGTCTTAGTGACATTAGGAGAAAGAGGGTTCGGCATGTTTAGTAATAGCATGTACGAAACTTTAACCTCAGAAAGTTTTGTTACTATTCCACTTTTTGTTCTTATGGGCGAAATATTATTTAGATCTGGGTCTGTTGATGTTTTGTCAATCGCCCTTGATAAATGGATAGGTAAGGTCAATGGTAGGATGTATTACTTAGTTATTGGGCTGTCAACTATTTTTGGTGCTTTATCTGGTGCAGCCGCAGCAGTAGCTGCCATGCTGGGGCGCTCTGTTTTACCTAAAATGCAAAAACTAGGTTATGACACAAATTTAACAAATTTCACCATTCTTGGTGGCGCTTCTTTAGCTCCAATTATTCCACCCAGCTTGTTAGTAATTGTAATAGGCTCATTAGTGCGTGATACCTCTATTTGCTGGCCTTTTAATAGCAGGGATTATCCCAGGACTCCTAATATCATTTATTCTTTTTCTATATGTATATTTTAGCATTTCACGTAAACCTGATCTTTCCCCATCTAGCAGTGAAGAAGTGGAGACCTATTCTTTAAGAGAAAAAATGAAGGAGCTTGCTAAAGTATCTCCTTTCTTTATTGTTATTTTTTCTGTTATGGGACTTATTTTATTGGGTGTCGCTACACACCTTCAGAGGCTGCTGCTACTGGAGTTGTAGGAGCTGCTATCACTGCAGCTATATATAAGTCTTTTGATCTTAAAATGTTGTGGGATAGTTTGCAGTCTTCCGCAAAAATTAGCTTAATGATTATTATCATTGTCGCTAGTTCTAAACTTTTTGGGCAGTTACTTTCTTTTATGGGAGCTACGTCAGGCTTAATTAACTTCGTAAGTACGCTTGAGCTTAGTGATTGGATGATGTTTTTTATATTAATGCTCATTCCTTTTGTACTGTGTATGTTTATAGATCAATTTGCTTTCATTTTGTTAGCAATCCCTTTGTATGCACCGGTTGTAAGTGCATATGATTTTGATCCTATTTGGTTTTGGACTATCTTCTTGATAAACTTGACTGTCGGTAGTTTAACCCCGCCTTTCGGTTATACGCTTTTTGCTTTAAAAGGTGCGGCAGATAATGTATTAATTTCAGACGTATATAAAAGTGCATGGCCAGTTGTTGCTTTGTTTATGGCATCAATTGCAGCGTTCTATTTCTTTCCGTCAATTATTACTTTTCTGCCAAATCTTCTTTAATTAAGAGAAGGTTAAGTGTTAATTTTAAAATTAACTAAAATTATTTCCGTTGCTTTGTATAAGCAGGAGGAGTAGAGATAAGACCCTCCTGCTTTTTATTTTAAAAATTGAGTTATAATCTGGTGCAGTGTCGTTTTTAAGTTAAGAATCGAATTGTCAAGTGGATACGGATAGGCGTTGCTATCGGGAGTACATCAGTAATAATAGGCAAGAGGTAAAGAGCAGTGTATTATCTGAGAGCTATACTTTTGGAAAGCCTATTAAAGTGCGTACCAGTGTTAGTGATCACTTTTGAAATCGACGATCGATTGCTGGCAATTCGCTTGATTTTGGTCAGTCCGTGTTGGTTTAAATTCGAAAGTATTTATTTCATTGATTATTCTGGCGGAATTTACCAAAATTTTCAGCGATATGCATACAAAATAACAGACTTGGTGTTGGAAACTATAGAGGTTAATTCGATAACCGGACTACCAGCGCAACTACCACAAACAAATTTAAGGCATTATTCTGCCAGTTTTTCAGAAGTGATCCTAAAATTATTGTTGCGCTATCCAAGGTAGGTGCTTATCTTAATATTTGTATTAAGGAAGCTCTGAAAAGTCACTACCATCAGCAATAATACGGCTATCGTCAACT
>NZ_MWVI01000004.1 GCF_002087295.1 Vreelandella lionensis | reverse complement strand
CGAATTCCACACCCAACGTCGAAGAGCCTTATTGTGGCACTATCAGCACCATTGAAACCTCAGGCTTATACCATATTCCGTTTAGAACCATTGATGAACTGCCCATTTCTCACTCAAGCCATATGCAATTATTGCGCTGCTTGAGTAGAGCAATATACCTCGAACACTCTCGTATGTGGCAAATGATCAGCCAGCCATCAGACGTTCGCCTTGCCTGCTTTTTTATTATGATGTCATGTAAATTTAGCGCCTTTAGGGTATTCCCCCCACTGTTTCAGGTTGGCTATGTCACGAAAGGAAATTGCTGATTATCTCTGCATGGCAATTGAAACGCTCAGTCGACTCGTTAGTCGTTTTCAACAGCAAGGCATATTATCAGCGCATGGTCATGAGTACTGCCTCCTGAACCCAACAGCCTTAGCTGCAATTGCTGAAAGAAAAAAATGAACTCATAAGCACTACCAATAACTTTAGTAATGAAACTGATATAAATAATTTTTGGAGGATAATCACCCTGCTCAATGTATTATAAGCTTATTTTATTATAACTATTAAACAGTGCATCATCATGCTCAGCGCACTTGCTGTGGATACTCCTAAAAGCGCCAACACCATGTCCTTCTGTGCATCCCAAATATCTCCCTGGGCACCTAGGTATGACTCCCCCAATTCCCCCGGGAAGAGCACAACCGCCATCCACTCTGCAATCTCATAAAACGCCGAATGGGATAAAATCAGCATCACCGGTAGTAGGTGCCATAAAACGGCCTCATGCAGTAGGCGTCTTTTTACAAGATCTTTCAGTAGTAGAAATAGTAGCAGTCCATAAAGGAAATGCACCCAGCGGTCGTACTGATTACGCTCAAAGCCAAACCGTTCGTCCAGAGAAAACCCAAGCAAGGTTCTCAACCACTGGTCATAGGGCACTTCAGAATAGGTATAATGAGCACCAACTTCATGAAATATTAAAAATAGAAAAATACTTAACCATGCCAGACGTGAGACACCACCCTGATACCACAACCAACCCAATACGGGCACTGCGGCAAATACCAGAATATTTTCAAGCAGCCAATCTGAACGGTAATAAGGCGCTATGGCCAGCCATATCCAAAACAGCACAAAGCCAACAAACAGCCATACAGGAAACGGATCAAGCGTTAGCAGCCGAGCACGTACTCGCTTAATCCTAGACACACTCGACTACCTCTGTTTATTGGTTTAGCCAGCCTGTTCGGCGCATCACAATTTTCTCGACTTCCAATATAGCCATCATCACCATGCCAATGCTGATGATTAATACGCCATCCAAAAACGCTAAAGGCCGCGTATCGAAAAGGGCATGCATAGCAGGCCAATAGGTAAACAATGCCTGAGCAACGACCACCACAGCGACAGCAGCCAGCACAGCGGGGGTGCCTAGTAGCCCCTGCCAGCTAAAGGAGGTGTCGTGTAGATAGCGCACGTTAAATAGATAGAAAATTTCCAATACTACGATCAAATTGACCACCAATGTCCGAGCCATCGCAAGCTCATCCCCACGCCCTAGTGAGTAAAAAAATACGCCCAACACCGCTGCCAGAAACAGGAACGACACAAGCGCTACCCGCCAGATCAGAAAAGGTGTCAGCAGCCCTTGGTTGGCAGGCCTAGGGCGGCGCTGCATGACATTGGGCTCTGCTGGCTCGAACGCTAATGCCAGGCCAAGGGTGCCCGCCGTGACAAGATTGATCCACAAAATTTGCACCGCAGACATCGGCATTGAGAAGTTAAACAGGATAGCGGCAACGACCGCCAAGACCTCACCGCCATTAGTGGGCAGTGTCCACGCGGTTACTTTGCGGATATTGTCATAGACAACTCGCCCTTCATTCACTGCAGCGACAATGGAAGCGAAGTTATCATCCAGCAAGACCATCTGGGAGGCCTCCTTCGCCGCATCAGTCCCTTTATGTCCCATGCCAACGCCGACATTTGCCTGCTTCAACGACGGTGCATCATTGACGCCATCGCCGGTCATGGCCACGATTGCCCCTGTCGACTGCAAGGCACGAACGATACGCAGTTTGTGTTCAGGGTTGGTGCGAGCAAACACACTGGCTTCGGTCACGATAGCGGGCAGATCAGTGTCTGAAATATCATCAAGTTCACGCCCTGTTAGAACGTGTGGATCTTCTCCAAATCCTAGCTGTCGCGCAATTGCCGCGGCCGTTTCAGCGTGATCACCGGTAATCATTTTCACCGCAATACCCGCAGAGTGGCACTCTTTAATGGCGGCCACTGCCTCTTCGCGCGGGGGGTCGATAAACCCTATCAGGCCAATGAAGACGAGCCCATCCAGGTCGGAAAAAGTCAGCTTATCAGCATCTGGAGCTACTGCTTTAACGGCGAAGCCGAGCACTCTCTCTCCCTGGGCGGCTGCGTTCGCGACCTTGGCGCCCCACGCGCCTTGGTCTAGCGATGCCGTCCCTTCACCATCTATCTGGGCGACACATCGTTGCAGTAGTTCATCGGGGGCGCCCTTAACAAAAATCCGACAATCGCCTGTTGCATGGCGATGAAGCGTGGCCATAAAGCGATGCTTGGCATCAAAGGGGATCTCAGCAAGTCGCGGCCATTCATGGCGGGTTAGCTCCGGCTCCAAACCAGCTTTAATGGCCAACGCCACCAGCGCTCCCTCCATGGGATCGCCCATTACATGCCAGGCACCATTTTCCTGGTTCAACTGGGCATCGTTGCACAGCACTCCCGATAGCACTAAACAACTACTCTCTAGCCGCTGTTTATCCGCAGCAGCGTCATCGGTAGAAGCAGCTTCCAGCCGCCCTTCCGGCACATAGCCCGAGCCGGTCACCGTGTACTGCCCATGAGGGACTTCCAGCCGTCGCACTGTCATCTCGTTACGCGTCAGGGTGCCGGTCTTGTCGGAACAGATGACCGACGTAGCGCCGAGTGTTTCTACCGCCGGTAGCTGCCTAATCGCTGCATGACGACGCGCCATGCGCTGTACGCCGATAGCCAATGTAATGGTGATGACCGCTGGCAAGCCTTCAGGAATAGCCCCCACCGCCAGAGCAACGACCGCTATCAGCGCGTCCGGCCAAGCATAGCCACGTACCCATACCGCAAAGGCAAAGAGTACGACCGCCACCGCCAGGGTGATCCAGGTAAACCGCACCCCAAAATGGTTAATCTGGCGCAGCAGCGGTGTGGTCAGGGGTTGTACTTCACGCAGCAAAGTACTGATGCGCCCGATTCCGTAGCGCTACCCGTTGCCACAACGACACCCATCGCCTGCCCGGTAGCCACCAGCGTTCCGGAATAGGCCATTGAGTACCGGTCACCTAATGCAGCGTCTATGGGCGCTGGTGTTTCCCGCTTTTCTGCCGCCACCGACTCGCCCGTTAGAATGGCCTCTTCGATACGCAAAGCACTCGTACGAATAAGCCGCAGATCAGCAGGAACCCTGTCCCCTGGCTCAAGTGACACGATATCCCCAGGTACAATCTCTTCCACGGGCACCTTGATTCGCCTTCCCCCTCTTACCAGATAAGCGTGGGGGGCGATGAGATTACGGATCGCGCTCAGCGCCTTTTCGGCTTTACCTTCCTGAATAAATCCAACCAGGGCGTTGACCAAAACCACCGCCGCAATGACCGCGGCGTCAACGAAATGCCCTAGCAGCGAAGCGGCAAGCGCTGCCGCCAACAGAAAATAGATCAACGCGTTATGAAACTGGGCAAAAAGACGCAACAAGGGATGCCGACCGGCCACCTCTGGCAACCGGTTACTTCCATAAGTAACGAGCCGCTGCTTCGCGTCATCCACTGCTAGCCCGGCGGTTGAGGTCCTGAGCGCCGCAAGAACGTCCTCGCTTCGCTTAGTATGGGCATCGCTAGGCGCTGAAACCAATGGAGAAGCAGTAGCGTGTTTAACAGTCGGCGTCTCCATCCGGTCTCCCAGTCAGACTACCCCAAAAGGAATAAGCAACCACCGTTACAGCTTGAGCACCACCGTCACGGTATCTACTTCATCACGGGTCGGCTGAACTATAAAACCAAACTCTTTAGCCATGTCCCGCATGGCATGGTTCTCTCGCAAGATATCGGCAAACACCTGCTGAAAGCCGGTATCGCGGGCATAGTCGATCATCTGCTGCATAAGCCGATAGCCAAGCCCGGTCCCTTTCGTATCACTACGCACCATGATCGCAAACTCCGCTTTTTCCTTGTCGGGAACCGCAGACAAACGGACCACGCCCACGATTTCCTGCTTGCCTAATGGCATCGCTATAAAGGCCATTTCCCGGTCGTAATCGATTTGCGTCAGGCGAGCAGCAAAGGCGTGATCAAACCCTCGAATGGCAGCAAAGAAGCGCAGCCTCACATCATCAGGGGAAGAGTGACGCAGCATGTCGACCAAGGCACTCTCATCTTCGGGACGGATAGGACGCAGGCTGTAGCGCTGGCCACTGCGTGTTTCTATCGTTTGCTCAAGCTGCTGTGGGTAGGGACGAATAGCCAGTGGGCGCCGCTGATCACGCTCGGCCCTGACCACAATACGCGCATCTAAGGCCAGCACCCCAGAGGCATCGGCCAGCAGCGGGTTAGTATCCAGTGCGACCACGCGCTCCAAATCAATGACCAACTGTGACAATGTGATAAGCGTGAGCGTAATGGCCTCAAGATCAGCCGCAGGCCGGCCACGATAGCCACGCAGCAACGTTGAAATACGTGTCGCCTGGATCATTTCCTGTGCTAACAGTGGGTTGAGAGGCGGGAGGCCAATCACACGGTCTCTTATCAGCTCAACGGCCGTTCCCCCCTGGCCAAACAGCATGATTGGGCCGAAAACGCTATCTTCAGCGATTCCTAAAATCAGCTCATGTGCCCCAGGACGACGAATCATCGGCTGTACACTAAATCCATCTAATCGCGCCTCAGGCACTGCTGGGCGAATCGACACAAGCATGTCTTCGGCAGCCTGCTTCACCGCACCAGGCGAGGCAAGATTCAATTGCACGCCGCCACTATCCGACTTATGCGAAATGTCTCGCGACAGGATTTTCAGTCCCACCGGAAAGCCCAGCCGCTTTGCTGCCTCACTCGCCTCTTCCGGTGTATGCACCGTGATAGCAGAGACGGTGGGAATGCCATAAGCCGATAGCACGGCCACCGCCTCTGGCTCCGTTAGAACATTCCGGCCATCTTCCAGTACGCGGTCAATCACAGCATCTGCACTGCGCTTATCGATATAATGGTTGTTAAAAAGCGGCGGCGGCGTTTCCCTTAATGCTTGCTGGTTTCGCCAGTAACTGAACAGATGACCGAAGGCCCGAATGGCCTGCTCGGGTGTTTCGTAACTTGGCATGTTGTGTGCCGCAAACAAATGGCGAGCTTTAGCCGGTGCCCCTTCACCCAGCCAACAAGTGAGGACGGCTGGCCGCCGTGCCCCCAAGGTATCGACCACGGCTTGGGCCGCGTCCAAACTATCGGCCCACTGCTGTCGGGCAATTCATGACCAGAATCGCATCCGCTGCCTTCTCATTTAGCAAGGTTTCGAGTGCGCCGGCGTAAAGTACCCCTGGCGCATCACCAAGAATATCGACCGGATTGGCATGGGACCATGCAGGTGGCAGAAGGTGATTCAGACGCGCTAGCGTGACGTCGGAGAGCTCAGCAAGACGGCCATGCATGTCAGCCAACTCATCGACTGCAAGCACACCAACCCCGCCACCGTTGGTGAGAATGGCTAGCCGGTCACCCTTCACACGAATCCCCGTGGCCAATGTACTTGCCGCTTGAAAGAGTTCATCGAGTGTTTTGACGCGCAGCATCCCAGAACGCCGAAACGCTGCATCGTAAACGGCATCAGCACCTGCCAGCGCTCCGGTATGCGACAATGCAGCCTTGGCCCCCGCATCGCTGCGCCCTGCCTTAACCACCACTACAGGCTTGGTACGAGAAGCCATTCGGGCCGCCGAGAGAAATTTGCGTGCCTCAGTAATGGCTTCGACATACAGCAGGATGGAGTGCGTCTTGGGGTCAAGGGCTAAGTAGTCGAGCATATCGCCGAAATCGACATCGCTCATCGAACCCAGAGACACTACATACGAAAAACCGACGCCACGCGCTGCCGCCCAATCGAGGATAGAGGTCGCCACCGCACCAGACTGCGTCACAAAGGCTACATCGCCTTTTTGGGGCATGATATGTGCAAAGCTGGCGTTGATCCCCCGATGGGGGGCTAAAATGCCCAGACAGTTAGGACCAACAATGCGCATCAAGTAAGGCTTGGCCGCGTCGAGCATCGCTTGTTTGAGCACTTTTCCATCGGTATGATCGCCTTCGCCGAAACCAGCAGTAATGACCACGGCAGCTCGACATCCACGCTCACCAAGTTCGCGAATAAGGCCAGGCACCGTATCTGGCGGCGTCGCAATAATGGCCAAGTCGGGAACCAGCGGTAGCTCTCTCACGGTGTGGTAGTTGAGGGTCGAGCGGATCGCCCTCTCCCGTGGATTGACCGTTAGGATTGGCCCGGCAAATCCAGCATCAAAGAGATTGCGTGCTAGTACCGCCCCCACAGAGCCGGGGCGGTTACTGGCACCAATCAAAGCGATCGTACTGGGTGAAAACAGGGCATCTAAATTACGAATCGACATCTAGCATCTCCGATGCCAGGGTTGGCTCCATCACCAACACGGCAGCGCCGGTCAGCTTGCCTTCCCTGAGGTCCTTCAATGCATCATTTGCGGCGTGGAGCGGGTAACACACTGTGCTGGTCTGGATCATCGCGTCGGAGGCCAGTGATAAAAACGCCCTACCATCCTGACGAGTCAGATTGGCTACTGAGCGCAACTGCCGCCCCCCCCAAAGCAGCGCATACGGGAAAGAGGGGATGTCACTCATATGTATACCACCACAGACAACGACTCCCCCTTTACGCACAGCCCGTAGGGCAAGGGGCACCAACTCTCCCACAGGTGCAAAAATGATAGCGGCATCCATTGCCATGCCTGGCGCCTGTTCAGAGCTACCCGCCCACGTCGCTCCCAGCTGCTGCGCGAACCGCTGAGCCGCCTCATCGCCTGGGCGCGTAAAGGCGTACACGTCGATGCCCTGCCGTTTTGCGACCTGGGCCACAATATGTGCCGCCGCACCAAAGCCATAAATACCGAGACGCTGCAGGTCATCGCCACACATAACCAGAGAACGATAGCCAATCAGGCCAGCACACATCAGTGGGGCTGCTTCCGCAGGGCTATAGTGGGAACCGATAGAAAAGCAGAAGCGATGATCCGCCAAGGTATATTCCGCAAAGCCACCATCGATCTGGTACCCGGTAAAACGCGCCTGATCACAAAGGTTCTCTTGCCCGTGTAAACAGTAGCGGCATTCACCACAGCTATACCCTAGCCAAGGAACGCCCAGGCGTACTCCCTTCTCTAGCGCTACACCAGGGCCGCACTTAACAACACGACCAATAATTTCGTGCCCAGGAACAACCGGATAGCGGATGTCTGGCAGTTCTCCATCGAGCAGATGCAGATCAGTACGACACACGGCGCACGCTTCAATTTTCAGCAGTACTTGCCCCGGCCCCGGCGTAGGAATGGGCCTTTCCTGACATTGCAACGGTCCACCCTGTTTCTCAAGCACCATGACCTTCATGCGACATTCCTAAGCAACGTAAACACCAATTCTCGTTAACATTTTTCTTAGCTTTCGTATGCTGCTTTTGTGTACAAACTAACGCCTTACCCACAGTGACTACTGGAAGCTATGAATAGTTATAGCGTAAAGACTCTTCAAGAGAAGCTCACCAAGCAAATAAATTCACTTACTCACAACAGTGTTGATCTAGCGCAATCAACTCCTTTGACAACCCACTCTTTTTGTTAAAAAAATGTATGTTGGCAATAAAATTTCACTCAGCAAAAGGCATGACAAACACCCTTATCAATCATAAAAAAAATTATCATAGAATCTGATAAAAGCACCAATCAGACTACTTCCTGCAGATCAATAAATTCATTAAAGACCCCCTTTTCCCTGTAAAGTTGATTTCGATCAAATCAAGTTTTTAATTTTCCTCCATACTTATTAATAGTGCATTAAAAATCAGCATAGTGAATAGAGCCTTCAACGCATATCTTCACATGACACAAGGAAACAGGATAATGACAACACTAAAACTTCCCAATCCAGCTCCCAGCGAAAATAGTTATGCCAATCCAGCTATTTTCTGGTATCAAACCTGGGAGGAAGCTACTCAAACGTCTGCGAAGCTACAGAAAATTTGGCTAGAAGCACTTAACGAAGCATTTCGTCATGAGCTTGAGTTCCTATCGGCCATCGCGCCTTTCTACAGTAAGCTTGCTAACTGCTTATTAGGTTTTGAGGGACCGCAATCCCCTGCCTCACTGGCATCTTGTTACCATCAACTCGCTGGTGACATGACACATGCCACTTTTAAACGCATGCATAAAGTATCGAAGCTGAACAAGGATTTACGCGAGCGCATTTGGTGTGAGCTTTAAGCACTGATTAAGTACAGCCTTATTTTAAAGGTGAAGAGTTCAATACACACCTGCCTGAAAAATACCACCCTATAGAGAGACATTTCCCATAGCATTTTAGGCTTTATACAAAAACTGTCTGCGCTCGCCGACTTTTCATACAAAATTTAACAATCGTACTGATTTGGCAGGCTTGCCGCTTTGCCATGAGCATACCTATGCTCTACTGTATGGATAGCTATGTGTACAAAGCGGCGCTTTGATCACATCACAAGACTCAACTCAGAAGAGCCTACCCCCCAATGCTCACGACACTCTCGAAGCACAAGGCACTCTTTCGTTTTCTGTGTCACGATGTCAAATAATCCTGAATCCGTGAGACCGGCCCCAGGAA
>NZ_MWVI01000038.1 GCF_002087295.1 Vreelandella lionensis | reverse complement strand
AGGCGACTCCCCTTCCTACTTGATTCTACACCTAAAGGGGATGGTTCAGAACATAAGCAGTCGTGATACGCTAACTTAAACGATTAAGTTAAGGTTTAAGCATGACGTTAGTGGATTTTGAGCCCCAGCGCCCGGCGGTGCATTTTGCGCCGCCGATGGGGTGGATGAACGACCCCAATGGGCTGGTGTTTTTCGATGGAGAGTACCATCTGTTTTATCAGTTTCACCCGTTCAGCACCGTTTGGGGGCCAATGCACTGGGGACATGCGGTAAGCCGTGACCTGTGCCACTGGCAGCATTTACCCATTGCGCTGGCACCCAATGAAGAGGGTGCCTGCTTTTCGGGTAGCGCCGTGGTGGATGAGCACGATGTCACGGGGCTGTTTGACGGCCAGCCGGGGCTGCTGGCGTTTTACACCTGCCACCGGGTGCTCTCAGATGACCCAGAAGATTACCAGCAGTCCCAGTGCTTGGCGTATAGCCGCGATAAGGGCCGTACCTGGCAGCGCTACGAGGGGAGTCCGGTTCTGCCACCGCCTGGATTTAAAGATTTCCGCGACCCTAAAGTGGTTTGGCATGGCCCTAGCCAGCGCTGGGTGATGGCGCTGGCCTGTGGGCAGGAGATTCACTTCTATCCCTCCCACAACCTGCTGGAGTGGCAGTTTGCCAGCGCCTTTGGCGAAGGCGAGGGCGCGCATACTCAGCACCCCTGGGAGTGCCCGGATCTGTTTGAGCTGCCGGTGGACGGCGCTGGGCCGGATGAGCCCGCCACGCGCTGGGTGCTGGTGGTGGGGATTGGCGCCACGCCGGATAACCCGTTTGGCTCGTTTACCCAGTACTTTATCGGCGAGTTTGACGGCCAGCGTTTCACCAATGACAACGCTTCTGACGCCGTGCTGATGATGGACGAAGGGCGGGATTTTTACGCGGTGCAGAGTTGGTCTAACACGCCTGGTCGGCAGCTTGCGCTGGCGTGGTTGAACAACTGGCAGTACGCCAATCATGCCCCCGAAACGGGCTGGCGAGGCACCATGAGCCTGCCCCGAGAACTTACCTTGCGCGCGACTTATTGTGGGGTGCGGTTACATCAGCGTTTTGCTCGCGAAGCAGCTCAAGCGCTCAGCGCCCTAAGCCACATATCGCCTCGCTCGCTTCAAACGGCAGGGGAGCACTGCATTGCTTTGCCAAAGGGCGCGGCGGTTTACGGCCAGCTGACGCTGGTGCTTAAAGCAGGCACAAGACTGGCGCTATCGCTGCAGCAGGGCTATCAGCAGCGGCTATGGCTGACCGCAGGTGAATCAACAACGTCGCTACACTATGAGCGTCAAGGGAGTAACGGTCAGGCCGCCTTTGATGAGCACTTTGCCTGCGATCACGCGGCGGGAAGCGTCGATGGGTTAACGGTGACGGTGAGGTGGTGGTGCGATCATGGCACGCTGGAAATGTTGATCGAAGGAGCCACCGAGCAGCGCAGCATCACCCAGGTGAGCTTTGTCGATCATCGCCGTCAACCGGTTATGCTGGAAGTCGTCAGTGGGCGGGTGGATGTGGCGGAAGGGGTTACCCAGAGCGTCGTCGAGTAGCGAACTCGACGACGCTGAGTGCTAGCCTGCCGAACTGCGCAGGGCTTCAATATCAGCGTGGGTGGGCAGTGCGGCATACGCGCCGGGGCGGGTGACCGCGTGGGCGCCGCAGCGGCAGGCAATGTCCACTGCGCGGGTGAGAAACGCGCTGTCCTGGTGCCAGCTCTCGCTGATGCCGTAGCTTGAAAGCTCCGCGAGCAGGCCGCCAATAAAGGCATCGCCACCGGCGGTGGTGTCCACCGCCGTGACGCTGGGCGGCGTCACGGTTTGGTCAATGCCGATGCCTTTGAGTACCACATTATTGGGGCCGTCGGTAATCACAATCACCTTCACCCCTGCGGCCATGCGCTCGGCGAGCCACGCCTCCTTTGGGTGGTCGCCGCGCAGGTAGTCCAGCTCTTCGAGAGATACTTTCACCAGCTCGGCGCTGTCGATCAGCTCGGTGACCAGCCAAGTATCCGCAGCGCCCTCTGCCCATAGGTTGTGGCGCAGGTTGGCGTCCACGCTCACAAGGCAGCCTGCGCGCTTGGCCATGGCGGCAATCGCGAGAGTGGTCTCGGCAATTTCGGGGTCGGTCAGGCTGTTGCTGCACAGGTGAACGATGGCGGGCTGCTCGAACACGCCGTGGGGAAGGTGTTCCAAGCGGTAGAGCAGGTCGGCGGCCGGTGGGCGGTAGAAATCGAAGGTGCGCTCGCCGCTGCTGTCGCGGGAAACAAACGCCAGCGCCGTGCGCGCCTCTTTGGTGAGCACCACGCCCTGGGTATCTACACCGTGGCTTTTCAGCTCACGAATTAGAAAGTGCCCAAAGGTATCGTCACCTACCATGCCCAAAAACTGGCTGGGCACGTTGAGCCGCGCGCAGGCCACCGCCACGTTGGCGGGCGCGCCGCCAGCGTAGGGGGTAAAGGTTTCCGGCCCTGTGTTATCGCCCAAGCGGCTCGAAAGCATATCAATCAAGGCTTCACCGAAAGCAATCACCGGCGTCATAGGTCTTTCCTTGTCATTATTAGCATTAATGTTGAGTGGGCGTACTAAGCGACGCAGTGGCCGCGGGCGGCCTCCAACAGTTCATACCAGGCTTCTCTGGGCAGCGTTTCCGGGCCGTTCAGCATATCGGCGATACGCTCTGGTTTCACGCTGCCTACCACCGGTGCCGGGCGGCCGGGCAGGGTGCGCAGCCATGCCATCGCCAGCGCGCCGGGGGTGCTGTTAAGCTCGCCTGCTAAACGGTTCAATACGCGGCTCACCTCGCCCTGCATCAGTTGGCCGCCCGCCAGCGGGGACCACGCCATGGGCGCATGGCTATCGGCACCCAGGTCGTCAAAGCTGCCGTCAAACAGCGGCGCGCTATGGGCAATGGAGAGTTCGATCTGATTGGCCTGAAGCGGGTGATGCATATGGCGTTGCAGCCGGCGCCACTGGCGGGGAAGATGGTGGAAACCCCCCGCCGCGCCAATTTTACCCGCCTCGATGGCGTCATCCAGCGCGCGACCCGTGGCAGCGGCATCCATCAGCAGGTCCGGGCGGTGAATCAGAAAGTGATCCAGGCGCTCGACGCCCAAGCGGCCCAGCGCATCGTCAATGGCGCGGCCTAGGTAGTCCGGGCTGGCATTGTAGTGCTTTACCTTGCCGGAACCCGGTGCCGGGTTGTCGTTGGCGATGCTGGCTTTGGTGACGACATTTAGCCGCTTAGCCAGTGCCGGGCGGGCGCGCAGCGCTTGGCCAAACAGTGTTTCGCATGCTCCGTTGCCGTAAATGTCGGCATGGTCGAACCAGTGCAAACCCTGCTCTAAGCGAGCTTCGATCCAGTCGGCCAAATGGCTCGCTTGGTGCATCTCTTGTGCTTCATGCAGGCGCATCATGCCGAGTACAAACGGCACGTTGAACGTAACAGCAGCCATGGCGTTTCCCATCAATTAAAAGACTTCTTCGTTATGTAGCGCTTCGGCGGCCACCAGCAGGCCGGTCCACGGGTGAGTCACAATCCACACCGGGATGTCGGCGTTGTAAGCGCCCATGCGCCCTTTATTGACGAAGCTTGCGCGCAGCTCGCACTTGGGCAGCCAGTCCAACAGGCGGGGCAGAATACCGCCGCAGAGATACACGCCGCCGCGCGCACCCATGGTCAGGGTGGCATCGCCGCACACGTCGCCGAGAATTTTCAAAAAGCGCAGCAGGGTAGCCGTGGCCAGGGCATCGCCCTGGTTGGCCGCCTGGGTCACCTCGGCGGGGGTCTCTCAGCGCGGCGTTTGGCCTTCCAGGGTGCAGTGGGCTTGGTATAGCTCTAGCAGCCCCTGGCCGCACAGAATGCGCTCGACGCTCACCCGCTGGTGGCGTTGTAAGAACACGTCCAGCAGCGCGCGTTCGGTGGTGTCGGTAGGCGCAAAGGTGACATGACCGCCTTCGGTGGGCAGCGGAATCCAGGCGTGCTGGCCGGGGAACACCCCGGCCACGCCTAAACCGGTACCAGGGCCAATGAGCAAGCGGGTCGAGTGCGACTGGGCTTCACCAGGCTGCACTTCCACCAGGTTATCTTCCCCCACGTGGGGAACGCCCAGTGCTTGGGCGGTGAAGTCATTGATGACTTTAAACAGCGACAGATTCAGCGCCTGCTGAACGTCGCTTTTCATAAAGTCCCAATGGTTGTTGGTCATTTTCACCCGCTCGGCGTGCACCGGGCAGGCGAAGGCCAGGCACGCTTCTTGCGGGGCGTTATCGCCCGTTGCGCCTACCCGAGCGAGATAGTCCTGAATCGCTTCGATCACGCCGGGGTAATCGGCGCAGGGCAGGTTAAGAATGTCGTGGGGCGTGACCTCACCCGGCGTGACCAACGCCAGGCGAGCATTCGTGCCGCCAATGTCCCCGATTAATGCCGGTCGCATCAGGCGTCCTCTTGAAAAATCTGACCTTCTTGACGAGCGAGATCGTCGGCTTCAAAGCCGCCCAACGAGCCCGCGCCCTCTTCGCCGCGCATTGCCAAGTGGCGGAAGCCCGAGAACAGCTCGCGGCCCAGGCCAACGTGGTAGTGGTCAAGGTTCGCCACTACGCGCTCGCGGTCGGCCCAGGTGGCCGCATCCACTTTGGCTTCCAGCGTGCCGGCGTTGGCATCCAGGCGCACCACGTCACCATCGCGCAGCTTGGCCAGCGGGCCACCGTCCAGCGCTTCCGGGCTCATGTGGATGGAGGCGGGCACTTTGCCCGACGCGCCGGACATGCGGCCATCGGTAACGAGAGCGACCTTGAAGCCACGGTCCTGGAGTACGCCCCGGAAGGGGGTGAGTTTGTGCAGTTCGGGCATGCCGTTGGCTTTGGGGCCTTGGAAGCGAACCACCACAATGACGTCGCGGTCCAGGTCGCCCGACTCAAACGCCGCTTTCATTTCGTTCTGATCCTCGAAGATCTCCACCGGCGCTTCTACTACACGGTGCTCTTCGGCTACCGCCGAGACTTTGATGACGCCACGTCCCAGGTTGCCTTTCATCACGGTCAGGCCGCCGGTGGGGGCGAAGGGTGTAGCGACCGGGCGCAGCACTTCTTCGTCCAGGCTGTTTTCCGGGCCTTCGCGCCATACCACTTTGCCATCTTCCAGGAAGGGCTCTTGGGTGTAAGCGGTCAGGTCGGTGCCAAACACCGTGGGAATATCGCCGTGGAGCAGGCCCGCGCCCAGCAGCCCGCGGAACAGGTAGCTCATGCCGCCCGCTGCCTGGAAGTGGTTAATATCCGCCTGGCCTTTGGCGTACACCTTCATGATGCTGGGCGTGACCGCTGACAGATCGGTGAAGTCGTCCCAGTTGAGGGAAATGCCCGCCGCTGCCGCCATAGCAATCAGGTGCATGGTATGGTTGGTAGAGCCGCCAGACGCAAGCAGGCCGACCACGGCGTTGACGATGGCGCGCTCGTCGATTTGCTTATAGAACGGACGGTACTCGCCGCCGGGTTCGGTGTTGCGAATGGCCTGCTCGGTGGCGTAGCGGGTGAGCGCTTCGCGCATCTCGGTGCCCGGGTTGACGAACGAGGTGCCCGGCAGGTGCAGGCCCATCACTTCCATCATCAACTGGTTGGAGTTGGCTGTGCCGTAGAAGGTGCAGGTGCCGGGGCTGTGGTAAGAGTCGGACTCCGCCTGCAGCAGCTCCTCGCGGCCCACTTTGCCTTCGGCGTAGAGCTGGCGAATGCGCGCTTTCTCTTTGTTCGGCAGGCCGCTGGGCATTGGGCCAGCGGGTACGAACATGGCGGGCAAGTGACCAAAACGCGCCGCGCCGATGAATAGTCCGGGGACGATTTTATCGCATACGCCGGGGGAAAGAGCGGGATCAAACATGTTGTGCGATAGGCCCACGGCGGTGGCCATGGCAATCACGTCGCGGGAAAACAGCGAGAGTTCCATGCCCGGCTGGCCTTGGGTTACGCCATCGCACATGGCGGGTACGCCACCGGCAAACTGCGCGGTAGAACCCATGGCGCGGGCGGCCGCTTTAATGGTTTCCGGGAAGGTTTCAAACGGCTGGTGGGCCGGGAGCATGTCGTTGTACGAAGAAATAATCCCTAGGTTGGCGCTGTTCATCAGCTTCAGGGAGTCTTTCTCCTGGGCGCTACAGGCAGCAAAGCCGTGGGCCAAGTTACCGCAAGAGAGTTCAGAGCGGTGAACGCCGCGCTTGTGCTGGTCCGCCATGCGGCGCTCATACAGGGCGCGTCGCTCGGCAGAGCGCTCACGAATACGTTGGGTAACCTTGCAACCGTAGGATTGAGTGTGGCGGGTGTTGAACCAGGCATAGAGACCTCTGCATGTGTAGAGACGGTGAATCCAGATTTGTAGTTATTTTACATCTTATGGCGTCGATATAAGAGACTTTACGGCAATAAAAACGCTATTTATAGCTTAAGTTGTAGTTTTATTACCCTAATGGATAACAACTATCGCCGTGGCACATGATGCTTTGATGAATGATAGAAAAAAACGGTGCGCAAGCGCCTGTTTGGCGTTTAAAGCGCAAGTATAGCAGTCCTGCTTTTGCTACTATCTTGCGCCACCAGCCTGGGGGGAATTGCGATGGTTAACGAGCCGACCGCTGAACAGCGGCTTCAAATACTGCTGGCACGCATCAATGCGGTGGACCCGCCGCCGCTGAGTGCAGCCGTGCTTATAGCGATACGCTCACCAAGCCCCCCGGTAGTTTGGGTCGGCTCGAAGCGCTGGCCATTCAGCTTAGCGCCATCACCGGCCAAGCCGCTCCTTTCGTTTCGCCGCCGGGCGTGGCGGTATTTGCGCCGACCACGGCGTGGCTGAAGAAGGGGTGTCGGCTTTCCCTCAAGAAGTGACCGCGCAAATGGTGGTTAACTTTGCTCACGGTGGGGCAGCCATTAACGTCTTCGCCCGCCAAATTGGCGCGCAGGTAGAAGTGATTGATGTGGGCGTGGTGTCATCGCTTTCATTGCCGGGCGTGGTCGATGCCAAAGTGCGCGCCGGTACCGCCAATATGGTGCAGGAAGACGCCATGAGCCGTGAGGAAGCCCTGAGCGCTATCAATGTTGGTGCCGATTCGGTAGGGCGCTTGGCTGAAAAGGGCGCGAAAAGCATCATCGTCGGAGAAATGGGTATTGCCAACACCACCGCCAGCAGCGCGATGCTGGCGGCGTTCACCCAAGTGCCAGTCGCAACAGTGGTAGGGGCAGGAACCGGCATTAATAGCGCCCAGCAGGCGCATAAAGTGGCGGTGATTGAGCAGGCGCTTCACGCCCGCCAAGCCGATAGCAACGACCCTTTAGAT
The DNA here is from genome assembly GCF_002087295.1 of Vreelandella lionensis. Taxonomy (GTDB): domain Bacteria; phylum Pseudomonadota; class Gammaproteobacteria; order Pseudomonadales; family Halomonadaceae; genus Vreelandella; species Vreelandella lionensis. Next base: position 33,401 of record NZ_MWVI01000038.1, on the reverse strand, counting down.
GTGCTGAGTAAACTCGGCGGGTTAGAGTTCGCCGCCATGACGGGGGCCTATTTGGCCGCTGCCGCCCATCGGCTACCCGCCATTGTGGATGGTTTTATTGCTACCGTCGCCGCACTAACGGCCTGCCGGCTGTGCCCAGCGGTGCGAGGCTATCTCATTTTTGGCCATCGTTCTGAAGAGCCGGGCCACGCCACCGCGCTAGAAGCGCTTCAGGCCGAGCCGTTGCTGGCGCTGGGTATGCGTTTGGGTGAAGGCAGTGGGGCGGCGCTGGCGTTCCCGCTGGTGCAGGCGGCGGCCGCCATGCTGAAGGAGATGGCCACCTTTACTCAGGCCGGTGTTAGCAGTCACACCGCATGAGTTTTATTACTGATGGGATGCCTGCCGCAGTTATCCTCGTCGCCGTTGCCATTCTCATTGATCTGCTAGTGGGCGACCCGCGCTGGTTGCCACATCCTGTGGTGATCATTGGGGGGATGATTAGCAGCTATGAGCGGCTATGGAATCGGGGCACGGCGCGGCAGCGCAAGCTAAGCGGTGCTTTCCTAACCGTGACGGTAGTGGGGGGCGTGTGGTTGTTTAGCTGGCTGTTTCTCTTAGTGCTTGCCAGGCTTCACCCTGGGTTGGCGTTGATAGCCGAGCTGTGGCTGCTTTCTACGACGCTTGCGATAAAAGGTTTGGGCGATGCGGCCCGTGCGGTGTCAGCACCGCTTAGCAAAGGCGATTTGCCCGCTGCACGCCAAGCGCTGGCAATGATTGTAGGACGCGATACGCAACGCGTAGAGGAAGCAGGCATCACCCGTGGCGCAGTGGAAACCGTGGCTGAAAATACCGTAGATGGCATCACGGCACCGCTGTTTTTTGCGCTTATTGGCGAGGCACCGTTAGCGCTAGCGTACAAGGCGGTGAATACCCTGGATTCGATGGTGGGCTACCGTAACGAACGCTTTAACGACTTTGGCTACGCATCGGCAAAACTGGATGATGTGGCTAATTGGCTGCCCGCACGGCTGACGGCGCTCTGTTTATGGCTAGCGGGCAGCGGCTTGATAGGGCGAGGTGTCACCGTATCACGCTGGCGAGGCGCGCTGGCCGCCACCTGCCGGGAAGCGCCGCGCCACCCCAGCCCCAACGCCGGTTGGCCGGAAGCGATGGTGGCGAATTTGCTGGGCGTACAGTTAGGCGGCACTAATTTTTATCAGGGTGTGGCCTCCCATCGGGCGACCTTGGGGAGCGGGCAAATGCCGCTCAACGTGGCGCATATTTGCATGACGCTGCGGCTGATGCACGGCGGGTGGCTGCTGTTCTTCACCTTAGCCGCGTTGACTCTCTGGGGGCGGATATGACTTCCACTCCCTGGCCAAACCATGGCGGCGACGCAGCGGCGCTATTGAAGCGCTTTGGGCTGCCTGCGGGACACCCGTTCGAGGATGTGAGTGCTAACCTCAACCCGCTGGGGCCGCCGCCCTGGTTGACGGATTGGTTGGCTGATCATATTAGGGGGTTAAGCCGCTACCCAGAGCTCACCTACCACGCCGCACGACAAGCCATTGCCGAGCACGAGGGCGTGGCGCCAGAGCAAGTGCTGCTCACCAACGGCGGGGCGGAAGCTATTTTTCTTGCTGCTGCCCACCACGCTGGCCAGTGCGCACTGATTGTGACACCAACCTTTGGCGAATACGCCAGAGCCTGTGCAGCGCATAGTCTTACTGTGACGGAATATGTGCTTGAGGCACCGCGGTTTGAGGTGCAACCGGCGGCGTTAAACGTGCGGGCTGCTAAAGCAGATGTGGTGTTTCTATGCCGCCCCAACAATCCCACCGGCACGCTGATCTCCGCTGTGGAGATTGAGCGTTTGCTCTCGTGCATGCCTACCACGGCAACGCTGGTGGTGGATGAAGCCTTTATTGATTTAGCCATAGACGCTGAGCCGCTCACGCCGCTGCTAGCCCGCTATCCGCAGCTTATGCTGCTGCGCTCCATGACCAAGTTTTACACCCTGCCCGGGCTGCGCCTGGGTTATGTGTTGGCCAGTGCCGCGCACATTGCCGCCCTGGCACGCCATCAGCCGCCCTGGAGCGTCAATCACCTCGCCGCCGAGCTAGTGGCACCGCTGCTGGCCGATGTGGTATTTGCTCAGCGTACCCGGCAGTGGCTTGCCAGTGAGCAGCCGCGCATGGGGCAAGCGCTGGCCGCCATGGGGCTTGAAGTGGTGTCTAGCCACAGCTGCTTTTTTCTCGTGCGCCCTGGAGCTGAGCTGTGCCAGCGCGGTATTTCCAGCGTGCTGCTGCTTGAACGCTTGCTTTATACCGGTATGCTGGCGCGGCATACCTATAGCTTTTCAGGGCTAAACGGTGGTTGGCTGCGGCTGGCTGTGCGCGATAGTTCGGCAAATGATCGATTGTTAAAGGTGTTACATGATTGTGTTTGTTAGTGGGGGCGCGCGCCCCGGTAAGAGTCACGTCGCTGAACAGTGCGTCCTGCAAGCCGCCAACGGTAAGCCCTGTTTCTATGTGGCCACCGCCAGTGTCTATGATGATGAAATGGCTGAGCGGGTAGCGCATCACAAAGCGGAACGGTCCACCTCCAGCTCGGTGTCTTCTTGGGTAACGCTGGAAGCACCTTTGGCAATTGATCAAGCGGTGTCCCAAGTGCCGGACGGTCACGCTGCCCTGTTAGATTGCCTTACTCTGTGGGGTAGTCAGGTCATGTTTCATGAGGAAGACGACGAGAGCGAGCCGCTTTCCACTACCGAAGGCTTTTCTCTTTTAGTGCGCTGCCTACAAGATGCCCGAGCGCGGAATATTACTTCAGTGATTGTCTCCAATGATCTTAACGAAGCGCCGCTGCCGAACGGGTCCGAAACGCTGCGCTACGTGGAGTTTTTGCAAATGCTTCACCGTTGGTTGGCCACCGAGGCAGATAGCGTCATTGAGGTCGTCGCGGGCCAGCCCATCGAGTGGAAGGCGGTCGCAAATTTGTGAACAACGTCATGTATGGCGGGCGCTCGCCCTACAATTTCTCACTCGCTTGCCCATTCCGGTGGCCTGCCCCTGGGCACCCGATACCCGACGCTGGGCTATTCGCGCCTACCCGCTAGTGGGCCTGCTGGTGGGTGGCGTGCTAGCACTGGCCGCGCTGCTAATAGGGCAGCTGCATACACCTACGCCGATCACCGCGCTGCTGTTGCTTAGCGTGTGGGTGGCGTTAACCGGCGGCTTGCACTTGGATGGCGTGATGGACCTGGCCGATGCGCTGGGCAGCAACCAGCCGCTGGAACGGCGCTGGGAGATCATGAAAGACCCACAAATCGGCAGCTTCGGTATGCTGGCGCTGCTGTTTTTGCTGGCCTGGAAGGGCGTGCTGCTCTGGGCGCTGCTGCAGTATCACGCGCCGCTGTGGTGGCTGGTGATCGTGCCTGCGCTAGGGCGCTGGGCAGGTGTGGCGCTACTCATACTCACCCCGTGTGCCCAACCACGCGGCCTGGCTTGGAGCTGGCAGCAGTCGCTTAGTCGTCGTAATGTTGGGCTAGCGCTGGTGCCGCTTCTACCGCTGGCGTTGGCATGGCCCACGATGGCGCTATGGCTGGTCGCAGTCGCGTGTTGGTTAGCGCTGACGCGTGCGGCACTGCTGCGTCTATTTAACGGCATTAACGGCGATATGGTCGGTGCCACCATTGAAGGAGGAGAGCTTTGGCTACTGGTCTTAATGTGGAGTTGGTGGCAGTTCGTCACGGTATCACCGCCTGGAATTTAGAGCGCCGTTACCAGGGCCAGCGGGATATTCCGCTGCTGTTTCCCGATGCGGAGGAGGGGCTGCTAACGCTTCGGAAAGCCCTGATGGATGAACGCTTTGACGCGATTTATGCCAGTGACCTTGGCCGCTGCCAGCAAACGCTGGCGTGGTCACAAGCAGCAAAACCGGGTATACCCATCTATGCCGAACCGCGCCTACGAGAGCTTGATTTTGGCGAGTACGAAGGCAAGGTTTACGATGAATTAAAAGAATTGCCGCACTATCGCGCCTGGATTGATAGCGCCGGAGAGCTGCAAATTCCCGGTGGAGAGTCTTCTGGCCAGCTGCGCGAACGTCTAGATGCTTGGCTCGACGATGTCGCGGCACACACTCAGCAGTATGGCTATCAAAAAGTGTTAGTGGTGACCCACGTCGGTGTGATTCGTGAGCTACGCCGCCGTTTTGAAACCCTCGATTTTTGGGAGAGGATTGTGCATCAGGCCCAAGGACGGCGCTGGCAGCTCGCGTATCAGGCAGGTGAGGATGGAAAAGGAGAATGGCAATGCAACTATTCATCGGCGGTGCCAGTGCAGGTAAGCGCGATGCTGTAAAACAACGCGTTCCCGGTGCGGGATGGTGGCGCTTAGCCCCTGGCCAGCGCCTTCCCGAGGTCGCCCACGTCATGCTGCCGAATACGCCGCTGGTGCTCCACGGCTTGTTTGAGTGGCTCACCGCCGCGCTGGATTCTGACTTCAGCAGCGACGAGTGGCGAGCCCAGTGGCGGGAAGATTTACAGCGCCTAAACCAAACCGCCGCAGAGGATAACGTCGCGCTGGTGATTATTGCCAACGAACTGGGTCGTGGCCTGGTGCCCATCGCCCGAGACCAGCGCCGCCTGCGCGATTTAAGCGGCTGGTTCACCCAGGATGCCGCCGCCCACGCTGAGCAGGTATGGTACGTGCGCCACGGCCTATTACAGGCGCTGAAAGGCTAAACGGTAAATTGACCAACCTCTAACAAGTTGCTAGTTTACGCGCACTCTCAGGTGCTGGTGGCACTAACGCCATCAGTTAAACGGGAAGTTGGTGAACGCTTTTTGTGAATCCAACGCTGCCCCCGCAACGGTGATCGAGATAAGAACGGCTAGAGACGCCACTGTGCTTACGCATGGGAAGGTGGTCGTTCGGAAAGGTATGGCGCTTACGTTAAGCCGCCCCTTTCGCTCGTCAGCCCGGAGACCGGCCTAAGAGTGATGGCTTAGAGAAGCCACGAATTACCGGCATGCGGAGGGCATGTGCAGGGCGAATACCAGAGGCGTTCAGCCGCTGCTTTCCCTTGTGTGCCCCTGCCCGGTCACTAAAAACACGCTGTGCGGGTGAGCACAGCGAGCAAGGGACCCACCATGTTTAATCGTTTTTACACCCCCGTCACTCTGGCGGCGTTCGCCATGGCCGCTTTGCCAATGGCCGTCCAGGCGCAGGCGCAAACCTCGACGCAAACGGCAGGCACTGTCAGCTCGCTTAATCCAGTGTCCGTTACGGCTGCACTGGCACCGCGCACCGCCAATGAAAGCCTCTCATCGGTCACGGTGATTGATGAAGCCACCCTGCGCCGCCAAGACCCCGTGAGTATTACCGACCTGCTGCGCGGCCAGCCGGGCGTGGACGTTTCCAGTAACGGCAGCTTTGGTAAGAACAGCAGCGTCTTTATTCGTGGCACGGGCAGTGCCCAAAACGTACTGCTGATCGTTGGTATTCGCCTGAATTCAGCCACCAGCGGCGGTGCCGCCTGGCAATCGCTTGAGCCGCGCATGTTTGAGCGCGCTGAAATCGTGCGCGGCCCCCGTGGCAGCCTCTATGGTGCCGACGCCATTGGCGGTGTCATTCAACTTTTTACGCCAGAAGGCCAAGAAGACAGCCCCCAGCCGCGTATCTCCGCAGGCGGCGGCTCGTTCAATACCCAGCGCCTAAGCGCGGGGATTAGTGGGAAAGAGAGCGGCACCCGCTACAGCTTCTCTGGTAGCCACTTCAATACCGACGGCCAGCCAGTGCGTCGTGATGGCGACGACAAAGGCTACGACAACACCTCTGCGCTGGCACGGGTCTCTCACACGTTTGATAACGGGGCAGAAGCGGGCGTATTGGCCCTGCGTGCCCGCGGGCACAACGAGTACGACGGTGGGGAAAACGATTTTGTCCAGCAGGTCGCAGGCGTGTACGGCGAGCTGCCGCTGGCCGACAACTGGCGCAGCCGGTTAACGCTCAGCGAAGCCCGGGATGAAAGCGATAACTTCGCCGAGTTTGGCGACTCCGTTTTTAACACCAAAATTCGCACCGCCCGCTGGGAAAATACCGTGACTGCTGGTGCCCACGAGCTAGTGGCTGGCGCCGAGTACAGTGAAGACCGTGTAGACAGCACCACCTCATACGATGAAACCAGCCGTAGCAATGCCGCCGTCTTCACGCAGGCGCTGCTGAATTTCTCGCCCTTTATGCTACAAGGCAGCCTGCGCTTTGATGATAACGAATCTTATGGTGAAGAAGTCACCGGCAGCGTCGGCGTGGGTTATGAGCTAGATGGCCACCACACGCTGCGCGCCAACTACGGCACGGCGTTTAATGCCCCTACCTATAACCAGCTTTATTACCCCGGTTTTGGCAACCCGGACTTAGAATCTGAAACCTCCGAGTCGGTTGAAGTCGGTGTGCGCGGCCAGTATGCCCGCTGGTTCTGGGATGCGGCGCTTTACCAAACCGATATCGACAACCTGATTGCGGGCCAAGGGCTACAGTTTAACGTGCCGCAATCTCGTATTCGCGGCGCTGAGCTTAGCACTGGCGTAGAAGTGAATGAGTGGACGCTGGCCGCCGCGCTGACCTACACCGACCCTGAAAACCGCCTGACCGGCAAGCGCCTGCAAAACCGCGCGTCACAAAGTCTGCGCCTAGACGTAGACCGCGAGCTGGGGGAGTGGTCCGTGGGTGGCTCTTGGGTCGCGCAAAATCATCGCTACCGCGACGCGGCCAACGAAGATCGCCTGAGCGGGTATGGTTTAGTGAATCTGCGTGCAGGTTGGCAGTTTGCGCCGCTGTGGAGCGCTCGGGTAACGTTAGAGAACGTGCTAGACCAAGACTACGTCACCACGCGCTCGTTTGACGGCGCTGACTACATCAACGCAGGCCGGGCAGGGTTCTTGAGTGTTCACTTTGGCCAATAAGCTAATGCAGTTCGGCGGCGCCCTTGGCGCCGCTTTGTTATGGCTGGGTAGCGGGTTTGCTAACCCGCTGCACGGGGATAACCCCAGCCGCTGCGCGGTAGACGACCGTGGGCGGGAAGTGTGCTTGCACGCTTCGGCCAACCGCATTGCCACGCTTTCACCCGGTGCGACGGAACTCACCTACGCCGCAGGCGCAGGAGATCAGGTGGTGGCCGTAGTGAGTTACAGTGGCTACCCGCCGGAAGCCCAGGACGTGGCCTGGTAGGCAGCCATACCCGAATCGATTTGGAAGCCCTGGTCGGGCTTGCGCCTGATTTAGTCATCGGCTGGGTCACCGGTAACCCCGCCGAGCAGATGGAAACCCTCGAAGCGCTAGGTATGCCGGTGTTCTACATCGAGCCGCGTAGCGTGGAAGACGTCGCCCACACCATTGAGAGACTGGCCCGTTTAGCGGGAAGTGAACCAACGGGGCGGCAGGCGGCTAGCGAGTTTAGAGACGGCATGGTCGCGCTTACCTCTCGCTATAGCGAACGCGATCCGGTCCCAACCTTTTATCAGGTGTGGGACGAGCCGCTGATGAGCGTTAATAACGAACATCTGATTGGTCAGGTAGTAGAGCTTTGCGGCGGCGAGAACGTCTTTGGCGATCAGCACCGTTTAGTACCGCGTTTAGACGATGAAGCCGTGCTGGCAGCCAACCCCGAGGCCATTATTGCCGGAGGCATGGGGGAGGAGAACCGCGACTGGCTCACCCACTGGGAACAGTCCCCCAATCTTGCCGCCGTAACGGGCGATAACCTCTATTTTGGGCCCCCTTCTTTAATTCAGCGGCCCACGCCGCGCCTAATGGAAGGCGCACAGATTCTGTGTGACAAGCTTGAACAAGCCCGCCAAAAGCGCGGGGCCTCTTAATGGTGGCGCGCCTGTGGCAACCCCTAGGCCTGCTGGCGCTGATTGCCGTGGCCGCCATGCTGTTTTCTCTGGCAGTGGGCAGCGCGCAGCTTTCGGCAGCGCAGCTCTGGGCGGTGGTGCAGGGCCAGGGCGATGCGCTGGCGCGCACCATGGTGATTGAACTTCGCCTGCCACGGGCGCTTTCCGCCTTTGCGGTAGGCGGGCTGCTGGCGGTGGCCGGAGCTTTAATGCAGGTACTTCTGCGCAACCCGCTGGCGGACCCCTACGTGCTGGGGCTTTCCGGCGGGGCATCCATCGGTGCGCTGGCGGCCATGCTGGCAGGCGTGGGCGGCGTGCTGATGTCCGGCTCGGCATTTATAGGCGCGCTGCTTTCCACGTTCTTAGTGTTTGGCTTAGCCCACGGCAGCGGCGGTTGGACGCCTTCCCGGCTGTTGCTGACTGGCGTGGTAGTAGCAGCGGGGGGGGGCGCGGGGGTTACCCTGATGCTCGCGCTAAGCCCCGCCGATCGGCTGCCGGGAATGCTCTATTGGCTGATGGGGGATTTATCCTACGCCCGCACGCCATGGCCGCCTTTGCTGCTGTTGATGGCCACCTGCGTGCTACTGATACCGCTGGGGCGCAGCCTCAACGTGCTGGCCCGAGGCCCGCAGCAAGCGGCTGCCCTTGGCGTAGATGTTCGCCCGCTGGAGTGGGGCGTCTACATTGTCGCCAGCCTATTAACCCGCCGCCGCCGTGACCACCGCAGGCAGCATTGGGTTTGTGGGGCTGGTAGTGCCCCACATGCTGCGCCTGCTGTGAGGCAACGCCCAGCGGTTGATTTTACCCGCCTGCGCCCTGGCAGGCGGCACGCTGCTGGTACTGGCCGACACCTTAGCGCGAACGATGATTGCCCCTGAACAGCTCCCCGTGGGCGTGATTACCGCGCTGCTGGGCGTGCCCACCTTCCTCTTTTTGCTCTACCGGAGCCGCTGATGACCCGCTTGGCGACTCAAGACCTGATCATCAACGTGCCGGGGCGCAGCGCAGGCACGGCGCTGAACCTCACCATCGAGCCAGGGCAGGTGTGGGGCGTGCTTGGCCCCAACGGGGCGGGCAAAACCACGCTGCTGCATACGCTGGCGGGGTTAAACGCCCCCCGTTCAGGGCAGGCGCTGATAGGCAACACGCCGCTTAGCCAACTGCGCAGGCGGCAAGTGGCGCAGCAGCTAGGGCTGGTGTTTCAAGAGCGTCTAGACGGCTTTCCCGCCACGGTGCTAGAGACCGCGCTGATTGGCCGCCACCCGTACCTTTCCCTGTGGCAGATGGAAGGTGCCGACGCCTACGCCCGCGCCGAGGCCGCCCTGGAAGCGCTGGATGTGGCGCATCTTCGCCACCGCTTGGTCAACACGCTTTCCGGCGGTGAACGCCAGCGGGTAGCGATGGCGACGGTGCTTACCCAAGCGCCCAATATTTGGCTGGCGGACGAACCCCACCAACCACCTGGATTTACACCACCAAAGCGCAGTAATGGCGCTAATGGCCGAGCAGGCCGCCCAGGGCAGCGCGGTGATGATGTGCCTGCACGATTTGAATTTAGCCGCCCGCTGGTGCGACCACATTCTGCTGCTCTACCCCAGCGGCGAAGCCTGCTGGGGCTCACGGGACACCATGCTGGTGCCCAGTGCGTTAGAAAGCCTCTACCGCCAAAAGCTCGCGGGGGTCGAGGTGGAGGGCGCGCCAGTGTTTGTGCCGATAAAAGGGTAACGCTTAGTGCTATAGCTCTTCCCGCCACGTATGGCGGGGCGCGAAGCCGACTAGTCGACGTGCTTTTTCGTTGCTGTAGAACGTCTCGAATTCGCCCATGTCTTGCTTGATGGGGACGCCAGCATAGAAGCGCTCGATCACTTCAGCGTTGGTTAGGCCAACCGAGAGATCGTCGTTGGCGACGTTGAACACTTGGTAGCCCAGGCCGTCCGTTTTCAGGCAGCAATCGACCATCTGGCCCAGGTCGCGGGCATCTATGTAGGCGAAAATATTGCGGCGACGTAGGGCCGGGTCATCCATGTAGGCCGGAAAATTCTGACGGTACTCGTGGGGCTCAATAACGTTGTTGATGCGTAGGCCGTAGATGTCGATGCCCGAACGCGCCTGGAAGGAGCGTGCGGTCACCTCGTTGACCACCTTGCTCATCGCATAGCTATCTTGAGGCACGGTGGGGTGCTCTTCATCGACGGGGAGGTAGTCCGGTTTCTTCTCGCCATCGGCAAAACAAATGCCATAGGTGGTCTCGCTGGAAGCGAAGATCACCTTAGGAATGCCCAGCTTGGTGGCGGCATCCAGCACGTTGTAGGTGCTCAGCGTATTGATGCGGTAGGTCTCATTATCCGGCCGATGCAGGATGGCGGGAATGGCGGCGAAATGAACAATGGCATCGTAACGCGGCACGCCGGTGCCCGGTTCAAGCACTTCGAAACCTGCGTAGGCCTGGCACGCATTGAACACTTGGCCTGCATCGGTCAGGTCGGTTTTTAGAGTCGTGATGCCGGGCACGTCGGATACTGCCCAATCCAGATTGGTGACGCGATGACCTTGATCGCGAAGATAAGCAGTCGCATGGCGGCCAGCCTTGCCGCTGCCGCCAGTAAACAGAATACGCATGCGGAAAACTCCGGTGAGTGAAACAGAGCGGAACATAGAATCAAACGAAGACCTTCACCTTAGCAAAGAAAGGTTCGACCCGCAGACACTCAGCCGTTAACGCATGGACATGGAATCACCATTAACCGATAAACAGGATCGTTATGTTCCAGGGAAAAGCACACGCAGCGCTCATCAGCGCCCCCGGTTCGGGCCAGGGAAAATCTATGGTGACGGCGGCGCTGGCGCGGCTGCACCGCAACGCCGGGCGCACCGTGCGGGTATTCAAGCACGGCCCCGACTACCTAGACCCCATGGTGCAAGAGGTCGCTTCCGGCCAGCCGGTGTATCAGCTTCACCCCTGGATGACCGGCGAGCATGAGTGCCGCTGGCGCTTAGCCAAAGCCGCCCAAGAAGCCGACGTGATTTTGGTGGAAGGCTCTATGGGGCTATTCGATGGCTCGCCCTCCAGCGCGGACTTAGCCATTCTGGCGGGCATCCCCGCGCTGCCGGTGATCGATGCTTGGGGCATGGCACAAACCTTTGGCGCGGTAGCGCAGGGCTTGGCCAACTACCACCCCGATCTCGCCATTCACGAAGTGATCGCCAACCGCATCGGCAGCCCCGGCCACGGCAAGCTGTTGAATGAGGGCATGCCGGAAGGCATTGCGCTGTTGGGCGCGATTCCCCGTAATGACGCCATGAAAATCCCCGACCGCCACTTGGGCCTAGTGCAAGCCAGCGAGCTGAGCGGCCTGGATGCCCAGCTAGACGCCGCCGCCAACGTGTTAGAAGACGCCGGGCTAGGCCGCCTGCCCAAAGAAGTAACGCTAAGCGCTGATGCCCCCAAGCCCGTACCGGACTATTTGCGCGGCGTGCGCATTGCCATCGCCAAAGACGACGCCTTCGCGTTTATCTACCGCGCGAATCGCGATGTATTAGAAGAGATGGGCGCGACGCTGCACTTCTTCTCACCGCTCAACGACGCAGCACTACCAGAATGCGACGCGCTCTGGCTGCCCGGCGGCTACCCGGAGCTGCACGCCGCCCGCTTCAGCGCTAACCAGCCCATGCTAGAGGCGATCAGCGCCCACCACCGCGCAGGCAAACCGATACTGGCCGAGTGCGGGGGGCTCATGAGCTGTGTTGAGCAATTAGTCGATGGCGAAGGCAGTGCCCACGCCATGCTTGGGCTGCTGCCCGGCACCGCCAAAATGGCCGGTAAGCTGACAGCACTTGGGCTGCAAAGCCTACACACCCAAAGCGGCGAACTGCGCGGCCACACCTACCACCACTCGCTGTTGGAAACCTCCATGCAGCCGCTGGCCCGCACCCGCAAATTGGCAGGCAGCGAAGCCGAACCGATCTACCGTGATGGCGCGCTGGTAGCCAGCTACTTCCACGGTTACTTCCCTTCAGCGCCTAAATTGGTGGCGGATATCTTCACCGGCCAAGCGATAGGCTCTGTCTGAAAACTGGCTGCGCTCGGCCATACGGCGTTAAAAATCGGCTCAAAGTACTCATTTACAACATGTAAACTCCGTCTTTTCGCCGATTTTTGCCTTGTCTGACCTTCGCTCGCCGACTTTTCAGACAGAGCCTAGCGTAGTTATAGATAGGGGAAAGCGCAGCGACCGGCCTAAAAATATGGAAGGTTTTTCCATAAAGCAGCAGTGGGCTATCATAGAGCGGCGAGACACTCCCCAACCCTAAAGGAGCTACCATGAGCTTTTACGTCTACCTTTCCGGCGAGATTCACACTGACTGGCGTGAAGAGATCCAGCGCGGCGCAGAAGCGGCGGGCCTGGATGTGGGGTTTACCGCCCCGGTGACTGACCACGACGCCTCTGATGCCGCAGGCGACCACCTGGGCAAACCGGAGAACGGCTTCTGGCGCGACCACCAGTCCTCCAAAGTGAACGCCATCCGCACCCGCACGATGATCGAACAGGCGGATTTAGTGGTGGTGCGCTTTGGCGACAAGTACAAACAGTGGAACGCCGCCTTTGACGCAGGCTACTGCGCGGCACTGGCCAAGCCCTACATCACGCTGCACAGCGAAGATATTGTTCACCCGCTGAAAGAAGTCGACGCCCAAGCACAAGCCTGGTGCACCACCACCGATCAGGTCGTGGAAACTCTGCGCTACGTGCTGAAAGCGTAAAACACCCCAAGGAGACCCCATGCGCGAAAATGCCAAAACCCCAGAACGCCATGCCCAGCGCATGGCGGCCAAGCAGAAAATCATGAACGAGCGCATTGCCCGCGCCGATAAAGAGCAGGGCATCTTGCTGGTGCTTACTGGCCCCGGCAAAGGCAAAAGCAGCTCCGGTTTTGGCATGCTCGCCCGCGCCCTTGGCCACGGCATGAAGGTCGGCGTGGTGCAGTTCATCAAGGGCGCGTTCAGCACCGGCGAAGAAGCCTTCTTCCGCAACCTGCCCAACGTGGACTACCACGTAATGGGCGAAGGCTACACCTGGGACCCCCAAGACCGCGAACGCGACGTCGCCGCCGCCAACGCCGCCTGGGAACAAGCCAAGCGCATGCTCCAAGACGACAGCTACCACATGGTGCTGCTCGACGAACTCAACATCGCCCTACGCTACGAATCCCCCGACCTAGACCAAGTCCTCGACGACCTACAAGCCCGCCCCGCCATGCAACACGCCATCGTCACCGGCCGCTACGCCCCCCAACAACTCATCGACCTCGCCGACACCGTCACCGAAATGAAAGTGGTCAAACACGCCTTCAAAGACCAAGGCATCAAAGCCCAGAAAGGGATTGAGCTTTAAGGGGCAGTGGAGAATCGTAAGTGGAGAATGGTGAGGGGATGATAATCGAACCCTCATTACCCTGTGCTATGGCTATGGCTATGGCTATGGCGGCCTGAAGTTGTAGGAGGGAGCTTCAGCTCGCGATGATAAAGCCACATAGCCCAATCCTGTAGCGCGGCGTAACGACTGAGCGAGAGCAACGAGCGAAGAAGGCACCCGCGAAGGCGGCGTTCAGCCGCCCATCCACCACGCCATAAGAAACCACCCACCTCAAGTGCCGCACTCACTAAACCATCCACCCCTTAACCCAGCACAATTTCCCCAAAAATCTGCGTGACCAAAGCAAAATTTATGAATAGTGTATGATCAAATCGTAAAAACAAGCGGGTACGCGAATTTTGTATATGCTGATATGCGCGATAAATAGTGTAATTTAAACAGCAGTTTACGGTCGTTAGGGTGGCTATGTAACATCAATTATCATGTTGGTACGTTCATTAGTATTATGCGGAAGGTTATATAATCACTCTTAGCTGGCTAAAGAAGGGGTCGAATATGATCAGAGGAACGATATACCTCGATTACAATGGTGAGCCTCAGTTTAAGGTTGATGTGAATCATTTCATATGGCGGGAGAATGAGGTTGTATTCGATTTTTCGGGTTCTGATGATGGCGCCCAGTACTCGGGTAGCTGTCGGCTGGTACGAAATAGCAAAGCATTTGAGGGCGGCGCATCTTATTGGTATGACGGAGAATCGAATGAGCATAAGGCTAGGGTAATACTCACCTTGGGCGTAGACGATGGCGTAATCTCAGCAACTGGAGCCTGGACCGATGATGGAGAAACTGAGCCATATGATCTTGATGTTGAGCTCCTTAATGACTGTAGCTAACAAGGTCAGTCACGGTGACGTCTTTTTTATTGCGGCTTTGCCTCCATTACAAAGCCGCGCTTGCTAGCGACAATAACTGTCCGAATCTATGAGAATCGTAACCTGGAACTGTAATGGAGCACTGAGGCGGAAACTTGTGCAAGCAGATAGCTTACAAGCTGACATTTTGGTGGTACAAGAGTGTGAAGACCCTGGGCTATCGACTCCCAGCTATAGGGAGTGGGCCGGTTCGTACCTGTGGTTGGGCGATTCAAAAAACCGTGGTATAGGCATTTTTCCCCGTAACGGTCATCGGATTGAAAAGGTAGATTGGAACGGCAGATTTTCTGTACCTGGGCTGTTCAGCGAAAGTGAAAGCCTAAACTGGAGTACGGAAGACCTCAGGCTCTTCCTTCCCTTTACCATCGACGGAGATTTCACTGTGCTTGCTGTCTGGACGAAGGGGCGCAATGAAGAGGTGTTTGGTTACATAGGTCAATTATGGAAGTATCTACAAATCCATCGAAAAGATCTAAGTGGGTCAAAGACAGTTATTCTCGGTGATTTTAATAGCAATGTGCGCTGGGATAAGCCTGACCGTTGGGGGAATCACTCGGACGTAGTTGCCGAGCTTGGTGAGATGGGGTTCAAAAGCCAATATCACCGAGCCTTCGAGGAAGAGCAGGGTAGTGAGACCAGCCCAACTTTTTTCTTGCAGCGAAACCGCCAGAAGGCTTACCACATTGACTACGTTTTTACCTCGGCCGATCTCACGGAAAAGTGTTCTCTGCAGATCGGCCAGCACGATGACTGGATTTCAACAAGTGACCATGTTCCATTGACGCTGTGCATCAATAGTTAATCAAAATTATCTGTAGCTCTCATGGTGCTCATGGTTTTAATGTCAGGGGAAAAGTCAAGGCGGCGTAAGTCGTCTGGGTAAGCTAAGGCGTTAATTGAGATTGCGTTTCGTCATCCTGAAGTTATTCGTGAGGATTTCGGGCTTAGCGCTAACAAGACGCGCAACAGTAAAATTCTCTTTAAACCGTGACCAAAGAGCCGCAAGCCGTCTTGAGAGCCTTAGCGTAAACCACCACCTTATGCCACCCATCAGGAGCTAATATGTGGGACATGAAACCCAATTTACCTCTGGCCGTACAGCTGGCTAAAAGAGATGTGCCTGCTCTGGTTTACGATGCGGTGAATCTGGAAGGCGTTGCCATGACGCTGCCTGAGGTGCAGACCATTCTTGATGGTATTACCGTAGGTGGGCATCGCATCAGCGATCAGAACATGGCGATCAACCAAGCCAAAGCGTGGGCGTTCATTTTTGATTTGGTCGAGCAGGGTGAGTTTACATTCGACAAAAAAACGGCTCTGAGTATTCACGAGATCGCCGGAAAAGAAGAAGCGTTAGAGTGGGGTAAGTTCCGTTCAGGTTATGTCACTATCGCTGGCTCTGAGTATGAGCCGCCTGCTCCCGATGAGTTAGATGCAACATGGCGAGAAGTTGAGCAACAAGTCTACGGTGAGACGGATGTTTACGATCAGGGCATCACGGCATTTTTACAAATGGCTCGCGCTCAGTTTTTTTGGGACGTCAACAAGCGCACTGGCCGTTTCATGATGAACGGTATCTTGTTGGCTAACGGCTTCCCGGTGATCAACGTGCAAGCGAAGCGGCAGCAGGAATTTAATACATTGATGCTCGATTTTTATTCATCGAACGATATGCGAGCGATGAATACATTCCTGCGAAGCTGTTTAGATGAAAAAATTACTCGTAACTTCACGCTAGGCCTCAACATGGGTTAGCACGGGGGTTAATCATGAACACCCAAATTTAAAAGGCAATCCACCCTACCATGACCCGCAAAACCCTAAGCCTAAAAACCAAAAGGCCACCAGAGCCCAAACCCACCAACGACGTCGAAGACCCAACCACCAACGACCCCATAACACGCTTCCTAAACGGCACCGCCATCCATCCTTCCCCACGCCTGTATCTAGCGCCTAGTGATCAGCCGCGCACAGTGCGGGCGATGGATTTGATCACGCCCATCGGCATGGGGCAGCGGGGGTTGATTGTGGCACCGCCCGGTTCTGGCAAAACGACGCTGTTAAAGCATATCTGCCAAGCCGTGGCGGAGGCTTACCCGGATATAAAACTGTACGCCTTGCTGATTGATGAGCGCCCGGAAGAAGTCACCGATTTTAAGCGCAGCGTGTCGGCGGAAGTGCATGCCTCATCGTCCGATGAAAGCTATGCGAACCATGTGCGGATGGCTGATCAGCTGCTGGATACGGCGCGTCAGCAGGCAGGCGAGGGGCATGATGTGATGATCGTGATCGATTCACTCACCAGGCTTTCGCGGGTTCATAACGCCGAGCAGCGGGGCAGTGGGCGCACGATGTCGGGTGGGTTGGATGCCCGGGCGATGGAAATCCCTCGCAAGCTGTTTGGCGCGGCGCGAAAGATTGAAAACGGCGGCTCGCTCACTATTCTGGCCACCGTGCTGGTGGATACGGGAAGCCGTATGGATCAGGTGATTTTTGAGGAGTTCAAGGGCACAGGCAATATGGAGCTGGTGCTATCACGGGACGTGGCTAATCAACGAATTTTCCCGGCGATTGATATTGCAAAAACCAGTCCCCGCCGTGAAGAGCTGTTAATTGATGCAAAGGAGATTGAAAAAGTACGCACGCTGCGCAGAGCGTTGACACCGCTTAAGCCTGTTGAAGGCGCGCAGAAGCTGCTTACGCTGCTGGAAAAATACCCGACGAATGCGGAGCTGTTGAGCGCTTTTTCACCTGCTGAGTAACGTAGAAGCTCACCCATGACTCCTGAATTTAACTAATAGGTGAGCTTCTTGGTTAGCGCTTAACGGCTGCTTTTTTTAACGTGGTTCAAGTTAGACGCGGGCACGGCTTTTTTGACCGGGAAGCCTTCCACTTCTTTACGCTCAATCGTGTTTTTCAAGCGCCTTTCAATCGCACACAGGTTTTTAAAGTCGCTGATATCGACCAACGAGATAGCTTCACCGGAGGCACCCGCTCGGCCGGTGCGGCCAATGCGGTGGATGTACTCTTCTGGCTGGAAGGGTAAATCGTAATTCACCACACGGCTGAGTTCACCAATATCCAACCCCCGCGCGGCGACGCCCGTAGCTACTAGGTACTTCAGCTCGCCCGATTTGAACTGATCCAAAACCTTTTCACGCATGGCCTGGCTTCTGCCGCCATGGATGGAATCCGCTTGAATACCGCGTTTTTCCAACTGAGCCACCAGCTTGGCCGCGCTGTGTTTTTTCTCGACAAAAATCAGCGCCTGATCCCACGCTTGCTCGGTGATTAGGTGGCTCAACAGGGCGGACTTAGTGTCTTTGTCGACTGTGATCAGCCACTGTTTGATGGTGGCGGCGGCGCGGACGTGGGGCGTAATGGAGATGTTCGCCGCCATATCGGTCATTTTGCTGTCTGAAAACGCGTGGGCGATGGCGCGAACGTCGTTGGTCATGGTGGCCGTGAACAGCAGGTTCTGTCGGTTCTCCGGCAGGCGCACGATGATTTTGTGGATATCATCCACAAAGCCCATATCGACCATTCTGTCTGCTTCGTCCAGCACCATGACTTGCAGTTCATCAAAGTGGAGCGCGCGCTGATGCGCCAAATCCAGCAGCCTGCCCGGTGTGGCGACCAGAATATCCACCCCTTCAATCAAGCGCTCTTTTTGCGGAGCGGTATCTACACCGCCATACGCGGCCATTGAGGTGAGCTGGGTATGCTTGGCGTATTGCGCCACGCTGGCTTCCACTTGAACCGCCAGCTCGCGGGTGGGCACAAGGATGAGTGCGCGAATGCGTTTACCGCGCAGCGGCTCTGCGGCTTTACTGAACTGCTCCAGCAGCGGCAGCACAAAGGCAGCGGTTTTGCCCGTGCCGGTTTGTGCGGTGGCGATTAAATCTTTGCCCGACAGAATGGCAGGAATCGCTTGTTCTTGGATGGGCGTTGGCGTTTTGTAACCGAGTTCGGTAATCGCCTGAACGAGAGGGCTGGATAAGCCTAGTTTTGAAAAGGGCATGAGAAGCTCTGACAGAGTGTCGTAAGGGGTGTCGAAAATAAAAAGTGGTGCAGCATAGCGTAAAATCAACCGTTCGTTGCTCGAATACGCGTTTATTTCCATCCAACCTTTCCCCCGTACCCCCATCCCCACAAGGTATAATCCCCCCATTCACCCAGAAGCTCACGCGTGCTGGGTTTGTTATGCGTCTGTTTTGCGTCATCTGTTACTGAGCAATAGGGGTAGTGGTCCATGATTAACACCAAAATTTACAAGGCAGTGTACGAACTCGCCGAAAAGCTGATGAAGGCCGCTGCCAAAGATGACCGTGCCACCTTTGAAGCGCTGTATGCTGAGCTGCAGGCGATCTGCACCGAGCACGAGAACACCGAGAAAGACCACCCGGAGCAGTGGGAAACCCTGGCCGACTTCACCGAAGAGCTAGAAGACGCGCTGCCCATCTACCAAAAAGCGCTGGATAAGGCGGTAGCGAAGCAGTCTAACGACCACATTGCCTCGATTGGTTTTTCCATGGCGGCCCTGCAAGTGGAGCTGGGCGACACCCAGGCGGCGATTGAACGCTTGCAGCAGGCCCAGGCCAGTGCCCACACTATTGAAGATAACGAACTCAAAGCAGAAATTGATGAGCTGCTGGCAACATTAACTACCGGTTAGGAACCTGATTTTGACCAATAACGATATTTTTCGCCGTATCCGCTACACCTTTGATTTAAAAGACAACACCATCGTGGATATCTTCGCGCTAGCAGAAGTGCCCGTTACCCAGCCGCAGGTCACCGCGTGGCTGAAAAAAGACGAAGACGATGCCTTCGTCACGATGAAGAACCGCGAGCTGGCCGCGTTCTTGAACGGTTTCATCAGCTTTAAGCGCGGCAAGCGAAGGCCCGCAGCCTGCGCCACAATCGCAGCTGAACAACAACATGGTGTTCCAGAAGCTGCGCATTGCGCTGAACATGAAGGCCGATGATGTGCTGGAAGTGTTTGAGCAGGTGGGACTGCCGCTAAGCCACCATGAGCTCAGCGCGTTTTTCCGCAAGCCGAGCCATAAGAACTACCGTGAGTGTAAAGACCAAATGCTGCGCAATTTCCTGATGGGCATTCAGCTCCAGCTGCGCCCGAACGATAAAGGCTAAGCGCGGACCTTCGCGCTTCACACACACGAAGATCGCATTACCTGAGACGTTATCCCAGGGCGTGATGGTCTGGTAATCATGCTCGAACACGTGCACCTCGAAGGTAGGCTCCAGCAGGGCCATAAGTTCGCTAAAGCTGACCGCCACCATGGGGTGCTCGTGGTTCCACACCTGCGTTGCGCCTGCCTCTGTTTTCTCAATGCTCAGCCGTAACGACTGCCGTGCCCCTTGCCCGCTGTAGTGCCACCCCGAGCGGAAGGTGAACGCGGCGTCTGCCTGTTTAGCCGTGTGCCTAACGAACAGCTCGTTATCGATCCGCTGTTTATCCACTACGTTGAAGTAGAACACGCCGCCCTCGTTTAAGGCGCGGTGGGCGCTGGCGATGCAGGCGCTAAGCTTTTCCAGGCCATCGTTATAGTGGATGGAGTAAAGAAAGCAGGTGATGAGATCCAGCGGTTCGCTGGCTTCAAAGCTGCACATATCTTGCAGTGAGAAGTGTGCCTCTGGGCAGCGCTGGGCGGCGATATCCAGCATCGGCTGGTTGATGTCCAATCCGCTGCTGGTGAAGCCAGCATCAAGAAAGTGGCGCACGTGGGGGCCGGTGCCGCAGGCTAACTCCAGGTGCTGCTTGCCTCCGTTACCAAACATCTGATGCAGGCGATGGATGGCATTACTTTGGGCGTGGTAGTCGATGTCGACGCACATCAAATCGTAATAGCCAGAAAGGTCGGTGTAGAGTGCGTTGACGGACATAGTGGCCTAATGGTGAGGGCTGAAATAAATTGGGTGGCGCATAGTAAACGAGCGGTTGTGGTTTGAGAAGTTGCTTTATGGCGAGGCGGCTCACCTAGCGATTTTGCATTCTTTAACATTGCTAGGACGACTTTATGGTTATTGTTCCTAAAGAAATAGCGTGGTTATCCGATAACTACTTAAGTCGCACAAGATCCTTTTCCGCAATAAGAGACCGTTATGCCCAAGTTACTTGCCCTGTTTCTCTTTGCCATACTGTTTGCACTCTCTTCCCAGGTTCACGCAGCTTCCGAGTCCGCTGAGGAAGCAGCGCTGGCGTGGCTGGAAGCGATTGACCAGGGAAAGTATGAGCAGGCGTGGGAGGCCGGTTCCCCGCTGCTGAAAACGCCACTCTCCCCGAGCATGTTGCAGCGCGTTGTGGCGCTGGCCCGTGGCGAAGTGGGCAGTGTAGAGTCTCGGCGGCGTATCCGTATGTCGCAATAAACCTCTATGCCGGGCGCTCCCCGTAACGATTACAAAGAGTTCGCTTTCCAAACCCGTTTCTCGGATAACCAGCGAGTGGTTGAGGTAGTAACACCGCATTTGGAAGAGGGCATCTGGCGGGTCAGTGGGTACTATGTTCAATAGCGCTGTTCAATAGCGCTGTTCAATAGCCGCCAGAAGCATGGGCGGCTACCCAGGCTTTCTCTTTTATACTATCAGCCCCGCCAACCCCTGCATCCCCAGCACCAATAGCAGCACTGCACTGCCTAGTGCCAGGCTGGTTTTCAGCGCGTGGCGTTTCCACATGTTTACTACCCGGTATCCAAAGCGGTAGACCAACCAAGCTAAACCGTAGTAACGCAGCCCACGGGCAATAAGCGCAGCAAGCACAAACAACGTAATCGGGTAGCCGGAAAGCCCGGCGGTAATCATCGCGACCTGAAACGGAATCGGCAAAATGCCAATGGCGAGAATGGCGGCAAAGCCGTACTGGTCAAAGAAGCCTTGAAACGCCTGATAGCTCTGCTCCATCCCCATAAATTCGATAAACCACGTGCCGAGGGATTGGTAGAGCACCATGCCCACGCCGTAGCCCACTATCGAAGCCACTAAACAGCCCAGCGTGGTAACGGCGGCAATAGCCCAGATGCGCTGCCGGTTCACTGCCATTAGCGGGATTAATACCAGTTCAATGGGAATCGGCAGAATAAT
This sequence comes from Vreelandella lionensis, assembly GCF_002087295.1. GTDB lineage: Bacteria > Pseudomonadota > Gammaproteobacteria > Pseudomonadales > Halomonadaceae > Vreelandella > Vreelandella lionensis. Next base: position 12,113 of record NZ_MWVI01000038.1, on the reverse strand, counting down.
GGTTTCTAAAAAGGAGAGGGTGGCGAGCAGCCACAACATATTTTTCGAGCCGTTAATACGCTCAAACCACTGCTTCGTACGCGTTGACGTAAAGGCCATAGGATCGCTATAGGGAGGGGTTAATACGGCGGTAAACAGCGGTTAATAAGCTATACACGCCAAACGCAAATAGCCCAACAGCCACAAACGCGAGCAGCCACTGGCCGAAGGCTTGGCCCCTTAACGTGCTGAACACTTCGGCCGGGACGCCCGCTTGGTTAGGGTTGAACTGGTAAGCCGCTAGGATAAAGAAACTGCCAACCATGACAAATACCAAGCCACGCACCGCTAACCCAAAGCGGCATACTGGGTAAGCCCAGCGCTGCACTTTGGCAGGCATTGAGAAGTGGCGGTCGAATTTTGCTTTCCAACCTTTAATGGCATGGGCGATGCCCGCGCCAATCAGCGCAACGCCGACTGCCGCCACCAGCCCGCGCCCGAAGGGCTGCTGCATCAGCCAACTGGCCGCACTTTCAGAACCATCTCAAGAGCCGCTAGAGCCGCCGATATGAACAACAAGCTTGGCAGCAAAAAAGGCCAAGAACGTATGCGTAACGGCGCTAACCAGCAAGCCCCCGCGAATCGCCAGCCCTTTAGTGCCGCTGCCGTGGTGATCAGTATCCTGAAGGGCTTGCAGCGTGCGCCATACGGCATAGCCCACTAACCCCAATGCAATAATGCCCAGCAGCACTTTGCCGAAGGGGGCGGTTAGTACGCTTTCAAGCGCGCCGCGGCTGCCTTCGGTTTGGCCGCCTTGGCCAAGCGCCGCCAGTGCCGCTAATCCACCCACCAGCAGATATACCACGCCTCGCGATGCGTAGCCTAAGCGGGCGAGCAGTTTTACCGCATCCCGTTGGTTCGGGGGGTTACTGTCCATGATGTCCTCCTGACGTAAATGGCAATGGCGATCCTTCCAGCGGCCCATACTGTGGGTGTGAAGGGCTATTGTCCAGCGTAGACTATCCGGTGCGCTAGTTTGTGTGTTTGCCATGCGTTGGGCTGAAAAGCAGCTAAAATGGCGTTCAGCTTGGGGTGGTATTTCCACTGGAAGGCAGAGTAATGCGGTATCGCGGGAGTGGATTAGCAAAGATGAATAATAAAGCGCACCCTGTTTTTTGGCGTGATGAGCGAATGCCTCATGTGGAGCTGCGCAAGATAAGCGATGCGCGGCAAGTCTGTTATGCGCCCCATAGCCATTCACACTGGTCGGTAGGAGCGGTGACATCCGGCGCCAGCACCTTTATGTATCGATATACGTCTTATCAGATTCGCGCCGGTGACTTAGTGATGATGAACCCTCACTGGGTGCATGCCTGTAACCCCATTGCTAACCAGCCGTGGGCGTATCTGATGCTCTATGTAAATACACGCTGGTTGAGTGAGCTGCGTTATGAGCTTGGCTTGTTACCCTCGGCTGAGTGGCAGGACATTGCTACGGCGGTGATCCATCAACCGTCTCTCCATTCCCAATATTGTGTCATGGCAGACTGCTTGTTTGATAAGCAAGAGCGATTACCCATAAGCAGCAGGTGCTAGAGGCCTATTTAACGACACTGATGACCCAGTTGGCGGAAGAAGCACCGATAGCGCCAACGCCAACGCCCTATGTTTTAGCGCACGTGGCGCGCCATTTACGTGAGCACTGTGCCAGCGATATTTCACTGGACGATTTATCCCAACAAACGGGATACAGCGCAGGGCATTTGATTCGTGCGTTTAAGCAGCACTATGGCTTAACGCCCCATGCCTATCTGATTAATCAGCGTATTCAGCTAGGGCAAGCGGCGCTAAGACAAGGCCAACCTATTGTAGAAGTGGCTTTAACAGCGGGTTTTAATGATCAGCCTCATTTTCAGCGCACTTTCAGGCGGCTGGTGGCCGCCACTCCGAATCAGTACCGACCCCGTTCCTCAAAAAGTAAAAATAGAGCACTTCCCGCCAAGCCTACCGCTAGGCAGCGATTGATCGTCAGGAGGACGGCGGGGCGGTGCATGTAGCGTTTGAGAAACGCCCCTGCGTAGACCCAGCTTGCCAGCGAGAGCCAGCAAATAGGCAGATAAAGAGCCGCAAACAGACCGATGAGATAAGGATCGTTGCCGTTGGTGTACGCGGCAATGCCCGCCGCCGAGGCCAGCCACGCTTTTGGGTTTAGCCACTGCATCGCAGCCCCTGTAAAAAAGCCAGGGGCTTTATGTGGGTTATATTCCCCCAGGCGGCCATCGTGTTGTATCAGGCGAACGCTGAGATAGAGTAAGAACACGATGCCGGCCCACTTCAGTGCCTCCTCCAGCCATGGCATCACATGGAGCAGCGAGTAGAGGCCCGCGCCAATGCCGAGAAACAGTAAGATAAAGCCTAAGGTTGCCCCTGTAACAAACGTGAGCCCTTTGTGCACGGGGTAGTGCGTGCCGCTGCTCAGACAAACGATATTCACCGGCCCAGGTGAAATAGACGCAGCAAGGGCAAAGGCAGACATAGGTAACAGTAACGATGTGCTCATGATGATCCTCCTGAAGGGAGTGCGCAGTGTGTGATGAGTCACATTCGGCGTATTGCACAAAATTGATGTGTGATTTGCGCAAGATTCGGGTGGGGTTTGGCGCTTTAGCTGAGTAAGCTTGCATGATCATGCACGCGATCCCGTCACTTTCCCCGTGAGATAGAAGCAATGAACGACTATGCCCGCATCGAAAAAGCCATGGCCTTTATGGTGGCGAATGCAGCCCAACAGCCCAGTTTGGACACGATCGCGGCGCAGGTGCATTTGAGCGGCGTTCCATTTTCAGCGGCTGTTTTGCCGTTATGCGGGCGTCAGCCCAAAGCGCTTTTTACAGGCGTTGACGCTGGCGCGGGGTAAGCAGTTGATTGCCTCTGCCCAGAGCCTCACCGATACCGCCCAGGCGCTGGGGTTGAGCGGCGGCTCGCGGCTTTACGATCATTTTGTCACGCTGGAAGCGGTGACCCCTGGGGAGTTCAAGCGCCAAGGGGAGGGCGTGGAGATTGCTTACGGCATTCACCCCACGCCGTTTGGTGAGGTGCTGGTCGCCACCACGCCTAGGGGCATTTGCCGGATGGGCTTTCTGGCCGCTACACCTGAGGCGGATATTCTCGCCCTGTTGGCCGCCGAGTGGCCGCGCAGCACGCTACGCCACCAGCCAGATGCCACCCGTTATGCGGTTGAAGCACTGTTCGAGCCAAGGAACAACGCTGCGCCTGGGGCGCTCTCGTTGCATGTGCGTGGCACTAATTTTCAACTGAACGTGTGGCGAGCGCTGCTGATGATTCCTGATGGCCAACTAGCTAGCTACTCGCATATTGCCCAGCTATTGGGGGCACCGAAATCGTCGCGGGCGGTGGGGAATGCAGTAGGGGCGAACCCGGTGGCGCTGTGGATTCCTTGCCACCGGGTGATTCAGCAAAGCGGCGCGCTAGGCGGCTACCGCTGGGGCCTAGAGGTGAAACGCCAAGTGCAGGCCTGGGAAGCCGCCCAGCACCTTGAATCGCAAGAGAGCGCTCGGAGCTAGTGCCCAAGCCTAGTGACCAAACACAGACCAGCCGGTGCGTTGCACGAACATCTCCAGCGCCCGCGCACCGAGCAAGCTGTTGCCATAACGGTCCAGCCCTGGCGACCATACCGCCAGCGAACCGCGCCCCGGCGCGATGGCTAAAATGCCGCCACCCACGCCGCTTTTGCCCGGTAGACCCACGCGGAAGGCGAACTCCCCCGAGGCATCGTAGTGACCGCACATCATCATGAGTGAGTTGATCCGCCGCGCCCGCTGGGGTGATACCACCCGTAGGTTGCTAGGGCGGTTGACCCCATCGGAAGCCAGAAACAGCCCGGCGTGGGCAAGCTGATCGCTGCTCATGGCGATGGCGCACTGGTGGAAGTAGGTGCCGAGCACTTTATCAACATCGTGTCGCAGCCGCCCGAAGGCTTTCATAAAGTGGGCCAGCGATGCATTGCGGTCTTTGTGCTCCATTTCCGACGCGGCGACTTGATGATCAAAACAGATGCTGTTGTCGTCAGCGATGTAGCGCACAAAGCTCAAAATTTCGGCCAGGGTCTCTTTGGGTTCGTGGCCCATCATAATGGCATCCACCACCGCAATGGCCCCGGCATTGATAAACGGGTTACGCGGTTTGCCGCTCTCATGTTCTAGCTGAACGATGGAGTTGAACGGGTCGCCGGAAGGCTCGCGACCTACTTTCGACCACAGCCCATCGCCCCATTTGCCTAGCGCAATGGTCAAGGTAAATACCTTGGAAATACTCTGAATCGAGAAGGGCGTGGTCGCGCAGCCCGCCGAGAAGCGCTCTCCCTCGACCGTGGCCAAGCTAATGGCGAATTGGCTGGGGTCTACGTGGGCTAGCTGCGGAATGTAGTCGGCCACTTTGCCGCGCTCGGTCTCTTGCGCAAGCTCGGCGACTATCTCGTTCAGTATCTCTTGCATATCGGGCGTAATCGGTTGGTGGCGGGAGCCGCTACCCTAGCGGAATTTGCCGGGCCTGTCTGCCGTGGAGAAACCCACCTTCATTAACCCTTAGCTTGATTTAAGTGCTGGTTGACGCGGGTTGAGGGCTATTCCCTTGCGTATGGGGCGGCGAATTCTAGACTGAAGCGTTAGCCGTGCATTTCAAGGAGCAGGAATGGATAGGAGATCCAACCCAGCGCCGTTACCGACGGCCACGCTGAGCGAAACTATTGCCATTGTTTGCCGTGTGATAGCGCCTAATGTGGCGAAAGGGGTGATACGCCGCCGCCCGAAAATCGTAGGGGTAGTGGAGCGCTTCGCCCTGGATGCCCAAGGTGTGCAGCAGCTTCAAGCGTTAAGCAAAAAGTATGGCCGTGGGCCGCTGATGCTGAAAGTGCCTGGCAAGCCGATGGCGGTGGTGCTGGACCCCGCCGATGCCAACGACGTGTTGGAGCACACCCCCGAGCCGTTTGCGACCAATGAGCGGTTAAAGCGCAGCGCCCTGGGCCACTTTGAACCGGAAATGGCGCTGGTTTCCAGCGGCGAGGCCCGTGAAAAACGCCGCGCCCTGAACGAGCGGGTTCTACAGAGTAGCTGCCCCCGCCATACCCTTGCCGAGGCGTTTACCAGGATTGTGGAAGAGGAGGCCGAACAGCTAGTAACGCGGGTAGGGACGCGCTTCGACGAGCTGGATTGGGCAACCTTTCACGTTACCTGGGAGCGTATTGTGCGGCGCATCGTGCTTGGGGATATCGCCCGCTACGACCGCACGCTCACCAAAGAGCTTGCTGCCCTACGTAAAGCCGCCAACTGGGGTTTTATGCACCCTAAACGCAAGCGGTTGCAGCAGCGTTTTGAACGGCACCTGGCGTTTTACTACCAGCGGGCGGAACCGAACAGCCTGATGGCGATGCTCTCGGCGCAAGGCGCGGAAAACGAGCAGGCGCCGCTGCAGCAGGTGCCCCAGTGGCTGTTCGCATTTGAACCCGCAGGCATGGCGGCGTTTCGTGCGTTAGCGCTACTGTGCGCGCACCCCGAGTTCGCGGCACGGGCGATGGCAGAGGCCGATGGCACGTCGCCGCCCGCCGTGGATCGGTTAACAGCCAGCGTTTTAGAGTCCCTGCGTTTATGGCCCACCACCCCACTGATTTTAAGGCAGTCGACTAGGCTTACCCAGTGGAAGCAGGGCACCCTGCCAGCCCATACATCGCTGTTGATTCATACGCCCTATTTTCACCGTGATGAGCGCTACTTACACGCTGCTCACCAGTTTACGCCAGAGATGTGGCTAACCCCTGACGGACCAGGTCAGTGGCCGCTGGTGCCGTTTAGCGGCGGGCCAGGGATCTGCCCCGGCAGGCATATCGTGCTGCTCGTCACCAGCCGATTGCTCGCCGCACTTCAACGGCGTGCCCGCTGGACGCTGCAGCCACCGGAGAAACTCAACGGCCAAGTTCCCATGCCGAGCTTGCTTAGTCCGTTCCACTTACGGTTTCGGCGGGAGCACCTCCAGCCAAACAGTGCCACCACGGCTTAGAAGGAGACAACGCAATGCCACAAGCGCAAGCTTCCAACGGCTTAAACTTCGATGTGCTGGTGAATATTCTGCCCTCCGCAGAGGATATCCCGCCGCTGCAATCCTACACCGCGCGGGATGGTAGCACCTTGGGTTACCGCTACTACCCAAGTGCCGACGTTGCCGGGCGGGCCACACCGCCCACGCTGTTAGTGCTGTTGCACGGCTCATCGGCCAGCAGCCACTATTTGGCCCCGATGGCGGAATATCTGGCGGAGTTTGCCGGTTTCGACGTGATTACTCCCGATTTACGCGGCCATGGGCCAAACCCTGCGCAGCGTGGCGATGTGGATTATATCGGCCAGCTGGAAGATGACTTGGCCGACCTGATTGAGCACGCTCAACAAGAGCACGCCCCACACGATAGGGTGGCTATTGGCGGGCACTCCTCCGGCGGTGGGCTGGCGCTGCGTGTTGCGGCGGGTAGTCAGGCGGGCAAGCTTGCTGGTGTGGTGCTGTTGGCACCGTTTCTAGCCTATAACGCCGCCACGGTGCGTAAACAGGCGGGATGGGCCACGCCGAACCTTTGGCGCATCGTGCCGCTGGCGCTGCTCAATCAGATGAACGTCACCCGATTTAATCACTGGCCAGTACTGCACTTTAACCTGCCGCTGGCGTACCGCACCGGCTCGGACACCCTGAGCTACACCTATCGAATGATGGAGAGCTTTGGCACCGCACATTATAAAGCCGATCTTGCCAACATCCGCGCGCCGATTTTGGTGCTGGTGGGGGATAGGGATGAGGCGTTTTATGCCAAGCAGTTTAGCCCCCCATACACCCCCACGCGCCCCAGGCGGAGTTTTAATTTATTGCCGGTGTGTCGCATCTGGATATCGTAATGAATACTACCGTAGCCCAGCGTATCGCCCTCTGGGCAGAAACCCTCGGGCTGTAACCGCCTGCGGCGCGACTGGGTTGCGCCGCGCTTGAACGCCCGCTAAGGTTCGTTCTTTTAGCCAGGGCGGCCACGCATGACCACACTGATGATTCAAGGCACCACCTCGGATGCGGGTAAAAGTACCGTGGTGGCGGGGCTTTGCCGTGTTCTCCAGCGCCGGGGTATCTCGGTGGCCCCGCTTAAGCCGCAAAACATGGCGCTGAACAGTGCGGTGACCAACGATGGCGGCGAGATTGGCCGCTCCACCGCGCTACAGGCCCAGGCGGCGGGCGTTATTCCCCATAGCGATATGAACCCGGTACTGCTAAAGCCGGAAACCGACCGGGGTGCCCAGGTAATTCTGCGCGGCAAGGTGTACGGCCATATGGACGCGCTGGACTACCACGTCTTCAAGCGTACGGCCCAAGAGAGCGTGATGGCAGCGTGGCAAGCCCTAGAGCAGCGGTTCGATGTGATTATTGCCGAAGGGGCCGGCAGCCCGGCGGAAATCAACCTGCGCAAAGGCGATATTGCCAATATGGGGTTTGCCGAAGCCGCGGACTGCCCGGTGCTGCTGGTGGGCGATATTGACCGTGGTGGCGTGTTTGCTCAGCTGGTCGGCACGCTTGCGCTGCTGAGTGACAGCGAACAGGCCCGCACCAAAGGCTTTATCATCAACCGTTTTCGGGGCGATATTGCGCTGTTAGAGCCAGGGCTCGAGTGGTTGGAAGCGCGCACCCAAAAGCCGGTGCTGGGCACGCTGCCGTATCTACAAGGACTGCTGCTGGATGCCGAAGATAGCATCGGCACCGTGCAGGCGGAGAAAGAGAGCCAAACGCTCAAGGTCATCGTTCCTGCACTGCCGCGCATCAGTAACCATACCGATTTCGACCCGCTGCGCCTGCATCCACAGGTATCGCTTAGTTTTATCGGCCCAGACCAGCCCATTCCCCCTGCTGATGTGATCGTACTTCCCGGCAGTAAAAGTACCGCGAGCGACTTAGCCTGGTTAAAGCGCCAGGGCTGGGACGCGGCGATTACCCGCCACCTGCGCTACGGCGGCAAAGTGCTGGGCATTTGCGGCGGTTTTCAAATGCTGGGGGAGTGGGTCGATGACCCCGGCGGGCTGGAAGGGGGCCCCGGAAAAATCGCCGGGTTGGGGCTATTACCGCTGACCACGCGCATGGTGCCCGGCAAGCAGCTTCGCAATGTGAGCGGCGTACTGGTAGGGGAAGAGGCAAAGGTAGAGGGGTACGAGATTCATAACGGCGTTAGCGAAGGCCCCGCCCTGAACAAGCCACTCTTCGATGTAGGCACCCACTTGGATGGGGCCATCAGCGAGGACGGCCAAGTGATGGGCACTTACCTACACGGCCTATTCGATCACCCAGAAGCCTGCCAAGCGCTGCTCACCAAGCTTGGCCTAGCCAAAGCAGGCAGCGTCGATTACAACGCCCACCGCGAACAAGCCTTGGAGCGCTTGGCCGATACGCTCGAAGAACATCTGGATATTGACGCGATCCTGGCGCTCATTGCGTCTTCAAGCGTTGCTAAACAGTCTCTTTGCCCCAGTGCTCTAACAGAAGATCGATAAACAGCTGTGCCGTGCTGGATAAGCTGTGCGAGTTGCTGCGCACCAACCCAATTGAGCGCTGAATGCGTGGCTCGGGTAAATCGCGAGAGCAGAGCGTGTCGTGGTCCGGGCCGGGCATGGTCATGCGCGGCAAAATAGCCACGCCAAGGCCCGATTCCACCAGCCCCAACGAAGTAGAGAGATGCTGCACCTCGTAAAAGCTATTGAGATGAATACCCTCCGCCGAAAGCGCGTTATCCAGCAGCGTGCGGTTGCCACTATCGCGGCTCACGGTGATGAGCCGCACATCTTCTAAATCGCTCCACTCAATCTGCTTTTTGCTGGCAAGCGGGTGGTCTGAGCGCAGTGCCAGCACAAAGGGATCTCGCAGCAGCGGCGTAAAGCGCACTTCCGAGCTTTGCGCGCTGATCATGTTGATGCCGAAATCCGCCTCGCCATTAATAACTTTTTCCAGCCCTTCGTTAGCGCTGACATCCAAAATCCGGATGCGAATGCCCGGCCACGCCTCGCTAAACACGCGAATGACACTAGGCAAAAAGTAGAAGGCCGCCGTGGGCAGGCAGGCAATCGTCACCGTGCCTTTTTGGTGGGTGACGAGCTCTCGAATGCCTAAGATGGAGGACTCGTACTCCTCTAGCATGCGTCTGGCGCGGGGCAGAAAATCGGCCCCCATCGGCGTTAACCGAGTACGCCGTGTAGTTCGCTCAAGTAGTTCAACTTCAAGGAGTTCTTCGAGTTTTTGGATACGCCGAGTGAGCGCTGGCTGCGACAAATGCAGGCGCTGCGCCGCCTCATGAAAGGTGCCCAATTCAGCGACCAAAATGAAGGCCTGGAGGTCAAGAAATTCGAGTCTATGCAGCATAGGATTGTTGCGCTAAAAAGTTGGATTCATAACCAAAACACATTAATGCACAAAACGGATTTATAGCAATCCATATTTGCATTTGAGACATTAAACATTGGCTGACATTCTCCGTTCATACAGTCATCGCGAACTATGGCGGAGCGATATGAACAGCATTGCTTGTGTCGTTATGCGGGGCGGCACCTCTCGAGGCCCCTTTATTCGCATGAAAGATCTGCCCAGTGATCAGGCTCAGCAGGCTGATATTCTGCTGAGCCTGATGGGCTCCGGGCATGCGCTACAGATCGATGGTATTGGCGGCGGCGACCCGCTCACTAGCAAAGTGGCCATTGTGGAGCGCTCGTCGCACCCGGATGCCGACGTTGACTACCTGTTTGCTCAGGTGGACGTAGTGAATAAGCGCGTCGACTTTAACCCGAACTGCGGCAACATGCTCTCTGCCGTTGGGCCCTACGCTATCGAAACAGGGTTGGTGGAACCGCAGGACGGGACGACCGTGGTGAAGGTGCATAACCTGAACACCCAGCGGCTGATTGAGTGTCATGTACCCACGCCGGGTAAGCAGGTGCAGTACGAAGGCAGCGTTACCATTAGCGGCGTTCCTGGCACTGCGGCGGGCATCCAACTCAGCTTTTTAGACATCATGGGCAGTAAAACGGGCCAGCTGCTACCCACAGGAAACGCCTGCGATGAGATCGAAGGTGTCGAGGTGAGCTGTATTGATGCCGCCACGCCGATTATGCTGCTGCGCGCGGAGTCGGTGGGGCTAACCGGCCATGAAGCGCCTGCGGAGCTGGACAATAACCCGGCCTTGTTAACCCGCTTAGAAACCCTACGCCGTGAAGCAGGGCGACGGATGGGAATGGGCGATGTAAGCCAGAGCGTGCTGCCCAAGGTGGTACTGATTTCAGAGGCTGAAGCGGCATCGCACACGCTGAATGTGCGCTATTTTGTGCCCCATCGCTGCCATAAAGCGATTGCCGTGACAGGGGCAATGGCCGTGGCGGCGGCGATTAACGTGCCCGGCTCGGTGGCCAATCACATGGCCATAAGCACTCAGAAGCTTTCTGCCGGGCAACTGTTATCACAGATTACATTAGAGCATCCTTCTGGTTCGATTGAGCTAACGGCGGAATATCGCCAGCAGAATGCTTTTGACCTAGCGCGCGTATCGCTTATTCGAACCGCTCGCAAAATTATGAGCGGGCAAATTTTTTACGCGAGCCCTTCAAATGTAGCGGGGCATCACGCCATCGAAACCGTTGATTAAATAACGTTACCACAATAACTAACCGACAATAATCAATAACAGGAGTATCGCCATGACCACCCTGAAGAACACTCCGTTTACAACGCTCAAGAAAGCGCTACTGTTCGTTGCTTGTTCCACGCTAGGCGCTATCAGTGTGAATGCTCAAGCTGACGATGTGAGCGTGCCTGACACCATTCGCTGGACCATTCCCTTTGGTGTGGGCGGAGGAACCGACGTATGGGCACGCTTCTTCACCACCTGGATGAGTGACCATATTGAAGGCAACCCGACGCTGGTGATTGATAACGTGCCCGGCGGCGGCTCTATCAATGGCAGCAATTTGTTTGCTATGCGAGCGGACTCGGATGGCAGCCAGTGGATCGGTACCTCTGCCTCCACTCAATACCCTGCCATGCTGCAAGACCGCCGGGTTCGTTATAGCTACGATGATTGGACACCGATTCTAGCCACGCCCACCGGCGGCGTGGTTTATGCCCAGCCTGGCTTAGGCGATAGCGCAGAGGAGGTGCTGAACGCGGTAACTAACCAGCGCGTTAAGTTTGCCGTGCAGAGCCATACCGGGCTAGAGCTACCGGTATTGATTGCGCTTGATTTGCTGGGGGCCGATGTGCAGGCCGTGTCGGGCATGCGTAGCCGTGGAGAAGGGCGGTTAGCCTTTGAGCGTGGCGAGGCTGATATCGACTTCCAAACCACTTCTGCCTATTTCAGCAGCGTAGAACCACTGGTAGAGAGCGGTCGAGCGGTGCCGCTGTTTTCGCTAGGCGTGCTTAACGACAGCGGCGAGATCGAGCGTGACCCTGCTTTCCCTGACTTGCCGACCTTCAATGAAGTGTACGAAACCCTGCATGGTGAAGCACCCAGCGGCCCTGGTGCCGAGGCATATCGTAAGTTCTTTGCTTCCGGGTTTACGCTGCAAAAATTGATCTTACTGCCAAACGATGCCCCAGAAGCGCTGATTCAGGAGTATCGCGACGCGGCGCGCAGTTTTGTCGATACGGAAGCGTTCAAAGAAGCCGCCATGGCCCAGCTTGGCCCCTACACGCCGGTGGTGGGCGAGGTCGTCGAGCAACATCTGCAGGATGCCATGTCGCTGGATGATGCCACACGCCAGTGGCTGGTCGAGTGGCTGCTAGAGCAGCACGGCGCTCGTATTTAACACGCCAGCTAACACTAAAAAGGCACGGCTCAAGCAGTGCCTTTGGGCTCCCTTACATTAAACAACATAAGAGCCAAGACAATGACAGATGTCTTATTTTCCAGTTTGGGGCAGTTGTTTACTGTTCCCCATATGCTGTACATGGTGATTGGTGTCCTCATCGGTCTAATTGTGGGCATCATTCCTGGGCTTGGTGGCATTGCGGGTATGTCGCTGCTGTTGCCCTTTCTCTATCCTGAATCCGTGAGACCGGCC
>NZ_MWVI01000037.1 GCF_002087295.1 Vreelandella lionensis | reverse complement strand
GCGCCGGCTTCACGGATTCAGGTTTATGGCTCTCTTGCAGATAAAATAAGAATATTCGTGCATCTGCCTCTGAAAAGTCATTCATATTAGAGTTAACCAGGTAAGCTTTCACTCGTTTAATTCCGTGAAAGTACTCATCAAGTTCGTACTGAATATGGTCAGGTAACTCATTTCTCTCTTGCAATGCACTTCGGAAGTTATTGTATGTCTCTTCGATTGACTCAAGCATACTAAGACCAAATGAAACATTTGAATTGGATGGTGAGTATATTGCCTGCCCAACCTTTTCAAACATATACCCCATTGTTGAGTGAAGAATATCTGCTAGAGGTTTTCCCATAAATTTAGCCCTATGTTGCTCGTCAATTTCTCGAAGCTTATAACTGATTAATGCGTAAGCATTATTAATACCGATTAGCTGTGTTTCTACTATTTTTTTGAAATCAACGTCGATGAACTCACTTTCCCCCTCGTCGTAGAAACGAGCTAGAGTAAAGCCACCTTTACTCATTGAAATCCGAGAAATGTGATTAAAGTAAGTAGTTTTCTTAACTCTATTCTTTGTTGGGTGACCTATTGAGGCATTTCTAACTGCTCTGATGCTTTTCAGTTCATCAGACAACTCATATGGCACTTCGAATGCTTCAGACAAATGGTTCATCGCATCCTGTTGAATAAATAAAGCCTGCAAAAGTCCATAGGTGTAGATATAAGACAATCCTGCTTCAATAGGAAAGTCAGATTTGAAATAACTTTTTAGCGCTAATCCTGTATCGCCTAGAGTGTCCAAAGAACTACAAATTTGACTCCAGTTATCTAACTCTGAGATCAAAACCTTTTGATATCTGTGAGTATTTATGTGTTCTCGCACTTCACTTTCGATATCAAAGAACTTGACTAAGCTCCCTTCAATATTGCTCATCTATCGCAAGTCCTCACAATAGGTATAACGACGAAGCACAGCGGCGACCTTGGAGTGGCGACGAAGGAGCCACGTAAAGGGCGTCCGGCGGCCATCGGCCGCGAACTGCTGCGCCTTGTTAAATACCGTGTTCAAGCTGATAACCCAAGCTTGCAGTAAACATATCTACCTGCGCATCTTTGAGAACATACTGAGGGATATATTGCATTCCGTCAGGGAGATCTTCTACCGGACTCAACAATGCGCCCCGACCAGGCCCGAAACGGTCAAGAATATAGTCTTTGAGGATGCTACGACCGCTTATGGGGTATGCAGTTCTGAAAATGGATAAATCACCAAGGTAACCGTTGACCTCAATCCAACAGTGAACCGCCCCGGTTATTCCGAAGACCGG
>NZ_MWVI01000036.1 GCF_002087295.1 Vreelandella lionensis | reverse complement strand
AAGGTAAATAACAATGCATGAAAAAACTAATAACAACGATTTACCGTATCAACTCCTACAACCTAGCTATATGAGACCTGACTTACTTCTCGAAAAAGCCCTCACCGATTACTTAACGGATGACGAACTGTGGGTTCCATCAACTTCAGAAGGTGTATCTTTCAAACCTCTGCTTCTACATGCAAGCTCTGGTTACTATGTTAATTTACTACGCGTTAATAAACATGGCTTTCTTTCACGCCATCGCCATTCTGGAGATGTCCAAGCATTTGTTTTAAAAGGTAAATGGTACTATTTAGAGCATGACTGGATTGCTAAAGAAGGCTCTTTTGCATATGAACCTCCTGGAGAAACGCATACTTTATTTGTTCCAGATGACGTTAAAGAAATGATTACACTATTTACCGTTAAAGGCGACTATACCTATGTAGATGAATATGGCAAAGCCTGGGTATGAAGATGTTTTCACTAAAATTGAAGCCACGAAAAAGCATTACAATAATATTGGACTAGACATCGAAGAGCTAAATAAAATCATCAGGTAATCAAAAGGAATAGTAGATGAACAAGTTTTGCAATAATGAGAGTTTAAGAAAAATTCGCAGAGAGTTACACCAAAACCCAGAAATAGGTTTTGAAGAAAACTTTACGGCAAATAGAGTTCGAACATTTTTAGAAGATAATAACATAAGATATGTTTCTGGTTTGGGAAAAACAGGCATAGTCGCTTGGGTCACTGGACAGAAAGAACGATAGTGGTAATAGTGTAGCCCTTCGGGCAGATATGGATGCCCTACCTATAGAAGAGAAAAGCGGTGTAACTTATTCTTCAGTGAACAAGGGTAAAATGCATGCTTGCGGCCATGATGGGCATGTAACCATGTTATTGGGCGCAGCTTTATTTTTAATAAAAAACAACAACTTCTCTGGCACCGTTTATTTTATATTTCAACCTGCTGAAGAAGGACTTGGCGGCAGCAAGGCCATGATTAAAGATGGTCTTTTTGAAAAATTCAGCATTAATGAAATATATAGCATTCATAATTGGCCTGATTTACCCGTAGGTAAATTTGGTTTAATGGATGGGCCTATTATGGCAAGTGGAGACCGTATAGATATTGTGATTCATGGAAAAGGAGGCCATGGAGGTCTAAGTCCGCATAACTGCATTGATCCTATACGGATTGCATCTGAATTAATCAACAAAGCTAATACTATTGTAGGTCGGGAAATAAACCCATTAAGTCCAGCCGTAATTAGCATATGCTCTATTAATGGAGGTGATATTAATGGGTTTGCAGTAATACCAAATACCGTCAAAATGAGTGGAACAACCAGGGCTTTAGATAAGGTGACTCAAGCCTCTATTCACTGTGCTCTAAGAAACCTATGTGAAAGCATTGAAAAATACTATGGAACGAGCATAGAATTAAAAATAGAGAACAAGTTCAGTATAACTTTTAATGAAAAATCAGCAACAAAAAAAGCGCTAAAAGTTATATGTGAAAATTTTGGAAGTGAGAGCATCCAAGAAAATCATCATCCAAGCATGGCAGGAGAAGACTTTTCATTTATGCTAGATGAAGTTCCAGGCGCCTATATTCATGTAGGCTCTGGTGATGACAATCATAAGCATGGACTGCATAGTCCATATTATGATTTTAATGATGAAATTATTCCTACTGGTGTAACATTGCTATCTCAACTAGCAATTAAATCTTTAGAAACACAGGTTTAAAAAATCAAGTTTAAATTAAGAATTATCTACAACGTTTATTTATGGCCGCTTAGATGGTGGCCATGTCTGATAGGCTGAGCAGGGAATTGTGAGGACGGCATATTGATGCACACAGATTAAAAGCAAGCTTTCATCAGTTGCGTCACCAACTCTTGCTGAGTGTGGTAGATAGTATTAAGTGATACAGGCCTTTCGGATCACGCTGTTCACATACTTCCAGCGGCGTGTTGACACACACCTCGATACAATCACCTTTATCAAACAGCTCACGGTCAGCACGGAAAGGCGATATAAAGGCAGTAATCACGATTATGCTGGCCTCAGCAAATAACCGTACCACTTCGCCCACGCGGCGGATATTCGTAAACGATCCACTAACCTTGCAATTACCCACAAAACATCAGCTACATAAGCATACTGTTGATAAAGTAAAGCCCGATGTGTTTTTTTGGCTTCTCAGTTCGTTCGATATGATAAGAGGTATCAATATGGGACAACACTGGGTGAACGAGGAAATGACTGGCTGCGACTTGGGGGACGCGCGACTGCATTGATCCTGCAGGATACAACCGAGTTTTCTTTCAAGCATTCGTCATCTGAGAAGATTGGTTTCATTAATGAATCAACCGGGCGCAAGATGAAAGACGGACGGCACCTTAAACATACCGTCTGCGGGCTTTTAATGCACGCTAGTCTGGCTATCACAACGGAAGGGTTGCCCTTGGGTCTAACAGCTGCCAAATTCTGGACGCGGAACAAATTCAAAGGCACAGCAGCTCTCAAGCGCACGGTTAATACGATCCGCGTACCCATCGAGCAGAAAGAAAGCATGCGTTGGCTTGACAACCTGCAGCGTTCTACTCAGCTTGCAGGTTCACCTGAACGGTGCGTGCATATCGGTGATCACGAGCGTGACATTTTTGAACTCTTTTGTCTGGCTCAAGATCTTAGCACTCACTTTTTGATCCGCAGTTGCGTTGATCGTCTCGCCGAGGAGGGAGGCACTACGATTTCTCATGTGATGGCCAAGACTCAGGTCAGTGGAACACACGATATTCACTTTCGTGACAAGCGAGGCAATCAACAGGAGGCGACCCTATCGGTCAAGCATGCAACGATGACAGTTTGTCCACCGATTGGGAAACAGAAAAAGTACCCAAAACAGAAGCTTGGTATTATTTTTGCGGAAGAGAAAACCCACCCGAAGGGCGTTCCCCTATCATCTGGAAGTTGGTCACTAGAACCGCATGTTCCGGCTGCGTTTGCTCCGCAGGCGAATCGTAGCGAAGGTCGATTTGATCGGATTGGTTGTACGAATATGCAACCAGTGCTCTGCCGGATAGTCGTAGAACGCCAGCAACGCCTCCCGATTCTTCATCAAACACGCCATGGCTGTTGGGTACTTGGCGTCGAAGCGTTTCACGGTGCGATCAAACGCCTTGTGGGCATCAAAGCGTATCTCGGCCATCCATATCTCGTATAGATCAGCTTTGACCTTGCGCTGTACGGATTTCGGTAGCTTATTCAGCACATTAGCCGTCTTATGTACCCAGCAACGCTGGTGATCCGTTTCCGGATAGAGCTGGCTCAACTCCGCCCAGCACCCCATGGCACCGTCGACGATCGCAAGCTTGGGGGCATTCGCGTAACCCCGTTACCAGCTCTCCCAGCTGGCCTCCGATGCGCGTCGTCCATCCTCCACGGCGACCAGCTCTTTACGGCCATGCTCGGTCACACCGATGAGCACCAGCAGGCACAGGCTGTCATCCATGCGCACCTTGCTGTAGATACCGTCGACCCACCAGTAGACATAGCGCTGCTCTGATAGATCGCGTTTCTGCCAGTCAGCATGCTCATCTTCCCACAGCTTCTTGGGCCGAGACACGGTGTTCACCGAGAGGCCTTTGGCCTGATCACCGAGCAGCGCGGCCAGTGCCTCTTGGTAATCGCAGGTGGAGATCCTCTTCAGGTAGAGCCAGGGGATCAACTCCTCGATACTGCGAGTCCGCTTCAAATAAGGCGGTAGCAGGCTGCTGTTAAAGCCAGCGCCATGGCTGCTGTGGTCTCGTACCTTGGGCACTTGCACGCTAACATCACCGATGCCCGTCTGGATCGTACGCTCGGGCAAGTGGCCGTTGCGGATCACGGCACGACGCCCATCCTCTAGCGTTTTGTCGGCGTATTGATCCAGAAACGTCGTTAACTCCGGCACCCCGGCCTTGGCTATTAAGTCTCGGGCTCCCTGGCGTAGCAGTTCATGCAGTGGGTCCGTGATGTCGTTTTCTGGCTGTGTGACGGCTTGGAGGGTCGAATCATTCATGGCGTATCCACCTGTGTTGGTTGAGATCTTGGTCGTGATCAATCAACAGGATACGCCACCCTTCCTACTTCCTCCCATACACCAGAATCGAGCTTAACTCTCGTGTTCATGAGAAGTCCTATCCAGGTGTAAAACGTCGCTGCAATGATGGCGTATTGTACGGGTAAGTGCAGGCTTCAAGACACTTGGAAGATCAGCGTGACGATGCATGAATAACTCTTAAAATTGACTACAATTATATTTAAGGAAGCTCTGAAAAAGTCACTGCCATT